>JAGZUF010000009.1 GCA_018380115.1 Oscillospiraceae bacterium | reverse complement strand
GCTCGCATCATTTGCCCCACAGCCCGTAAACGGGCAATCTCTGTTCTAACGGCAGTCTTTTGCTCCTGATAGCTTGCTGTTAGCAGCTCGCTTTGCTCGATGCTTGAAGCTAAAGCTTTTTGCGGGGCACCTCCACCGGCAGAGCCGGTGGTTTCCCTATTCGAAAAATCCCCGTTCCGGGCCTTTCCGGCCGGAACGGGGCTTTTTTCAAAGCAAAGCTAAAGCACAACCTTACTGCACCATGCGCTCAGAAAGCTCTTGTGTGGCGCTGTGCAGCAGGGCCACCAGCTCCGGCAGGCGCTCGCTGCGGAAAATGGCCTGCGGGTATGCAATGCTGACGGCCGCTATTACCCGGCCGCCCGCTCCGCGCACCGGGCAGGCAACAGCCCCCACCTGCGGGATAAACTCTCCTGTGTCGAAAGCGTAGCCCTGGCGGCGGATATCCCGCGCAACATTCTGAAAGCGCGTTTCATCCGTGATGGTAAGTGGCGTGCACTGCTCGGGCGGCGTTTCAAAATAGCTGTGGATAGCCGCCTGCCCCTGATAAGCCAGCAGCAGCTTGCCCGCTGCGCCCGTGTGCAGAGGGTAGCGCGTGCCCTCGTCCACTGTAATGCGTATTTTCTGCGGGCCCAGGGCCAACGCCGCCACGCAGCAGGCCCGGCCGCAGGCAATGTTCAGCTTCACAGTCTGCCCGCTTTGCTGTGCAAGCTGCTCCAGCACAGGGCCCGCAAGCTCCTTCAGGCGTGCCTGCTGCTCTTCCCTGCCCGCAAAACCCTGCTCAAACAGCGGGCCGGGCGTATAAAGCTTTGTCTGTTCATCCTCGTATAAATAGCCGCTGTGCACCAGCTCTGCCAACAGGCGGTAAAAGGTGGTTTTGGGGCACGGGCAGCGGCGCGCGATATCTTTTGCGGGCAGGCCGCCGTTTTCAAACACGGCCTTCAGCACCAGCGCCGCACGCGACAGCGCAGGCACAGGCGCATATTGTGTATGAAGCTCCACAGGGCTGCCTCCTCCTTTGTCCCGCGCGCAAGAAGCCGGGGCCGCGCATGGCTGCCGGGCACGCCGCACGGCGGACGTGGCTGCGCACGGTTGGTTCCAAATATAAAACTTTTTGGCCGAAAAGAAATTGAAAAAAATACGCTTATATAAGCGTTTTCATATATAAAACTTTTTTGCGCGTTTCTTGTACAGGTTGCCATGTTCTTCCCTGAAAAGTTTATGCAGGCCGGAAATTGAATGCCCCAGCCCTGTGCGGTAAGATAAGGCTGTAAACCGGGCGCGCAGAATACGGCGCCCATTCAGAAAACAGGGAGGTTTTTTACATCATGGCAAACATGGAAATGCCGCCGGTAGAGGAACTGGTGGCCCGCTTCAAAAAACTGTACACCGGCATCGTGGCCGATGCAATGGATAAACTTGGCATGCGCGACAGGCTTCTGCCGGAATATCTTCGCCCGCTGAAGCCCGATATGGTCATTGCCGGCCCGGCGTTCACCGGCTGCGGTGAAGAAGTGACCGACATCAACTGCAACGACAACGACATCCGCTTCTCCATGCTGGAGAGCATCAAGCCCTACGATATTCCCGTATGGCAGACGAACATGACGGACGGCTGCGCCCACTGGGGCGGCATTATGACGCGCTCTACCCGCCAAGCGGGCGGCTGCGGCGCCATCATCGACGGCGGCTGCCGCGACTGCAACGACATTCTGGAGCAGGGCTTCCCCGTGTTCGTGCGCTTCTTCCACTGCGGCAGCTCTCTGGGCCGCTGGCAGATCACGGCATACCAGAAGCCTATCCAGATCGGGCATGTCACCATCGAGCCGGGCGATTTCATGATGGCCGACATCGACGGCGTGCTGGCCGTGCCAAAGGCACATATTATGGAAGTGCTTTTGAAGGCCGAAGAAATGGCCGCCCGTGAGGACAACATGAGTAAGGATATGGCCGAGGGCCTTGGCGTGCGCGGCGCGTATGCCAAATACGGCACCATCTGAACCCCTGTACGGCTCAGCCGCTGTGAGGCAGGCGCTTCACAGCGGCTTTTTTATGTGCCCGGCCCCGTTCGGCGCAGTACACGGGCGCGGGGCGCGCCTTACTCCAGGTTTGCATGGCGCGCCTTCATATCCGCCTCGGTGACGCCGCACTGCTCCATCAGATATGCCACCAGCCAGTCGCAGGCCAGAAGAAGCCCCTCGTCGAACAGGCTGCCCATGGGCAGCACAGAGCCGCCCGCCTTCTCTTTTGTAGGCGCCGGCACCACGGCCACGGCGTCCGCCATGGCGGCCAGCGTGCTTTCGGGCGCAGTGGTGAGCACTGCCAGCTTCGCGCCCGCCAGCTTTGCCTTCTGCGCCTGCCGCACCAGGCCACCCGTCTCGCCGGAGCCAGAGCCCACTACCAGCACGCAGCCCTCGCCCACCGGGCCGCAGGTGACGTCGCCCGCCACCTGTACGGGCAGGCCCATCTGCGCAAGGCGCATGGCCAGCATGCGCATCACAAGGCCCGTGCGGCCCGCGCCCGTTGTGCAAATCATTTTCTTTCCCTGCATCAGCCGGGCCACATGGGCCATCTGCTGCGTCTGGGCGCCGCCCACAGTGCCGGCAAGCTGCTGCAGCATCGTATTCATCAAGCTGTCCATCTTCAAAGCCCCTTTCCTTCCATGGCCGCGCGTATGCCTGCTGCGGCTGCGCGGGCGTCCGGTGCGCCGCACACGGCCCCGCCCACAATCAGCCATTCGGCGCCTGCCGCACAAAGCGCGCGGGCGGTGTCTTCCCGTATGCCCCCTGCCACGGCAAGCGGCATGCCGCCGCAGGCAGCGCTCACAGCGGCCACCTGCGCAGCGGCGGGGCCGCCCTGCCCCTGCTTGGCGTCCACCGCCACATGCAGGCAGGCGATGTCCGCCCCCAGCGCGCGCACGCGCCGGGCGGCTGCAGCGGCGTCCTGCATGCCGAGCAGGTCCGCCATCACGCGGCGCCCGCGCGCATGCGCCTCGCGCACAACACCCTCTATGGTCTTATCAGAGGCGAAGGCCATCACGGTCACGATGTCCGCCCCGGCCTCGCACGCCATGGCGCACAAGCCGGCGCCGCAGTCCATAATCTTCACATCGGCAAGAATGGGCGCGCCGAAGCCAGCGCGCGCAAATTTTTTCACGGCGGCAAGGCCGTCGCGCAGCACAAAGCTGGTGCCTACCTCTATGACATCCGTATATTGCCGCGCCGCGCGCGCAAGGGCCATGGCCTCGTCCAGCGTGCGCCCCTTCTCTGCGCCATCCAGCGCCAGCTGCAGCGTCATATGCGCCGCCTCCTTCCGAAATACGCCGCCTTGGCGCGGCTCAGTTCAGCCTTTGCAGAAGCTGGCCCAGCGTGTCGCTGCCCACATGGGCGGGCACATGGTTGTACAGCTGCTGCACAAAGGCACGGTAATGCTTGGGGTCTCCGTTCACGCTCACTGTTTCCTTTGCCGTGCGCAGCGTGACGCGCTTGGAGGTGACGGTGGTTTTCACCTCAACAATATCCTGCCAGCGCACGCTGTGCGTTTTGCCCAGCGCGCTTTGCAGCTCCAGCCTGTCGGGGTAAGCCACCGCGCGGCGCACATAGGTGAACAGAAGAATATACCCGCTGCCCGCCGCACAGATGAGCACCAGCGCCGCTGTCATCAGCACGGCGCTGTCACCGGCGCCACCCACAGAAATATCCATCTGCCTGGCTGCCACCAGAAGAATGGCCACCGCCAGAAGGAAGGGTGCGAATATCACCGTCACCGGCGCTTCACGCAGCACGGCCAGCGCGCCCGCCTGCGGCGGGGCCGATTTTTTCTGCAGCAGCACAAGGCTGGCGCAGAACAGCACCGCGCCCAGCGCCGCGGCGGCATAAATAAGTGCCATTGGTCATTCCGCCTTTCCTGTCATGCTTTCAAACAGCGCCAGCGCGCGCTGCGGGTTGTGCGGCGCCAGCATGAACACATTATACAGCCATGGGCTGCACGCAAGGCCGGTGGCCTTCTGCGCAAAGGCCATGGCCGCTATCTCCTGCAGGCTGGGCACGCTGCTTTTATAGGCAAAGCGGCCCAGCCTCCACAATGTGACATGCTTTTGGGCTGTAAAGCCCGCGCCGTCGCGAAACTCAAGAAAATGGTACAGCTCATGCGCCAGCAGGATTTCCCGCGTGGGCACGGCGCCCAAGGACTCATAGACGCCCGCCTTCTGCAGGGCCTCGTCTGTATCGGCGGCGTTCTGCACATCTATTTCAATGGTGGCCGGCTCGTGAAAAACGGCAAACAGCCCCAGCCCCGCCGCAGCGGAGCCGCGGCTGTCCCGCACCTGTACGCCCCAGTGAGCGGCCGCTTCGTCCAGCGAAAGCACGCCGCCGTTTTCCTGCAGCAGGGCGGCGCGCGCCTCGCCTTCGGCGCGCGCCCCCTCGTACAGGCTTTGTTTCATGGCCGACGTCAGCTTTCCGCGCAGCGGCTCGTCCCGGAAGGCAATGCGCACAAGCGCAGCCTCGTCCAGCGCCAGCAGCCCGCGTGCCCAGCCGGCCAGCATCAGTTCAGCTCCGTGCGGGAGACCACAAGCAGCACCTCTTCCTGCGGCTCAATGTCGAGGAATTCACTTTCCATAATGATCTCAAGCTGCTCGAGGCTGACCGTGTTGGAGAAATCCAGCACCTTGCCGCCCACGCACAGGAACACATCCGGCGTGAGCACCGTGTCCGTCTTATAGGCAAGCTGCTGTTTCCACATGCCCTCCACGGTGGCCTTCCAGTCTGCCGCCTTGCAGATAGCGGCAATGCCGTCGCCCACCTGCACCTTGATGAAGCCGCGATGGTCCACAAGGCGCACCTGCTGCTTGCCGTTCATCTCACAGCCAAACACATAGAACGCATCCGTCTGCGCCAGCGTCTTCACCTCTTCGGGCTTTGCCCCGCGGATAGAGCCGGCCGCCAGCTTGCGGGCCTCTTCCTCGTCGCAGTTCAAAAGCAGGTTGGTGGTCTGCACCTCGTTCGAGCCCATGGCAATGGCCGTCACCTTGGAGGTCTGCGGGTCTATTTCTATCTGCACCTCCACGGTCTCCGGCACGGCGCCGTTCTTGATGGCAAGGGCGGCCGCCTCCTTTTTGATTTTGGAGATATCCTCTGTGGTGGGGTTGGGGATGACGCGCTCCACCACGTCGCGTATCATGGCCAGCGCCACGCCGATAGAGCTGATGACCTCGGCATACTTCGGGATGCTGTAATTCATATTCATCTGGTTGGCGGAGTACGGCAGCAGCGCCGAGGCGCCGCCGCCCACGCCCACCAGGGTGCTCTGGTCTTTCTCGATGCGGTATTTTTCCACCAGCTCGTCAATGACGGGCTCAATCTTCTCAAACGCCTTGTGCAGAATCTGGCGCGCGCACTCCTCCACGCTGACGCCGAGATAATCGGCCAGGGGCTGCATGCACTTGCGGGCAGATTCCACAATGCCGTAGGAATAATCGTTTTCCTTCACAAGGCCCAGCACGTTGGCCGCGCAGGAGTTGGTGATGGTGACGCGCTTGCCGCTGGCAAGCTTGATGCGCACATAGTCCGCAGGGTCGCCCTCCTTCGGGGCAAAGAATTCCAGCTCAGGGGCCTCTATCTCTTCCAGCGGGGTATACACGGCATATTTCAGGCCGCCGATGTGCGCCGAGCGCGGGCCCACGTCCACCAGCTTGCCGTCTGCCGCGCGCACCATGCTGCCGCCGGCCACGCCCAGAACACGCACGTCCAGCGAATTGATATAGGTGCGGTGCCCGCCCACCACGGAATATTCCACAGCCGGGCGCCCGTTTTTGATGACACCGATGTTGGTGGAGGTGCCGCCCACCTCAAAATAGATGCCGTTCGAGGCGCGCAGGTACATCAGCGCGCCCATCACGCTGGCGGCCGGGCCGCTGAGCATGGTGAGCACAGGACGCTTTTTCATTTCGCTGATGTCCATAACGCCGCCGTCGCCGCGCATGATCATCAGAGGCACGTCAATGCCCGCATGGCGCACGCTCTGCTCGGTGGAGGTGGCCGTATTCATCATCTTGGGCAGAATGCTGCCGTTGATGGCTGCGGTGCGCGTGCGGCGCGTAAGGCCGTACAGCTTGGAAATATCCGAGGCCACGCTCACCAGCAGGCCGTGCTTTTCGGCAATATCGCGCACGAGCAGCTCTTCCTTGATGCTGTCCACGCCGAAGGCCTTGCTGGCCACGATGACCTGCGCGCCCTCTGCCTGCAGCTTCTGAATGGCGGCCTCCACCGTCTGCTCGTTCACGTCCTTCAACTTTATAAAGGTATGGCAGGTGCGGATAAAGCGGCCCGTGCCCAAATCAATGTCCGGAATGTTGGACTGCTTCTTCGACAGCCAGCCCTCGATGCCGCCGTTTGCCATACCGATGATCCCAACCTTCGCCACGTCGCCTTCCAGCAGGGCGTTTGTGGCCTGCGTGGTGCTGTGCGCGATAAAAACAACGTCGTCGGGGTCGATGTTGTTTTTGGTCAGGCAGTTTTCAAAGCATTCTATCACGCCCGCAGCAACGCCCATCTCGTGGTCGTGCGTGGTCATGACGACAGATTCTCCAATAATCTCGTGGGTTTCATTGTCCAGCGCAACGGCCTTCGTGTGCGTGCCGCCCACGTCGATGCCTACGCGGATCTTCCTTTCTCCCATGTTGCGACGCTCTCCTTTCCTGGCCCGGGCAGGGCTTTCCCTGTTCCCAAGCTGGGCCCGCCCGCCGTGCATGCGCGCGGCGGGCGGGCCGCTTATCGAATCTATATAGTGGCAAACCGTCCTGGTTCCGACATTTCGGTGTAGTGGCAGGCTTCCGGCGGCTGCGGCCTCACCGTGCTCACACAAACATAAAGTAAGCGACGATCTCCAGGATCAATGCAGTGGGCAGCGCATATACCAGCGTCTGCTTCATGTAATCGCGGGTGCTGATCTTGGTGTAGCCGATAGCCCACATGTTCCAGCTCTGCGTGGGGCAGCAGTTGGTGGTGACCGTCGTGCTCTGGATGTAGAACAGCGGGTACAGCACTGCCAGCGGCAGGATGCCCGTGCCGGCCACGATGGCGAATGTTGCCACGCCGGCGCCCCAGATGGTGAGCGGGCCGCGGAACAGGCTGAGGAAGCTGAGCACGCCGAACGCTACAAACAGGATGAGCACATTCGTCGGAATGATGGGGGCCACGATGGGCTTCAGAAGCTCGTTCACAAGGCCGGCAGACTTATTAAACATCTGCAGGAACATCAGGAAGGCCAGCACCAGGCCCACGTCGGACACGCCGTCGTGGAAGGTTTTCTGCACCACTTCGCCAATGCCGTTCCAGCTCTTGAAATAGCCCGTCCAGGCCAGAGCCCAGATGACGGCGATGATAATGGCGGGAATGGACTGCACGCCGAAGGCAATGGAGATGGTGACGGGGATGATAGGCGTCAGGCAGGCCAGCAGGTTCACGTTTTTCTCGGTGGTCATGCTGCCGGCAGAGGCCGCCCACGCGTGGCTCTTGGCGCCTTTGCGCGTACCGATGAGCACCATGAGGATAACGCCCAGCAGGTGAATGGCCAGGGCCACGGCCGCGAAGCGGTACCATTCAGGCCCGAAGGAATACTGCTCGTCGTTCACAATCATCACGCCCGCAGCCTGGTTCAGCAGCGAGCTGTTGAAGTACAGGCCGGCGCCCACGCTCATGGTGTAGGCTGCGGCGGCCAGCGGCTTCGAGATGCCAAGGCTGAGCAAAATGGGGAACACGATAACGCCGATGGCAATCACGGCGCCCACGCCGTAGGCGGTGGTAAAGATGGCCGTGGTCACAATGCACAGCAGGCTGGTGGTGAGGCCGGGCTTATCGCCGCCCAGCTCTACAGCCTTGCGGATGATGGTGCCGGCAATGCCCGTTTCGACCAGGATGCGGCCGAACCAGCTGCCGAAGATAATATTCACGGCTGTGGAACCAAAGTCCAGCGGGCCCTGATTGAATACGGTGGTGTTGATATCTTCCCAGGTGACGACACCGCCGATAGCGCCGATGGCGCACCACAGCACCGCCATGACAAATAAGCCCATCATCAGGTTGCCGCCCTTGGCCGCGTATACAATAAAGACCAGGAACGACACCAGTAACAGGATGCCAAGTGCCAGTTGCATAAAATTACCTCCTCAAATTATCGCACATTGTGCCGCACCGCTTCGGTGCGGCAGAGAACCGCGGAGGGCCAGCCCCCCGCGCCGGAAGCGTCGCCGGAGCAAAAGCGCCGTGCGCCAAGCGGTATTACGCAAAGTTCACACGCCTTCCGGCGGTATCCTGTTTTCATCCCCCTTTCTTGCAGCAGATGCATGTTTGATTGTGTATCGGTTTCATAAAAACTTTCCAAGAGCTTTTGGCTCTTTTCACAAAAGAAGGGAACATATAGCCTTTGTTTCGGAAAAGTTTCGGAAACTTATGCTATTTTTATAAAAAATGATGCGTTAATCAAAGTTTTCTTGGATATTATGATAGCATCCTTTGCAAAAGAAATCTAGATTTTTCTGCGATTTTCAAAAAAACCGTTTTTCTGCACAATGTGTATCGGTTTCATTTGTGCAGGCTTACGATTTTTTGAGCACAGCAAAAAAATGTCGGCTGTTCGCCTCAGGCCTGTGTTATAATGAAGCAAATACCGGGGCCCCGCAGGGCGGCCGCCGGGAGGGAGGCGCGCAGTATGACACAGAAAAAGGTGACTATCACAGATATTGCCAAGGCTTCGGGCGTGTCAAAGACCACAATCTCGCGCTATCTGAACGGCAGGTTTGATTTGATGTCACCAGAGACACGCAGGCGCATCGAATCGGTCATCGATGTGTCGGGCTATCAGCCCAGCACCATTGCGCGCAGCCTGAAGAACAAGCGTTCGCTTCTGCTGGGCATCGTGGTGTCCGACCAATCTTCCCCTTTCTCTACAGCTGTGCTGCTGGGGGTGGGTGATGCACTGCGCAACACGGAATATGTGCCTGTGTTCGTGAATTGCGACGACGACCCGGCCAAAGAACGGTATCAGATATCCTTTCTGCTCTCGCGCGGGGTGGACGGCCTGATTGTGAACACCACCAGCTATGAAAACCCCTTCCTTGTAAACCTGGAGGCGCGCGGCGTGCCGGTGGTGTTGTGCGACCGCTATATCAAAGGCCACACCTTCGACATCGTTACAACAGACCATGATTCCACCATACGCCAATTGCTGGCGCATCTGAAGGAACAGGGCTACGGCCTGCCCGCGCTGTTTTCACAGCGGTGGGACAACAACTCCGTGCGCTTGCAGCGCCGTCAGGCGTTTGCGGCGGGCGCGGAAGCATTGTTCGGCCTGCGGCCCGGCGAGGCACCCGTATATGAGGTGGACGGACAGAACCAGGGCAGTGCCGTGCGTGCCCTGGAAGACCTAATGGCCCGCTGCGCACCCGGGCAGCGGCCCGCCGTCATCGGCGTGAACAGTGTCACCACCACCTATACCCTGCACGCCATGCGCGAGATGGGTTTGTCGATCCCGCAGCAGATAGGCCTGTGCGGCCCGGAGGACTGGAACTGGGGCGACCAGATGAACTGGCCCGAGCTGACAGCCCCCCAGCTTACCACAGCCAGCGTGCACGCGAGGGAAATAGGCGCCACGGCCACTAATTTGCTTCTGGCCCGCATCGCAGACCCCTCGCTCGCAAAGCAGGAGGTGCTTTTGCCAAGCGAGCTGAGCCCGCGCGCCTCTACCCTGCTGCGCCCCTGACGCTTTGATGTTTGAACGGCCGCGTGCGGCGAGGCAGCCTCTGCGGCGCGCGCCGGTTTCCGGTTTCATAAAAACAGAACACCACAGGCAAGCCGGCGCCTTTGTGCGGGCCTGTTTGCGTGCGCCGCAGCGGACAGCCGCCGCAGCGCCATTTTTTGAACATTCCAGAAAAGAGGTTATTGACCATGCCTTCCAAAATCCTGCTCGTCGGGGAACCGATGGGCCTGTTTATCGCCAAAAACGAAGGCCCGCTGGACAGTGTGGGGGAATACTCCTTCGCTGTTGCCGGCGCAGAGTTCAACGTCGCCGTGGGCATGTGCCGCCTGGGGCACGACGTGGGCTACCTGACCAAGCTTGGCACAGACCCCTTCGGCAAGCATATCCTCCACCTGATGGCCCAAAACGGCATCAGCACCGAGCTCACCCGGTTTTCCAGCGAGAGAAACACCGGCTTCATGCTGAAATCAATGGTTTCCCACGGGGACCCGGAAATCTATTACTACCGCAAAAATTCCGCCGCCTCCACCCTCAGCGCAGAGGATGTGGCGCAGCTTGACCTTTCGGCCTACAGCGTGCTGCACATGACGGGTATTTTGCCCGCCCTGTCGGACAGCACACGCGCCGCCACTCGCCTGCTGCTTCGTCTTGCGGGGGAAAAGGGGCTGATGTTCTCGTTCGACCCCAACCTGCGCCCCCAGCTTTGGCCGGACGAAAAGACCATGGTGAATTTTATGAATGAAGTGGCCGCGCAGAGCGATGTGTTCCTGCCCGGCATTGCAGAAGCAAAAATTTTGTGCGGGCTGGAAGAGCCCGAAGCCATTGCCGCACATTACCTTGCCGCAGGCGCAAAGCTTGTGGTGGTGAAGCTGGGCGGCAAGGGCGCTTATTATGCCCGCAGGGGCGAGGCCGGGTTTGTGCCCGGCTACACTGTGAAAAAAATAGTGGACACCGTGGGCGCGGGCGACGGCTTTGCGGCGGGTGTGCTCTCTGGCCTGATGGAGGGCCTGCCTCTGCAAAACGCCGTGCAGCGAGGCAACGCCATTGGCGCCATCCAAGTAATGAGCCGCGGCGATAATGACGGCTTGCCCACCCGCGGTCAGCTGGATACCTATATGAAGGAGGAAGAACACCATGCATGAAGTGCTTCGCACGCTTTCTGAAATCGGCATCATTCCTGTTGTGGCATTGGAGGACGCCGCAGATGCCGCGCCCCTTGCCAAAGCCTTGTGTGCAGGCGGCATCCCCACGGCAGAGGTGACGTTCCGCACCGGCGCCGCTGCGGCCAGCATTGCCGCCATCAGGCAGAATGTACCCGAAATGCTGGTGGGGGCAGGCACCGTCCTGACAGTGGAAAACGCCGAGGCCGCCGTGGCCGCAGGCGCCGCCTATATTGTCACGCCCGGAATCAGCGAAGCGGTGGTGCGCTGGTGCCTCGAGCACAGTGTGCCCGTTCTGCCCGGCGTCAGCACGGCCTCCGAAGTGCAGAAGGTTCTGGAATACGGCATTGAGGTGATGAAATTTTTTCCGGCGGCGGCCTCTGGCGGCATCGCCATGCTGAAGGGTCTGTACGGGCCGTTCAAAAAGGTGCGCTTCGTGCCCACCGGCGGCGTAAACGCCGCAAACCTGAACGATTTTCTGCGCCTGCCCAACGTCATTGCCTGCGGCGGCACATGGATGCTGCCTGCCGATGCCATTCGGGAAAAGGACTTTGCCGCCGTCACCGCCCTGTGCGCCGAGGCCGTGCGCGTAATGCACGGCTTCACCCTGCTGCATGTGGGCATGAATACCTCCGGCCCGCAGGAGGCTCAGCAGACCGCCGCAGACTTTGCCACACTGTTCGGCCTGACGGTGACCGACCTGCCCGCCGCCGTCTTTGCCGGCACTATGCTGGAGGTGGTGAAAAAGCCCTTCCTGGGCACGCACGGCCACATTGCCGTGGCCGTGAACGACATTGATCGCGCGGCGGCCTATTTCAAGCGCCGGGGCTATGCCTTCCGCGAGGAGGGCGTAGCCAGAGACGATAAAGGGCTTATTGCCATCTATTTTGAACAGGAGTTCGGCGGCTTTGCTGTGCATCTGCGCCGGAAAGACTGAGCCCTTTGCACCCAGAGGAGGTTCGCTTTGACACAGACCATCCTTTCCCAGACGTGTGTCATTCTGTTTATGATGGCGGTCGGCCTTATGGCCGGCCGCCTCGGCTGTTTGAACGAGACGGCACAGCGCGCGCTTTCTGCTTTTCTGATGTCATTTTCGCTTCCGGCGGCCATTTTTCTGTCTGCAGAAGGGCCGCTGACGCCAGAACGGCGCACCGGCACCCTGTGGATGCTGGCGCTTTCCTTCGGCTTTTTTGCCGTGGTGTTTCCGCTGGCCGTGCTGCTGGCGCGGCGCGTAAGCGGGCCGCCGGGCCGCGGGCGCCTGTTTGCCGCCAGCCTTATTTTTGCAAATGTAGGGCTTCTGGGGTTTCCTGTGGCGGATGCCCTGTTCCCGGAAAGCGGCCTGTTCTATGCCGCGTTTTTCAACCTGGCGTTCAATCTGGTATTCTTTTCGTTCGGCATGCGCCTGTTCCGCCCGGATGGAAAAATGGGCTCTGTAAAGGCGCTTATCACCAACCCCAACCTGCTGGCCACTCTGGCTATGCTGGTGTTTCTGGTGATGGACTGGCACCTGCCTGCTCTCATCCGCCAGCCCGTCTCTCTTTTGGGCGGCCTGTGCTCGCCGCTCAGCCTTGTGCTGGTGGGTGCGCGTCTGGCGGCCTTCCGCCCGCACGAGCTGTTTGCAGGGCGCGCCCTGAAATCAGCGGCGCTGCTGCGGCTGGCGGGCATTCCGCTGGCCGCCATTGCTGTGCTGTGGCTGCTGCGCCCGCCGCTTGAAGTGGCGATGGTGATGGTAGTGATGAGCGCCATGCCCGTGGCTGCCAACACGGTAATCGCGGCGCAACAGGCTGGCGCGCCGTCCGATTTTGCGGCTAAGGCCGTGGCGCTTACCAGCTTTTTGTTCCCCGCCAGCCTGCCGCTGGTGCTTTTGCTGGCGCAGGCCGTGCTTGCGTGAGGTAAGACGGCGCTTTCCCTCCCCGTGCAGGCGCCGCCGGGCACAAGGCACGCTTTCCATTTTTCAGCACAGGGCAAAAAGCGTATAAGAAGCCACGCCGAATTTTTCCGGGCCGGTCAGGGCCTCTGGCTGCACCGACGGCTTGCATGGCATGGGCCCTGACACCTGCCCGCAGGGCGCGCGGAACGTTGCATGTTATTTCACCTGCCTCCCTCTCAGCGGCCCACAAACGGCGGGCTCTGTTCTGTATTCTGATGGTGCGCTTCTCGCCTGACAGCCTGTTGTCAGCAGCCCGCTTTGAATGCTTGAAGCTAAAGCCTTTTCACGGGTTGTTTCTACCGGCCCATCCGCCGGTTTCCTTGCTCAAATCATAACCGCCGGCTGCACCGGCGGCTTGTGCAAGCACTCTTAGGGCCCCTTATCAGCCGGCCTATGGGCTTCACTCATAAGTTTTTCACTGCATAGTGTTCTACTGTTAAAATGATGAGGAGCTTCTCTTTTTGCCTGCCCCAGCTTTTATTCCCCGGCCTTATCTCAGCCTGCCAACGGGTTTCCGCTTCCGGGTACTTTCCCGGGCACAGCGAAAGCTTTTGGAGCACCCGCACCGGCCGTGGTCATCTTTTCCAGAAAAAGCACGCCCCGCTTCCGGTGCACAAATGCTGGAAGCGGGGACGTGGTTCGTTTTGTATGCTTTAGCGAAATGGCGCCTCTCAGGTCTGCTGGGGAGAGTAAAAAGCTTTCGCTTCAAGCATTGAGTGAGGCGGGAAGAGATTACCAACTTTACGATTGCCAGAAAGATAATCTTGGACAAATGGCGCCCGTTTACGGGCCGCAGGGCAAGTGATGCAGGCGGCGGATTTTTTCAGTGCCTCTTGAGAGGCCTGCCGGCAGTATGCCCTTTCAGGGCTTACGCAAACCTCAGGCTTTGCCGGGGCCTGACTTACTGTTCCTTTTTGCGGCGGAAGCGAAGCTGGCAGCAATCGGCCCCGCCCGCAATGGTCTGGGGCA
Organism: Oscillospiraceae bacterium; assembly: GCA_018380115.1. GTDB lineage: Bacteria > Bacillota > Clostridia > Oscillospirales > Ruminococcaceae > Ruthenibacterium. Next base: position 145,036 of record JAGZUF010000009.1, on the reverse strand, counting down.
GCAGCAGCTCACAGCCGTATTGCTCGGCAATGGCATGGTCGCCGCACATGGCAATGTCGCACAGGCGCTGTATCTCCTCGTCTGTGCAGCCCTGTTTCTGCCATGCCTTCACCAGCGGGCAATAATGGAAATCGAGATCCAGCGCGTCGTCCGTCACCCGGCCCACCTTTATCTCGAACACCATGCGCGCGGGCAGGGTAAACAGCGTTTTCTTCAGTGCGTGTAGGCTGCGTGAGCCGCCCTTTTTCACAAGGCTGCCGCCCTGGTACAGCCCGCAGCGGCGCACGGCGTCACATGCAAAGTCTTCCCAGGCCAGGTCTTTCTTCTGCGCTTCATCGCAAAGCAGATACAGCCACAGGGCGCGGTGCTCCAGCTGCTCGCGCACTGCACAGATGACGGGGTTGCGGTTCGAGGGCTCGTTTTTTATCTGGCTCATTCCTGTTCCTCCTGTTCTAAAAGGGGTATCACGCCGCTGAGGCCGGGCACCACCGCAGCCGCGGCGTCCAGCACCTGCTGTGCCACCGGGGCAATATCCGGCACCACCACCGTCCGGCACCCGGCGGCAATGCCCGCGCGGGCGCCGTTTTCCGAATCTTCCAGCACAAGGCACTGCTCTGACGGCACGCCCACGCGCTGCGCGCCCAGCAGGTAGATATCCGGCGCGGGCTTCGAGTGCCGCACCATATCGCCGCACACCACAGCGGAAAAATAATGCAGAATGCCGGCGCGCCGCAAGAGGTCCTTCACAAGGTCCTGCTCGGTGGAGGACACCACCGCCATAATGCGCCCTGTGCGCTGCAAATAAGCCAAAAGCTGCAACAGGCCGGGCTTCATGGGCACCTCACCGCGCAGCCATTCGCGGACAAGGGCGTCCGCCATGGCGTTGCAGCGGTCAAACACCTCGCCCGGCGCCACATTTTTTTCAAAAATAGCGCGGGAATCTGCTAGGCTGCGCCCCCGCAGCGGGGCTATCTGCGCTTCACCCATGGCCACCCCGCAGGCTTCGCCCGCCTGCCGCCACGCCTTGTCCCAGAGGCGCTGTGTGTCGAACATCAGGCCGTCCATATCGAACAGCACCGCCCGAATCTTTTTCATCATATTCCTCCCCCTCCTGTGCCATGCACGGCATGGCATATCCGGTTTCTATTATACACCCGCTTTGCGCACGCGCAAGGCCCGGATGTATTTACTGTGACGGTGGAACACTGCCTGTACGGCCCTTTGCCGCCGGGCACACAGACGCGCCCAGGCCCTGCGCTGCAAAAGAAGAAAACGCGCCCCGCCTTCTGCAAAAGCAGAAGGCGGGGCGCGTTTTTTCATTTCCTTCCCGCCGCCAAGGTGCCAGAAAGCCCTTTTATTCAGGCTGTACCAAATGGCAGGCCACAAAATGGTTGGTGCGCACCTCGCGCAGCACAGGCGTCTCGGCACGGCATTTCTCTGTGGCATGCGGGCAGCGGCCCGCAAATTTACAGCCCGGCTTTGGGTTTATGGGGCTGGGCACATCGCCGGAAAGCACATGCGCGCGCTTCTGGGCCTCTTTGTCGGGGTCCGGAATGGGCACGCTGGCCAGCAGCGCCTGGCTGTAAGGGTGCAGGGTGTGGGCGTAGATGTCATCGCTGGGGGCAAGCTCTACCAGGTTGCCCAAGTACATCACGGCAATACGGTCTGAAATATATTTTACGATGTTCAAATCGTGCGCAATGAACATATACGTCAGGCCCAGCTTATCCTGAAGCTCCTTCAGCAGGTTTATCACCTGGCTTTGGATGGAAACATCCAAAGCCGAGATGGGCTCGTCGCATACAATGAACTGCGGCTCAATGGCAAGCGCGCGGGCAATGCCGATGCGCTGGCGCTGGCCGCCGGAAAACTCGTGCGGGAAGCGGTTGGCGTGCTCTTTATTCAGGCCCACCGTCTCCAGCAGCTCGTACACGCGCCGGGTGCGCTGCTCTTTCGTGTACATGCCATGGATTTCCATACCCTCGGCAATGATATCGCCCACCGTCATACGGGGGTTCAGGGAAGCATATGGGTCCTGAAAAATAATCTGCGCCTTTTTGGAATACTGAAAGCGGTCCTTCGTTTTGCGCAGGTTCACTTCCTGGCCTTCATATTCCAGCTTGCCGGAGGTGGGGTGATAGATGCCCATTACCACACGCCCCAAGGTAGATTTGCCGCAGCCAGATTCGCCTACTACACCAAGCGTTTCGCCCCGGTAGATGTCCAGCGTGATGCCGTCCACAGCCTTCAGCGTTTTGCCGCGGCCCACGTTGAAATACTTGCACACATTGTCAAGGGAAATGAGTTTTTCTCGGTTTTGTTCTGCCATTCTCAATTTCCCTCCTTACTCTGTGCCGGGCAGGCGGGGTGCAGCCGCCAGCAGACGGCCTTGTGGCCCGCCCCCACCTCGTAGGTGGGCGGCACATGTTTTTTGCATACCTTCATGCAGTGCTCACAGCGGCTGGCAAATTCGCAGCCCTTGGGGGGCATAAACAAATCCGGCGGGGTTCCGGCAATGGACACCAGCTTTTCCTCGCGGGAGGTTTCCACTGTGGGCAGGCTTTTCAGCAGCGCCTGCGTGTAAGGGTGCTTCGGGCGGTAGAAAATGTCCTCCGCCGTGCCCGTCTCTACAATTTTGCCCGCATACATTACGGCTACGCGGTCTGCCAGGTTGGCCACCACACCCAAATCGTGCGTGATGAGGATAATAGCGGTGCCTGTCTCTTCACGTACCTTCGCCATCAGCTGCATAATCTGCGCCTGAATGGTCACGTCTAATGCGGTAGTGGGCTCGTCTGCAATCAGCAGTTTTGGCTCACAGCTCATGGCCATGGCTATCATGGCGCGCTGGCGCATGCCGCCCGAAAATTCGTGGGGGTACTGCTCGGCGCGCTCGGCCGCGTTGGGTATCTGCACCATTTCCAAAAGGCGTACAGCCTCTTTTTTCGCCTCGTCCTTCGACAGCTTGCGGTGCTGGCAAATGGCCTCTGTCAGCTGCCTGCCCACCTTCATGGTGGGGTTCAGGCAGGTCATGGGGTCCTGAAATATCATGCTCACAAGACGGCCGCGGATATCCTGCATTTTCTTCTCGTTTGCAGCCACGATGTCCTCGCCGCATAAATCAATGCTGCCCTCTTTGATACGGGCGGGCGGCATGGGGTTCAGCTTCATGACGGTCTGCGCCGTCACCGATTTGCCGCAGCCAGATTCGCCCACAATGGCAAGCACCTCGCCCTCGCCCACATGCAGCGAAACGCCGCGCACCGCGTGCACCTCGCCCGCATAGGTGTCGAAAGAGACGTGCAGGTTTTCAATTTTCAATACGTCTGCCATGCCTCTCACCTCCTCAGTTTCGGGTCGAACGCGTCACGCAGCGCATCGCCCAGCAGGTTGAAACCCAGCATCGTCAGGCAGATGCAGAGAGAAGGCAGGAACAGCTGCATGGGGTACGAACGGAACACAATAATGGCGTCGTTAGCCAGCGTGCCCCAGGAAGACATGGGAATGGGCACGCCCAGGCCGATAAACGACAAAAACGCCTCAGAGAAGATGACGCTGGGAATGGCCAGCGTAACGTTCACAATCACCACGCTAAGCAGGTTGGGCAGCAGGTGCTTTGCAATGATGCGGCTTGGCTTTGCACCCATGGCCTGCGCAGCAATGACAAACTCCTGCTCTTTCAGGGCCACAATCTGGCCGCGCACAAGACGTGCCATACCCGTCCAGCCCACAAGCGAATAGGCCACAATGATAGCGCCCATGCCGGGGTCTAAAACCATCATCAGCAAAATGACCACAATCATATATGGGATGCCGTTGATAACCTCCACCACGCGCATCATTACGTTATCCAGCCAGCCGCCGAAATAGCCGGAGATGCCGCCGTAAGTAAGGCCTACCACGCAGTTCACCAGCACGGCCACAAAGGCAATGGTAAGCGACACGCGCGCGCCCTCCCACAGGCGGACAAAAATATCGCGGCCCAAATCATCCGTGCCGCACAAATGAATGTGGCCGGTATCCGGGCAGGTGAAGAACATGCCTTCGTTGGAATGGGTAACATGCTGCTCGGAATAAGTGAACGGGCTGAGAATAGGCACAAAAACAGCGGCCAGGATAATCAGTGCCAGCACCACGATGCAGACAATGGCCACCTTATTTTTGAACAGGCGGCGCATACCGTCCTGCCAGAAGCTGGTAGAGGGGCGCGCAATGGCCTCACGGCTGGATGCGTCAGAGCCTACCCATTCAAAATCTGCCATCTGCGGGTCATACGGCGCCGCAGCCGCAGCATATTCGGCAGCCAGCTTGTTTGCCGCCTGCACAGCAAGAAGTTTTTTCTGCTTTTTGCTCATGGGCTCACTCCTTTCTGCCGGAAAGGCGGATGCGCGGGTCTATGACGCCGTACAAAAGGTCCACTACCAAGTTCGCCAGCACAAGGAACGCGCCGTAGAACAGCGTGGTGCCTGCGATAAGGGTGTAATCGCGGCTGTTGATGCTGTTCACGAAAAAGCGGCCCATGCCCGGGATGCCGAAAATTTTCTCTACCACAAAGGCACCTGTGAGGATAGCCGCCGCCTGCGGGCCCAGCACCGTCACAATAGGCATGATGGCGTTGCGCACCACATGGCGCCAGATGATTTTAGCCTGCGAAAGGCCTTTGGCCTTGGCGGTTTTGACATAATCGGAGCTTAGCACATCCAGCGTAGAGGAGCGCATCAGGCGGCTAATGGACGCCAGTGTGCCAAAACTAAGGGCGAAGGCCGGAAGCAGTTTGCTCATCTCCGTTGTCCAGCCTGTGACAGGGAACAGGCGCATACCCGTCCACTGGAACAGCTTTACGCTGAAGAAATATTGCAGCAACGCGCCTACGATAAAGCTGGGCACAGAAACGCCCACCATGGCTATCAGCATGCTGCCCGTATCCCACGCAGTGCCGCGCTTCACCGCCGCCACGATGCCAAGCAAAACGCCCATCACTGCGGCGAAAATCAGCGCGCGGATGCCTAGTTCGAACGAATAGGGGAACGACTCGGCGATGATATCCACCACCGGGCGCTTATATTGTGTGGAAACCCCCAAGTCCCCCTGAAATACGTTTCCCACATACATGATGAACTGCTGCCACACGGGCTTATCCAGGCCGTACTTGGCCATCAGCATCGCCTTTGTGGATTCATCAATGGCCTTGGCACCGATAAACGGATCGCCCGGCAGCAGCTGCATCATGAAGAAGGTGAGCGCCACCAGCACCAGAATGGTGAGCAGCGAATAGCCGATACGCTTCAATACATACCCTGCCAAAGATAACCACCTCTCCCTTATCCTCAAAATTTACTTTGTCCCGGCCCGCTTCGCATGCAGGCCGCCTGATAGAGAACATTGCTTATCCAGGCAGCAAAGCATGGGCGTTTTGCTGCCTGGATAAGCAAACGGGGCGCCGCGCCCCGTTTGCCTCTGTGCAGAATCAAAAAGCGGACTGCCCTTTTACACGCGCACGCGCCTGAAAAGGGCAGCCGTCTTCCGGCCCCGAAAGGCCGTATTCTCTTACTTTGCGCGCAGGCCTCTTACACGATGGTCGCCCACAGGAAGTTCATATCCTGGAACGCGCTGCGCACCACGCCGTCCAGCTTATCGCTCATCGCATAATCGCGCACGCGGAAATAGATTGGGCCAACCGGCTGTTCTTCCATCAGCAGTTTCTCAGCCGAAATCAGCAGCTCTTCACGGGCCATGGGATCAGACTCGTTCGCAGCGTCCGTGATATACTGGTCATATTCGGCATTGCTCCAGCCGGTGTGGTTGTTGCCGCCGCCCGTAATCCACATATCCAGATAGCTGTTCGGGTCGTTGTAGTCAGGGCTCCAGCCAGCAAACACCACAGAGAAATCGTGGTTGCTCATCTTGTCCAGACGGCTCTGGAACTCCTGCTGGTCGACATTCACATTCGTCAGGCCGAGGTTGGTCTTCCACTGCTCCTGGAAGAAGGCGCACTGCTTGGCAGCGGTGTCGCCTGTATCCGTCAAAATGCTGATTTCCAGTTCGTCCACCGTCATGCCTTCCTCTTCCAGGCCTTCGGCCAGCAGAGCCTTGGCAGCCTCGAAATCAGAGGAGTGGTCAACAAGGTCGCCTACCTTCTCATGGAAAGAGCCGGTGACGCCGTCTGCACCCTTCACGCAGTCCGGCGTGAAGCTGGTGGCGGCCTGAGAATCATTCTTCACAATGTTTTCCATCAGGCTGGGGATGTCGATGCCCATGGTCAGGGCCTGGCGCACCTTGGGGTTGCTGAGGCCCGGCTGGGTGACATTGTACTCAAAATACCACACACCGCCGTCGGCATACTGGCCCAACTTTGCAGCGCCTTCCGTCTCAAGGTCGGTTTTCTGCTGGCCGCTCAGGCCAATCATGTCGAGCTCGCCCGTCATAAAGCCATTCAGGGCCGTGTTGGTATCATCAATCATCTTGAAGGTGATGCTCTTGATGGAAGCCTCGTTTTCAGCGTTCCAATAGCTGTCGTTCTTCGTCAGAGTGATATGGTCCTGATGCTGCCACTCGGTGATGTTGTAGGCGCCGTTAGTAACCATTTTATCGGCCTCGGTGCCATAGCCGTCCACACCGCCGCAGTCGTTCCAGCCCTTCTCGTTGATGGGGAAGAAGCTGGGGAACGCCAGCACGCTGAGGAAGTAGGGCGCCGGGGTGTTCAGGTGGTACACAACGGTGTACTCGTCCGGCGCTTCAATGCCAATGTCTTCCACAGGGGCCTCGCCCTTGAAGGCAGCCTCTGCACCCTGGATAAGCGTAGCCCAGGTGCTCTGGTAATCGCCGGCCGTCTCCGGTGTGAAGAACGTGCGCAGGCCGAACACGAAGTCTGCAGAAGTGACGGGTTCGCCATTGGACCAGGTGAGCCCTTCCTTCAGCTTGAAGGTGTACGTCAGGCCGTCTTCAGAAACCTCATAGCTCTCGGCCACGCCCTCTACCGCGTTGTCCTCCGCATCCAGGTACATCATACCCTGATAGATGTGGCGCAGCACGTTCATAGATGTAGAGTCCGTGGTGGTGAGCGGGTTCATCTCAGGCGGCTCAGAGGCCAGGTTCACCGTGATGCCCTCCGCATCTGCCGTGCCCGGGTACAGGCCGCCTGCGGCCGTGGCGCCGGCGGAGCCGCTGGCAGAACCGCTGGTGGACGCAGGCGCGCCGCCGCAGGCAACCAGGCTCAGTGCCAAAGCCAGAGCCAGCACAAGTGCAAGTGCTTTTTTCATTTGCTTTTCTCCCCTTTTTGCAATTTTTTCGCCGCTATATCCTTCTTTTCAGCATGATACAACTGGCGAAAGTATGAACTTTATTATAATAAATAATGAAACAAAAATCAATTGTTCCTTATAAAATTTGCACACTCTTTATTTGCATGAAAAGGTGTTTCAAAAATAACGGTATATCGTTATTTATTTGAATATTGTGTAAGTTTTGCTGAATTTTCTGGTACGAAAAGCCCTGTTTTCAGCACCCATTTTTCCAGAATTATATGCGTTTGTGCTCAGATGTACGCTTTATACGCACAAATTTTCGTGAAATTGCCTACCGTTTCCGCACAGAGTGTTTCCGGCAAATACACACGGCCGGGGCAAAAGCAGCCCCGGCCGTGCCGGAAAACATCATTTCAATTTGTATAAAACAGGCAGACAGCTCCTGATACACCCGCTTGATACAGGCACAGAAACAGCCTGTCAGGCCTCGCCGCGCCGGCCAAGCTCCGCTTTAGCGGCGGCGTTTTCCCTTTTCAGCGTCAGCTTGTGCAGCACAAGCAGCGCGCCTATCAGCAGCGCCACGCTGAACACCAGCGTAATAACCACATTGCGCGTAAGCCCGGCCACGATGTAGCCCGCAAAGCAGCACCCCGCCACCAGCAGCGCATAAGGTATCTGTGTGGAGACGTGCGTGATATGATCGCACCCAGCGCCGGTGGAGGACAAAATGGTGGTGTCGGAAATGGGCGAGCAGTGGTCGCCGAATACAGAGCCCGCCAGGGTGGCGGCCAACATGATGCTGAGGATGGAGATATCCACATTTTCGCAGATGGGCACCACGATGGGAATAAGGATGCCAAACGTGCCCCAGGCCGTGCCTGTAGAGAAGGAAAGGAACGCCGCCACCACGAACACAATGGCGGGCAGGATGGCAATGGGCACGCTGGACGAGCTGACCACGTCAGACACATACGGCCCCACGCTCAGCGCATTGCACACACCCTTCAGCGTCCAGGCAAGGGTAAGGATGCTGCACGCCGGCACCATGGATTTAATACCCGCGGTGATGCCGTCCATAAAGCTGCGGAAGGTGAGGATGCGGCGCGGCAGGAACAGCACCGCGGCCACCACAATGGCGCCGAAGCCGCCCATGGCGAGCGAAAGGTTTGCATTGGTGTTGCCAAAGGCCTCGAACAGGCTGAGGCCGCCCGCAAAAAAGCCGCCCGTATACAGCATGGAAAGGATGCAGAAGATAATAAGCGCCAGAATGGGCACAAGCAAATCCCACAAAGTGCCCTTGGCAGACACCTTCAGCCCGCCGATGTCATCGGCCTGGGCAGTGGCGTCGTCCGTGATGTCGCCCTTCTGCATCTGTGCCTCCAGCTCGTATTTCTGCATGGGGCCAAAATCGAGTTTGAAGGCGATGACCACTACAATCATGATGATGGTAAGAATGGCGTACAGGTTGAAAGGGATGGTGGACAGGAATGTGGCCATGCCGCCTTCGCCTTCGTCCGGCAGGCTGGAAATGACACTGGCCGCCCAGGACGACACCGGCGCGATGATGCACACAGGCGCAGCCGTGGCGTCGATGAGATAGGCCAGCTTCGCACGGGAAATGTGATATTTATCCGTAAGCGGTTTCATCACCGTGCCCACCGTAAGGCAGTTGAAATAATCGTCAATAAAAATCAGAACGCCCAGCGCACTGGTGGCAAGCTGCGCGCTTTTGCGGCTGCGCACGCCCTTGGCGGCCCATTCGCCGTATGCGCGCGAGCCGCCCGCCATGCTGATGACGGCCACCAGCCCGCCCAGAAGGCACAGGAACACAATCATGGAGGCGGAAAATTCATCCGCCATGATGGTGAAGGCGTTGCTCACCGCGCTGACGGGGCCCGCACCTGTGTTGAGCGCGTAAATGAGCGTGCCGGACAAAATGCCAAGCATCAGGCTGGAAAGCACCTCTTTTGTAATGAGGGCAAGGCCGATGGCAATGACCGGCGGCAGAATACATAAAAGGCCTACTTCTATGGGATCCATAACAAAGCTTCGCTCCTTACTGTTCCCGGCGCGGCAAAACTACCGCGCCGCGGTTCGTGTTAGGTATCATACCACACACCGCCCGGAATGGGAAGGCAAAATGGCAAAATGACCGTGAATGGCAGGCATTTTTGTTACTTTTCACAAGTTTTACTGCATAAAATCAGCACAAAAAGCCGTATACGCGACATTTTATACACTTAATGGAATCTTTATACATTCCGATACGTTTCGTCACCTATGAGCTATGTCAATGCTGCCCCGGCACAGAAAATACTTTTTTAACTCAAGGCCACAAGGCTGTGCCAGTGGTTTTTTGCAGGCCTGCCCATGGCTCTTCACCGGCCAGGCATATGTCCCCACATATCATTTTATTGACTTTATGGCCCTCGCAATTGCGTATAACGCCATAAAAAAACAGCTTAAAAGAAAGGCTTCCAGACATCTGCTCTCTTACTGTTCTCTTCCATTTTACAAATTGGTTTTGTAAAGCTTGGCGCTATTTTGGCACCACAAATGAGGCAAGGCATAGCAGTGATAGGGATAGGATACCCTGCAATTTGTTTGCGGCTGTCATTTCACATATTCCTATTACAAATAAGCTAATCCAGAGAAGTGTTGCCACACCCGCAAGGGCGGAATAGAATTGCATGAGCCTTGCGCCAAATTGCCTAGCAGTTCAAAGAGCGATGCCAACAGAAATGGGCATGGGAAACGCTGTTACTAAAGAGCCCCCGCACGCGCCGGCCGCGTTTCCATGCGCGGCCGGTTGCCGCCCTGCGGCCCTGTTATGCCGTATCGGGGACGCCTGGAGGTGTTTCACTGTTTTCAGCCCAAGGCAGGGCCGTTGTCATGGCAGACGGCGCAGACTTTCGGCTAGAAGGCAGAGCGGATAACACAGCCGGAGGCGCTGCTGCGGCGCTGAGAGCGGGTATTGCCTCTATCCGTTGGTGTTATCCTTTTTGATTATTCCATGATATTGTTCAAAGGCTCGGCGGCTGCGGCAGATATGGGAAAAGGGGGGCTCTTCCCCCCCAAATCACCTTCTGTTAAATTTCAGCAATGCTTCTTCAAAGAAGGCTTTTACACCGTCATCTACCGAAGAACTGACATCCTTTAAATTGAGATCGTAATAATACCGGCCGCTTGCAATGTCAATAGATAACGAGTCAAGCGGAAACCCGGCTACTCTTTTAGGGTGTGGAACTGCTGACAGTATAAACGGTTCAGTAGCAATAGATTTATCCATGCTTGAATAGCAGTGGTTTTCGTCCAGCATGAAGTATATGGCATTTCGGTATTGGCCGGTTATCTTTCCGCCATAGCGCCCGGCCAGGGACGAATAGTATTCAAGCATTTCATCATCCGACAGTTCCCTGCCATTTACCCTTCTCACATAAAGGCCCGGCTGTTCTTCCTCTTTCACTTCATCAAAGTAAAGGCCGCTGTCACAGGAAAACACAGGCATTTGAAATGCTTCATAGTATGCTTTTGCTTTGATTTCGGCATTTTCCAGCATTGTTTTGCCGCATTCGTTAACCTTTGGAATTCCCCCCCTTATCTCGTTCAAGCCAATCAGGCTGATGCCAAGGGCCTCTACGGCATGGCGCATCGCCTGCAGCTTCGCCTGATTCGTAGTTCCGTAAAGAATTTTCACAAAATCACCTGCCATATAAAATTTTATCAGCAGCGGCAATGGATAGGAGCAGCATTGCCGCAAAGCGGCACCCGTGCATGTGCCGGCTGCGGCCCCGGCGCCCTGTACCGGGCCCGCACCGGCGGCGCCTCTTGCAGCTTTCAGCCCGTGGCCGGGCCGACGGCAGGGCAGGCGGCACAGCCTGCCTGCCGGAGAGCAAGGCGGACAACACAGCCGGAGGCACCGCCGCGAAGCGGAAACCCGATGCTGCCTCTGCCCATGGATGTCGGGCTGACATTATAGCCTTTCATATCATTTTACAGCCATTGCCCCGCTTAATGCGGAATAACGGCATTTTCTTCTATCCCATCTGCCGGTATCGCATTCTATTTTGCCATAAGGCACGCCGCGCCATTGAAGAACAAGAGCACGAAGCCTGTACATTGTTTTTTTGCTTTAACGAAACGACAACCCCCAGCTGTGCCGGGGAGCGCAAAAGGGCTTTCATTGCCAGTTTCAAGTGAAGCGGGATGGTATTCAATACCAAAAGATACAGCACACAATGGGCAGAACCCCCTTTACGGGAGGCGGGGCAAGTGATGCAAAAGACAGAGTATTCAGTGCCTCTTGAGAGGCTTGCCGGTAATATGCCCTTCCGGGGCTTGCGCAGGCCCCCGGCCGTGCCGGAGGTCTGGCTGCCTGCTCAATGTGCAAAAGGCCGGTATTTACAATGGCTTTCACCGCTTCGCATTTTCATCCAGCGCAAAATTAAATGCTGTTTTTTCTGTTTTTGGGGCATGCGGCAGCCCGCTGCCGTGAAAAGCCGGGGGGGCGCTTTTCTTTCGCCCCGCTGTATCTCTCTGCCTGTGCCCTGCCGGTTTCGCGGCATTTCCCGCTGTGCCCGGAAAAACCTCCGGGCACAGCGAAAGCGTTTTTACACCGCCCGTTCTGCCGGTGATTTTCGCTTGCAGCAGAACAGCGCCCCCTGCCGCGCACAGAGGCGGCAGGGGGCGCCTGCTTTTCAGAAACCTTGGGCCGCAGCCTTACACAACGCTGGTGCCGGGGAAGTAGTGCTGAAGCACCTGCGTATAATTCCAGCCATACTGCGCGATATAGCCTGCCGCGCCGTACTGGCTCATGCCTACGCCGTGGCCGTTGCCGTTGGTGGTGATAACCCACGATTTGGCCGAGCTGTTATAGCTCCAGCTGACGAGGTTGGCGCCGTACATGCCCCAGCAGTTTTCATAGAACTTGCCGCCCGTGATGCGCTGGCCGCACACTACGGCGTAATCCACATAGCCGTTTGCATCTTTGTGGATTTCGGTAATCCAGCTTTCCGGCTTCGACTCATACGCCTTGAACACGCTTTCGCCCACCATTTTTATGACGTTGCTGCGCATCGTCTCCTGCTTGATGGTGGTGGCCTTGGGGTAATATTGGGCAGGGGCAAATTTCTGCTCAAACGCGCTTTCCACGCTGACAAGATAGGCATAGCTGCCCCAGCCCATGTTGGCGGCTGAGTTCGTTTTGGCCGCAGCGCAGCTTCCATAAGCCGTGTTGGCCACATCGCCGTTATATTTCACCAGCACGTCCTTCACGCTTTCCACGGCGGTGGATATCTCGCTGCTGTAACTGCCGGCCAGCCCTACGCTGGGCGTGGATACCCCGTGGCGTATCTGATAGATAAGCCAGGAGTGCGCGGCAATGGCCTGCGCCTGATACAGGCTGCGCCTGTCGCCCACACTGAGCTGGGCGTTTGTAAAGCCGCCCACCTCGTTTGCCACAATTTTTTTCAATATCTCGGTGGTGTTGGCCGTGACGCTCTTGCCGGAATTGACGTCCCACACGGTGATATTGCCGCTGCTGGAGCCGGTGCCGTCGCTGGAGCCGCTGCCCCCGGCCCCGTTCAGGTACAGCCAGTTCAAATCCACATTGCCGCTGATGCCGGGCACGCTGCCCGCGTTCGAATACTGCCACATCTGCACGTTGCCCATGCCCTGAGAGGAGCCCCAGTGCGCCACCCAGGCGTTGTAGCCCTCGTTCATCAGGCCCGCGCCGTCAAATTTATACTTCATCCAGTCTTCGCTGGCATAGAAGCCTGTGGCCGTGCCCAGCGTCTGCTCTACCGCCACCATGCCCGAGCGCACGGCGTCGGTGCGGCTGTCATAGGTAGAGTGGTTATTCTTCAATATCCACGGGTCCTCATAGTCGATATAGAAGGGCAGGTCCAGCGTGATGCCCGCGGCCTTCAGCGCCTTCCACTCGCTGGAATTGGCAATAAAGCTTACTTCCTCGCGCGCCTCGCTGCCGTTGAAGGCGTCGCTGTACCAGTAGGCGCCCACCATCAGGCCGGCCGCCTTGGCGCCCTTCACATTTTCGACGAATTTGGAGTCCATGGCATAGCCGCCCGCCGCGTTGCTCCAGCACATGGCGCGCACAATGGCGAACTGCACGCCGGAGTCGGCCACGGCCTGCCAGTCGATGGTGCCCTGGTGCGAAGACACGTCAATGCCCTTCAGCGGCCCGGTGACGGGCCCCTTCAGCGCAAGGGCGTAGCCGTACTTTTCCACCTGCGCGGGCTGCGCGGCATCGCGCACCTGCACGGAGTCCTTCGCCAGCGTTGTGTCCTTTGTGACCTTGAAGGTGTAGCTGGCGGCGCTTTGCCACGTTTTGCCGCCGTCAAAGCTGTATGCCTTTTCCGCCGCGCCCGCAGCGCCGAAGGTGGCTGCCACCTTCACGGTGTTCTCACCCGTTTTGCTGTTGTAGCTGACGGTGACGTCCGTAATGACGGGCGGCGGGGAATAGACGCCGTCCTCCGTGATATAGAACTGCTGGCCATCCACCGTCACATAGCCCGCCTGCATGTGCAGGCGGCCGGAGGCGTCAAAATAGTACACCGTGTCGCCCAGCGGCACAAGGCCCACGGCCAGAAGGTAGGTCTGTTCGTCCTGATAATAGCGGCCCGCAGGGTGGTTTCCGGCATCCTGCACCGTTTCAAACCAGCCTATCACCGCGGCGCCGTCTTCGCCGTAATAAGTGGCGCCCTCCTCGCCTTCGGCAAAGGCCTGCACGTACAGCGCGCCGTCCTCGCCCGCAAAGAAGCGCTGGCCCTCGTAAGTGATGGCGCCCTTCTGCAGGCGCCCCTCTTCGTCAAAGATATAAAGGGCGCCTTCAATTTCCTGATAGCCGGTGACAAACTGGCCGTCCTCGCCTATGTAATAGGTGTGGCCGCCCTTTTCCACCCAGACGTTGCGGTCTGCCACATCCACGGTGCAGCTTGCAGTTTTGCCGCCCGCCTCTGCGGTGATAACGGCCGTCCCATTGGCCACCGCCGTCACAAGGCCGTTTTCGTCCACTGTGGCCACCTTGCTGTCGGAGGAGCGCCAGGTAACGGCGCGGTCTGTGGCGTCCCACGGCTCATAGGTTACCAGCAGGGAGGCCGTCTGCTGCGGGCGCAGAAGAAGCTGCGTCTCGGAGAGGGCAATGCTCTCCAGCGCCACATCGCCGTCGTCGTAGCGCACGGGGATATTTCTCACCTGGGCATAGGCCGCCGCCAGGCTGCCGCGGGAGGTATAGATGACTGTGCCGATAGACGCGTCAATAAAATCCTTGCCAAGATATGTGACATGTGCGCCCACCTCGGCTTTTTCAAGCTGCTTAAGCCCGAAGAACTGCTGCGCAGGCACAGAGGTAACGGCCTCCGGCACGCGCACGCCCACAATGACGCCCGCCTCATTGGTGCTGTATTCGTAATCGCCGTATGCGAAATTTTGCGCGTTTTTCTGCACGGCGCCGTCCTCTTCGCGGAACAGATAGCTCTTGCCTTCTATCTCCACAATGCCTCTGGCGGGCTCGCCGTCCTCCTGAATATACTGTTCGCCCTCCCAGTGGGCGTCGCACACCTTGTCTTTCACCGTCACATGGCACACAGCCTTTACGCCGCCCACCTCCAGCGTGATGTCCGCCTCGCCCAGCTCCAGGCCCTTCACCACGCCGTTTTCCACGGTGGCCGCCGCTTCGTTCGAGCTGGACCACACCTGTTCAAGCTCCTGCGCAAACGCAGGCGAAACAGAGGCTGTCAGCGTTTTTTCGCGGCCCTTTACCAGCACCAGCTCTGTTTTATCCAGCGCGACGGTTACCGTATCCGTATAGGAAAATTCCAGCTCATTCAACTGCGCGTATACATGCGCGGTTGAGCCGTACGGCGCGCGCACCGTCACATCTGCCGCAGCCGGAATACAGCCTGCCCCCATATAGGTGACGCTGGCAGGGATGGTGAAGGTTTTCAGGGATGCAATGGTAAATTCACCGCGGGGCAGCTCTGCAGTTCCTTCCGGCACCGTCACGGCAATCAGCACGCCCTTTTCATCCGTGCCGTAGGTGTAGCCGCCGTAAGGCACGCTTTCCCCCTTCTGCAGGGTGCCGTCGTCCTCGCTGAAGATATAATACTGGCCGTCTATCTCGGCAAGGCCCTTCATATAGCTGCCGTCGGCGCGCACATAGTGCAGGCCGTCCTGCGTCCAGCCCACGGTCACGCTGTCGTCAATGGGGTTCACCGTCACAGTGCATTGCGCGCTGGCCCCACCCGCTTTGGCGGTGATGACGGCCCGGCCC
Source organism: Oscillospiraceae bacterium (assembly GCA_018380115.1). Taxonomy (GTDB): domain Bacteria; phylum Bacillota; class Clostridia; order Oscillospirales; family Ruminococcaceae; genus Ruthenibacterium. The sequence continues at coordinate 129,502 of JAGZUF010000009.1, read as the reverse complement.
TCCTTCACCGCTGTGATGGTTCCGTTTTCATCCACAGACGCCACTGCAGGGTCGGAGGACTCCCACGCCACGGTTTTTTCGGTGGCATCCTCCGGCAGCACGCCGGCCTTCAGCATGCCGGTCTCGCCCTCCACCAGCGTCAGCTCCGCCTTATCCAGCGCTACCTCCTGCACGGCCACATAATCAGTATACACAACGTCAATCTGATTCAACTGCGCATACACCGCAGCCGTGGAATTCATGGTGGTGTAAATAGTCAGCCCTGTATCGGCGCGGAACGCCTGGCCGCCGATGCGGGTCACGCTTTCCGGCACCGTAATCTCTTTCAGTGCCTCGCTTTGAAATGCCTTTGCCCCTATTGTCTGCAGGGTTTCGGGCAGAACAAGCGTTTCTAGGCCGGTATCCTTAAATGCCTCCGTCTGGATGGTTTCAAGCCCCTCGGAAAGCGTGACCGCCTTCAGGCCCTTCAGCCCCTCAAAGGTATAGCCGTTCACCTGCTTCAGGGTAGAGGGAAGAGAGACCTCCTCCAGCGTGGCGAGGTTTGCAAAGGTGTAGCCGTCGATATAATCGACGCCTTCCGATACAGTGATGCTGCGGATGCCGCCTTCCTCCTCTTCGCCCGGCTGCGCGGCCTGCGCTTTATCTGCCTCTTCCATTTCAGCAGAGGCGGATGAAGAAGCGCCGTCCGCTTTTCCGGCCTCGTCCTTCTTTTCAGCCTCCGGCTGGCGGAAGGTGCCCTCCAGGCGCGTGACGGGGTGGCCGTCGATGGTTTTGGGCGTCACCACCTCCGTCTCGCTGCCGGTGTATTTCGTCAGCGTGGCGTTGCCGTCCTCATCCAGCTCATATTCATAGGGAAGGTTTGTATCGTCCGCCTTTTCTGCGCTTTGGGCAGAGCCCGCATCTGAGGAGGACGAGCCTTCGCCCGCGGCAAAGCCCGCCGGCAGCATAGACGCCGCCAGTGCCAGGGCCAGCCACAGGGCCATTCCCTTTCGAATCAGCCTTTTCACTGTTCTGTCTCCTCCTTTTTTCCGCCGGGGGGGCCTTACTCGAACCAGCCGCCGCACACGGAGCACTGATACAAGGTCTTTCCATTTTCCGTCTTCATGTCGCCGCTCCTGTCGTGCCCCTGTGTGGCGGGCTCATCCGTTGTAACCACGTCGCCGCAGCGCGTACAAGCCTTCGTCACCTTATAGCCTGTGCAGGGGAAGCCGGTGCGGGCCTTTTCCACATAATTGTGCCCCTGCGCGTTTGTGGAATCCTGCTTTGTCTCGCCGCAGCGCGTGCACTTATAAGTAGTGGTGCCGCCTGTGTCACAGGTTGCGTCCGTATGCCCCGTCTGCTGCCAATTGTGGCCCAGCGCGGCGGTGTTTTCTTTTTTCGTCTCGCCGCAGCTGCATTTATATGTGATAGTGCCCCCCGCCGTGCAGGTGGCCGCCGTCTCGCTCTGCTTCACCCAGCTATGGGTATGGGCAGGCGGCGCGCTTGTCTTTTGCGGTGTAGGCGTAGGCTGCGGCGTGGCTGTCTTCTTCGGCGTAGCTGTGGGCTTCGGCGATGCCGTCTTTTTCGGGGTGGCCGTCGCCTTGGGTGTAGCGGACGGCTTTGGGGTAGCCGTGGCCCCGGCAGAGCTGCTTTGCGAGGCGCCTTCCGGCGTGCTGCCCGGCACGCCGGAAGAGGACGCAGCCGGGGAAGACTCCGGCACGGCCGGTGCCGTGCCGGCGCCGCCGGATGCATCCGGCCCGGACGAGGGCAGGCCGCCTGTGCCCAGCAGGCCAAACTTGAACGCAGCCACGATGCCCAGCGTGCCTATAAGCACTACGCCTGCCGCACTGAGTGCAGCCGCCAGCCCGTGCCCGGAAAGGTATTTGCGGAAAAAGCCCTCTCTGCCATGGCGGCCGCCGCGCGGCGGCCGGCCGGAGCCCCCGCCGCCATACCCGCCTGTGCCGCCCGGCGCATCAAAGCCCATGGGGCCGTCCTCACCGGCATAGGGCGTCTCATACGGATCATCGTCATAGCTGTACTGCGGCCCGCGCGCTCGCGCCTCCTCCGGCACGTCAAAGTCCATTGTGTCGTCGCTTGCAGAATACAGTGCCTCATACGGTTCGCCGTCATAGCCGCCCTGTGCGCCATAAGCGCCCGCATCCTCCGGCACGTCAAAGTCCATTGTATCGCCGCTTGCAGAATACGGTGCCTCATACGGTTCGCCGTCATAGCCGCCCTGTGCGCCATAAGCGCCCGCATCCTCCGGCACGTCAAAGTCCATCGTGTCGTCGCTTGCCGGGTACGGCGCCTCATACGGTTCATCATCGTAGCCGTACTGTGGCCCGCGCGCACGCGCTTCCTCCGGCACGTCAAAGTCCATCGTGTCATCGTTTGCCGGGTACGGTGCCTCATACTGCCCGCTGTCATAGCCGCCCTGTGCGCCATAAGCGCCCGCATCCTCCGGCACATCAAAGTCCATTGTATCGCCGCTTACAAAAGAAGGCGTTTCATAAGCCCCCGCATGTCCGCCGGCCTCTTCGGGCACATCGAACGACATAGTGTTCAGCGCCTCAGAAGAGCCCGCCCTACCTATGGCCTCGCCCGCCTGCAGCCGGGCGTCGTCGTTTTCTTTTGTGAACTGCTTTTCAAGGCGCTGGCGCAGCCTGCTCTTTTTCGCGTGCTGGGGGGCCTTTTTCTTTTTCGGCATATTGTCTCCTTCACGCCGCGGATACGGCAGGTTGATATTTACTCACAGTAGTAATCGTGTGCGGGCCGGGCAGCGGGGAAGGCACCCCGGCGGACGCTGCAGTCGTGCCCCTTTCCTCCTAATGATAATAAGAAAAAGAGAAAGCTGCCCCGCCCGGCGCCGCGCACCCGGCAATTATACTCATAGTTATAGCTATAATAATGCTATCACCAAATCCGCCTTTTTTCAACCCTGTGCGCTAAATTTACAGCTTTTTCATATATGTATCTCCCTTGTAAGCAATACGCGGCCCGCCCGCGGCAAAAGCGCGGCTTGCGCAGCACAAAGGCAGGCGTTATGATAGGAGTGGGGCGCCCTGTGCCCCTCGAAAAAACAGGCCTGCCGCCCGGCCCCTGCTTTTGCAGCGGCGCTGCGGCCGCACGCTGAATATTCAGGAGGTTTTTATGCCCTTTATCAATGTAAGAACAAACACCGCTGTTTCCGACACTGCCGAACAGGCCATGAAGCGCCAGCTTGGCCAGGCCATTGAGGCGCTGCCGGGCAAAAGCGAAGCATGGCTGATGGTGAATTTTGAGCCGGAGGCGCGCCTGTGGTTTGCCGGAAGTGATGACGCCGCCGCCATGGTGGAGGTAAGCGCATACGGCAGCGTGGCAGACGATGCGGCAGACTCGCTTACCGCGCGCATTTGCGACATCCTGGCAGGTGCGCTGGGCATTGCCGAAAACCGCATTTACGTCAAATATGCCGAGACACCGCTGTGGGGCTGGAACGGGGCCAATTTCTGAAATCTTGCACCGATTGCTAAAAATTTTATTCCCGCCATGAAAAGCCTGCCATTTCATTTTTTATTGATTTTAAGGTGTTATTTATGAACTATTTGTGAATTTTAGCACTCGAATATTGACAGTGCTAAAATTTGTGATATACTAAAATCAGCTTCGAAAGAAGTGAATAAAACCAATCACGAATGGCAATTTTCACAGTGTGCCGCGCACGCGGTGCACAGAATGGAGGAATGAAGTATGTTGCCTAGCATTTTTGGTGAAAATCTGTTCGATAGTTTCTTTTCAGAGCCCTTCGGCTTGTTTGAGCGCCAGGCAAACCGCGAACTTTATGGCAAGCATGCCGCGGCCGTGATGCGCACCGATGTGCGCGAAACGGACGGCACCTACGAGCTTGATATTGATTTGCCCGGCTTCAAAAAAGACCAGATCACAGCCAGTGTGGAAAATGGTTATCTGACGGTGACAGCCGCCAAGGGGCTGGATAAGGACGAGGATGACAAAAACGGCCGCTATGTGCGTCGTGAGCGCTGGGCCGGCCAGTGCAGCCGCTCGTTCTATGTGGGCGAAGGCATCACCGATGCTGATGTTCACGCCAAATTTGAGGACGGCATTCTGCGCCTGAGCATCCCGAAGGCCGAGCAGAAGGCCCTGCCGGAAAAAACCTATATCGCAATTGAGTGACGCGCCCTGCTGAAGGCGTGCCGCAGCAGAACGGCACCGCACGGCGGGCCGCGGGAGGAATTCCCGCGGCCCGCTTTTTTATGCCTGTGAGGGCCTGCTTGCCATACACTGCCCCCGAATGGTATCATAAGACAGTGCGGCCTGCCCGCGCAGGAAAATGCTTTTCAAAAAGGAGGGTGCCCATATGCCGGAAAAACACGCATGGGCACGCTGGTTCTGGCTGACCATGGGGGCCTGCGCGCTGGCCCAGCTTGTGCTGGCCGGGGCCACTGCCGGCTATGAGGCCGATTACAACACCTTTTGGGCCTGGGCCCTGCGCGCGGCAGAGCAGGGGTTTTCCGGCTTTTATGCAGAGGGCTATTTTGCCGATTACCCGCCCGGCGGCATCCTTCTTTTGTGGCCGCTGGGCAAGCTGGCGCAGCTTTTGCAGCTGAGCCATACCAGCGCGTTTGCGCGCTGCCTGCTGGCTGTGCCCGGAATCCTGGCCGGGACAGGGCTGGCCGCCCTGTGCTACCGCCTTGCCGGGCCCGGCCGTGCGCGTGGCTTTTTGCTGGGCGCTGCCGCCGGGGCCAGCCCTGCGCTTTTGTATGTGACAGGCGTGTGGAAGCAGATGGATATGGTGTATCTGTTTTTTCTGGTGGCCTGCTTTGCCGCGCTGGAAAAGCGGCGCACCCTTGCGGCGGCCCTTTGCTGGGGCGCGGCACTGGCCCTGAAGCCGCAGGCGCTTATTCTGGGACCCGTGCTGGCTGTGTGCGTGCTGGCGCGCGCATGGTTCCAACCGCGGCGCCGCGCCGCGCTTTGCCGGGCCGCAGGCGCCGGGGCGGCCGCCCTTGTGCCCGCGCTTGTGTGCGGCCTGCCTTTCTTCGGCTTTTCCGGGCTACTTGCGGGGCTGTGGGAAAAATATTTTTCCACCGCGCAAAGCTACCCCTACGCCAGCCTCAGCGCGGCAAACTGGTTTTCCCTGCTGGGCGCCAACTGGGCCCCGCAGGAAAACCGCATGCTGTTTTTCACTTATGCACAATGGGGCGTGCTGCACATCGCCCTGCTCACGGCCGGGCTGTGCGTACTTGCCTTTCGCGCGGCAAGGGCGGGGCGGCTGTGCCCCCTGCTGCTGGCCGCGGCTTATGCGGCGGGTATTTTCTGCTTTGCCCACCGCATGCACGAGCGTTACCTGCTGATGGCGGTGTTCCTCACGCTGGCGGCAGCCGCTGTGCGCGCAAACCGTCAGCTTCTGGCCATTGGCTGCACGCTGGGCACGGCGGCCTGGCTGAACATGCTGCTGGTGGTGAATGCCAGCACCTCGCAGGACCTTTTTCTGCTGGAGGGCCTGCCCGCCTTTGCCCTGCGCGCCACGGCCCTTGCCGTGCTACTGTGCGTATGTGCGCTTTTGTGGCTGGCCGCGCGCCTGAGCCTTTGGCCCTGGCAGGACGAACCCCTGCAGGCCGCGCATCTGCAAGATTTTGCCCCTGCGGTGGGGATTCGGGTGTTTCTTGCGCGCCGGGCCGCGCGCAAAAAGCAGGAGGGGATACCGCCAAAGCCTCTGCGCTGGCCAAGACGCGAGCTGGCCCTGCTGTTTGCCGGCACGCTTGCGCTGGGCGCGGTATCTTTTGCGCGCCTTGGCAGCACCGCCGCCCCGCAGACCTTTGTGGACGCGCAGGGCGCTGCCGTTACCCTGACGGCCACGGTGGACGGCAAGCCGGAAAGCCTGATGATATATCAGGGCATTTCACAGGCAGGAGGGCAGCTGCGCGTGCAGGACGCCCGCGGCCGTGAAGTACTACTGGCCCAGCTTACGCCCGGCGGATGCTTTGCCTGGGCGCGGCATGCGCTTTCCGGCACGGGGCCGTACACGGTGACGGTAACCGGCGCGCAAGTGTTCGAACTGGCCTTCACCGGCGCCGGCGGCACAGCCCTGCCGGTGCACAGCAGCACCGGGGCCGCCCTGTTCGACGAGCAGGGCCTTGTGCCCGCGCGGCCGGGCTATGAGAACTCGATGTATTTTGACGAGATATACCACGCGCGCACCGCATACGAAACCGTGCACGGCCTGCCTGTTTACGAGACAACCCACCCGCCCCTTGGCAAGGATATTATGGCGCTTGGCGTGGCTTTGTTTGGCATGACGCCGTTTGGCTGGCGCTGTATGGGCGCGCTGTTCGGCGTGCTGCTGGCGCCGGAGATTTATCTTCTGGCGCGCGCGCTGTGCCGCAGCCGCCGCGCGGCTGCGCTGGCCGCCGTTCTGTGGGGCTTTGATTTCATGCGCTTTGCGCAAAGCCGCATCGGCACCGTCGACACCTACGCCGTATTTTTTATTCTGGCTTCCGCACTGGGCATGCTGGGCTTCTGCGGCGAGCTTGCGCGCGCAGGCTTCACCCGCCGCGGCTGGGCCTGCCTTGCGGCCTCAGGCGCAGCCTTTGGCTGCGGAGCGGCAGTGAAATGGACGGGTATTTTTGCCGGCGCCGGACTGGCCGCGCTGTATTTCTGGGCGCTTGGGGCCAGGGCGAAAGCCCTTGGAGGCCGGCCGGGCGCCGGGGGCGCGGTGCGCGGGCTGTGGGTGCGCGCACTGGCGGGCGGCATGGCGCTGTTCGTCCTGCTGCCTCTTGCCATTTATCTGGCCAGCTATCTTCCGCTGGGGCTGGGCACGCCGCAGTACACCCTTGCAGACTGGTGGGCCGCACAGCAAAGCATGTACGCCTACCATTCCGCACTGAATGCCACGCACCCGTTTGAGAGCCGCTGGTTCACCTGGCCCTTCGATGTGCGCCCGGTGTGGTATTATATGGGCGGCGAACTGCCGCAGGGCATGGCCGCCAGCATCGCCTGCCTCGGCAGCCCGCTGGTGTTCTGGGGCGGCACTGCCGCCCTGGCGGGGCTGGCGTGGCAGCAGATGCACGGAAGCGGCACCCGGGCCGGGCGCGCTGTGCTGGTGCTGTGGGCCGCCCAAATCATCCCCTGGATAACAGTAAGCCGCTGCACTTTTCTGTATCATTACTTTCCTGGCGCAGGCTTCGGCGTGCTGGCGCTGGCAGTGCTTTGGACAGGCTGGCACGCCCGCGCCCCCCGCCCGGCGCGGCGCGCCGCGCTGGCGCTGGCGGTATGCGCGGGGCTTCTGTTCGCAATGTTTTACCCCGCGCTCAGCGGGCTGCCCGTGCCGGAGGGCTATGCCAGGCTGCTTTTGTGGTTTCCAAAGTGGCAGTTTTACTCGCTTTAAGCCAAGCTGCCCCCGCGCGGCCGCATGATGCAACCGCAGGTTGCGCATCTTCCAGCCCGGCTTTGTGGCCCGCAACCATATGCCCCGGGTATACTGAGAGGGCGGGCGGCACCGGGCCGGGGCCGCAGCCGTCATTTCACACCGGGAGGTCTTTTCAAACATGGAGGATAACAAAACACTGGGCGCGCGCATTCAGGCGCACCGCAGGCGCATGGGCATCTCGCAGGAACAGCTTGCCGAGCGCCTTGGCGTGTCGCGGCAGGCTGTCTCGAAATGGGAGCTGGACGAAAGCCTGCCGGAGCTGGACAAGGCTCTGGCATTGTGCAGGGTGTTCGGCGTCTCGGCCGACCTGCTTTTACAGGGCAGCCCCAGCCCGCAGCAACGGGCCCTGGCGGCCGGAGCGGCGCGACGCCTGATGCCTGCCGCCGGGACGGCGCTGGTGGCGCTGGGCCTTGTATACATCTGTGCAGCCTGGTACGAGCGGCAGCTTGCCACCGATATTGCCGTTGGCATGGCTGCGCAGGCATTTGGGCTTATTTTGCAGTATGCGGCGGGTTTGTTTGAAAAAGTGCCGGGGCACCGCCGGCTGTGGCGCGCAGATTTTGCACTTTGCACCTTTGTGCCTGCCAGCCTTCTGGTGACAACGCTGCTGCGCGGGTACCCGCGTCCCTACGCCAGCTTTGGCGTTCTGACGCTGGGCAGCTTTCTGCTTGTATATGCCTCTGCCAATGTGTGGTTCTGGTGGAAGACCAGCCGGTGAGAGCGCATGGCCTCTGGCCCTGCCTGCCCATTCCACATGCAGCCATGCCATATTTGATGACCGGCTTCAGCTATGGCCGCCGGCTTTCCGTTCTCTTGGGCTTCAAAAAGGAGGGGCTGCATCTTGCAGCCCCTCCTTTTTGGACGGCCATTTTAAAGAAGGCCGAATTGCAGATCAGATTCCTTTTAAAGAATATACATGCCCATTTATGGGCAGCAGATAACGGCCCGTTGCAAACGGGAAGCCGGGCTGGCACCTCAAGGCCGGCAATGCAGGGCTTTCCCGCATTTTATATGCAGCGCCTCCAGTTTACCCGGCAGGGCCCCGTTTCAAAAGGCCCATTTACTCGCAGGACAGTTCAAGCTGGCAGTCAAAAGGCTCTTGCGCTACATGTACCGGATGGTACATTTGTGCCTCTACACAGCCCATAGCCCGGTAAAAGGCCTGGCTCTCCACGGCAGAATGCGCAGAGATGTAAAGTTTTTTGGCGCCTTGCTCTCTGGCCCAGGCCCTTGCCTTTTGAAGAAGTCTCGTGCCAATGCCGTGCCCGCGCAGCTCCTGTGAAACATGCAGGCTGGACAAATCGAAATAGCGGTTATCCCCGCCAAACAGCCCTCGCTCTACAGAGACAAAGCCCTTCAGCTCGCCTTCGCAGAAGGCAGCGCACACAAACCCGCCGGATGAACAGGTGCGCCGCAGGCAGCGCACCAGCGTTTTATAGTCTTCCGGCGTCCAGTCGTCCACAAACGGGGCGTCCTTTATTTTCCATTCCCCATTTTCCCTGCGCCAGCACTTACCCACCTCCTGGCGGCGAATAAAATGCCGGAACAGCCCGGTGCTTATCTCTTCTTCTCTCAGCTCTCTGTACTCCGGCATTTCGCCTCTGCCTCCCTTTATTTTGCCACCAGTTCAATGGCCTGCTTGCCTGTGATATGTACCACATCAATCGCCACAATACAGGAGGCGCCGCAGCTCTCCACCTCATGGGCCTTGTGCTCTTCCGGCTCGCGCGGCGAATATTTCTCCACCAAAGCGCGCAGGGCAGCAGTGCGGGCACCATGTTCTTCTACCATATGCGCCGTGCCAAAGGCTACCACGCTGCTGAAATAGGTGGTGAACTCACTGCTCACGATATCTGATTTATCCACCACAGTGAAGCACACCTTCGGATGCGCGCGCAGGGCATCCAGTTTATGGCCCGCTTTTGCACAGTGAAAATAAATACTTCTGCCGCAGCATGCATAATTCAGCGGCACCGCATAGGGCCAGCCGCCGTCGCCCTGCACTGCCAGCACGCCGTAGCTTCCTTTTTCCAGCAAGGCCCATGCCTGTTCCGGCGTCAGGAGCTGCCGGCTTCTTCTCATGGGGCGAAACTCCATTTTTCATTTTCCTCCTTTTCAGCACACGGCACAGCCGCACGCCCTCCCCGCTTTTTCAGCACGGTTTTTCCCATCATAGCACACCGCGGCGGCGCAGCGCAAATAAAAAGCTGTACGGCAGGGGGGCCAGGCCGCGGCCTCTCATAATACAGGCGGCACCTCAACGCGCACAATGGCCTGGCACTTGCGTGAGCCCCTTGCTTGCTGACCGCAGGCAGCTTCATGTGCTTTTGCAGCGTCCTCCGGCCTGTAAACGCCTTCTCTCTCACAAATGATTCTGAATATATTCCGCTGTCTTTTCCGTGTTCCTGCCTGCGGCATATTCAGTTGGGGACAGGGCCAATCCCTAATGCACCAATTAAAAAGAACAGTCCCAAAAATGTAATCCAGAGAAGCAGCAGCGCAAGCGATAATGCAAAAGCCTGTCTGCACGGCTTGCCTCTTGCTTTTCTCCATATCCCATTACACAGCAAGGCAATAAAGCCCACAATGCAAAACAACGGAAAAACCACTCCGGCGAAGGTAAAGATAATTGTATCTGCCCGCCATTGCATACTGTCAATAAAAAGAAGAAAAATTACAATAACGGCTGTAACGCCTAAAATTCTGAAGACATTTCTGCATTCCCGCTTGCGCTGCAGCCTTGCCACATTCAGAACGTCCGCAATTGCCTCTGCCGCTTCCTCTCCGGCAACCAGGTTCGCTGCCATTCTTTCAGATTTCATAAGCTCCAGAACACTGACTTCCAAAGCATCGGCCAATGGCTCTATGATATTAATATCAGGAAATCCCAGCCCACGCTCCCATCGGCTAACGGCTTTGTCTGTGACCTGTATTTTTGAAGCCAGATCAGCCTGCGTCATATTTCTTTCCTTGCGGCGCCTAGCTACAAAAGCCCCAAATTTATGTGCGTCCATCTCCGCACCTCCCTGCTGACAAAATATCACGCCCGCAGAATTTTGGCAACCGATGCTTCATTTACTTACAGATTGATCTGCGATTCGTTGAGGGTGCCTTTTCAAGCTGCCGGTACAGCCGGCAGTTTCTTACAATAAAACCCCCGGAAGGGAGAATACATGCGCCTGAAAGCGTCATGCCCTTCCGGGGGTTTTGCCCTGCCTTTTTACTTCAGAAAACCCGCAATAATTTTCTCTTCCGCCTGTTCTTCCGTGAGGCCCAGCGTGCGAAGCTTCATTAGCTGTTCGCCTGCTATCTTGCCGATGGCGGCCTCATGGATGAGCGAGGCGTCCAGATGGGCCGCCTCCAGCGCGGGCGTGGCCACCACGGTGGCCCTGTCCGCCAGAATTGCGTCGCACTCGGAATGACCCGTGCAGCGCGCAGAGCCCACGATGCGGGAAATAAACTCCTGATGGCTGCGGCCCCTGGCCACAGAGCGGGACACAAGGTCGGCCCCGGAATCCTCCCCCTCCAGATGCACGGTGAACTCTGTTTTGGCTGCTTCGGCACCGTCGGTCATCAGGCGCTCGCGCACCAACAGCTTTGCGCGCGCGGCCAGCCTGGCGCTGGTCTTGCGGTAAGTGGTGTCCACGCCAGAAATCTGCACCGTATCCATTGTCAGGCTGGAATCCTCTTCCAGAAACGCCTCGGTCACCGGGTCGATGTGGCGGTTACCCGTGCTTTTCCCGGTGCCCACGTGCTTTTCCTCATACACCACCTTGGCGCCCTTGCCCAAAAAGAAACGGTGGATACCGTTGTGGCGCGCCTCTTCTTCGCCGTCGGCATGGATGCCGCAGCCAGCCACCACCACCACGTCGGCGCCCTCGCCGATATAAAAATCATTGTATACAAGGTCGTCCACGCCGCTGTGCGTGACGCAGGCCGGGATATACACCTTTTCCCCTTTTGTGCCAGGGGCCACGCGGATATCAATGCCGGGCTTGTCTGTCTTGGATTCTATTTTAATGTTCCGGGTAGACTGGCGCCCGGCGCAGCCGCCGTCCTCCCGGATATTGTAGGCACCTGTGAATTCGCCCTTGAAGCCTGCCACAAGGCGCAGCAGCTCGTCTGTTATATTATTCATGCGCGGCGCACCTCCTTGCCAAGCGGGCACATACAGCCCATGCTCTCGCCCATCATCAGGTGGGGCATCACTTCTTCACGCGGGCCTGCCTCGCGCACCACGCCGTCCGCAATGACGACGATCTCGTCTGCGATGGACAAAATACGCTCCTGGTGCGAAATGATGAGCAGCGTGCCCTGATGGCTCTTCTGAAGCTCCTGGAAGGTTTCCACCAGCTTCGAAAAACTCCACAAATCAATGCCCGCCTCCGGCTCGTCGAAAATAGAAAGCTTTGCGCCGCGCGCCAGCACCGTGGCTATTTCAATGCGCTTGGCCTCACCGCCGGAAAGGCTGGCGTCCACCTCCCGGTCAATATATTCGCTGGCGCACAGGCCAACTTTGCCCACCAGCGCGCAAACCTCGCATTCCTCCAGCGGCTTGCCGGCGGCCATCTCCAGCAAATCACGCACCGTCAGCCCCTTGAAGCGCACCGGCTGCTGAAAGGCATAGGCAATGCCCCTTTGTGCGCGCTGGGTAATGTCGAGGCCGGTGATATCCTCCCCGTCGAACAGAATTCGCCCGGAGGTGGGCGTCTCCAGCCCGGCCACCAGCTTGGCCAGCGACGTTTTGCCGCCGCCGTTGGGGCCCGTCACCACCACCAGCTTGCCCTTGGGCACATGCACGTCTACCCCTTTCAGGATACTTTCACCGCCCGGCAGCCGCCAGGCCAGATGTTCCAATTGCAGCATTTGAATCTTCCTTTCCTCCGCTGCGGGGCAAACAGCCCCTTTCTGCGGAAAGTGTTTCCCGGCCGCCCCGCGCACATGCGCAAAGCGGCAAAATATACTTTTTTGGTGTATTTTGTGTTCAAAAGAATGGCCACCCCATCCGGGTGGCCCCGTCTCCGTGCCGCCTGCATTATACGGGCGAAAGGCCCTGTGCCGGGCACGCAGGCCTTTGTTTCATTTTAGCAGAATATAACACGATGTGCAAGCCCTCTCTGCCAAAAAATACATTTTGCCCGCCGGACAAACCAAAGGCACCGCCGGGCTCCACATGAAGCCCGGCGGTGTTCCCCTGCATAACAAATCACTTTTTGCACAATGCGTCAGTCAAGCTCCAGCGCACCGGTGTAAAGCTGGTAATAGGTGCCCTTCAGGGCCAGCAGCTCTTCGTGTGTGCCGCGTTCGATAATGCGCCCGTGGTCCAGCACCATGATGGCATTCGAATTTTTCACAGTGGACAGGCGGTGCGCAATGACAAACACCGTGCGCCCTGTCATCAAGGCATCCATGCCGCGCTGTACAATGGCCTCTGTGCGCGTGTCGATACTGGATGTCGCTTCGTCCAAAATCATCACAGGCGGGTCTGCCACGGCGGCGCGCGCAATGGCAAGCAGCTGGCGCTGGCCCTGCGAAAGGTTGGCGCCGTTGCCTGAAAGCGGCGTCTGGTAGCCCTGCGGCAGGCGCGTGATGAAATCGTGCGCGCCTGCCAGCTTGGCTGCCGCGATGCATTCATCGTCGCAGGCATCCAAATTGCCGTATCGGATATTTTCCATCTCCGTGCCGGTGAAAAGGTTTGTATCCTGTAAAACAATGCCAAGGCTGCGCCGCAAATCCGCCTTTCGAATCTTATTGATATTGATGCCGTCGTAGCGGATTTTTCCATCCTCAATATCATAAAAACGGTTGATGAGATTGGTGATAGTAGTTTTGCCTGCGCCGGTAGACCCCACAAACGCCACCTTCTGGCCGGGCTTTGCATACAGCGAGACATCGTGCAGCACTGTCTTCTCCGGCGTATAACCGAAATCGACATCAAAGAAGCGCACGTCGCCCTGCAGGCGGGTGTATGTTACGGTGCCGTCATGGTGCGGATGCTTCCAGGCCCAGATGTTCGTGCGCTCGGCGCACTCCGTCAGGCTGCCGTCCGCATTTTCATGCGCGTTTACCAGTGTAACATAGCCCTCGTCCGTCTCTTCCTTCTCATCCAGCAGTGCCAGAATGCGGTGTGCGCCCGCCAGGCCCATAATAACCATATTCACCTGGTTGGACACCTGCCCGATGGCGCCCGCAAACTGCTTTGTCATATTCAGGAACGGCACTACGATGCTGATGCTGAAAGCCATGCCGGAGATGCTGAGATTGGGCGCCCCCGCCAGCATCAGTGCGCCGCCCACCAGCGCCACCACCACATACATGACGTTGCCCACATTGCCCAGCAGCGGCATCAGGATATTGGCAAAACGGTTACCGTTGCGGGCATTGAAAAAGATTTCTCCGTTCACTTTGTCGAAGTCTGCCCTGGCGGCGTCCTCATGGCAGAACACCTTGATGACCTTTTGCCCGGTCATCATCTCCTCCATAAAAGCTTCCGCCTTAGCAATGGTGACCTGCTGGCGCAGAAAATACTTGGACGAGTGGCTTGTGATATAGCGCGCTGCAAAAAACATGCATACAACGCCGGCCACCACAATCAGGCCCAAAATTACGCTGTAGTACATCATGATGCAGAACACCGACAGCAGCGTGATGCCCGAAATGAGCATCTGCGGCAGGCTTTGGCTTATCATCTGGCGCAGGGTGTCCACATCATTGGTATAATAACTCATGATGTCGCCGTGGCCGTTGGTATCGAAATACTTGATAGGCAGGTCCTGCATATGGCTAAACATCTTTTCGCGCAGCTTTTTCAGCGAGCCCTGCGTGATAATCGCCATCAGCTGGGTGTAGGTGAAGCCCGCAATCAGGCTGAGCACATACATCACCACCAGAATGCCCACCAGCCCCAAAATGCGGGCGGACACCGAGGCCCAGTCGCCAGATTTGTAGGTGCTGTCCACAATGGCAATGATATTCTGCATAAATACGGCCGGCATTGAGCTGACAACCGCATTAAACAGGATGCACACCAGCGCAACCGGAAGAAGCACCGGGTAAAACTCAAACAGCAGGCGCAGCAGCCGGCGCAGCACGCCCTTTGGCGCGCGCTGGCCGCGGGCCGTGGTGGCAGGGGCCGCCGTATTGGAGTTATTCTTCGCCATTTTCGTCACCTGCCTTGTTCTGAGTGGTATAAATCTCGCGGTAAATCTCGTTGCGGGCCATCAGCTCTTCATGCGTGCCGATGTCGTTGATGCGCCCGCCGTCCATCACAATGATGCGGTCGGCGTCCTGCACGGAGGCCACGCGCTGTGCAATGATGATTTTAGTGGTCTCGGGGATAAACTCACGGAAGCCCTGGCGGATCAGCGCATCGGTGCGGGTGTCCACCGCGCTGGTGGAATCGTCCAAAATAAGCACCTTGGGCTTTTTCAGCAGCGCGCGGGCAATGCACAGACGCTGCTTCTGGCCGCCGGATACGTTGCTGCCCCCCTGCTCAATCCATGTATCATATTTATCCGGGAACTGCTGAATAAACTCATCGGCCTGCGCCAGGCGGCAGGCCTCCAGCATCTCATCGTCTGTGGCATCTGCGTTGCCCCAACGCAGGTTATCCTTGATAGTGCCGCTGAACAGCACATTTTTCTGCAGCACCACCGCCACGTTGTTGCGCAGCACCTCCAAATCATAGCTGCGCACATCCACGCCGCCTACTTTGACGCTGCCCTCCGTGACATCATACAAGCGGGGGATCAGCTGCACAAGTGTCGTTTTGGATGAACCCGTGCCACCCAAAACGCCAATGACTTCGCCGGAACGGATATGAAGGTCCACCCCGGCCAGCGCCATTCGCTTGGCCTTTTGGGAATATTTGAAGCTGACGTTTTCAAAATCGACAGAGCCGTCCTTTACCTCGGTCACTGCATGTTCCGGGCTGGTAAGGCTGCTTTTTTCTGTCAGTACCTCTACGATTCGCTCAGCCGATTCCATGGACATGGCAATCATTACAAACACCATGGAAAGCGTCATCAGGCTCATCAGTATCTGGAAGCTGTAAGTGAGGATGGCGGACATCTGGCCCACAGCAACTTCTGCGCCCCGGCCGCTTATCACCACATAAGAGCCGAACGAAAGCACAAACGCCATGCCCGCATAAACACAGAACTGCATCATGGGGTTATTGAGGGCCATAATGCGCTCGGCGCGGGTGAAATCCCGGCAGACATCCTCGGCTGCCGCCGAGAACTTCTTCTTTTCATAGTTCTCGCGCACATAGCTTTTTACCACACGCATGGCCTGCACGTTCTCCTGCACGGAATCGTTCAGCGCATCGTATTTGCGGAACACGCGGCGGAAAATAGGCATCGCGGCGCGGATGACCAGTGCCAGGCCGACGCCCAGCAGCGGAATGGTGACAAGGAAGATCATGGCCAGGCGCCCGCCCATGGCAAAGCCCATGATAAAAGAGAAAATAAGCATCAGCGGCCCGCGGATGGCGATGCGGATGATCATCATGAACGACATCTGCACATTCACCACGTCCGTAGTCATACGCGTAACCAGGCTTGAAACCGAAAATTTATCGATGTTTTCAAAGGAATAATCCTGAATGCAGTAGAACATATCTTTGCGCAGGTTACGCGCAAAGCCAGTGGACGCTGTGGCGCAGGTGTTGCCCGCGGCAACGCCGAACACCAGCGCCAGAATGGCCATTACCAGAAGCTGGATGCCGTAGCGGACGATGACATCCATACCGCAGCCGGCCTGCATCTGGTTCACCAAGTTTGCAATGATAAGCGGGATGATGCACTCCAGAATCACCTCGACTGTGACCAGCACCGGCGTCAGTGCTGCCGGTTTTTTGAACTCCCGAATGCTTCGTGCAAGCGTTTTTACCATATATCACATTCCTCCTCTGTACAGGCCGCGCGGCACTGCGCAGCGTATTTATCAAGCGGACTGGCGGGCCCGGCGGGGCCGCAAAATCATTCCTTGAGGTTTTCCGACATGCGCTGTGCCGTGCGCAGGAACTGGTCGCGCTGGGCATCTGTAAGCCCCTGTGTGATGCGCTGTTCAAGCAGGCGCGCACACTCGCGCACCTGCGCCTCCATCTGCACTGCTTTCTGTGTCGGCACAAGGCGCTTCAGGCGTGCATCATAATCTACGCTCTCTCGCCGGATAACACCATTTTTTTCCATCAGCTGCAGAATGTTCGTGGTGGTAGAACGGCTCAGGTTGAACGCCGCTTCTACATCCCGCTGAAACACGGGGCCGTTTTGGCAGTGTTCCAGAATATAGTGCATCACCCGGCTCTGCACACCGGTGATGCCCAGATCACTCAGCGTAGCGTTCATGCGTTTTTTCACCTGATGGGCCAACAGGTTTATCCAGGCGCCGCAGTCGCGTGTCATGCTGTCATCAGCCCCTTATTTGTTAGTGTGCGAACAAAATAATAACACAATTGGCCGCTTCTGTCAATGTTTTTTGCATGCTGCACAGTGCGCACCCAGCACCAGGATGCTTTTTAATTGGAAAGCCCCGCCCGGAAAGCCTTCGGAGTCAGGCCCCCCGGCAAAGCTGTGGGATCGCGTAAGCCCTGAAAGGGTATATTACCGGCAAGCCTCTCAAGAGGCGCTGAAAAAATCCACCGCCTGCATCACTTGCCCTGCGGCCCGTAAACGGGCGCCGTTTATCCAAGATTATCTTTCTGGCAATCGTAAAGTTGCTCATCTCTTCCCGCTTCGCTCGATGCTGGAAGCGAAAGCTTTTTTACACTCCCCAGCTCTGCTGGGGGAGGGTGTCATTTCGCTAAAGCATACAAGACAAAAAAAACAGACGCTGTACGCGTCTGTTTTTTTGGTGCGCTGAAAGGGATTCGAACCCCCGACCTTTTGGTTCGTAGCCAAACACTCTATCCAACTGAGCTATCAGCGCATGCCTCGTTTGAGACTGTTGTTATTCTAGCACTGTTTACGGTGGTTGTCAACATTTTTATTAATCTTTTTTTCACACTTTGCGAAGTCAGGGCATTTGCATTGGCCGCAGGGTGCGTTTTCTTTCTTCTTCATAATAAATTTACTTTTTCCGCCCTGCGGCCGATTGTGTTTTTGATACAGTTTTGCTATACTTGTGAAAAGAGTATGAGCGGTTTTCCGCTTTTTGTGCGGAAGGCCTATTGGAGGTTACGGCTTTGGAGCCTACAAGCATAGTTCTCACGATACTGGCCATTGCGGCCCTGGTTTTTCTGTATTTATTCACATTCAAGCGGGAGGTGCTGCACCGAAAGCCGAAAGACATGCAGGGGCCTGCCGCTGCCAAAAAGCCGCTGGCCGCTGCACGGCGTATGGCCGCCATGAACCAATATGAGGTGATCGCCCCCGCCGTACTGAAAAAAAACGGCTCCGAGACGGACCTTGACTTTATCCTTGTGGGCACATTTGGGCTTTTGTGCGTAAAATGCGTGGGCCTGGGCGGCGAAATCTACGGTTCCGCAGGGGATGCCATGTGGCTGCAGGTTTGCGGCGAAAAACGGCAAAGCTTTGAAAACCCGCTGCGCCGTGCAGAGCGCGACACCCGCCTTGTGCGCGATGCGCTGTTCAGTGCCAAGTTGAAAAATGTGCCGGTAGAGGCGGCGGTTGTGTTTACAAACCGTTCAGCGCAGCTGGCTCTGCCGCGCAGCACCGGCCACTATACGGTAAAAGAGTTCCGCACTTTGCTGGATAAATCGAAATATACACAGGATAAGCGTGTGGATATTCAGAAAACAGCCGGGGCCGTGCGCGCCTGGCTGAAAAAAGCCTGAGGGTCAAAAACGCCGCGTTTTCAGCTGTTATACACTGGAAGGCGCGGCATTTTTCTTAATTTGGCACAAAAACATTCTACTATTTACATTTTGTTCACAGAGAGGTCATATCGTTGTCTAAATTGACCCCTATAATAAGAATCACAGAAACGGAAGCCGCAATCCGTTTTCTGTATGATTCCTCCTCACACCAAGAGAGATACCCCTTAAAAGAGAAAACCCCCGGTTCCGCATGCCGGGGGTTTTTCCTTTTCTTTTTTGCCTCAGCGCACGAGGCACCGGTGCTCAAAGCGGGCCTTACCATTGTCTGTATAAATCACGCCGTACTGCCCGTTCGTCAGGGCGCCAGGGTTGAACAGCGTCAGCCCGTCCGTCTCTCCACAGAAGGGCACATGCGTGTGGCCAAACAGTGCAGCATCTGTATGCGCGGCCTGCGCTGCCTCTGCCAGCGCCTGATAAGAGCCCTTCACACCATACATGTGGCCGTGTGTATACAGGAACAGCACGCCCTCAAAGGCGCATAAGCCCTGAAGGGGCGCATTTGAGGCAAAATCGCAGTTGCCGCGCACCATATAAACGCGCAGAGGACCATGTGCGGCCTCAAACCGTTCGGCCTCACGGATGCCGTCGCCCAGAAAGAGCACGGCACCCACACTTTTTTCTGCATGGTATGCCTGCTCCAGCGCGTCATAGTCCCCATGGATATCCGATACGACCAGCAGTTTCATTCTGCCCCTCCTTCCTGTGCTGTCCCGTCCAAGCACGCCCTATATACTTCGCTTTTGGAAAACGGCGTGCCTGCCGCGGCCTGTTTTGCCGCAGCAGAAAGCGTCATACCCTGCGCCTGCACAAGGGCCTGTGCCCGCGCTGCGGCCTGTGCCAGTGTGGGCGCCGCCTGCTGCGGGGTAGGCCGGGCACCCGCCATTACCAGCACGAATTCACCGCGCGGCGCATTCTGTTTATAATAGGCATTTGCCTCTCCGATAGTGGTTTTGCATATTTCTTCATGCAGTTTTGTCAGTTCGCGGCAGATAGTGAGCGGACGGCACGGCCCAAATGCCTCTTCCAGGTCTGCCAGCGTGGCGGGCAGTTTGTGCGGCGCCTCATAAAAGATAACCGTGCGCTGTTCCGCCTGCAGGGCGGCCAGACGCTCCCGCTTCTGACGGCGGTTGGTGGGCAGAAAGCCTTCAAATACAAACCGCCCTGTGCATTGCCCCGAAGCAATAAGCGCTGTATCTGCCGCGCTTGCACCCGGCACAGGCACCACACGGATGCCGCGGGCGTGGGCGTCCCGCACAATCACCTCGCCGGGGTCGGAAATGGCGGGCATGCCAGCGTCCGAGCACAGCGCGCAGCTTTCACCCGCCTCAATGCGCGCAAGAATCATTTCGCCGCGCTCTTTCAGGTTGTGCTCATAATAGCTCACCATTGGCTTTTTCAGCCCCAGATGGTTCAGCAGCTTCAGCGTCACGCGGGTGTCCTCTGCCGCCACAAAATCCGCACTGGCAAATGTCGCCGCCGCACGCGGCGTCATGTCGTCCAGGTTACCGATCGGCGTTGCCACCAGATACAGGGTTCCTGCCATGAAAACACGCCCTTTCCCTTGCACGGCAGGCTTTATGCCGTGTGTCATTTTCCCAATCAAGCCACGCAAAAGACCCAGATGCCACAGCACAGGCCCAGTGGACATGTGCCGCAAAGCGGCGAGGCCTTTTGCGCAAAGGGCCTGCGGTACTAAAGCCGCAGCCCTCTCCGGCAGATGGGCAGGATATACTATTATCATATATCATATCCGCAAAACACATGCATTTCAACTCATTTCGCGCCGTGTTTTTACAAAATGAAAAAGCGGGCGGGTGCACAGGGTGCGCACCCGCCCGTCTTTCATGCATTCTGTGCGGGATCAGCCCTCGCTGATCGCGCTTACGGGGCACTCGCCGGCGCACGTGCCGCAATCCAGGCACGCGTCCGCATCGATTACATACTTGCCGTCGCCTTCCGAAATGGCATTCACCGGGCAAACACCGGCACAGGTGCCACAGGCGATGCAGTCGTCGCTGATTTTGTAAGCCATACTACAACCTTCCTTCTCCGCGCTGTAAAAAGTGATTTGCGCCCTTTGCGCCCCGGAAAACGCGGACCGGGTGCGCAGGGCAGCCTTTCTGCGAAAAGGCTGCCGGCATGCTTTTGGCGAGAAAATGGGTTCTCGCCAAAAGCCGCCTTTTACCCTTTCGTTTTTTTATTGTAACATAAAGTGAAGATTTTGCAAGAGGGCTTATTCCTGCCCCTGCATTTCAGGCTCTGGCTGAGGTTTTTTGGGCACGCGCTTGCCGCCGCGAATATATTCGCACACTTCCTTAGCATAGCTGCGCACTGGTGCGCCGGGTGCATCCGGCCGCACGCGCAGCACGCCGGAGATGACGTTTACCTCTGTCACAACGCCTGTGCCATCCGGGGTTTTCACAACACTGCCCACACCCGGAGTAATGCTGTTCAGATATTCATAAGCGGGCTGTTCATAAGCAAGGCAGCACATCAGCCGTCCGCACGAACCCGATATTTTCGCCGGGTTCAGGGAGAGGCCCTGTGCTTTTGCCATTTTGATGGAAACAGGCTGAAAATCCTTCAAAAAACGGTTGCAGCAGAAGGGCTGGCCGCAAATGCCAAGCCCGCCCAGCATTTTGCTCTCATCGCGAACGCCTATTTGGCGCAGCTCTATGCGCGTGTGGAACACGCCTGCTAGGTCTTTCACAAGGTCTCGGAAATCCACGCGGCCATCGGCAGTGAAATAGAACAAAATTTTGCTTCGGTCCAGCGTATATTCCACATCCACAAGCTTCATATCCAGCTTGTGTTTTTCAATGCGCTCAGCGCACACGTCGAACGCACGCTTTTCATCTGCGCGGTTTTTTTCCATCCGGCGCAGGTCAATAGCATCAGCCATGCGCAGGGCCGGGCGCAGAGGCTTTGATATTTTGGAGTCCGGCACCTCATGCACAGGCTTTGCCACTTCGCCGCATTCTTCGCCTCGCGCAGTCTCTACAATTACATAATCCCCCACGGCCGGGGCAAGCTGCCCTGGCGCAAAATAATACACTTTGCCCGCCTTTTTGAAGCGGACACCGATTACACTTGTCATGAACATTCCTTTCCAAGCAGCTTCACCGGCCGCTCAGCCTTTCTATTTCCTTTTCAGCGGGCAAGCTGGGCGCCCAGCTGCGTCAACACAAGTTTCGGGTTGGCGTTTGCGTCCAGCAGACGTATGGCTTCGCCTGCGCACGCCGCACAATGCGCGGCGCGCTGCGGGGAAACTGTGCCGCCTGCCCGTTTTGCCAGCGCAGCGGCGCACACATAGCGAACAAGGTGAAGTGCCGCTTTGGCGCCCGCACGGTCTTTTTCATCCTGGGCAAGCAGGCAGAGGGCCGCGTATGCATCTTTTTTTTCACACGCCAGAACGATGCGCTCCGCCCTTGCCAGCGCATCGGCGCGCTTTTCATCGGCAAGGCATGCCTTCGCTTCGCCCAGCCGCCCGCCGAATACTTCTGCAAGCCTGTGCGCCTGCTGCGGCTTTGCGCCCAGCCGTTCCAGGGCAGCTGCACATTCGGGCAGGGCCAGCGGCGCCAGCGTATATACACTGCACCGGCTGCGGATGGTGGGCAACACCGCCGCCTCGCTGACGGCGGTGAAAACAAACAGCACGTTTTCCGGCGGCTCTTCTATCACCTTGAGCATGGCGTTTGCGCTGGCCGCATTCAGCTTTTCGGCCCCATATACCAGCACCGCGCGCCCGGCAGCGCTGAGGGCCGTGTCGTACACGGCGCGGCGCACTGCACGCACCGCATCTATTTTAATGAGGCCGGACGCCCCTTCGCCCTCCAGCGCCAGCACTTCCGGGCTTCGCCCCTCCAGTACGGCAGCGGCCGGCGCGCCGCCCTCCGGGTACAGAAAATCTGCCGCTAGGCAACGCGCGGCAAAGCCGGCGCCCATGCCCTGCTCCCCGCAAAGGAGCACGCTGTGCGCCAGCCGCCCGGCCCTCAGAGCCGCAGAAAGGTCTCTTTTCAGGGCGTCGTTGCCCAGAAGGCCGCCAAGCGCGCGGCCCAGGGTGCTGTTACAGTTTTTCAAAGCGCTCCACATTGGTGACGAAAATCGTCGCGCCGCCCACTGTCACCTCCAAAGGGTATGCCGTGGTGACGCCTATTCCGTAGCTGGCTGTGCTGGGCACCACCTCTGTGCGCTGCTTTGCACAGGAGGCGAT
Organism: Oscillospiraceae bacterium; assembly: GCA_018380115.1. Taxonomy (GTDB): domain Bacteria; phylum Bacillota; class Clostridia; order Oscillospirales; family Ruminococcaceae; genus Ruthenibacterium. Next base: position 107,044 of record JAGZUF010000009.1, on the reverse strand, counting down.
CAGCTCCAGACACTGGTCCACCTTTTCGTCATCCGTGCCGATCAGCAGCGTCATGTTCCCTGCCATCAGGAAACCGCCCTGCGTGGGAAGCTTGGTTACGGAGAAGCCGTTTTTCGTCAGCGCGTGGCATACGGCTGAAGAGTCTTCCTTGTTGACGATTGCAGTGATCATTTTCATGATATGTTCCCCCTGTCGGAACCTTTTTGTGCCGGCGCGCAAGGGCGTGCGGCAGTGTTTTGTGTGCAAGACGGGGGCCGCTTGCGCTGCCCTTCGCCTCTTTGAGCTTAGTATAACATATTTGCGCCGCGCGCGCAAAATCGCTTTTCGGGCAAAAAAGCCCTTTTCAGCCGGAAAACGCGCTCAGCGCCAATTGTTCCGGTTCGCATTGCGCCACGCGCGGCGGTTCTTGGCGTAGCGCAGTTCCTGCCTGGCCGTGCGCCAGAAATCGCCCCCGAAAAACAAAAGAAAATTCAAAAGCGAGAACAGCACGCTCAGGCGTTCGGCCCAGCCGCCGAACACCAGGCTGAACAGGCACAGGGCACCGGCAAACAGGGCCAGCCACTTTATCTTTACCGGAATGATGAAAAACAAAAGCAGACGCATTTCCGGGTACAGCATGGCAAAGGCAAAGAACAAAGACAGATTCAGATAATAGGTGGTGCCCCAGCCGGTGATGACGGCCGCCAGAATGGCGCCCAACACACCAAGAAGGTAGTAAACATTGAAGCGGAAGTCGCCCCAGCTCTGCTCCAGCGTATGGCCGATGAGCCACATCAAATACAGCGTAAGCAGAAGGGAGATGGGGGTGGAGGCCGAGGGCACAAAAATGAATGTGATAAGGCGCCACACTTCGCCCTGCAGCACAGCCGGCATATAGAGAGAAAGCTTACTCCATATCCCTAGGCCCGGCATAAAAAACTCAGCCAAAAAGACTACAGCCTGCCCAATAACGATGGCCATCATCAAATCGTGGATAGCGATGCGGCCAAAGCGGCGCTCCAGTTTGTCAACCCATTTCATTCTTTCAAATCCCTTTCATGTGCGCCATGCGGCGCTTTTGTGATTTTGTTGTATTATTCACCCGCTTGCACACGCAGGCGGCATTACAAACAGTAGCAAGGGGAAATTTTTCCATTCAACAGAAAGTTATTCCACTTTGCCTGCTGTATTTTTTTCTGTGGAAAACTTTGCCTGTAAAACAGCGGTTTTTAACACTTTCCACAGGGTTTTCAACAGAAAGCCGGGGAAAACACGCTATACAAAGTGTAAAACTCTGTGGAAATGTTGAAAGTTTGCACTTTGTCAAAAATTACAGTGTGTACAGTTATTCCTCTTTTCATAAAAAAGGCACTGTAAATTTGTCTCGCAATATGCACAGCCTTGGCAGGTGCGTGCTATGACGTCTTGAAGCCGTTGCCGTATATCTCGCTGGCCTCTGTAATCATCATAAACGCCTGCGGGTCAATGCGCTGGGCCGCACTTTGCACTTTGTATATCTCTGATTTCGAGCACACGCACATCAGAAGCTCCCGCTGCTGGCCGGAATATGCGCCGTATGCGGGCAGCAGCGTGGCGCCGCGCCGCACCATCAGGTTGATGGCCTCTGCCGTTGCCTTTCCGTTTGAAGTAATGATAAGCGCCAGCTTGCCGGAACCGGCACCGTATAAAAGCTTATCCATCACAGTGGATGAGGTGAATGTGGCCACCGCACCGTACAGCACGGCGTCCAGGCTTTGATAGGCAAGGCCGCTGCCCAGGATGATGAGGCCGTTCAGGCCAAGAGCCAGCTGGCCCATAGACAAAAATGGAAACTTTTTTTTAGCCGCCATCACCAGAAAATCGGCCCCGCCGGTGGATGACCCGCGCATATACACCAGCGCAAGCCCGCTGCCCAGAAACACGCCCATGAACAGCGCCGCCAGAAGAGGGTCGCCCGTATAAGCTGGCACGCGTGCAAACAGAACGTCCACAAACAGAGTGCCAATCAGGATAGTGCGCAGGCTTTTCAGAAGAAATGCCCTGCCCACCACCCGGTAGCTTACCAGTGCAATCGGCACGTTCAGCGCCAGCGTGAGCGTACCGATAGGCAGCCCGTTCCAGATATGATTCATGATGACGGCAAGGCCTGATACGCCGCTGGGGGCGAAGGGCGCATGCTTTGCAAACACGCAGATAGCCACCGCATACAGTGCGTTGCCCGCAAGGTCGTACAAAATATCCACAGCCAGCGTCCGCCAGCGGCGGCCGGGCCCGTTTTTTGCAACCGGCATCCGTTTTCCTCCCATATCCGCATTCGGCCCGGCAGAAGGGCCAGCAATAACCTGATTGTTTTTTATCATATCATACGCGCGCCGCGAAGAAAACACCCCTGCGGCAAAAACCTTTTGTTTTCCCATGTTTTCACAAAACCTGCACACAGGGGACGGGCCGCCGTTTCCACCGGGAGGGCGCGCATATCTTTTCCATTTCCTCCCTGCTCACCAGTGCAGGGGCGGCGGGCACCCTGCGGCGCGGCATCCCGCACGTTTTGCACCGCGCGCCTTCTGCATGCAGAAAGGGCCACGGCATGCCGCAAAGGCTGCCATGGCCCCTCTTTTTATATACCCGGAACCGGGCGGTTATTTACACTGGTATCTCTCCATACTGCGCCTCAAATGCGTGGACGCGCTTTTTGATCATCTGCTCCAATTCTTTATTTTTGGTGCGGCCTTCAAAGTCGGCAATATAGCCCAGTTTATCCAGCAGCATCTGGCTCACACGCAGCGTATACCTCGGCGGAAGTTCTTTCATTTCCCTTTGCCTCCCTTGTGCATACTGAAAAGCGCCGAATTGGCGTCTGTTTGACTTCATCATAGCGTCATTTTGGTCGAATTGCAAGCATTTTGGTTTTTAGTTGATAAAATTTATTTAATATATACAAATACATATTTTTTTCTATGACAAAGTGACTGTAAAAAACGGCCCCCGCATTGCGGGGGCCGGAAACAGGCGCACAGGCCACTGTTTTTATGCTCAGGCTTCGTCGGGGGCGTACAGCTTCGCCAGCTTTGTGAGGTAAGCATAGCGGTCCCTCGAGTTGGCCGCAGCCTGCTCGAACAGGGCTTCGGCGCGCTCGGGGAAGGCACGCTGCAGGCGGCTGTAGCGCGTCTCGCTCTCGATGAACTCCTTGTAATCTGCCGTGGGGGCTTTGGAATCCAGCGTGAACGGGTTCTTGCCTTCGGCCTTCTTGCGCGGGTCGAAGCGGAAGTTATTCCAATAGCCACACTCCACAGCGCGCTTCATCTCGGCCTGGCAGTTCGTCATGCCGCCCTTCACGCCGTGCATCTCGCAGGGCGCATAGCCGATGATGAGCGACGGGCCGTGATAGCTCTCGGCCTCGGCAATGGCCTTGATGGTCTGGTTCTGGTCTGCGCCCATGGCAATCTGCGCCACATAGACGTAGCCGTAGCTCATGGCAATCTCCGCCAGGCTCTTCTTGCCGATGGCCTTGCCGGCGGCAGCAAACTGCGCCACCTGGCCAAGCTGGCTGGCCTTGGAGGCCTGGCCGCCGGTGTTGGAATACACCTCGGTGTCGAACACCATCACGTTCACGTCTTCGCCGGAGGCGAGCACATGGTCCAAGCCGCCGAAGCCGATGTCATAGGCCCAGCCGTCGCCGCCGAAGATCCACACGGATTTCTTGGCAAGGTACTGTTTCTGGTCGAGAATCTCTTTGGCCAGCGTGCAGGCTTCGCAGTTGCAGAACTCCTTGCCCTCTGCCTTGAGGTTCTTCATGTTCGCCAGCAGCTCGGCGCGCTTCTCAGCGCCAAATACCGCCTCGCTGTCATCACTCTGCAGGAAGGCAAGGCCCTCCTCCACTGTCAGCAGGCCCTCTTCCAGCGCCGCCACGTACTTTTCCGTAGCCGGGCCGTTGGCCTTGCCGTCGTCCATAGTGTCCAGCCATTCCTGTGCGGCGGCCTTCAGCTCGGGGCGTGCATAGGGCACGGCAATCAGCCTGCGGGTTTTTTCCGCCAGGTTGTCGCGCAGCGTCTTCTGGCCCAGGTACATGCCGAAGCCGTGCTCGGCGTTGTCTTCAAACAGGCTGTTCGCCCAGGCCGGGCCATGGCCGGAAACGCGGTTGCGCGTGTAGGGGGACGTTGCAGCCGGGCCGCCCCAGATGGATGAGCAGCCGGTGGCGTTGGAAATATACATGCGCTCGCCGAACAGCTGGGTGATAAGGCGGGCATAGCTGGTCTCTGCGCAGCCGGCGCACGAGCCGGAGAACTCAAGCAGCGGCTGGTTGAACTGGCTGCCCTTCACCGTGGTCTCGGCCATCATGCCGGGCTTCTTCGAGACGTTGGCCACACAGTAATCGAACACATCCTGCTGGGCAAGCTGCGTCTCCTGCGGCACCATCTTCAGCGCCTTGCCGGGGGCCGGGCACACGCCCACGCACACGCCGCAGCCCATGCAGTCCAGCGGGGAGACGGTCATGGCGAACTGGTATTCCTCGCAGCCCTTGCCGTTCATCTTTTTGGCCTTCAGCGCCTCGGGCGCGGCGGCCACTTCCTCTGCGCTCAGCGCAAACGGGCGGATGGTGGCGTGCGGGCACACATAGGCGCACTGGTTGCACTGGATGCACTTGGTGACATCCCACTCCGGCACGGAAACCGCCACGCCGCGCTTCTCATACGCGGCAGCACCCTGCTCGAACTGGCCGTCCACATATTTCTCGAAGGCGGAAACGGGCAGGCTGTCGCCGTCCATCTTGCCCACGGGGAACATTACCTTCGTCACCATGTCCACAGTGGCGGGGTTGCCGGCCAGGTTGTGCGCCACGGGCGCATCCTGGGCGTCCTTCCACGAGGCGGGCACTTCCACCTTGTGGTAAGCGTCAAAGCCGGCGTCGATGGCCTTCCAGTTCATCTCCACCACGGCCTGGCCCTTCTTGGCAAAGGATTTCTCGGCCGCCTGCTTCATATACTTCAGCGCATCCTCTTTGGGCAGCACGCCAGCCAGCGCAAAGAAGGCAGACTGCAGGATGGTGTTGGTTCGCTTGCCAAGGCCGATTTCGATGGCCTTGTCGATGGCGTTGATGGTGTAAAGCTGAATATTGTTGTTTGCAATATAGCGCTTGGCCTCGGCGGGCATATGCTTATCCAGCTCTTCATCCGTCCACTGGCAGTTGATGAGGAACACGCCGCCCGGCTTCACGTCATTTACCATCTTGTAGCCCTTGATGACATACGAGGGGTTGTGGCAGGCCACGAAATCCGCCTTATTGATGTAGTACGGGGCGCGGATGGGCTTGTCGCCGAAGCGCAGGTGGCTGATGGTGACGCCGCCCGTCTTCTTCGAGTCGTACTGGAAGTACGCCTGGATATACTTATCGGTGTGGTCGCCGATAATCTTGGTGCTGTTCTTGTTGGCGCCCACGGTGCCGTCGCCGCCAAGGCCCCAGAACTTGCACTCCTTCGTGCCCTCCGCAGCCGTGTTGGGCGAGGGCTTCTCCTCCAGCGAGAGATAGGTGACGTCGTCTGTGATGCCGATGGTGAAGCGCGCCTTCGGGGCGTCCTTCGTCAGCTCTTCATACACGGCAAACACGCTGGCGGGCGGGGTGTCCTTCGAGCCCAGGCCATAGCGGCCGCCGATGATGGTGGCCTCGCGCCCGGCCTCGGCAAAGGCGCTCATCACGTCCAGATGCAGGGGCTCGGCATAGGCGCCCGGTTCCTTTGTGCGGTCCAGCACGGCGATCTTCTTCGCGGTTGCGGGCACGGCGGCCAGCAGGTGCTTTGCAGAGAACGGGCGGTACAGGCGCACCTTCACAAGGCCCACCTTTTCACCCTTGGCGGTGAGGTAGTCGATAACCTCCTCGGCCACGTCGCAGATAGAGCCCATGGCAATGATGACGCGCCCGGCATCTTCGGCGCCGTAGTACTCGAACAGGCCGTAATGGGTGCCCAGCTTCTCGTTCACCTTGCCCATGTACTTTTCCACCACTGCGGGCACGGCGTCATAGAACTTGTTGCAGGCCTCGCGGTGCTGGAAGAAGATGTCGCCGTTCTCGTGGCTGCCGCGCGTGGCGGGATGCTCGGGGTTCAGCGCATGGTCGCGGAACGCCTTCACGGCGTCCATGTCCGTCATTTCCTTCAAGTCGTCGTAATCCCACACTTCGATTTTCTGAATCTCGTGTGAGGTGCGGAAGCCGTCGAAGAAGTTCAGGAAGGGCACGCGGCTCTCAATGGCGGAAAGGTGCGCCACTGCGGCCAGGTCCATCACTTCCTGGGGGTTCGATTCCGCCAGCATGGCAAAGCCTGTCTGGCGGCAGGCATATACGTCGGAGTGGTCGCCGAAGATGTTCAGCGCGTGGCTGGCCACCGTGCGGGCCGACACATGGAACACCGCGGGCAGCAGCTCGCCCGCGATTTTATACATGTTCGGGATCATCAGAAGCAGGCCCTGCGAAGCAGTGAACGTGGTGGTGAGGGCGCCCGCGGCCAGGCTGCCGTGTACGGTGCCCGCCGCGCCCGCCTCGGACTGCATCTCCATGACCTTCACTTCGGTGCCGAAGATATTCTTCTGGTGCGCCGCGCTCCACTGGTCCACCATGTCGGCCATTGGGCTCGACGGGGTGATGGGGTAGATGCCGGCAACCTCCGTAAACGCATATGCTACATGCGCCGCGGCGGTGTTGCCGTCCATAGATTTTTTCAATCTTGGCATTTTTCTTCCTCCGGTTCTTTACTGAATTGAGCAGAAACAGGCGTTGGCCCCTGCGCGGAAGCCCCCCGCCCTGCACCTTCCTCTGCCTTCGTTTTGCGGCCTCGAGCACCGCAAACCACCCGGCGGCATTTTACACAAAGCGGGGCTGCGTCTCTGCATCGCGCTCGTTATGATTATAACAAAACAAGGTGCAAAAGTAAACAGATAGCACCGCCTTTTCTTGCACAGAAAAGGCGTTTCTGCATGAATATGCAGCCTTTTTGCAGCCGTGTGCGGGCAGGCGCGATTGACAGGTGTTCTAAAATACATTATATTTAGAAAAAACAGGCGCTGCGCGCTGTGCAGTGCAAATATGCGCGGCTGTGCCGCGGTGTGAAAAGGGGTTTTGATATTTCATGGACCCGGATGGTCTTACCTTGCTTGCGGCAGTTGTGCTGGGCGCAGCCGCCTGTGCGCTGTACTGGCGCGCGGGGGCGCTGTGCGCCCATGGGGAAGAAAGGGCTGCCGGCGCGCGGCTGGGCTTTTCAGACAAAAGCATCGGCGTGTTCGTGCTGGCGGGCCTGTGTGCGGCAGGCGCGGCTGCGGCGGCCTTTTTCTGGTGCGCCCGCATGCCGGGCGTGTGGTGGGGCCTTGCAGGCCTTGCCCTGCTGGCTGTGTTCGGGGTGCTGTGCTTTGCCCTGGGTGCGGCATGCGGCAAAGAAGGCGGGTGGGGCGGCCCTGCAGGTTTTGCAGGTGCTGTGTTCAGTGCGCCCGCAAAACTGGTGTTCCGCCTGTGCGGCATTCAGCCCAGTGCACCCGTAACGCAGGAAGACCTGTTGAACATGGTGGATGAAAGCGAAGAACATGATGTGATAGATGAGGGCCAGAAGGAGATGATTACCAACATCTTCGAGCTGGCCGATGTGACGGCGGGCGACATCATGACGCACCGCACCGAGCTGGTGGCCGTTCCGGACACCGCCACCGCGCACGATGTGGTGGAGCTGTCGCTGGCAGAGGGAGTCTCGCGCATCCCGGTTTACCGCAAAACGCTGGACGACATCGAGGGCATCGTATATGTAAAGGACCTGTTCACCCTTTGGAACAAGCCCGGCGAGGGCGCCCGGCCCGCCCGCGAATTCGTGCGGAGCGCCATGTTTGTGCCGGAGAGCTGCCGTGCGCGCGAGCTTTTGATTGAACTGCGCGCAAAGCACGCGCAGATTGCTGTGGTCGTGGACGAATACGGCGGCACCAGCGGCGTGGTGACCATGGAGGACGTCTTGGAAGAAATCGTGGGCAATATCCAGGACGAATTTGACAACGAAGAAGATGATTTGGTGCGCACAGAGGACGGCCTTGTGGCTGCCGGCAGCGCAGACATCGACGACGTGTTCGACGCACTGGGCCTTGACCTTCCGCCGGAGAGCGAGGGCGACGAGCGCGATTTCGACACTGTGGGCGGGCTTGTAACAGACAGGCTTGGGCGCATCCCTGCGCCCGGCGAGGCCGTGCAGGTGGAGTGGGGCGGCGCCGCCTTCACTGTGCTGGAGGCGGGAGAACGCCGCGTGAACAAGGTGCTGTGCCAGGCGCTGGCCGGAGCCGTGCCGGAAAAGGAGGCATAAGCCGTGCCGCATTTTGAACAAACGCTTTCAAGCGAGACGCTGTTTGAGGGGCGAGTGATCCGTGTGACACTGGACAAGGTGCGCCTTGAAAACGGGCGCACCTCCACGCGCGAGGTGGTGCATCATCACGGCGGGGCCGGCGTTGCCGCACTGAATGAAAAGGGCGAAATTTATCTTGTGCGCCAATACCGTTATGCGCTGGGCCGGGAATTGATTGAGATACCCGCGGGCAAACTGGAAAAAGGGGAAGACCCTCTGGAGGCTGCCCGGCGCGAGCTGGGTGAAGAGGCCGGCCTTTGCGCTGCCGCGTGGCACAGCCTTGGGGCTGTCATTCCCACATGCGGCTACTGCAGTGAGGTCATTCATTTGTATGCTGCCACCGGGCTTGCGCCTGTGGGCCAGCATCTGGACGAGGACGAATTCCTCAGCCTGTTCACGCTGCCTCTGAAGGCCGCGCGCAGCATGGTGCTTTCAGGAGAAATCGCAGACGGAAAGACCGTGGCCGCCGTGCTGAAGGTATGCGCCCTGCGTGATGCGGGCAAACTGTGAACAGCCTGGCGCGCGGCAGGCTGATGTTTTCCTGCGTGTATATTTTGCAAGAAAAATACACTTTACGGCATTCTTTTCCCGCCGTGCGCGGGCAGGTGTTTGCCGGGCCCGGCCCTTTGGCGTGCTGAACATGTGCCGCGCCAGCCGGGCCCTTGCTGCTTTTCAAAGGTTTTGTGGTTGGAAAGGGGGTGCGCCGCATGGCATTCCATGCAACAAGGCGTGGTGCGGCCATTGTGGGCCTCTGGCTGGTGCTGGCAGGCGCACTGGCGGCCTTTCTGCTCAGCCCCGGCGGGTGGGCGCCCGTATTGCTGGCCGTGTGGGCGGCGGCCGTATTCGGCGGCCTTGTCCCCCGGCTGGCCTCTGCCAGGCTGTATATAGGCAGGCACCATGTGTCGGCGCGCTGGGGCCTTCTGTTCCCCTCTGTGCGCCGCTTTCCCCGGCGGTTCGTCACAGGCTGCCACATTCTGGAGACGCCGCTCTGCCGCTTGGCAGGCGTATGCGTGCTGATGTTCTCAAACTCAGGCGCTTTTCTCATTTTGCCCGGGTTTGAAGCAAAGGACGCCCAGCAGGCGGCCCGGCTGCTGTCTCTGGAGGAGGGCCGCCCATGATGCCGCCGAAACGCCCTCACCTGCTGGATTCGGTGCGCCTTTTCCGCTACGGCTTTCTTTTATGCCTGGTGCCGATGGCGCAGGCCCTGCTGCGGTTCGATGTGGAAGGGCTGCTGCTTGCCCTATGGCAGGACGCCGCCATTCTGGCGGTGTGCCTGGCGCTCTCCCTTGCGCTGTGGGCGGCCGCGCGCATTTCAGTGACGCCGCAGGCGGTTGTATTCCGTCAGGGTATCGGCGTGCAGTTAAAACAGACATTCTCGCGGGCCAGTGTGGCGGTAGTAGAGGTGGAGCGCCCGCTGTACTGCCGCTTTGTGGGCGCCGCGCGCGTGCGGCTGTATTTCAAAGAGTATTCTGCGCCGCGCAGGCTTACCGTATATCTCACCAGACGCGACGCCGCCTTTCTGAGCGAAACGCTCATGCCGGTGAAGCAGCACTCCGGCGTGTTTACGCCTGCCGGGTTCGAGCGGCTGGCGCTGGTAATGCTGTCTGCCAATGCCGTCACCACCTCCATTTTCCTGTGGATGGGTGTTCAGAGATTGAATGACTATGTTGCACCAGACCTGGAGCAGCTGGCAGTGCAGCAATTTACCCGGCTGGAAGTTCTTATCGAGCGCCTGCTTCCCGCGGGCAGCGCCTTTTTGGTAGCCTTGGCCTTCTGCCTCGCCAGCCTGACATTCTGCTATTCGTTTTTCCACACGTTCGGCTTTTCCTGCGGGCGGTCCGGCGGGGTAATCATCAGCCGGGGCGGCTTTTTTACCAAAATAGAGCGCCGGGTGCTTGCCTCCAGCGTCACGGCCTGCCGTGTGCGCGTTACCCCCGCGGCCCGGCTGCTGCGCCGCAGGCCCGTCTACCTGACGGCCGGGTGGTTCGGCGGCGGCGACGTGCCGCTGATGGTGTACAAGGCTGGGCAGGAGCATATTGTGCAAGCCCTGCTGCCGGATTTTTCGCCGCCCGCCCGCCCGCTGGGCGACACACCGGGGAAAAGCGTAAACCAATATCTCTGGCAGCCCGCCGCGGCCCTGGCATTAAGCCTGGGCCTGTGCGGCGCCGCCCTGAACGTGATGCCCGGCGTTCTGGGTATGCTGGGGGTATTCGCCGCCATGAGCGCCGGCTGTCTGCTGGTCTCTCTGGAAGGCTTCCGGGAGGAGGGCATCGCAGACAACCCCAACCGCACGCTGGGGCTTGTCTACACCCGTTTTTTTACAAGATATGAAGTGTGCATTTTTACGCCGGACCGCAGCTTTGCTGTGCGGCAGAACCCATTTTCTGTCAGCGCGGGGCGCAGCAATGTATTCGTGCGGCTGCCTGCACGCCACACTTTCCGTGTGCGCGGCGTGCGCAAGGCGCGGGCCGATGCGCTCGGCTGGCCGCAGTAGCTTTTTCAGTTTTGCAAAGGAGTTTTGCTTTGATGTATTCCGCTGTGATATTTGATTTAGACGGCACCCTGCTGAACACCCTGACAGATCTTGCGAACGCCGGAAACCACACGCTGGAAGTGCTGGGCTTTCCCACGCACGCGGTGGACGCCTACCGCTATATGGTGGGAAACGGCATCCCAAAACTTATCGAGCGCATGCTGCCGGAGGGAAGCCGCGGCCCCGCCACACAGCAGACGGCCTTCTCTGTTTTTCTTCGCTATTATGAAGCGCACAAGCAGGACACCACCGCCCCTTACCCCGGCATCCTGCCCATGCTGCATGCGCTGAAGGCCGCCGGGCTGCGGCTGGGCGTGGTATCTAACAAAGAGAACACACTCTCTCAGGAGGTAGCAGCCCATTACTTCCCCGGCATATTCGATGCAGTGGCCGGCCATGTGCTGGGCACACCTGCAAAGCCGGACCCTGCGCTGGTGAACAGCCTGATTGCACAGTTCGGCGTACAGGCAGGACAGGTGCTGTATGCAGGCGACAGCAATGTGGACATCCAGACGGCGCACAATGCCCATGTGGACGGCTGCGGCGTGCTGTGGGGCTTTCGCACGGAGGAAGAGCTTCGGGCAGCGGGCGCCGATTATCTGGTACATACCCCGCAGCAGCTTGCGGGCCTTGCACTGGGGCAGGCCGGGCCGTCCCGGCCCTCTGGTGCACAGGGGGTGGTTGGATGAAGTGCCCGCTTTGCGGCAGGGATATGCAGGAGGGCGGCCTTATCATTGACGGCGTGGCCCCGGGGTGGGTGCCGCTGAAGCAATTCAACAAAAAAGGGCTGGGCAGGCTGCTGTATACCGGGCTGCGGACGATAGGCGCCTCCAATATCCTTTTGCGGCAGACAAAGGTGCCGCACGCCTTCTTCTGCCAAAGCTGCAACAAGGTGGCCGACATTTTCGATGTGACGAACTGTTTGGAGGACGCCTGAGCCCTTCCGGCCCAAAGAGCGGGCGCCTAGTCTGAAATGCAGGAGGATATACAGAAATGAAGATAGAGCTCGGCCAGGAATTTCCCGGCTATTTCCAGCCCCTGTACCCGGAAGAATTTGAGCTGTTTTCTCATTTCGAGACGGCGGCGGGCATTCCCAGCGCCCTGTTTGCCGTGACTACCTGGAAGGCGAATGGCAAACCGAACGTATGCTTTCACGCCTGGGGCAGCTTTCATGGCGACAAAACCGCTTTTTTCGCCGTGATGGGCAATTTATACCAGCATACCCACACCTATGCGAACATTCAAAGGGAGCAATGCTTCTGCATCAACTTTCTGCCCCTGTGCTGTTATGACGCACTGGCAGACACCATCCGCTGCAACGGCTACGCCGAGGATGAATTTGCTGCGGGCGGGTTCTCGCTCTCCTGTGCGAAAACCATCCACGCCCCTGCGATAGACGAGGCATTTCTCAATATAGAATGTACCCTGAAGGACGTGCAGGATTTAAGCGGTGCGGGTATTACCGCAATGATTGTCGGCCAGGTGCAGCATATTTCAGTGGAGAAGGCCTATGCACAGGGCTATGCAAAGCGGTATGGGCCGGAAGGGTTCATGCTTCTTATCCCCGGCCCGCAGGACCTTGTCACCGGCCTGCCGCAGCAATCTGCTGTTGCAACGCTCAATATTCGGAAATACGACTAAAAGGCAGGCCCTGGGGCCTGCCTTTTCTGCCTTCTGCCGCTTATACGGCCCCTGGAGCGGGCCCGGGGCCTTTTATCATCACAAAATTCGTCAGCGCCACGCCTACGCGCAGCACCTGCTGGCGCCTGCACACGCGGTAGCCGCGCTTTTCAAAAAAGGGCCTTGCCGTGACGGAGGCATGCACGGTGACGGGCATGCCTGCGGCATGCTGCTCCAGCGCCGTGCACAGGGCTGCGGCGACGCCTCTGCCCTGATAGTCCTTATGGACATACAGCCTGTCAAGATAGCCCGTGCCGTCAATATCGCCAAAGCCGACAACCGCCCCGTTTTCCTCTGCCACAAGGGCATAATGCCCGCAAAAGCTGGCGTGCCAGGCCTCCGGCCGGGGTGGCGCTGGGGCCCAGGCCGCAAGCTGGCTGGGGGAATAATCCCTTGCATTCACCGTGTGCACCGTCTCGTAAAACAGGCGGGCCGTCTGCCCGCAGTCCTCTTTTCTATATGGCCGGAGTATCATGGTTCTTCCCTTCTTTTCCCATTGCAGGCGCCTTCTGCCCTCTGCGTTCTCAATGGCCGCCCGCATGAGCGCGCAGAAATTCCCCGGCATGGGCCAGAAACACCTGCGGCTTTTTCAGGTAGCTGACATGCCCCTCGCCGGGAAGGATACAAAGCTGCGCGCCGGGAATGGCTGCGGCAATCTCCCGCTGATGGCCCGGAAGCGTAATATCCTTTTCGCCTGCCATTACCAAAACGGGCGTGCGGATAGACGCAAGCTGCTGCGGTGTGATGTCCGGCTGCTGGGCCACCATGCGCAGCGTCTGCTGGCCCGGCTTCATGCCGCCCAGTCTGAATGCCCAGTAAAACCAGCGCTTCAGCTTGCGCGGGTGCGTATTGGCCCCGCATACTACCGCGCAGGAAAGAAGCCCCGGCCAGCCGATAGCCAGCAAAAGCCCTGTGATTCCGCCGTCGCTGGAACCTATCAGGGCCGGCCGGGAAAGGCCAAGCGCCTGTATAAAAGCGGCCGTATCCTGCGCCAGCAAATCGTAGCTGATTTCTTTTGTTTTTTCGCTTTCTCCATGCCTGCGGCTGTCAAGCCGGTAAACTGTGTACAGCGGCTCCAGCAGAGTGGTGAGCGCATCGAAAAAGTGAAGGTTTGCACCGTTGCCATGCAGCAGCACAACGGCAGGCCCCCGCCCGGACACCTCATAATGCAGGCGTACGCCGTTTGCAGTCAGCTCCATCAGTATATCCCCCTTTTTACAGAAGACGGCACCCTATATATAGCACAGCGCGGCAGAAAAGTACAGCATATCTTTTGAGTCAGGCCCCCGGAAAAGCCGGGGGCTTGCGTAAGCCCTGAAAAGGCATACTGCCGGCAGGCCTCTCAGGAGGCGCTGAAAAAATCCGCCGCCTGCATCACTTGCCCTGCGGCCCGTGCCGCCTGCATCACTTGCCCTGCGGCCCGTAAACAGGCGCTGTTTATCCAGGATTATCTTTCTGGCAATCGTAAAGTTGTTCATCTCTTCCCGCTTCGCTCGATGCTGGAAGCGAAAGCCTTTTTACTCTCCCCAGCAGACCTGGGGGTTGTCATTTCGCTAAAGCATGCAAAGCAAAAAGCACGCCCGAAAGCGTGCTTTTCATCTGGTGACCCGTCCGGGAATCGAACCCGGGTTACCGCCGTGAAAGGGCGATGTCTTGACCGCTTGACCAACGGGCCATATGGCACAGGGTTTTGCTAAACGCTGAACGGCTTTGTCTGCAGGCCACTTCTGCGGCCCGCGGCCGTGCAGCTTTCAGCAAAACCCTGTGATGTGGTAGCGGTAACTGGATTCGAACCGGTGACACTTCGGGTATGAACCGAATGCTCTAGCCAACTGAGCTATACCGCCATATATGCGCCGCAAGAAACGGCGCATGAGTAATTATATAGAAAAAGGCCGGGCTTGTCAACACCTTTTGCCCGCTTTTCCCCGTAGAAATGCGGAAAATTGCCGCTGTGCCCGGCGCTGCAGGGCTCACTGGAAACAGGGCCGCCCCGCCGCCCGGTTTCAGGCGGGTGCCTGCGGGGCATAAAAGGCCATCTCGGTGCCTGTATCCTGAATCAAAACCTCTGCCGGCATATGCAGGGCCTTCCAGGTGATATAGAGGTCGCCTGCCGCGCCGGAGACATTCGCCACCTGCACCAGATAAAGTACCCAGAACCACTGTGCCGGCACAGCGGCGCACAGGGAGGCCAGCACCGCCCCCCAGAAGGCAAGCGGCGCCAGCGCAATAACGGCATAGCTTCTTCGCCCGAAATACTCGCTGCTGCCCGCCCAGGCATACAGTCCCGTATAGCCGTAACGCACCTTTTTTGCACCAAAATATTTCATGCACAGCCCGTGCACCAGCTCATGCAGGGGGATATAGGCCAGAAGGCCCGCCAGCATGGCCAAAAACTGGGTAACGTGAAAATGGATGCCGCCCGAAGAAAGGGGCTGGAATATGCCATAGAGAAAGGGTGCCAGCATGGCGGCGCCCAGGCCCAGCGCCAGCCCGTTTACGGCCAGGGCCTGTTTTTTGTTTTTTTGTAGGTCTGCGCGCCATATTTCGCAGTAGCCTTCGGGCAGCTGCTGAAGGGCAGATGTCATCCGGCAGTCCTCCTTTATGCGCAGGGCAAACCGCCCCGCCCTCAAGTGCTTCCTACAAAAAGGGGCCGGAGGGCGCTGCCTTCCGGCCCCGAATATTATATTTTATAAACTAAATAGTTCAGTGTTTAGGAACCAAAAGCTCCTGTCCGCCCATATAGGGGCGCAGGGCTTCTGGCACGCGCACGCTGCCGTCTGCCTGCAGGTTATTCTCCAAAAAGGCGATGAGCATGCGCGGGGGCGCCACCACAGTGTTGTTCAGCGTGTGGGCCAGATATTTTGTGCCGTCCTCTGCCTTTACGCGGATCTTCAGGCGGCGCGCCTGTGCGTCGCCAAGGTTCGAGCACGAGCCCACCTCAAAATATTTCTTCTGGCGCGGGCTCCACGCCTCCACATCCACGCTTTTCACCTTCAAATCGGCCAAATCGCCCGAACAGCACTCCAGCGTGCGCACGGGGATATCCAGCGAACGGAACAGGTCCACCGTGTTCTGCCACAGCCTGTCGAACCACATGGGGCTCTCTTCCGGTTTGCAGACCACGATCATCTCCTGTTTTTCAAACTGGTGGATGCGGTACACGCCGCGCTCTTCCAGGCCATGCGCGCCCTTTTCCTTGCGGAAGCAGGGCGAATAGCTTGTCAGCGTCTGCGGCAGGCTTTTTTCGTCCAGAATCTGGTCGATAAATTTGCCTATCATCGAGTGCTCGCTGGTGCCGATAAGGTACAGGTCTTCTCCTTCTATTTTGTACATCATGGCGTCCATTTCGGCAAAGCTCATCACACCCGTCACCACATTGGCGCGTATCATGAAGGGCGGCACACAGTAGGTGAAGCCGCGGTTTATCATAAAATCGCGCGCGTAGCTGATAACCGCCGAGTGCAGGCGGGCGATATCGCCCATCAGGTAATAAAACCCGTTGCCCGCCACGCGGCGCGCGGCGTCAAGGTCGATGCCGTCAAAGCGCTCCATGATATCGGTGTGGTATGGCACGTCAAAATCCGGCACGGCAGGCTCGCCGAAACGCTGTACCTCCACATTTTCGCTGTCGTCCTTGCCGATGGGTACGCTGGCGTCGATGATATTGGGTATCGTCATCATATCCTTGCGCAGTTGTTCCGCAAGCTCGTTTTCCTGTGCTTCCAGCTCTTTCAGACGGTCTGCATTCTCCGTCACCTGCCGCTTGACGGCCTCGGCCTCCTCTTTTTTGCCCTGCGCCATCAGCGCGCCGATGCTTTTGGAAAGCCGGTTGCGGCTGGCGCGCAGCGCCTCAGCCTCACTTTTGGCCGCGCGCAGCTTTGCGTCCAGCTCCAGCACCTCATCCACCAGAGGCAGCTTTGCGTCCTGGAATTTCTTTTTAATATTTTCTCTCACCAGTTCCGGGTTTTCCCGCACGAATTTGATATCCAGCATTTCTTTTCCCCTCTTATTGTTCGTTGCCAAGCAGGTTCGCAAAGCGGCGAAGCTGCTCGTCTGAGTTGAAATACACCTGAAGGCTGCCCTTGCCGCCTTTATACTGCACCTTCACCTGCGTGCCCAGCGCCTCGCGCAGCGCGGCCTCCACCTCGCCCGCAAGCGGCACGGGCAAAGCCTCTTTGCGCCTGCGCGGGGCTTTTGCCAGCCTTTTGCAAAGCGCCTCTGTCTGGCGCACGGTAAGCTGCTGCTTCAGCACGGCCGCCACGGCCTCTGCCTGCTTTTCCGGGCTGTCCAGCCCGAGGATAGCCTTGGCATGGCCCGTGGTGATGGCGCCGCTGCGCAGGGCATCCATGCCCTGCGGCGGCAGGTTCAAAAGGCGCAGGCTGTTCGCCACCGCGCTGCGGCTTTTTGAAACCTTTTCCGCCGCCTGCGCCTGCGTATATCCGCAGGCCTCCATCAGCTGGCGGTAGCCCATCGCCTCCTCCACGGGGTCCAGGTCTTCCCTTTGCAGGTTTTCCACCAGGGCAAGCTCCATGGCTTCGGCATCCGTCAGTTCCCTCACCACTGCCGGTATCTCCTTCAGCCCTGCAAGGCGGGCCGCACGCCAGCGGCGTTCGCCCGCCACAATGACATAGCCGCCGCGGGCCGGGCGCACCACAATGGGCTGCAGCACGCCGTGTGCCGCAATGCTGTCGGCCAGGTCGTTCAGCGCCTGCGGCTCAAAGGTTTTGCGGGGCTGGCCTTTATCCGGCTCTATTTCAGAAAGGCGCAGCGTGCTGACACGGCCCTCCTCCCCGGCCAAAAGCTCAGACGGCTGGAACAGCGCGCTGGCCCCCTGCCCGAGGCCGCCGCGTTTTGGTGACATATTACCACCTCTCCTTATTATTCTTGATAAGCTCCGCCGCAAGGAAGGCATAGGCCTCTGTGCCCTTGGAGCCCGGGTCGTAATAATTTACCGGCATGCCGTAGCTCGGTGCCTCGGAAAGGCGCACATTGCGCGGGACCGTCGTTTTATATACCTTCGCGCCAAAATATTTTTTCACTTCCTGCACTACCTGCAGCGTCAGGTTCAGCCTGCCGTCGTACATGGTAAGCAGCACACCCTCCACATCAATATAGGGGTTATACAACTTTTTTACCGTGCGGATGGTATTCATCAGCTCTGAAAGGCCCTCCAGCGCGAAAAATTCACACTGGATGGGCACCAGAACAGTATCGCAGGCGCACAGGCTGTTCAGTGTCAGCAGGTCCAGCGAGGGCGGGCAGTCGATAAAGATAAAATCGTAATCCTTCACCACAGGCGTCAGGGCCTCGCGCAGGCGCGCTTCGCGCCTCTCCAGCGCCACCAGCTCAATACCCGCGCCGGAAAGCTGGATGTTGGAGGGGATCAGATCTACCCTGTACTGCGTGTGCAGCACCACATCACTGGCCGCAGCCTCACCAATCAGCAGCGAATACACGCTTTTCTGCACACCGCGCTTCTGCACGCCGTAGCCGGAGGTGGTGTTGCCCTGCGGGTCCATATCCACCAGCAGCACACGCTTGCCCTGCGCCGCCACCCCCGCGGCCAGGTTCACCGCTGTTGTCGTCTTGCCCACGCCGCCCTTCTGGTTGGCTATTGCAATCACCTTGCCCAAGGCATGGCCCCCTTTTCATCGTTCCCTCTGTTTCGCCATTTCAGTATAGCACAGGGCGCATTTTTTGAAAAGTTTTTTCGAGCTTCTTTTTATAAATGTTCCACGTGGAACATTTATAAAAAGCCGTTTTGCTTTCAGTGAAATACACTTCCTAAGCTCTCTGGGCTTCACTTTTTCTCTGTATCTGTTGCTTTCGCAGCCCTGGCTGGTATAATTGTAAACAGGCAGGGCTTCTACACAAGCCCGCACGAAAGCACACCGGATTTTTGAGGAGGGCGGCCATGAAAAATTTTTTGATGCTTGTGTTCACCGCAGTCTATTTTGTAATATTCTTTTTTGTTGTGGACAGGCTTTTCACTCTTCTTCCCTTGAATGGCCTTGTAAACATTTTGGCCCTCGTCTGCCTTTTCATCGCCTTTCTTGCCAGCGTGGGCCTAGCCCAGTTCACAGTACATAAAATCAAAGAATGGAACGGAAAATGACAGCACCTTTTTCGCAGCCGGGCGGCTGCTTTTTATGCAGAAGCGGTGTTAGATTTTATGTATGCCGCTTTGCGCGGCCTCAAATGTTCCACGTGGAACATTTTGCAGCGTTCCACCGGAAAATGCCCGTTCCGGCATGCCCATCCCCCGCCTTCGCAGCCGGCGGTTTCTGTTCCCTCGCAAGGAAAGCCGCATAAAAACCGGCTCTGAACAGAAAGGAAGATATCCGAAATGAAAAAATTTGCTTCTTGTCTGATAACCGCTTTGTGCGCGCTGCTGCTGGCCGCGTGCAGCGACGGCAAAGCCGCGCCGTCCGGCAGCGCGGACAGCAGCGCTCTTTCCGGCGCGCCCACCGGCGACGTCAGCGCCCCGGCAGGCCAGGCAGAGCCGGAGCCTGTGTTCTCATCCGTTCCCACGTCCGATCCTGCCCCTGCAGCCACAGAATACGGCAGCGGCGTCTGGATAGTGGAAGCCAAAAAAGACGGTGATATTCCCAGCCTGGAGCGCCTTGAGTTCCAGGATGGCGAACTGGTCTATCACTATTTTTCCAGCATGGAAACCGGGAAGGGCAGCTATGGCCGGGACGGCTCGGATGAGCTGGAATATTCCCCCTGCTACCAGAAAACGGCCGAGGAGGCCATGGCCCTGCTGGAAGAGGCCGGGTATACGGTGGCCATCCAGCAGCAATGACGACAAAACGGCCCATTTCAGGCCTTTTCTTCTTCACTTTGTAAAAACGGATTGGGCGGAGGCCTCTTTATGAGGCCTCCGCCCTTTTTCATAATCTGATTTCCACCAGAGCCTGCCGCTATTCTTCCGCCTGCGGGGCAGGCGCCCTTTCTTCCGGCCCAGGCAAAAGAGGCACTTCTTTTGCCTGAGTATATTGCACCTGCGGTGGCTCTGGCCCCGCCTGTGAAGGTGGAGCGGCCTCCCCTTGGGCCGCAGGCCCCGGCTCTTTTCTGGCGGTGCCAGAAGATGGCCCGTTTTTCTTTATTTCATCCCTGCCTCCTTCTGCGGAATCCTCTTTTTCCTGCATAGGCGGGCGGGCAGGCGGCCGTGTAGGGATGCGCACGACATATTCGATATATTCGTCACTTTCATTCCGGGTGGCTGTAGCGGGAATACCGCTGCCCGTCATCACCTTCAGGGCGTGCTCGATAGTATTTACAAAAATACGCACATCCTTTACCATCAGCTTGCGCTTTGGCTTTGGCCGCGCCGAAAGCACACGCTCTACCATGGCTTCTGTCTGCTGTACAGTATAGCCCCGTTGTGCGGCGGCCTTCAGCGCCTTCGAGCGAAGCTCCTCCGTAGGCAGGCGCAGCACGGCGCGGGCATGGCGCTCTGTGAGGTTCTGCGCCACGCAAAATTCCTGCTGGGCCGGGGTAAGCGTCAAAAGGCGCAGCTTGTTTGCCAGCGTGGGCTGGGCTATGCCAAGCCGCCGGGCCCCGGCCTCCTGCGTGCAGCCCCACAGGTCCAGCAGTTCCCGCAAGGCGCGCGCCTGCTCGAACGGGTTGAGCTGTTCGCGCTGGATATTCTCCAAAAGGCTGAGGGCCGCTGTTTTCTCATCTTCAAAGTGATATACAATGGCGGGAATGGTGCGCATGCCGGCCAGCCTGCACGCGCGCAGGCGCCTTTCACCCGCAATAAGCTGCCAGCGCCCGTCCACCGTGGGGCGCACGCTGATGGGCTGCAAAAGGCCGTTCTGCAAAATGCTCACAGCCAGCTTTTTAATTTCTTTCTCACTGAATGTTTTTCTGGCCTGATAGGGGGAGGGCGTAATGCGTTCTACATCTAAAAGCACCACCCGCGCGTGCTCCTCCAGTTTTTCCTTCATGTGTGTTCCTCCTTTTTCACAGCGCCGGGGCCTGCAGGCTGCACGGCCTGCACAGCGCAGGGGGGCACACAAAGCCCCCGTGGGCCTTCTTCGAAAGAAAGCATACCACGGGGGCGTTTTAATTTCCAGTTATTTCCATCTTCTGTTTTCGACAGCAGAACTGTCACTTCAGCGGTGCTTTTGCAATTTTTCCGCCGTTTCTGGGGTAAACCGGCGGAGTTTGCGATATTTTCTCGTAAAACAACAGGCTGCGGGCGCTGCCGTCGGGCAATGTAAAATCCCGCCTGCCTGCATATTTCCCGCCCAGCCTTGCCGCGGCGGCCTGGGCCTGCTGCACCTCCTGCACAGCGCCAGCACCCTTCATGGCAATAAACAGCCCGCCTTTTTTTACAAGCGGCAGGCAATATTCCAGCAGCACTGGCAGCGATGCCACAGCGCGCGCGCTGGCCACGTCAAAGGTCTCGCGCCAGCGCTTGCGGGCGGCCTCCTCCGCGCGCTCTTTGGCAAATTCGGCCGCAATGCCAAGCTGGCCGCACACATAGCGCAGAAAATCCACCCGCTTGCCGGTGGGCTCCATCAGCGTCAGGGCAAGCTGCGGCTTATACAGCTTTGCCACAATGCCCGGAAAGCCCGCGCCCGTGCCCACATCTACAAGGCTGCCCGCCACCTCCGGCTGGCTTGCCAGAAGCAGGCTGTCGATAAAATGCCTGTCCTCGATGCCCTCGGCGTCCGTGATGGCCGTAAGGTTCACTTTTTTATTGTATTCCACCAGCATCTGCGCATAGGCCGCCAGCCGGGGGGCCGCGGCCGAAATATCCACACCGTATGCGGCGGCCTTTTCACACAGGCGCTGTGTATCTATTGCGCTCATATTTCCTCCTCTTCCTTCCGCACGCATGCCGCAGCGCGCGCCGCCTCGCCCCGCGCCTTCGCCAGCGCCACGGCGAGGCAGGCCGTGTCTGCCGGGCTGACGCCCGGAATGCGCGATGCCTGGCCCACACTGCGCGGGCGTATGCGCGCCAGCTTTTCCCTTGCCTCCAGGCTGACGCCCGCAAGCGCCGCATAGTTAAAATCCGGCGGGATGGGCGTGTGCTCATAGCGCTGTGTTTTTTCTATCTGGCTTTTCTGGCGGCGGATATACCCGGCGTATTTCAGCTCTACCTCCACGCAGTAGCACAAAAAGGGCGTCATATCGCGCCCCTCGCCCGCCATGGCGGCCACGTCCGCATAGTGCAGGGCCGGGCGGCGCAGAAGGTCTGCCGCCGCGGCGCCGCTTTGCAGCGGAGGCTCGCCCTTTTCCTCCAGCACGGGGTTTGCCTGCGCCGGGCGCATCACCGTCTGCTGCAGCCGGGCAAGCTCGGCCTGCTTTGCGGCCTTGCGGGCGCAGAAATCCGCCCAGCGCGCGTCGTCCACAAGGCCGATGGCGCGGCCAAGCGGGGTAAGGCGCTCGTCGGCATTATCCTGCCGCAGGTAAAGCCGGTATTCCGAACGGCTGGTCATCATGCGGTAGGGGTCCAGCACGCCCTTTGTCACAAGGTCGTCCACCAGCGTGCCGATATAGCTTTCCTGCCGGGCCAGCACCACCCCTTCTTCCCCGCGCACGGCGCGCGCCGCATTGATGCCCGCCAGCAGGCCCTGTGCGGCGGCCTCCTCATAGCCGGAGGTGCCGTTGAACTGCCCTGCGCCGTACAGCCCCTTCACCGCCTTTGCCTCCAGCGTGGGGCCAAGGGCCGTCGGGTCCACACAGTCGTATTCAATGGCGTAGGCCGGGCGCATGAGCTCCAGATGCTCAAAGCCCTCTATGGTGCGGTACATGGCGTTCTGCACGTCTTCGGGCAGGCTGGAGGACATGCCCTGAAGGTACATCTCCTCTGTGTCCTCGCCGCACGGCTCTACAAATATCTGATGGCGCGGCTTTTCCGCAAAGCGCACCACCTTGTCTTCAATAGAGGGGCAGTAGCGCGGCCCGATGCCCTCAATGGCGCCGCCGTACAGCGGCGAGCGGTGCAGGTTTGCGCGGATAACGTCATGGGTGGCTTCGTTTGTAAAGGCGATATAGCAATCCACCCTGTTTTTCATCTCGCCCTTTGTCAGAAAGGAAAACGGCTGGATGGTATCGTCGCCCTTCTGGCGCACAAGCTTTGAAAAATCAATGCTTCGCCGGTGCACGCGCGCAGGCGTGCCCGTTTTGAATCGGCGCAGCGGCAGGCCCAGCGCGCGCAGGCTGTGTGTAAGCTGCACGGCGGCGCACACGCCGTCCGGCCCGCTGTCATAGCTTGCATCGCCCACAAAAATGCGCCCGCCCAGATAAGTGCCCGTGCACAGCACCACAGCCTTTGCGCCGTAAAAGGCATGCAGCTGCGTTTCCACGCCCGTCACACGGCCGCGCTTTGTGCATATGGCCGTCACCTGCGCCTGCTTCAGCTCCAGATTTTCCGTGCGCTCCAGCAGATGCTTCATATAGGCGTGGTACCGCCTGCGGTCTGTCTGCACGCGCAGGGAATGTACCGCCGGGCCCTTGCCAAGGTTCAACATGCGGCTTTGCAGGAACGTGGCGTCTGCCGCTATGCCCATTACGCCGCCTAGGGCGTCTATCTCGCGCACAAGGTGGCCCTTGGCAGTGCCGCCGATAGAGGGGTTGCAGGGCAGGTTTGCCACGCCGTCCAGCGTAAGGGTGAACAGAGCCGTGCGCGCGCCCAGCTTTGCCGACGCCACCGCGGCCTCTATGCCCGCGTGCCCTGCGCCCACCACAATCACATCATAATTTCCCAGCCGGTTCATGGATTATCGCTCCGTTCCATTTGTGCGCTCTGCAGGCGGGCCTGCACCTCGGCCAGCCCGTCCCGAATTTCTGCGCGGGAAAAGCCCGCCTGCTCCAGCGCGGCGTCCTCCCAATTCTGAATATCTTTATAAAACTGTACGGCCGCCGGCAGAAGCGCCTCCCCGCCGGGGGCGTCCAGCCTGTCAAACAGCAGGTTTTCCGCCTCGTTCACCCGTCCCCCGCTGCACAGCATGCGCAGGCGCCCGTACAGCACTCCGTTTTCCGTCACATTCCCCTGTTCATCAAACACGGGCAGCGGCTCGGTGTGCTTCGCAAAAAGCACCTCGCTGCAAAGCCGCGCCATATCCTCTATCTGGCGCATCAAATAATCGCTGGCCATCCGCTGCTCCTTTGCCCTGCAAAACTTTCCACACTGTCAGGGCCTGATGTTGAAAACCGCCGCCTCGCGCGGCGCGCAAAAGCGCATGCGCGGCCCGCTTTCCCCAAGGCCCGCCGAAACGTACAAAGGCCCTGCAGGCGTCTGGTAAAGCCCGTGGGCATACGGGCCGGAGCCCTTCGGCAGCCACAGCCTTTCCAGCTGCGGCACATGAAGCTGCCCCGCGTGCGTATGCCCTGCCAGAATAAGGCCCGCCCAGCCCTCCGGCAGAAGCTGCACAGCCGCGGGCTCGTGCACAAGGCCCAGCCGGAAGGCCGCGCCCGGCCGCTCTCCCCTCAGCGGGAAGCGGCGCTTTGCCGTGGCAGGCGTTGCATATTTCATAGTGGAAAGGCCCAAGATGTCCACATTTTGTCCGCTTATCACAACACGGGCTGCCTCGTTTTGCAAAAGAGTGAACCCCGCGCGGCAGATGAGCTGCGGCGCCCTTCCCGCCGCGCCCAGAATATCGTGGTTGCCGGTGACGGCAAACTTTCCGTGCCCGGCGCAAAGCCCGCGCAGTATTTCGCAATACTTCTCCGCTGCGGCAAACCGCGCGCGGCGGCAGGCAAAATCGCCTGTGAAGCAGATGATATCCGGGCGCTGCGCATTCACAACGCGCACCAGCCGCCTCAGCCAGGCTGCGTCTGCACCATCCTCCAGGTGCAGGTCTGTCAGGTGTGCCACGCGCAGCGCGGCGCCGCCGCGCAGGGCGTGCCGCGTGACAGCCAGCGGAAAATGCTTTTGCGGGCGGATAAAATCCAGCATGCAGGCCGCCTCACTTTCCCACACAAAATTTGGAGAACACTTCCTCTATAACGTCCTCTGTGGCGTTTTCGCCCGTCAGCGCATACAGGGCATTCAAGGCATCGTCTACGCACACGCCAGCCGCATCCAGGGTATAACCGCCCTCCACCGCCGCAAGCGCGTCGGCAAGGGCCGCCTGTGCCGCTTTTGCGGCTGCAAGCTGGCGCTCGTTCGCAAGCAGAAGGGCGTCCGGGTCTGCATGGGCCACGCCCAGCACCTCGGCCACTGCCTGTTCTACTGCGGGTAGAAACGCGGTGTCTTTTGCCGAAATGGAAATGATTTTTGTAAAATACGGCGCAAGCTCTTCTTCGCTGGCGCGCTTTTCCAAATCCGTCTTGTTCAGAATGGCAAGCGCAGGGCGGCCCCCGCACGCTTTGGCAAGCTCGATATCCGCCCGGCCCAGCGGCTGCGAGGCGTCAAACACGGCAAGCACCAGCCCTGCCTGCCGCAGCCTGGCATAGCTGCGGCGGATGCCCTCGGCCTCCACTGTGTCCTGCGTTTCCCGAATTCCTGCGGTGTCCGCCAGATGAATGCGCACGCCGCCCAGCGAAAGCTCCTGTTCCACCACATCGCGCGTGGTGCCCGCAATGGGTGTGACGATGGCCCTTTCAAAGCCTGCAAGAAGGTTCAGCAGAGTAGATTTTCCCACATTGGGGCTTCCCACAATGGCTGCCTGCACGCCGCGGCGCAGCACGGCGCCCGTATCATAGCCGCGCACCAGTTCGTCCAGCACGGCCTTCTGTATGCGCAGCGTATGGCGCAGGGCGCCGACAGAAAGCTCCTCCACGTCCTCCTCCGGGTAATCGGTAAATGCAGCAATGTGCCCGGCCAGCGCCACCAGCGCGGCGCGCACGGCCTCTATTTTCCGGTACAGCGCACCCTCCATGGCGGCGGCCGCAGCAGCCGCGCCCTGCCGTGACGAGGCGCCAATTAAGTCCATCACGGCCTCGGCCTGCGTCAGCGAAATTCGCCCGTTCAAAAATGCGCGCTTTGTAAATTCGCCCGGCCCGGCGGGCTGTGCGCCTGCCGCGCAGCATGCGCGCAGCAGCGCGGCGCAAACCGCGCTGCCCCCATGGCATGAAAGCTCTACCACATCTTCGCCGGTGTAGCTTTTAGGCGCGCGGAAGCACAGGGCCACCACCTCGTCGCGCACCTGCCCTTCTTCTTCAAAAAAGCCCAGCATGGCCGTGTAGCCCTTTGCGTCTGCAAGGCTGCGGCCCTCTGCCCTTGGGCGGAACACCGCGCCCGCCACCTCGTAGGCCCTTTCGCCCGATATGCGCACCACGGCAAGGCCGCCCTCACCCGGCGGCGTGGCCAGCGCGGCAATGGTGTGTTCCATACAGGGGCCCCCTTTCTGCGCAGCGCAGGCAGCGCAACGCTGTGCCCGCGCACATAACTTGATTCCGCGTGCCTTATTGTACCACAACCGGCGGCAAAAGAAAACGCCCGGAAGCTTGCATTGCCCAAAGCCCGCCGGCAAAGGCAAAGCCGCGCTGCGGCACATGCGGGCCCGAAGCGCAAAAAATGACACTGCCTGCACGCCGTGTTATAATAGGCTCAGCTATCAGATCTGAAAAAGGGGGTTTTTCATGTTTCCCTCCAGAGAGGCGGCCATTTCCGAGCTGGAGCTGGCCGGGCAGATGAACCCGGGAAAATGGACGGACCATTCCCGTTACACGGCCAGCGCCGCAGAACACATTGCTGCGCGATGCAGCGGAATGGATAAAGAAAAGGCATTTGTGTGCGGGCTTTTGCATGACATCGGCAGGCGGACAGGCATTGCAGCCATGCGGCATATCATAGACGGGTATGACTACGCCATGTCAAACGGATGGGACGAGGTTGCAAGGGTCTGCCTGACGCACTCTTTTCCTGTTAAGGATGTCGATGCCGATATCGGCAAAAAAGATATCACCGCCGGGCAGTATGCGTTTATCCGCGATTATCTGAGCCGGCTGGAATACGACAATTACGACAAGCTCATCATCCTGTGTGATGCGCTGGCCTGCGCGGACGGTTTTTGCATTCTGGAAAAGCGCTTCGTTGACACGGCAAGGCGGTATGGGCTTTTTCCCTTTACGCTTGCGCGCTGGAACAAAACCTGTGAATACAAGGCATATTTTGAAGCCATGGCCGGGGCGCCCATTTACACCCTGCTTCCCGGCATTGAAAAATGCCTGGAATGGTAAATTTTCAAAAGAGAGGCAAACCATATGAATAAACAGGAAATATACGCATTTTTGGCTGCAAAAGGCCTTTGGCATGAGATAACAGAGCACAGGGCCGTCTATACCATGGCAGAATTATCTGATATTGCTGTTCCCTACCCGGAGGCAGACGCCAAAAACCTTTTCGTGCGGGATGATAAAAAGCAGAATTATTACCTCATTACGGTAAAGGGAAACAAACGGGCAGACTTGAAGGCGTTTCGGAAGGCAAACCAAACGCGCCCGCTGAGCTTTGCCCCTGAAAGTGAGCTGCTGCGTATTTTGGGCCTGACGGCCGGGTCTGTGACGCCATTTGGCATTCTGAACGATGCAAAAAGAGAAGTGAAGGTTTTTCTTGATGAAGATTTCTTCAAAGCGCCCGGCCTGATTGGCGTCCACCCCAATGACAACACCGCCACCGTGTGGCTTAAAGCCAAAGACCTGGCCGGCATTATTCAAGAGCATGGGAATGAGCTTTATCTTGTGCAGATATGAACTGTAAAGGGCCCTTTGTTTTTCTCTGCCGCCCTGTTTGCGCTGAGTTTTACATGTTTTCCTCACAGGTGGACATGCAAAGTTCGCGGGCGGCCTCTTTTTATTTTAAGTGACGCCCGCCCCGAACGCCAAACCCGCGCGCAAAGTGCGCCAGCCCAATTTCACCGGCTGCCCGGAAACGGGCGGCCAGGTCATTCTGACCATATTTTTGTGAAAGGGCGCTGCCGAAAGCCCGTTTTGCCCGCTGTGTAAAGCGAAAGCTTTCCACGCGGCTCTTCACCGGCACAGCCGGCGGTTTTCTCTTACAAAAAATCGCCCATGCGGAAATTCCGCATGGGCGATTTGGTTTTATTCAGCGAAGCTCGATGGTATAAGTAAACTCATATTCCTGCTGCAAAGCCTTCACTTTGTCCTCATTGTCTTCAATGAAGCTTTCCGTGTACACCGATTTGCCCTGCTTTTTGTATGCGTCCATAATCTCCTGCAGCTTGCCCCAGCACTCTTCCGATTTTTCATAATTCTCCGGGAACTGGATGACGAACTCGCGGTGTTTGGGAATGCGCGCCTTCATGCTTTCTCGCTCCTTTTTCTATGATGCAACAGCATTGTACCCGCAAATGCGGGCCGCGTCAAGCGTCTTTGCTGTTTTTCCCCTTACCTGCGCACCATACGGCAAGTGCAACAGCATCCAGCGCCAGCGTCACGGCCAGCAGTGCGCCCGCCACAAACACCAGCGCATCGGTGGTATCCAAAATGGCGCTAACGTCATGAATCTGCACAAGGTGGTTCTGGTAACATATCTGCAAATAAAGCGCCGCACCGCACGCGGCAGCGCTGGCCCACACCAGTACTAGGCAAAGCCTGCCTCCGGCCCTTTTCCGAAACAACAGCGCCGCCAGCGGCAGGCCCCACGCCGCAAGGCCAAGGCCAAGGCTTGCAAGGTTCATCCAGCCCGCGCCAAACATCATGCTCACCCCTTTTTATAACAAAACCATTGCCTGTACGGAAAAGCTGTACAGCGCAAGAAAAAAGCCCGCGGCGTTCCAGCATAAAAAAGCTGCAGTAAGCCACGCTTTTTCTTTTTTCAGCACATAGAAGGTAACCCCGGAAACTGCATTTGCCAAAAACAGCAGCATCATTACAAAGGTTGCCCCGAAAAAAAGAAAGGGGCTGAGCCATTGCTGGACGGCAAAAAGCAGCACAGCGGCGCCAAGCACAGCAAGGCCAAGCGAAATGGCCGGGTAACACCATTTTTTTCTGCCCATTTTCCGTTCCATTTTCTCTTCCTCCTTTGTTGAAAACTTAAGCGGGTGCCTGCGCTGCCGGCTGCATCTTTTCCGGCAGCTCTTCCCACGGGGTGCGGCTATACTGCCATGCCTCCATCTCTGTGCTAAGTGAATATCCGCTTCCCTTCAGCACAAAGCGGTATGTATCGCCCATTTGGGCGCTCCACTGCCAGTAATCATCCAGCAAAATTTCGCTGCCGTCCGTGCACAGTGCGAACACAGCAAGGCCAAAATCTTCCCAGCCGCCCTGCGGGAACATCTCCTTTTCAAACACGGCGGTGATATTCTCCCCATCGGCAAATGCCTGCCCCGAAGGCATAACAACCTGCCCGCCCGCATTTTCGCCCCGCGCGTAATAGTCAAGCCGCAGGCCGCACAGGCCCTGCGCCCTGTTTTCCACCGCCACGTCAAAACTTTGCCGCGCGGCCCCGGCGTCAGGCACGGCTTGCCCGCCTTGCGCCGGAATGGGCCCGCCGTCAAACGGCAGATAAGAATTTGCCTGCGCCATGCCGCCGGCAAGTGTGCCGTTTTCCACCCGCATGCGGTTATAAGCCATGATGCCCTGCTGCACCGGCAGCACACACAAAAGCGTGAACAGCACAGCCCCTATGAATACGGCCAGCGGCACAAGCGGAAGCATTTTGTGCTGGCGCACGATGATGAAAATAAACACCACAGCCAGCCAAACAAGAAATACACTTGCCAGCACGCGCTTTACTGTAAGGCCATAGGCAAGGATATACAACCCCATTTTGGACGCCGCCGTGGCAAGCAGAAGAAGCGTAAGCACAGAGACGGCCGTGTTGCATGCGCGCAGCAGCCTGTTTTCGCCTATTTGCCTGCGGCTGAGCACATTGGCCGCAAGCAAAATGATAATGTTCACAGCCGCCACCCGGCACAGCTCGAAAAAGCCCTGCCTTGCATATTCCGCATAGGAAAAGCCCTGCGGAAGCGCACCCCAGAAGGCGCCGAACAAATATCTGGCCTGCACGGCAATGAACAGCACATATGCCGCACACAGCGTGCATAGGGCCGCGGCCACCGTGGCGCGCGGCAGCAGGCGCAGCCCGCGCTGAATGCCGCACACCTCCTGCCTGCTGTAGATGCAGGTGCGCCGCCCGCGCACACTTCCATACACAGTGCCGTATAAAAACAGCGCCGTGGGCAGGGCAAACATCCATTTCAGCAAAAACGTGCCCATATTCAGCGGGCGGAACAGGTTTTCCACAAAGCTGGAAAACCGCTGTGTAAAACCTTCCAGCAGGGCGGCAAACCCCGCGTCGGCCTGCATCAGCGGCGGAAGCACAAGGCACAGGCACAAAAGCCCCGCCAGCACGCCGCCCAGCACCGCACACACGCGTTTTGCCCCCGCGCCCTTCCGGGCGCCGCCGGGCACGCTTTTCCGCCGGGAAAAAAGCTGCCCCGCCCCCGCCAAAAGCGCAGCGGGCAGGCGCATAAAGTTGCCCCAGGGCACGGCAACGGCCGCATTCAAAAGGTCGAAGGCAAGCCAGTTTGATGTTTTCCCCTGTTTCAAAAGCCTGCCTGCGGCACACAGCGTCCAATACTGTGCTGCAAGCAAAAGCGCCGCGTAATGCAAAAGCCCCAGCAGGGTGCCTCCGTAGGGCAGGGCATAGGCGAACCCCAGGCACAGCACAATGCCAAGCCAGAACCAGCTTTCCCTCGGCGGCTTTTTTCCTGCCAAATATACATAACCCAGCACAACAGCCACATACAGCGCGCAAAAGACGGCTGTGCCAAGGCCTGCAAGGGAAAAGCGGAACCGTTCATGAAAGGCCTGCAATTCCCAAAACAACCAGCCCACAGCCAGAAATACAAGGGCAAAGGCGCTGTCCAGACATGTAAAGCCTATTTTATTTTTCTGCGGCGCGGCAGGGCCCTGCCCCCCGGCAGGCTGCCCCTGCTTTTGCAAAAAGGGCGCACTTTTACAGGGCGGGCACGGCATGCCCACCGCATTTTTCTGCTGTTCCATTGTGTTACTCCTCTGTGTAATCCAGAATATCGGCGGGCTTGCAGCCCAGCGTTCTGCAAAGCGCCTCCAGCGTGGAAAAGCGGATGGCCTTCGCCTTATTTGTCTTCAGAATAGAGAGGTTTGCGGGCGTGATGCCAATGGCGGCTGCCAGCTCGGTAGAGGACATTTTTCTCTTTGCCATCATCACATCCAGGTTCACTACGATGGGCATGAAAAAGCCTCCCTTCAAATGGTATAGTCGTTTTCGTTCTTGATGGCTACGGCCTGCGCAAACACGTTTTTCACCACGCGCAGCATCAGGCCCACAAAGGCGGCCGCAGCGGCAAACACAAACAGGTACCAGTCGAACCAGCCCGCCGCAAAATAGACGAGCCCAGCGGCAATGCAGCACCACGACATCGTGCGCAGATGCCTCACGTTTTCTTCACAGAACACGTCCTCTGCAGAAATATTCTTCAAAAGCCTGTGCAGGCAGAACAGCACCAGCGCCGCAGGCACTGCAGAAGAGTAGGTGACGGCCAGATACAGCCATGCGATGCTTTCGCGGTACAGCACGGCCTTCCAGAACCATGGGCCGGAAATGCACAGCGCCGCCAACAGGGCGCTGAACACGGCCACGCACAAACGGCTCAGCTTCAGGCTTTTATCCATTGTCCAGTTCATGGGCACAGGCCCTCCTTTTTTGCACACCGGCACCTGCATGTGCCTTATGTTGGCCCCAGTATAACATAGTTATTATTGAATTACAAGTATTTTTTATTGTTTTTCGATAATAAATGAGGAGTTCCAGGCAATATTGATAATGCTGAGGCCCCTTTTTGCCGCGTAGGCCGCCGTATATGCGGTGCCGCCGGTGGGCCTTGAAAGGTTTGTGACGCAAATGGTGCTCATTTCAACAAGGCGCCGGTTTCTTTTTTGCATGCAGCCTTTTGTATATTCTTCTGAAACATAAATGAGCTCATCGGCCCGGCGCAGAATGTCCTGATAAACGGCCTTATCCCGTTCAGGCCAGTATTTCGCCTGCTGCCTGCATGGAAGCACTAAAACCAGCCTTATCTGCGGGAATTCCTTTTTCAATTCCAGCACCACCTGCTCTGCCAGAGTGTCGAAGCCTACGGCGCCGCCCGCACAATAAGTGCGTATTCCTGCAGCGGCAAATTCTCTTGTGACAGCCTCCAGCTTCTGCCGCATGGAGTTTTTCTCCCATTCCGGCAAATTGCGGTGGCCGGTAAAACAGCACACTTGTTTTTCGTTCATTTTTTCATCCTCCTCAGTCCTTTTTGCTTATTTTAGGACATATAGTCCAATATGTAAATAGGACGATATGTCCACTGTTATGATGGACGCGGTGATGAAGATTGTACAGGCTTCGAATTCGTGATATGCGCGAAGACCGTGATTTGACACAGGCACAAATTGCGGCCGTGTTGCTGTGCGACCAATCTCTGTATTCCAAATACGAGCGCGGAGAGCGTGCTCTTCCTTTAGACCTTGCCATAAAACTAGCCGATTATTACCACACCAGTATCGACTATCTGGTGGGACGCACAAATGTTTTCCGCCCTTACCCGGCGGCACAGAGGCCGGAATAAAAAATTCCCCGGCAAAGGCGCGTTGACATAAGAAAGCACTGCCTCTGAAACAGGAATTGGGGCACATAGCACCGTCAAAGTGTCCTGGCAGCTACAAAGGGTGTCTGCGGCACTTTTCCCTGCTCTGCAGCCCAAGTTTCTGCTTCCTAGGTGCACAGCAGTTTTGGCCCGGCAATTTTTCGTGAACAGCAGCGTGAAAGCCGGACGCGTTTTTCATACGGGCAAAGCTATCGGGCAGATACAGCCATCACTCTTCTTCTCTAAAAAATTTTCATCATTTTGGCCTTTCAGCGTCGCCGGCACAGCCCATGGCGCCAGGCTAAAATATAAAAAGCGCCCCTTTCCAAGCGGAAAGGGGCGCTTTTTTACATTACAGCTCTATTTTGCCGAACAGGGGCAAGTCTGCGCCGTCATTGATAGTCTCGGTGCGGCGGGGTACCATGGGCGCCGCGTTCGCGTCGCGCGGGGCATCTGCATATTCGCGGGCCGGCACGCTGGAACGGCGGTCTCTCCGCTCGCCGTCGCGGCGGGGCCTGTCGCCCCTGCCGCCGCGGCGCGGGCCGCGGCCGCCGCGCTCGCGCTGGGGACGGGCATTTTCGCCCGTGCAGGAAATTACCACGCGGCGGGCTGCGCCCTCGCCGGTAGATTCGCTTTTCACATTCTCCATCTGAGAAATGGTGGAATGGATAATGCGGCGCTCATAGGGGTTCATGGGCTCCAGCATCTGGCTGCGGCCCGTGCGCGCCACTTTGGCGCCAATGCGCTTTGCCAGCGCAATAAGGTTTTGTTCGCGCTTCGAACGGTAGCCATTCACATCCAGGCTCATTTTTTCATATTCGCCGCCCGCGCGGTTGGCCACAAGGCTGCACAGGTAGCTCATGGCCTCCATCACTTCGCCGCGGTGGCCTATCAGGGCGCCTGCGTCTTCACCCCCCACCTTCAAAATGGTGGTTTCGCCGGCCTTTTCCGCCGAGAATGAAAGCGCTTCGGCGTGCATGGCCTTTGCCACGGCTTTTATGTATTCGCACGCGGCTTCCAAGCGGGCGTTGCCCTCCACAGAAACAGGCTGTGCAGGGGCCTGCTGCGGGGCAGGGGCCGCCTGCGGGTTTTCCGGCTGCACCGGCGGCGTTTCTTTCACGCGCGGCGCGGCCTGCGGTTTTTTCACGGGCCGGGCGGGCTCTTCCTTTTCCGGCTGGGCAGCCTGCGGCTGCTTTGCGGGTGCCTGCAGTTTTTCTTCAGGCTCGTCCACCCATACGCGCACTTTTGCAGGAATGGTGCGGAATAATTTTCTCTGCGGAAGCTCCAGCACTTCTACGGTGGCTTCTTCCTCCGCTATGCCAAGTTCTGCCAGGGCCAACTGGGTGGCTTCCTCCACAGTTTTGCCCGTCATGATGCTTTCACGCATCTCATTTTCCTCCTTCCCGCTGTTTATTTCTTTTCTTCTTCCCAGGGCATTGTTTCAGGGGGCTGCTCTTCCCCTGCCTCCGCCTGGGCGCCGCTTTCCTGTGCCACAGGCTCTGCCTGGGCGGCATCGGGCGCCTGCTCCGGCTGCGGGGCGGGCGTTTCCTCTTTTTTCTCTGCGGCGGGCTTCGGTTTTTCTTCTTCTTTTTTCGGCGCGGGCTCATCGTCCTTATAGCGCTCTTCGTCAATGGCACGGGCGCGGGCCAGGCGGATGCGGGCAAGCTCGGCTTCCGAAACTTCCTTCATCACCGTCTCGCCGCTTTCGCTTTTTATCTTTACCTGCTTTTTCTTTTTCTTTTCTGCGCGCTTTGCCTCAATTTCAGCTTCCACCTGCGCCTTTATCTTTTCAGGGTCATAGATGCGCTTTGCAATAAGAGACTGCACAAAGCCCGCAATGTTGGAAACCGTGTAATACAGCGAGAAGCCCGTGGGAATGGTGAAGGCAATATAGCCGAACATGATGCTCATAATCCACGGCATTGCCTTCATGCTGCCGGACATCTGCTGGCCAGACATCTTCATGGTCACCACCTGCACGGCAATCATGGTCACCACAGACAGAATGGGGATGATGATGGCAATGGAGGGCCAGCTAGAAAGCGGCGTCTGCCCAAGGTCAATGCCGAAGAAGGACATCTGGAAGTTCTGCACGTCGGCAAGTTTGTCGCCCAAAACGCTGCTGAACGCCTCGCCGTTGCCCTTTACCAGGTTGATAAGCGTGCTCTGCACACGGTAATCATTCACCAGCAGGTTCTGGCCCAGCGCAGAATTCGCCACCTCTACCATTTGTGAGATAACGGCATCTGAAACGCCGAGAATGTACTTCAGCGGGCGGTACACCACTTCAATGATACCGAAGATGAACAGAAAGTTCAGTATCATGGGCATACAGCCTGCCGTCATGGAAAAGCCGTATTCCTGCTGGAACTTCATCAGCTCTTCCTGCTGGCGGGCTTTATCCTTGGCGTACTTTTTCTGAATCTCCTGCATTTTCGGCTGGAAGGCCGACATGCGCGCGGTGCTCTTCTGCTGCTTGATGCGCAGCGGAAGCAAAACCAGGTTCACGAGCAGCGTGAACACGATGAGAGCCCAGCCGTAATTGGGAATGAAGCGGTATATCCATTCCATAATGGGCCCAAAGATTACAGCGAGAAAACCTAAAAACTGCATTGTCTCATCCTTTTTGCCCGGCGCGAAGGGCTTTTTTTCTAGAGGGACGCGCGGTGCGCAGCCGCGCGTATTTCGAAGGCCTGCATTTTATGCCTGTGCCGCTCAGGCCTCTGGCCCGTTGCGCCAGCGGCCCTTGGGGGGCACAGGGTCAAACCCGCCCTTGCCAAACGGGTTGCAGCGCAAAATGCGCCACAGCCCCAGCAAAAGCCCTTTTGCCACCCCATGCACCTCAATGGCCTCTATCATATAGGCCGAGCACGTGGGCATAAAGCGGCAGTTCTTACCCAAAAGGGGTGAAATAAATTTCTGATAGCCGCGCACCGGCAGGATAAACAGCTTTTTTACAAGGCCCTTCATACCGCCAGCCCTGCATCTTTGAACAGCTTTTTTAAAACAGGCACAAGCTTTGTGCTTTTCAGCTTTGGTGTGAGGCCGCGGGCCACCAGCACAATGTCATAGCGGCCCACATCGCCGCGAAGCACCTCGCTCAATGCGGCGCGCATCACACGGCGCGCACGGTTGCGCGTCACCGCGTTGCCTACCTTTTTGGAAGCCGTAAGCCCCACGCGCGTGCAGCCTGC
This sequence comes from Oscillospiraceae bacterium, assembly GCA_018380115.1. Lineage (GTDB taxonomy): Bacteria > Bacillota > Clostridia > Oscillospirales > Ruminococcaceae > Ruthenibacterium. The sequence continues at coordinate 71,751 of JAGZUF010000009.1, read as the reverse complement.
ACGGTTTTTGTTCACATACAATACCACATACGGGTGCACATACGATTTTCCGCGCGCATATGCGCGTGCAAATTCACAGTTGCGGGTAATGGGGCAGTAACGCATAAAAGGCCTCTTTTGCTATCAGATACACAAAAAGGCCACATGCGTGGCCTTTCTTGCAGCGAAAGGACGCTGCCTGTTCATTTCATTTTCCCAAAACAGGAAGTTACGCGGCCAGCTTCGCGCGGCCTTTGCGGCGGCGGGCAGCCAGAACCTTGCGGCCGTTCACGCTTTTGGAACGGGACAGAAAGCCGTGCTTCTTCGCGCGGTGAATCTTTTTGGGCTGGAATGTTCTTTTCATGCTTCGCACCTCCTGTTTCAGGGTAAACCCCCAACATATTGTGGAGAATTTTATCTTCATTCACAAGGCTTACCGGCATGGCGCCAAAGAAAGCCCTGCAAAGTAGAAGTATACCTGAAAGAATGGCTTTCTGTCAACCTTTTTTTGAAAAATGGCCGCCCGCCCCGCGCGGCTTCATTTATGCCAAAAGCCGGGCCTTTTCTATAAATACAATATTTATGCCGGCACACAAGCTTATTTGTGCTGGTATTCCTTTTGAAAATGTGGTATAATTTGAACATATATGGATTCCTGTCCAGAAACGCTATGGAAGGCTGTGAAACCAAACATGGATTCTTTTGATGAAGTATTCGCCGCAGTAAAGGAATACTGCAAAGAACACGTCGTCATTGCAACGTACAACCTTTTCATCAATGACATCGAGCCTGTCTCCTTCGACGGAAACAAGGCTCTTCTCAGCGTGCGCAGCGAATTTGTGAAAAACACGCTGGAAAACCGCTACCTTCAGCTTTTGCAGGACGCCTTCCGCGAACTTCTGGGCTTTGAAGTGGAAATAGAGTTCACCCTGCCGCAGAAGGCTTCTGCCCCGGCCCCCAGCGCTGCGCAGGCGGCCCCCTCCGGCGGGAACTATGCCTTCACCTTTGAAAACTTTATTGTGGGTTCTACCAACAAATTTGCGCACGCAGCCGCACAGGCCGTGGCAGCAAACCCCTCCGGGGCATATAACCCTCTGTTCATCTGGGGCGGCTCCGGCCTGGGCAAAACGCACCTTTTGCACGCCATCAAAAGCGAGGTGGAGAAAAACCACCCCGATTTCAATATCGTCTATGTGGACGGTGAAAAATTTACAAACGAAATTATCAGCGCCATCCATGACAACACCACCTCGCAGTTTCACAACAAATACCGCGCGGCGGATGTGCTTCTGGTGGATGATATTCAGTTTATTGGGGGAAAGGAATCCACGCAGGAGGAATTTTTCCACACCTTCAACACGCTTTACAATTCCGGCAAGCAGATTGTGCTTGCATCCGACCGTGCCCCGCGCGAGATAAAAAGCCTGGAGGACAGGCTGCGCACGCGCTTTGAAATGGGGCTTATCGCCGATATTCAGCCGCCCGATTTTGAAACGCGCGTGGCCATCATCCGCCGCAAGGCAGACCTGCTTGGCCTGGATATGCCGGACGATGTGGCAGAATATATTGCCAACCGCCTGAAAAACAACATCCGCCAGCTGGAGGGCGCCGTGAAAAAGCTGGACGCCTACCGCAAGCTGGAGGGAATTCAGCCTGTGATAGGTGCGGCGCAGAACGCCATTAAGGATATTCTCAGCGAGACGCAGCCCGTGCCCGTAACGGTGGAAAAAATACTGGGCGAAGTGGCGCGCACTTACAACACCACGCCAGAGGCCCTGCGTGGGCCCACGCGGCGCGCCACCGTCTCTTCCGCCCGCAAGGTGGCCATGTATATTGTGCGCGAAATTACAGGCATGAGCATGGAGGACATTGGCAGCGAATTCGGCGGGCGCGACCATTCCACTGTTGTGTACTGCATCAACGACGTGCAAAAGCATTTTCCTGCCGACAGAACACTGCGCGAAACGGTGGAGGACATTATCAAAAACATCCGCACCTGATTTTCCACAGAAGTTTCCACATTCAACATGTATTTTCCACAGAAACTGACACCGTCTTTTTTATGGTGCCTGCCTCAACATATTTTCCACAGCAATTAAAAATAGAAAACACACTTCGTTTTTCCCGCAGCGGCAGGGGCGGCGGCACACTTTCCACAATTCCACAGCCCCTACTACTATGACGAGTTTATAAAAAGTTAAAGCTTTCAGAAATCGAAAAAAGGAAGGAACCGCTATGAAATTCATCTGCGACAGAAACGTTCTTTCAAACGCCGTTACCGGTGTATCCAAGGCAGTTACCCAGCGCTCCAGCGTGCCGGTGCTGGAGGGCATCCTGTGCAAAGCAGAGGGTTTTGCCCTTACACTGACGGGATATGACCTTGAGATGGGCATTACCACCACAGTGGAGGCCAACGTGCTGGAGCCGGGCGAAACCGTGTTGCCCGCAAAGCTTTTGGGCGATATGGTGCGCCGCCTTTCCAGCGACGAAGTTGAGATAACCTGCCTTGACACCGGTGTTGCCACAGTAAAAGGCGGCATTACAGAGTTCGACATTATGACGCTGAACCCCGGCGATTTCCCCGCGCTGCCGAACCCGGGCGCAGACCAGACGCTGGATATTGACACGGCAGATTTGCAGGAAATGGTGGAAACCACGCTGTACGCCGTCTCTACCGACGATAAAAAGCCGGCGCATACGGGCGAGCTGTTCGCCATTGAGCCGGAAAAGCTGACTGTGGTGGCGCTGGACGGCTACCGCCTTGCTATTATTGAAAAGCCGGTGAAGGCGACAAAGGATATCAGCATCATCATTCCGGCAAAAACGCTCAGCGAAGTGGTAAAGCTGTTTGGGGAAGAGGACGGTGTGGTGCATGTGGCGGCAAACCGCCGCTTTGTGGTGTTCTCTAACGCAAAATACACTGTTATCAGCCGCCTGATAGAGGGCGAATTTCTGGATTACAAGCGCGTCATCCCCGAGGGGTTCAAAACGCGCGTCACGGTGGACGTGCGCGATTTTGTAAACACCATCGAGCGCGCAAGCCTTATCATCACCGAGCGCCTGAAAAACCCATTGCGCATCACATTCGACGGCAACATCACCGTGCGCTGCCAGACAACGCTGGGCAAGGTGGTGGACGAGCTGCCCGCAGAGATGGAGGGTGAAAGCGTAGAAATAGGCTTTAACAACCGCTATCTGCTGGACGCGTTGCGCTATTCCCGCTGCGATAAAATTGTGATGGAAATGTCCGGCCCGTTGTCCCCCGTAAAGGTAACGGCAAAAGACGGCGGCAATTTCCTGTTCCTGGTGCTTCCCGTGCGCTTCAAAAACGATTAAGGGCGGGCAGGTTATGAAAATAAGCATCCATACGGAATTTATCAAGCTGGACGCGCTTTTGAAATTTGCAAACCTGTGCGCCACAGGCGGCGAGGCAAAAAATGCCGTGCTGGAAGGTCTTGTGAAAGTAAACGGCGAGGTGTGCACCATGCGGGGCAGAAAAATACGCCCCGGCGACACGGTGCTGTTTCAAAACGAAAGCATTGAGGTGTGCGCGCCGTGAAGCTGCACAGCCTCTGCGTGGAAAATTACCGCAATATCCGTGCTGCCCGGTTTACCCCGGGCGAAGAGCTGACAGTGCTTTGCGGCGAAAACGGACAGGGAAAAACAAATCTGCTGGAGGCCGTGTGGCTTCTGACAGGCTCAAAAAGCTTCCGCAATGCCAAGGATGCACAGCTTATCCGCCAGGGCGAAGAATTTGCCGTGGTGCAGGGCAGCGCAGAGTGCGGCGGCATGGAAAAGGATATCCGTATTACAGTGGCCGGCGAAAGCTGCGAAAAAAAAGGCCGCCGGGCCAAAGTAAACGGCGTGGAGTATGCCCGCGCCGCCTCCATTGCAGGAACGTTTACGGCCGTTGTGTTTGACCCTGGGCATCTCAGCCTTGTCAAAGGCAGCCCGGACGGGCGGCGCCGTTTTTTGGATGCGGCGCTGTGCCAGCTTTACCCGGGGTATCTTTCCCTGCTGCGGAAATACACGCGCCTTGTCACACAGAAAAACGCGCTTTTGAAAAATTATTACGCCACCTTTGGCGGCGCCGAGCTGCTGGATGTGTTTGACGAAAAGCTGAGCGAGGCCGGCCAGCAGGTAAGTGAAAAGAGGCGCGCCTATCTGGAGCTTCTGGCCCCGCTGGTGCGTGAAAATTACCGCGATATCTCACAGGGGCGCGAAGAGATGGAGATATGCTATCTTCCCTCTTACGATGCCCGCGGCCTTGCCCATAAGCTGAAAGAGACGCGCAGCCGCGATATTGCGGCCGGCTTCTGCACCGCAGGCCCGCACAGGGAAGATTTCGACATCATCCTGAGCGGCAGGCAGGCAAAGCTGTTTGCAAGTCAGGGCCAGCAGCGCTCGGCTGTGCTGAGCCTGAAGCTGGCGGAGGCCGCCGCGGCGCAGAGCGTCACGGGCCAGCACCCGGTGATGCTTTTGGACGATGTGCTGAGTGAACTGGATGATATGCGCCAAAGCTATCTGTTGAGCCGCATGGAACAGCGGCAGACTATTGTCACAGCCTGTGACGCAGGGCTGTTCTGCAAAACAGACGGCAAAGTGCTGTATGTAAAGCAGGGCGAAATTTTTGAAGAACCATAACATGTGCGGGAGGAAAATATGTATCTGCATCTCGGACAGGACACTATTTTGCGCACAAAGGAAATTTTGGGCATCTTCGACCTTGACACCGCCACCCTTTCCAAGCACACGCGGAATTTTTTGGCCCGCGCGGAAAAGGACGGGCGCGTGGTGAATGTGACGGGCGAGCTGCCCAAAAGCTTCATTGTCACGCAGGGGCAGGCTTCGGGCGTATATATCACGCAGATATCTGCGGCCACATTGAAAAAAAGAAGCGGCGCGCGCCGTCAGCTTATTGAGCTGTAACGGCGGCGCTTTCTTGTGAGGGCGCCTTTTGCAGCGCCCGCGTTGAAACGGTAAGAAAAAAAGTTTGGAGAAGTGAGCATGGCACAGAACAATCAGCACGAATACGACGGCAGCCAGATCCAGGTACTGGAAGGGCTGGAGGCCGTTCGCAAGCGCCCGGGCATGTATATTGGTTCCACCGGCCCGCGCGGCCTGCACCACCTTGTATATGAAATTGTGGATAACGGCGTGGATGAGGCGCTGGCAGGCTTTTGCGACCATATTGAGGTTTCCATCAAGGAAGGCAATGTCATTCAGGTGACGGATAACGGCCGCGGCATCCCGGTGGATATTCAGCCTAAGCTCGGTATTCCCGCTGTGACCGTGGTATATACCGTGCTTCACGCCGGCGGCAAATTTGGCGGCGAAAATTCCGGCTATAAGGTGTCGGGCGGCCTGCACGGCGTGGGCGCCAGTGTTGTGAACGCACTGAGTGAGTGGCTGGAAGTGGTGGTGCGCCGCGACGGCAACGCTTATCAGCAAAGCTTTCACCGCGGTGTGCCGGACGGCGATTTGAAAAACCTTGGCCCCACGGACGGCCAGACGGGCACTACCGTCACCTTTAAGCCGGACCCTGAAATGTTTGAAGTGCTGGAATATGACTACGACATTTTGTGCCGCCGCCTGCGCGAAGAGGCTTTTTTGAACGCCGGTGTGCGCATCACTCTTACAGATGAGCGTCCCGGTATGGAAAAAACAGAGAGCATGTGCTATGAGGGCGGCATCCGAAGCTTTGTGGAGTATATCAATACGCAGAACAAGCTGGAAGTGCTTCATCCAGATGTCATTTATCTAAAGGGTCAGCTGAACGACTCTGTGGCCGAAGTGGCGCTTCAGTACAACGACAGCTTCAACGAGCGCGTGGTATCTTTCGCCAACAATGTGGAAACACCGGACGGCGGCACCCATGAGGAGGGCTTTAAGGCGGCCCTTACCCGCGTGTTCAATGATTTTGGCCGCGAAAAGGGCTATATTAAGGAAAAGGACGACAACCTTTCCGGTTCGGACGTGCGCGAGGGTATCACGGCTGTCATTAGCGTGAAGCTGACAGAGGCCCAGTTTGAAGGCCAGACCAAGGCAAAGCTTGGCAATACCGAAATACGCACGCTTGTGTCCGGCATGGTGTATGACAAGCTGAAGGAATTTTTTGAAGAAAACCCAGCTGTGGCAAAGGCTGTGTATGAAAAGGCCATGCAGGCGGCCCGCGCGCGGGAAGCCGCAAAAAAGGCAAGGGAGCTTGTGCGCCGCAAATCGGCGCTGGAGACGAGCCGCATGCCCGGCAAGCTGGCGGACTGCCGCGAAAAAGACCCCTCTAAAACCGAAATATTCATCGTGGAGGGCGATTCGGCCGGCGGCTCGGCCAAGATGGGCCGTGATTCGAATATTCAGGCCATCCTTCCTCTGTGGGGCAAAATGCTGAACGTGGAAAAGGCCCGCATCGACAAGGTGTATGGCAACGATAAGCTCACGCCGGTGGTGCTGGCGCTGGGCTGCGGCATTGGGGAAGAATTTGATTTATCGAAGCTTCGTTACCACAAAGTGTTCATCATGGCCGATGCCGACGTAGACGGCAGCCATATCTGCACGCTGCTGCTCACGTTCTTTTTCCGCTTCATGCGCCCGCTTATTGAAAACGGGCATGTATATATTGCACAGCCGCCTCTGTTCAAGATACAGAAGGGCCAGAAGATAAAATATGCCTACAATGAAGTGGAAATGGCAAGCATGTCGGAGGAAATGGGCCAAGGGACAAAGGTGAGCCGCTATAAGGGCCTTGGCGAAATGAACCCCGAACAGCTTTGGGAGACGACGATGGACCCGGATAACCGCGTCATTGTGCAGATAACCATTGAAGACGCCATGAAAGCGGACGAGACGTTCAGTATTCTGATGGGCGATAAAGTAGAGCCGCGCAAGGAGTTTATTGAACAAAACGCGCAGTATGCAAACCTGGATATCTGATTGGGAGTTAATATTATGATTGAAAATTCGATCACCGAGGGCACGCGCCTGATCGTAAGGGACATCAACGATGAAATGGAATCTGCCTTCATCGACTATTCCATGTCCGTCATCACGCAGCGCGCGCTGCCCGACGTGCGCGACGGCCTGAAGCCGGTGCACCGCCGTATTCTGTACACCATGCACGAGCGCGGCAACGACCCAAGCCATCCCACGCGCAAGTCTGCCGACACGGTGGGCGCCGTGCTGGGCTCTTACCACCCGCACGGCGACGCCTCTGTGTACGATGCAATGGTGCGCCTTGCACAGGATTTTTCCATGCGCTACCCTCTGGTGGACGGGCAGGGCAACTTCGGTTCTGTGGACGGCGACCCCCCTGCTGCATACCGCTATACAGAGGCCCGCATGAGCAGGCTTGCAGTGGAGCTTCTGCGCGATATCGACAAAGACACAGTAGATTTTGTGCCCAACTTCGATGAATCGAAGCAGGAGCCAAGCGTGCTGCCCTGCCGTGTGCCGAACCTTCTGGTAAACGGCTCTACCGGCATTGCCGTGGGCATGGCCACCAATATCCCCCCGCACAACCTGCGCGAGGTGGTGGACGCCATTGCCGCCCTGATAGAGAACCCGGACATTGAACTGGCCGGCCTGATGGAGCATATCAAAGGGCCGGATTTTCCCACCGGCGGCATCATTATGGGCCGAAGCGGTATACGCGCGGCGTATGCCACGGGCCGTGGAAAAATAACCCTGCGCGGCCGCGCTGAAATAGAAGAAAAGAAAAACGGGCGCTTTCAGATTATCGTCACCGAAATACCCTACATGGTGAACAAGGCGCGCCTGATAGAAAATATCGCAGACCTTGTGAAGGATAAGCGCATTGAGGGCATTTCAGACCTGAACGATGAGTCGAACCGCAAGGGCATGCGCATCGTCATCGAGCTCAAGCGCGAGGCTAACCCCCAGGTGGTGCTGAACCAGCTGTACCGCTATACACAGCTTCAGGACACCGTGGGCGTCATCATGCTTGCGCTGGACGGCGGCGTGCCCAAGGTAATGACGCTGAAGGACATGCTGCAGAAGTATGTCGATTTTCAGGATTCCGTGGTGCGCCGCCGCACACAGCATGATTTGAAAAAGGCAGAAGAGCGCGCGCATATTCTGGAGGGCCTGAAACGCGCCACCGATATTGTGGACGAAATTATCGCCACCATCCGCGCCTGCAAGGGAGGCCAGGCAGAGGCAAAGCAGGCCGTGATGGATAAATTTGATTTTGACGAGCCGCAGGCTGCCGCCATCTGTGCCTTCCGCCTTGGCCAGCTGGCAGGGCTGGAAATTCTGAAAATAGAAAATGAGCTGGGCGAGCTGCACGCCAAAATAACCGACTGGCGCGAGACGCTGGCGGATGACAGGCGCGTGCTGCAGCTTGTAATGGATGAGCTGAACGAATTGCGCGAAAAGTACGGCGACGAGCGCCGCACCGAAATTGCCCATGTTTCGGGTGAAGTAGATATTGAGGACCTTATTCCAGAGGAGACCTGCGTGTTCACCCTTACCCATGCGGGCTATATCAAGCGCCAGCCGGCAGACACCTACCAGGCCCAGCGCCGGGGCGGCCGCGGCATCACGGCGCTCTCCCGCAAAGAGGAGGATTTTGTGGAAGAGCTGTTCCTTGCCTCCACACACGACCATATCCTCTTTGTGACAGACTGCGGGCGCATCCACCGGCTGAAGGGTTATCAGATTTATGAGGGCAGCCGCACTTCAAAAGGCGTGAATATCGTAAACCTTCTGCAGCTGCAGCCAGAGGAAAACGTCACCAATATGCTTCGTGTGCCGGCAGGCGCGGCAGAGGGCGAAAGCTACCTTGCCATGCTGACAAAGCAGGGTGTTATCAAGCGCACGCCGCTTTCCGCTTATGAAAATATCCGGCGCTCCGGCCTTATTGCCATCAACCTGAACGACGGCGACCGCCTTGCCTGGAGCGGCATCACCAGCGGCGAAAACGAGCTGGTCGTGGCCACAAAGCAGGGTATGGCCATCCGCTTTGCAGAAAGCGATTTGCGCGTGCTGGGCCGCACGGCCACAGGCGTACGAGCCATCCGCCTTGCCGAAGGCGACGAGGTGGTGGGCGCTGGCATCGTGCGCGAGGGCGCCACAGTGCTTACCGTGACGGAAGAGGGCAAGGGCCGCCGCACGCGTATAGAAGATTACCGCGTGCAGTACCGCGGCGGCAAGGGCATCCGCAACTATGGAGAAAAGGGTCATGTGGCGGGCATCCGTGTCATCAGTGAGGAGGACGACATCATCCTCATCAGTCTGGAGGGCATTATCATCCGCATGCATGCTGGGGATATCAACGTGCAAAGCCGCTATGGCAGCGGCGTGCGCGTGATGCGCCTTGCCGAGGGCGACCGCGTAGTTACAGTAGCCCGAACCGAGCGCAGCGATGAGGAAGAGGTTGCAAAGCCTGAGCAGGATGAACAGGAGCCAGAGCTTACCCCGGAGGAGGCCGCTGCCCTTGAGCAGGCCGAAGAACAGGAAAGCGAAGAATAAGTACCCCATCAGTCCCGCTGCGGCGGCTCTTTCCGGGCCGCCGCTTTGGATAAGGCCGCGCTTTGCGCGAGCAACCGCGCAAAGCGCGGAAAAAAGGAGTTTTACCATTGAAGAAAAACCAGTTGATCTCGGGCGCATTTTTTGCCGCCTACACGGTTTTGCAGATGTTCCTGCAGAAATATGTGTGGGAAAATGCCGCTATCACCAGCATTTCCATTTCCATGCTGCTGGAATCGGCAGCTATTCTGGCCTTTGCCGCCATCGCCGTTTATCTGCTTTGCTTTGAGGCATCCGGGGCAAAGAAAAGGGCCATTGCCATGGCCGGTATTCTGTACATCATCTATGTGGGGCTGTATTTCTCTGTGCATCAGAGCCTTGCCATGATGGGCCTGATGAATATGGGCAGCCTGATGGAAAGCGACATTGCCATTTATGCGGTGATTGCCGTAAAGGTGCTGCTGGTGGCTGTGGCCATCGTATTCCTTCTGATGGGTGATAAAAAGCAGGAGGAAGCGGCGGAACCGGCCGAAGAGCCTGCCGCAGAAGAAGCCGCCGTGCCTGCCGGAATTGAAATGCCTGAAGAAGAGGCACAGAAACAGGAGCCTGCGGAATAACCTGCATGCAAAAAAGGCGGCAGCCTTTTTCACATCAAAAATAGTTTGTCAGAAAAAAGCGCCCCCGATCCGTTCAAATCGGTACCGGGGCGCTTTTTCATCATTTGCACAAAAGTTCAAAGCTCTTTTTGTCCATTGTGCCTTTTACCATATTCCACAGGGCCTGCTTCGGGTCTGCGTTACAGTGAAGCCCTCCCACGCATTTGTCAAACTGCCGGGCCGTACAGTAAAGATAGGAATACCAGTTGGAATTCAGCTTTTTTCCGGCGCAGGCCGTGATATACAGATGTTCCAGAAGAAAATCAAATTCCTTTTGAAAGGCCCTGGCATCCATGGAAAAAAGCAATTTCAAATCTGCCTTGTCCACAGCTTCGTATTTTTCCATTTCTCTTAAGATGCTCTTGGCCGCCTCGCTTAAGTGCGCGGCAGGCTTTGCGCGCTTCAGAAGCTGATACGCCGTTTTAGACAGATACACCGGCTTTTTTCCAAGCGCCTTGCAGTAAAACACTTTTCTGTTTTCAATCAGATACACAAGGTCCTGCATGCTGTAGCCCAAAGCTGAAACAGAGGGCAATGCCTCATGCTCATTCATCAAAAGAAAGCCGTTTTTTTCAAAATATTCCAGAAGCTCTTCTCCGCGGGCTTCTCCCGCATTTTCAAAAATATCCGGCCTTTTTACTTTTTGCAGAAGCACGCTTCCGCAGCTTTTGCAAAAATAGGTTTCAATTTCTGAGCAGCGGGCTGCGCTGTGGTAGGCGTATCGGTCTGTAAAAAGCCTGCCGCCGCCCAGCTGGTAGCCAATGCCGATATTTGTGCTTTTGCAATGAGGGCATATTTTCACCTGTATTTCATTCATCTGTATAGCCTCCCTCCGCACATGAGCAGAACGACGGCGCTTTTATACGGCGCAAAATAATTTCTATGTGCTGCTTTTCGCCAGCTTTTGTTCCAGCTTTGCCTGGCACCGGCGCAGCCAGCCGCCATGCAGGTAGTAGGCAAGAAACAGGATGCTCGTCAAAACCCAGCTCACAGGGTAGCTCCACATCAGGGTGAATACATTGCGCGAAAGCGGCAGCACCCAAATTACCCACACAATGCGCAGCAGGCATATGCCGGACAGCATGATAAGCATGGGGCGCAGCGCGTCGCCGCAGCCGCGCGCCACAGTGCTGAATATTTCAAGCCCGATATAGGTGACATAGAACGGCACCACACGGTGCATCAGCCCCGTGCCCAGTGCCAGCACGTCTGCCTCCTGTGTAAACATGCGCAGCAGCGGCTGGCTGAACAGGCACATAATGATGCTGACAAACACCGAGGCTGCAGCGCCCATTGCAAGCCCTACGCGCACGCTTTGGCGCACACGGGCAAGCTTTCCGGCGCCGAAGTTCTGCCCGGTAAAGGTGGTGAGGGCCATGCCCAGAGAATCGAGTATCATCCAGTGGAAGCCCTCTATTTTTCCATATGCGGCACAGGCTGCCACCACTACGGTGCCGAACGAGTTAATAGACGCCTGCAGAATGAGGTTGGAAAGGGTGAACATGTTGTTTCCCATGCCGGTGGGAAAGCCCACACGCAGCACTTCCCACAGCGTGGGGCCGTGGATGCGTATTTTCTTCCAGTTTATCTGATAGGCCTGCTCGTCGCGGGTGAGCACATACCCCGCCAGCAGCGCACTGATGCACTGGCTTATCACGGTGCCCACAGCGGCGCCCGCCGCGCCCATGCCGAAGCCTGCCACAAAAATAAGGTCGAACACGATATTTGCCCCGCAGGACACCATCAGAAAATACAGCGGGCGCTTTGTATCGCCCACAGCGCGCAGCACACCCGCCGCCACATTATAAAAAAAGGAGGGAATGACGCCAAGAAAATAAATGTGGATATACCCCAGCGCATGAGGCATCACGTCTGCAGGCGTCTCCATCCAGACCAGCACCTGCGGCGCCGCCAGCAGGCCCAGCACTGTGAAGGCGGCGCCGCCCACAATGCTGAGCGCCACCGAGGTGTGCACGGCACGGCTCACGTCGTCAAAGCGGCGCGCGCCATAGCTTTGCGCCACAGCCACCGATGTGCCTACACCCACGCCCACCAGTAGGTTCACAACAAGACTGATAATAGTGCCGGTAGAGCCGCCCACAGCGGCAAGCCCTGCGGCGCCTACATACTGCCCTACAATGATGGCATCTGCCGTATTATAGAGCTGCTGAAAAAATGTGCCCAGCAGGATAGGCCAGAACAGCGTCAGAAGCTGGCGCAGGATAGGCCCTTCCAGAATGGAATTCACACCGAAATGCTCCTGTTTCAATTCCACGGCCCCTTTCATATACAATCACGCACCGGGCGCGCCGTGGCGCGCCCGGTGTTTCCGTCTTTATTTCATCATAACACTGCCTCTGTTATTTTGTCGATAGGGGACTGCAAAAACTTTTTGAAGAGTTTGGCTTTTTTCTATCCAAAGGGAACAATGCAGGATAAAAAGCAAAAATATACACATATAACAAAAATATAATGCGAAAGTTGTACACTTTTTAACTTGTATTATAACGTCATATTATGATATTATGGGGCTAGAAATCTTGCAATAGGAAAGGTGTGGATCATCGAAATGACAGAACGTCAGAAATGCCTGGTGCTGCTCTCGAAGAATGTGTTCACCGCCACAGGGGAGGCGCCATTCGACGGCTTTGTTGCCATAGAGGGCAACAAGATAGCGGCAGTGGGCCCGCGCGCACAGGCGGACGAATGGGTGAAAAAGGCCACTCAGGTGCTGGAGCTGGGCAACCGCGTGGTGACGCCGGGCTTTGTGGATGTACATACATTTTTCACCGGCTGGGCGCTTTTGAGCCTGGGCGCTGATTTTGCCGGTGTGAAAACGGATGTGCAGGGCGTGGCTGCGCTGAAGGAATATGAAAAAACGGCCCCTGCGGGCACTGCGCTGTTTGGCCATAACTGGCAGCCGGATTCCTTCGAAGTGACGGATGAAGCCCTGCTGGACAAAACCTGGCCCAATAAGCCTGTTGTCGTGTTCACGGCCGACCGCGGCAATTGCTGGATGAACAAGGCTGCAAAAGAGCGCTATGGCTTCGGCCCGGAAAAATGCTATGCAGAAATGATTTGGAAGATGATCCGTGAGTATCTGCAGCTTCCCGGCATGAAGGAAAAATACAAGGAATACATGCAGATGCTGAACGAACGCGGCGTCACCACCATCAAGGAGATGACGTTCGACACCTATTATGGTTTTGCCGATAAGATGGAGGAGCTGGAAAAGGAAGACGCGCTGACGGTGCGCGTGTCGATGATGAGCCAGCCTGTGGGCGAGGGCATCAATATCGAACACGGAAAGGCCATGCAGAAGCGTTTCACAGGGCCCTTTGTTTCTTTCTCCGGCTATAACCGCATGACGGACCGCTCCATCCCCTCCTCCATGGCAGAGCTTATCGAGCCGTATAAATCTCACCCCGGCATGACGAACACAGTGCCCGTGGAATGGGACCTGATTGAAAAAGAGACACATCTTGCAGACGAGAACGGCTTCCGCTATTCCCTTCACTGCCAGGGTGATGGTGCCATCCGCCATACGGTAGCCCTGTTCGATTCCTGCCAGAAGGATGAAAACGGCAGGCTGAAAAACCGCCATGCCATTACAGACCTTGAATATTCAAACCCGGCGGACCTTGAAAAATTCGGAGCCATCGGCGGCATCACGGAAGTATACGCTCAGATCCAGTCGCTGGACAACAAGCAGGACGTGATGGATATGATAGACGCCCAGCTTGGCGGCGACCGCGGCAAAAATTACTGGAACCGCCGCAAAATGTGGGACAGCGGCATCACCGTCTCCTGCGGAACAGACCTTCCTCTTTTGCTGCCCAATATTCCGGAGGCTATTTACTGCGGCGTGGGCGGCCACTTCGCAGACGGAGGCACCTACAATGAGCAGAACATGCTGACAGTGCCTGAAATGCTCACTGCATGGACGAAGAACGGCCAGTATAACTGCTATAATGAAGACCGCCTGGGCACGCTGGAGGCCGGCAAGCTGGCTGATATCGCCGTGCTGGACGGCGATGTATTCACCATGCCGAACGAACAGGTGAAGGACGTGAAGGTGGCCCTCACCATTTCGGACGGGCGCATCGTGCACAAGGCGCTGTAAGAAGCAAGACAGCGCCGTCATCCGGCGCCGTCATACACACAAAACAGAAAGGGAGGTCTTTTATGGCACATATCAAACGCGAGCAGCTTGCTGCCATCGGCATCCACTATGTGTATTATCCGCTGGATTACATGCTGGATTCGCAGGCAAAAGCGGGCTACAAAACCATCGAGATGCTGGGCATGGCACCCCACTACCTGATGGACGAAACAGGATATCAGGACCCTGTAGAGCTTCGCAAAAAGGTAGAGGCCCGCGGCATGAAAATCGGCTGCTACACCCCGGAGTGCGCCACCTATTACTATACCATGAACGCGCCGGAAGGCGGCTTTCATGACCGCAGCATGGAATATTTCAAGCGCGGCCTTGAGGCGGCAGAGAAAATGGGCGCTAAAAAGCTGCTCACCAACTGCATCGGTGCACCGTTTGATGAAGAGTATGACCGTGCGTACGACCGAGCCGTGCGCAGCCTGAAAGAACTTTCAAAAACGGCTGCAGACCACGGCATTACCATTGCAGTGGAAACTGTGCGCCCGGAAGAAAGCCGCGTAGTCATCACCCTGCCAGAGCTGGTGCGTCTTCTAAAGGATGTGGACAGCCCCCATGTAAAGGCCGGGCTGGACACGGTGGCGATGGGTGTGGCAGGCGAAACACCGCGCCAGTGGTTTGAAACACTGGGAAAGAATATTGTGCACCTGCACTTTATCGACGGACGCCCCTATAACCACCTCGTATGGGGCGACGGGCTGTATCCGCTGGAAAAATACCTCAATGTGCTGAACGAGTTTGGCTATGAGGGCCTGCTTGGGCAGGAAATTACCGACGGGCGCTATTTCGATGACCCCGCAGCAGCCGATATGCGCAATTTTAAGGCCTTTGAGCCGTTCTTTGAAAATTGAAAGGAGGAAATGATATGGCGACACCAAAACTGCGCCGCGAACAGGTGGCGGGCATGAACATCCATTATGTGAACTATTCGCTGGATTATTTCCTCGATGCACAGCAGCGCATCGGCTTCAAAAGCATCGAGCTGTGGTGTGCTGCGCCGCATGTGTGGCTGGATCATATGCGCTATTATGACGCGAAAGAGATCCGCCGCAAGATAGAAAGCCGCGGCCTTGCCGTGCATGTGCTTACGCCGGAAAACTGCACCTATCCGTATCAGTTTGCAGCCAAAGAGCCGGAGCATATCGAGCGCTCGTTCGGTTACTTCTCGAACGGCATCCGCCTTGCAAACGAACTGGGCTGCGACTATATGGAAGTGAACTCCGGCTGGGGCTATTGGAACGAAGACAAGGAGGAAGCGTGGAAGCGCAGCGCGGCCATGCTGCGCCGCCTGGCCGACGTGGCGCAGGAAAACGGCATCACCCTGGTAATGGAATCCATCCGCCCGGAGGAGAGCCAGCTTGTTACAAACCTTCCCGCCGCACAGAAGATGCTGAAGGATGTGGGCCACCCGAACCTGAAGGCCATGATAGACACCTGCGCCATGGGCGTGGCCGGTGAGACGCCGGAGGATTGGTTCAAGGCGCTGGGCGGCGACATCCGCCATATGCACTTCATTGACGGCACGCCGTACGGCCACCTTGTGTGGGGCGACGGCAGCCACCATCTGGGCCAGTTTATCGAGGTGCTGAACCGCTATGGTTATGAAGGCTACCTTGGGCAGGAAATTACCGACGGCCGCTATTATATGGACCCCGCGGCAGCCGACCTTCGCAACATGAAAAACTTCGAGCGATATATCGAAGATTAAGTTTTTCAAATTTTTACCCATTGCAAAAGGAGAGAGAAAATCATGAAGGCAAATGAAGTTATTAAGAAGGTTCTCGACGAGCACGGCGAGATCACAGAAGTATATTGGGTGGCGTGCGGCGGCAGCCTGATCGACCTGTACCCCTCGCATTTTCTGATGACAGTGGAAAGCGCTAAAACCTCTTCCGGCTGGCATACAGCCAAGGAATTCCTGGTTGCTACGCCGAAAAAGCTGGGCAAGCACAGCCTGGTTGTGATGTGCAGCCATTCCGGCAATACGAAGGAGGCTGTGGAGGCCGCTGTTCTGGCGCATGAGCGCGGCGCTGCCGTGGTGACGCTGACGGACAATGCCGGCTCGAAGGCAGATGACCCCCGCTTCATCGCCTGGGTATATCCGTGGGGCGACGGCGTTCCCACCTCGCAGGTACCTCTCGGCATCTGCCCGATGCTTGCCGCTGAACTGATTAAGGCGCAGGAGGGTTTCGACAAATACGATGCCCTGGTGGACGGCCTTGCCAAGATGGACGGTATCATCGAGAACGCCAAGGTGAAAGTGAATGCCGAGCTGGGCGAAAAATTTGCCGATTTGTGTGAAGAGAACAAGTTCTTCTATATTTTGGGTTCCGGCGCCAACTTCAGCCAGACCTACGGCTTTGCTATCTGCAGCCTGATGGAGATGCAGTGGCAGCACTGCAGCTACATCCACTCCGGCGAATATTTCCACGGCCCGTTCGAATGCACAGAGAAGGGCGTGTTCTACTTCCTGCAGATGGGCTCTTCCTCTGCCCGTGTGATGGACGAGCGCGCACTGGCCTTCCTGAAGACGCACACCGACCGCCTGATGGTGCTGGACGCCATGGAATACGGCATGGGCGCTGTGGATGAGGGCGTGCGCGCCTATCTGGAGCCTGCGCTGTTCTACGCTATGAACGTGGAGCTGCGCGCTGCCCGCGGCAAGCGCTTCGACCATTCGCCCGAGATCCGCCGCTATATGGGTATCGAACAGTATTGATTTCTGAACTATAAAGTTCAATTTTGGAAAGGAAGCTGTGAAACCATGTCTTACAATGTAAAAGTGCTTGGCTTCGGCGACAACGTCGTGGATAAATACGAGCATATCAAAACCATGTATCCGGGCGGCAACGCCGTGAACTTTGCCGTGTTTGCAAAGAAGCTGGGCGCAGAGCGCAGCGCCTATATGGGTATTTTCGGCTCTGACAAAGAGGCCGAGCACGTCATTGCCTCTCTGCAGGAGGAGGGCGTGGAGCTGGTGAAATGCAGGCAGGTCATCGGGGAAAACGGCGCGGCTCGCGTGACGGTGAACCCCGAGAACGGCGACCGCATTTTCCTGGGCTCCAACGAGGGCGGCATCCGCGGCGACATGCTGTACGCGCTGGACCGCTTTTCCATCGAATATGTGAAGGGCTTCGACCTTGTGCACTCCGGCAACTACTGCTTTACCGAGCGTGAACTGCCGAAAATCAAGGCCGCAGGCGTGCCCATCAGCTTCGATTTTTCAGATGATTCTACGGATGAATATTATGAGCGCATCGCCCCGCTGGTGGATTATGCGTTTATGTCCTGCAGCGATATCTCGAAGGAAGAAACTTACGAAAAGCTGAAAAAGGTGTCTGCCCTGGGGCCAAAATTTGTGTGCGCGTCCCGCGGCGATGAGGGCTGCATCGCCTTCGACGGCAACGAATTCTATGTGCAGGGCATTAAGCCTGTCACCAATATGGTGGACACTATGGCGGCAGGCGACAGCCTGCTGACGGCCTTCCTGGTGAGCTATGTCTCCAAAGAGAAGGAGGGCCACGGCGGCCCGCAGGCCATCCGCGAAAGCCTGGACCTCGCGGCGGGCTTTGCTGCAAATACCTGCGGCTTGGCGGGCAGCTGGGGCCACGGCAAAGTGTACGAATAAGCAGAAACGGAATACCAACCTGTCAGCAAAGCGGGAGGTGGCGCTGCCGCCCCCCGCTTTGCACCATTTTGAAATAAGAAAAGAGGTAATTTTATGAACAAAACTGTGGCGGCTGTGGGCTTCTGCTGTGCGGACGTATATGAAAAGCTGGATAAGTTCTATCCCACCGGCAACGGCGTGGACTGGGGCGTGCATCTGGCACGCATGGGCGTGCCCGTCAGTGTGGTAAGCGTAGTGGGCACCGACAGCTACGGCGAAAAAATGAAGCAGGCCCTTGCGGCTGAGCATATCGACATCTCGCATTTGCGCACGGAAAAGGGCGACACCTGCAAGATGATGATGGACCTGAAGAACGGCACAGACCGTGTACATCTGGAAGAGATAGAGGGCGTGATGGCAAACTATGCCCTCACGGACGATGAATTTGATTTTGTTGCAAAGCACAGCATGCTGCACACAGACCTGTTCGGCAAGGTGCTGGACAAGCTGCCCGCCTGGAAGGCAAAAGGTGTGGAAGTGGTGATGGATTTTTCCGTGTTCAGTGAGGACCCCGAATATGAATGTGAAAAGCTGTTCCCCTATGTGGACTATGTATTCCTCTCCTATGACGGAAAAAAGGATGACCACATTAAGGAATGGGTGAAGAAGATTCACTCCTACGGGCCCAAGCTGGTTACCGCCACCATGGGTGAGCTGGGCAGTATCTGCTATGACGGCACTACCCTGCACGAGTTCGGCATTGTGCCTGCCAAAGTGGTGAACACGGTGGGCGCAGGTGACAGCTACATCGCGGGCTTCACTTATGGTATCCTGAACGGATGGAGCGTGCCTGAGTGCATGAAGAAGGGCGCAGAAGTCTCCAGCGCCGTGGTTTCAAAGTTCGAGCCGTACTAAAGGCTGGGCACTGCTTTGTACTGCGCGCCGGGCCGCTTCCGGCGCGTGTGCAGGCATCTTAATAAAAAAGCGGGCGGTGCGGCAGGCCTGCCGCACCGCTTCAGAAAGAAGGGAACAGTCATGCTGATTGATATGCATATCCATCCCATTTTTTACGGCCCAATCTGCGGCGATGAAAACGAGCTGCAGTTCCGCGGCGACACCTTCGGCGTGTGGAAACAGGGGCCCATGGGATTTGATGAGCTGTTTGCAGAATGGAATATCTGCGGGATGACACAGGCGGCGCTGCTGCCGCTGGACGTTACCACAACGGCAGGCGGCTGGGTAGTGACGAACGATGAGGTGCACAAGCTTTGCCAGATGTACCCGGATAAATTCTATGGCTTTGCCAGCGTGGACCCGCACCGTGCAGATGCGCTGGAGGTTTTGGAAAAAGCTTTTCACAAGCAGGGCTTGCGCGGACTGAAACTTCACTCTGCAAAACAGAAGTTTGACCCGAATGCGGATTTTATGGAACCCATTTACGCGCTGTGCGAAAAAGAAAACAAGCCCATCATCTTCCATGCGGGCCTTTCGTGGGAGCCGGACGCGCCCTCCAAATACGCCCATCCGCTTGCGTTTGAAGAGATCGCCATCCGCCACCCGAAGCTGCGCATGTGCCTTGCCCACTTTGCCTGGCCGTGGGTGCGGGAGATGGTGATGCTGATGATAAAATATCCGAATGTCTACACGGATACATCGCTTCTTTACGTGGATTCCCCGGAAGAGCAGATGCAGGAGCTGTTCACGAAGGATATGGGCCCCATGTGGTTCGAGCGCTGCTTCCCGAACCAGGTGATGTTCGGCTCTAACGGGCCGCGCTTCCGCGCATTTAAGCTGAAGCGCGCGCTGGACAAGGTACCTATGAGAAGCTTTGCCCGCGAAAATCTGTATTATAAAAATGCGCTGCGTTTTCTCAGCGGCGAGGAGGTGTAAGCCATGGTCGTGCTGAAAACCATCCGCCATTTGAGCGAGAGTGTGGAGGAATATTTCAACATCACCCGCCAGGTGCATGATATTGTGCGCGAAAGCGGTGTGAAAAACGGCTTTGTGGCCGTTATTACCGCGCATACCACCACGGGCATCGTGGTGAACGAGGCACTTCCCTGTGTGGAGGCCGATATTTCTGAAATGCTGGAGAAGTCTGTACCGCTGGAAGCGCCCTATCTGCATGCACATTTTCTGCCTACCTATGGCGCCACCAGCAACAATTCCCAGGGCCATCTGAAAAGCGTGCTCACCGGAAACCACTGCATGTTCCCGGTGGTGGACGGCGAAATCGTCTGCGGCGGCGCACAGGATATCTATCTTGTGGAATTCGATGGCCCGCAGCTGAGGAAAGTGTTTGTAGAAGTAATGGGGGAATGACCGCACCCGTGTGGTGAAAGGAAGTGGGAAAGTGGAACGCAAGTGGCTTTTTTTTGACATAGATGGCACACTGGTGCCGTTTGGGGAAGATGCGCGCCCTTCGCCCTGCACGCTGGAGGCACTGTCGGCATTGCGCGCACAGGGCCACAAGGTATTTTTGTGCACAGGGCGCACCAAGTGCGACATTGGTAAAACACTGCTGTGCTTTGACGTAGACGGCGTCATTTCCGGTGCGGGTGCCCGCATTGAAATGGACGGCGTGTGTGTGCGTGAAAAGCTTCTGCCGCTGCGCCTACTGCGCCGTTCTGCGGCGCAGATACTGCGGCTACATGTGTCCTGCATCCTGGAAGGTACGCACGGTTTTTACTATGTGGGCCAGGGCAGCGTGAAACTGCCCTGGAACTTCCCGCGCGTGATGCGTGCAGGTGAAATTACCCATGAGATGTGCGTGGAAAAATTTACAGCCCATACGGGCAGCGAGGCAGAGTTTGCGCCGCTGGCCGCCTGCCTTGCGCCTGTGTATGATATTTATGCCCGGCCGGACGGCCGCTTTTTTGAAATGGTGCGCAAAGGGCAGGACAAAGCTTCGGCTATCCGCTGGCTGTGTGAAAAATACGGCGTCGCCAAAGAAAATACTTATGCGTTTGGCGACAGCCAGAACGATTTGCCCATGTTCCGCACCGTAGGCACAGGTGTGGCCATGGGTTCGGCCCCGCATGCAGTATGCCGCGAGGCTGCCCTTGTCACCGGTACGCTGGAGGAAGAAGGGGTGGCGGGCGCTTTGCAGCGGCTGGGGCTGATTTGACTACTACGCCTGATAATTTTTTCATTTTTTCCAAAAATATATGTGGAAAACATGTCCCTTCAGGCAAATATCCTCTGTTTTTTAGGTTTTGAACGACAGAAAATCGCATATATACACAAAATGGCGCAAAAATATTCGCACTTTTCCGGCAAAGCTTGTGCAGGTTTCCTATTTCCTGCTTTACGGCAGTAAATTACACGATTTTAACTTGACTTCATAGCAGAATGTTCTATAATAAATAAAAACTTTTGCATGACATATCAATACGTTATAGAATATCTTTTTCAGGCCGCCCGTGCCGGAAGGTACAAAAGGCCGCTTTTACAGGCAGCAGGCGCCTTGCGGCGCATGTGAATAAATTCAGAAGAAATAAGGGGAGAAATATGAAAAAGGCAACGAAATTGTGTGCACTCGTTCTGGCTGTCTGCATGGCTGCCGTCATGCTCACCGCCTGCGGCAGCGCCCCGGCATCCACGGCTTCCGGTGCATCTGCCGGCGGGGAAGCAGATGGACAAGTTGTTGTGAACCTTGCAAAAGATGTGGCACCGGAATCTATGGATCCCATCAATGCAGAGGACGGCTTTTCGATGGAGCTGATTGGCGCCACGATGAGCGGCCTGTATACGCTGGATGCAGACGATAACCTGGTGCCGGACCTTGCCACAGAATGCACTGTGAGTGAAGACGGCATGACGTACACATTCAAGCTCAGGGAAGACGCGAAATGGTCTAACGGCGATGCGCTGACGGCCCACGACTTCGTCTTTGCCTGGAAACGCCTGGCGGATCCTGCTGTGGCCGGCGCCTATGCCTGGATGCTGGATGAAGTGCTGAGCGTGAAAAACGCGGCCGAGATTGCTACGGGCGAGCTGCCTGTGGATGAGCTGGGTGTTTCTGCACCGGATGACTACACCTTTGAAGTGCAGCTGACGCGCCCCGTGCCCTATTTTGAGCACGCCATGGTATTCACCCCGTTTTTCCCGCTGAATGAAAAATTTGTCACCGAGCAGGGCGACAGCTTTGCTCTGACAGTGGACGGCCTTCTGTTCAGCGGCCCGTACAAGATGACCGAATGGGATGTGGGCGGCACGCGTATGGTGCTTGAGAAAAATGAGAACTATTACAATGCCGACAGCATCAAAACCGATGTCATCAACTACCAAATCATTGCCGACACGCAGCAGGCTGTGATGAGCTATGAGAACGGCGATATCGACTATGTGAAGCTGACGGGCGACCTTGTGAACCAGTACCGCAATGAAGAGGGCTTCTCCACGCAGATTGGCGGCTATATCTGGAACCTTACGCCCAACTGCGAGAATGAATACCTCAGCAATGTGAACCTGCGCCGCGCCATCTCCTGCGCGGTGGACCGCGACACCCTTGTCAATTCTATTCTGAACGACGGCTCCGTGGTGGCGCAGGGCTATGTGCTGCAGGATTTTGCCAAGGGCCCGGACGGCAAGTATTTCCGTGAAACGGCCCCCTCTTACACCTTTACCGATAAGGAAAAGGCTGTGGAATACTGGGAACAGGCCAAACAGGAGCTTGGCACAGATACTGTTACCTTCACCCTGATGTATGAGGACAGCGAGTCGGCCTCGAATGTGGCGGCCTTTGTGCAGTCTGAAATAGAGACGACGCTGCCCGGCGTGACGGTGGAAATGCAGAGCGTTCCCAAGAAGGTTCGCATCGAAAACATGCAGAATTTCGATTTCGACCTTGTGCTGCACCGCTGGGGTTCGGACTATGACGACCCCAATGCCCTGCTGAGCCTGTATACGTCCGACCGCTTTGCAAACTCGAATTACGGCAAATGGGTGAATGAGGAATACGATGCCCTGCTGGACGCTGCACAGAACGAGCTTGCCCTGCAGCCGGAAGAGCGCTGGCAGGCACTGATTGATGCCGAGGCTATCCTGATGGATGAGATGGGCATGATCCCGCTGTATCAGAACGGCGAGGCCACCCTCACCCGCCCGGGTGTCACGGGTATGGATTACCACTTTATCGGCATTGAATGGATTTATCGCGATTTGAACAAGACTTCCGCATAAGGGGAATCCCGCAAGGCGAAACCCGCATGTAACGGAACCTGGCCGCCGTGGGATATGCTGGGCATATCCCACGGCGCTTTTTTCAAACAGGCCGTCAGAGACCTGTAAAAAAAGCCCGCTTGTGCGGGCAGGCAAGGAGCCCTTCCATGAAAAAATATGTGTTCAAGCGCCTGTGCATTGCAGTGGTGACGGTGTTCGTCATTCTGTTCGTTCTGTTTTTGATGCTGGAACTGATGCCGGGCTCGCCGTTCAACGACGAAAAAATGACGGAAACACAGAAAATGATGCTGAACCAGAAATATGGGCTGGATAAGCCTGTGATGGTGCGCTTTTTCAATTATATCAAAAATATGCTCACCGGCGATTTTGGCGTGTCCTACTCGATTCAGAAGAACATGCCGGTGGCGGATATGCTGGGGCCAAGGCTTCTGATATCGCTGAGGCTGGGGCTGCAGGCAGCGGCCGTGGGCAGCGTCATAGGCCTTGTGCTGGGCATTGTGGCGGCGCTGAAACGCAACACCTGGTTCGACACGCTGGCCACCATTGTGTCGGTGCTGGGCATCAGCCTGCCAAGCTTTGTGTTTGCGCTGGGGCTTTCCTACTTTTTGGGGTTCAAAATAAAAATGTTCCCTCTGATTTACAGCACGGCAGAGCCGGGGCTTTCCAGCGTTCTGCCCACCATTTCGCTGTGCATGTTCACAGTGGCCTCCATTGCGCGCTACGCGCGAAGCGAGATGGTGGAGGTTCTCACTTCCGATTATATCCAGTTGGCGGACGCCAAGGGCATTTCGCGCACACGCCTCATCACCCGGCACGCGCTGCGCAACACACTCATCGGCATCATTACTGTGCTGGCGCCGCTTGTGGTGAACCTGATGACCGGCTCGCTTGTGGTGGAAAAGGCATTTTCCATCCCCGGTATCGGAAGCTATTTTATTACGGCTATCCAGAACAACGATTACAATGTCATCCTTGGCATCAGCTTTATCTACAGCGTGATGTTCATTGGCGTGATGCTGCTTGTGGATATTCTGTACGGCGTGATAGACCCGCGCATCCGCCTTGCGAAGGAGGAATGACAAAGTGGAAGAAAAACGCACCCTCACAGCGGAGGATTTCCGCTTTGTAAACCGTCATCCGAAGGCAGAGATAGACGAAAACTATGCCAGCCAGTCTTATGGGCGCGATGTGCTGGCGCGCCTGTGCGCCAACAAGGGCGCCATCATCGGCCTTGTGCTCATCATACTGGTGATGCTGTTCGCCATTGTGGCGCCCATGGTAAGCGGCTATACATATAAGGATGTCAATGCGGCGGCAACGAACCTGCCGCCCAAGATACCCGGCCTTGAAAAGCTTGGCATCTTTGACGGCACGCTGAACGGCGTAGACATATATGCGCAGAAGGGCATTGAGGAATACCACTATTTCGGCACCGACAACCTTGGGCGCGATATTTTCACCCGTGTGGGCGAAGGCACACGCATTTCGCTGATGATAGCCTTTTTGTCCATCACGGTAAACCTGCTTATCGGCGTGGTATATGGGCTTATCTCAGGTTATTTCGGCGGCTGGGTAGACAATGTGATGCAGCGTTTTATCGAGATATTGGTGGGCATACCGTCCATGGTCATTCTGACGCTTCTGCTGCTTGTGATGAAGCCCGGCATCGCAAGCATTGTCATTGCGCTCACCATCACCTCATGGGTAAACATGAGCCGAATCGTGCGCGCACAGGTGCTGAAGCTGAAAAACCAGGAATTTGTCCTGGCGTCCAAAACGCTGGGCACGCCCAGCCTGCGCATTGTGCGCAAGGACATGCTGCCCAATGCATTTGGACAAATCATTATCACCTTTACCTTTTCCATTCCGGACGCCATTTTTCTGGAGGCATTCCTTGCCTTCATCGGTCTTGGCGTGCAGGAGCCCATGGCATCGCTTGGCTCTCTGATCAACACCGGTTATAAATCCGCCATGACATATCCGTATATGATTGTGGCGCCGGTGGTCATTCTGGCCATTCTGATGCTCAGCTTCACCGTGCTGGGAGACGGCCTGCGGGACGCCATTGACCCGCAGATGAAAGAGCAGTGAGGAGGCCGCAGCAATGGACGAGAGAAAACATGTTCTGAAAATACGCGGCCTTGATGTGTCGTTCAAGACGTCTGCCGGTATGGTAAACGCCGTGCGCGGGGTAGATTTGGATTTGTTTGAGGGCGAGACGCTTGCCATTGTGGGCGAATCCGGTTCGGGCAAATCTGTCACAGTGAAAACGGTAATGGGCATCCGTGCCTCGAATGAGACGGTGAACGCCGGCAGCGTGGAATTCACTTACCGCGATGGGGAAAAAGAAGTGACGGAAGACCTTGTAAAGCTCTCTGCCAAAGAAATGCGCCGACGCATTAAGGGCAAGCGCATTGCCATGGTGTTTCAAGACCCCATGACCAGCCTGGACCCCACCATGACCATTGGCAAACAGATTATGGAGGGGATGTGCTACCATTATAAAACGCCCAAGGCAGAGGCGTACAAGCGCGCAGTAGAGCTGCTGGAAGAGGTTGGAATTGAAGATGCGGAAAAGCGCATGAAAAACTATCCGCACCAGCTTTCGGGCGGCATGCGCCAGCGTGTGGTGATAGCCATTGCGCTTGCATGCAGGCCACAGCTTCTGATTTGCGACGAGCCAACCACGGCGCTGGATGTAACAGTGCAGGCAAAAATTCTGGAGCTTATTCAGGATATTCAAAAGCGCACCGGCATCGCCGTTATTTATATCACGCACGATTTGGGTGTGGTGGCGAAAATAGCCGATTTTGTAGATGTGATGTATGCAGGAAAAATTGTGGAATCGGGCACGGTAGACGACATTTTCTATGAGCCGCGCCACCCATACACCTGGGGGCTTTTGTCCTCCATGCCAGACCTTGACACCGCCGATGAAAAACTGTACACCATTCCCGGCTCACCGCCGAACCTGCTTCACCCGGTGAAAGGCGATGCCTTTGCGCCGCGCAATGAATATGCTATGGCGATAGACTTTGAAGAGGAGCCGCCCATGTTCACAATCAACAGCCATCACAAAGCAGCCACTTGGCTTTTGCATCCGCAGGCGCCCAAGGTAGAGATGCCGGCGCAGCTGAAAAGGCGCATAGACGCCATGCTGAAAGGGGGCCGGTGATATGGATACCGCGGCAAGGCAGCCCCTTTTGAAAGTGGAGCATCTGAAGCAGTATTTCAAAGTGAACAAAACCTTTACCGTGAAGGCGGTAGACGACATCTCGTTCGAGATATTTCCGGGCGAGACCTATGGCCTTGTGGGCGAATCCGGTTCGGGCAAATCCACCACGGGGCGCAGCATCATACGCCTGTATGACCCAACCGGCGGCACCATTATCTTTAACGGCGAAAATATCACCGGCAGGCTGACGGCGGCGCAGACAAAGATGCTGCGCACAAAAATGCAGATGATTTTTCAGGACCCCATGGCGTCTCTGAACCCGCGGGAAAAGGTAATAGACATTATTGCGCAGGGGCTGGACGTGCACCACCTGTACAAGGATGCCGCCGAGCGGCGCGACAAGGTGTACCGCATGCTGGAGCGCGTGGGCCTCTCGCATGAGCACGCCAACCGCTACCCTCACCAGTTTTCCGGCGGGCAGCGCCAGCGCATCGGCATTGCGCGTGCACTGGTGATGAACCCGGACCTTGTCATTGCCGACGAGGCCATCAGCGCGCTGGATGTATCCATTCAGGCGCAGGTGGTAAACCTGATGAAGGATATTCAGAAAGAGACGGGCTGTGCGTATCTGTTCATTGCACATGACCTTTCCATGGTCAAATATATCTCAGACCGCATTGGCGTGCTTCACCTGGGCCATCTGGTAGAGACGGGCTCGAAGGAAGAGATATTTGAAAACCCCGTTCACCCTTATACGAAAAGCCTTCTTTCCGCTATTCCGCACACGAACCCCCGTGTGGAAAAGCAGCGCAAGGCAGTGGGATATGATTATGCAAAAAGCGGCATCCGCTATGAAAACGGCACCCGGCGTCTTGTGGGCGGCACACACTATGTACTGGCCACAGACGAAGAGTTTGCCGCTTGGACCGCGCAGAAAGGAACCGAAGAACAATGACCTTTGATATGCAGAAAGTATATGACTATATCGACCAGCATGCGGATGAATATACAGAATTCCTGCGCACGCTGGTGCGCCAGCCCAGCATCGCCGACACGGGCGAGGGCATTCAGGACATGGTAAGGCTGGTAAAAAAGTCTCTGCGAGGCATAGGGGCGCAGCCGCAGGAGGTGCCCACGCCGGGCAACCCCGTCATCTATGCCGAGATAAAGGGCGAGCGCGATAAGACCTTCGGCTTTTACGACCACTATGATGTGCAGCCGGTAGACCCCCTGAACGAGTGGGTGACGCCGCCCTATTCCGCCGATGTGCGCGACGGCGCCATTTACGGCCGCGGCGTGGCGGACAATAAAAACGGCCTTGCCTCTAAAATATGTGCAGTGGACGCGTTTTTGAAGGTGTACGGCAGGCTGCCCGTAAACGTGAAGTTCATTGTAGAAGGCGAGGAAGAGATAGGCAGCCCCAACCTGGAGGTGTTTGCCAAAGCCCACCCCGAGCTGCTGGCCTGTGACGGCTACAACTGGGAGGGCGGCGTGAAGGAGCCGGGCGAGCCCGCACAGGTACACTTCGGCGCCAAGGGCCTTCTGTATGTGGAGCTGGAATGCCAGGGCCCCAAGACAGATTCACACTCCTGCTATGCCCCTATTGTCACAAATCCGGCATGGCGCCTGGTGTGGGCGCTGAGCACCCTGAAGGACAAGACGGACCGTGTGCTGATCCCGGGCTTTTACGACAAGGTGCGCCCACTGACGCAGGAAGAAATAGACATTTTGAAAACAGACCCCTACAATACCGAGGCGGCCAAGGAATATTTCGGCATCGACCATTTCTTGAATGGCAAAACGCGCGATGAAGTGCTGCGCGGTATGTATTATGAGCCCACCTGCAATATCTGTGGCCTCGTTTCGGGCTATATTGACCCGGGCCAGAAGACGGTTCTGCCTGCAAAGGCCAGCGTGAAGATAGATTTCCGCCTTGTGCCAGACCAGAACCCGCAGGAGATTGCCGCGGCCTTGCGCAAGCATCTGGACGACAACGGCTTTGCAGATGTGCAGCTGAAGGTGACGGCTGCCGCGCCCGCTTTCCGCAGCGACCCGCACTCTCCCTTTGCGCGCGCTGTGGTGAACGCCCTGCGCGGCCTGTACGGCGAAGAGCCCGCCCTGCATTACAGCATGGACGGCACGTCGCCCATGCATGTGTTCTGCAAAGAGCAGAATATTCCTGCCGCCATGTTCGGAGCCACCAGTGACCGCTCTCTGATTCATGCGCCCAACGAGCACCTTACCATCTCCTCTTATATTGAGGATATTAAAATCATTGCTGCGGTGATGAACCAGATGGCGCTGGAGGACTGAACAAGCCGCCTGCCGGAGGCCAGGCGCGGTTCCTGCCGGGCGGGCAGCAGCTTTTCGCCCGGCTGCGGCGCAGGCGGCCGTTCAGGGTCCTGTGCCATGGCGGGCCCCGGCATCCCGCGCACAGCGTGGCAGGCCCGCAGATATTGAAAAAAGGAGCGTGCCGTCTTTTGAAAACAATTTTGTGCTTTGGCGATTCCAACACCTTCGGCTATGTGCCCGGCACCGGCGGGCGTTATGCGCGCGAGGTGCGCTGGCCCTGTCGCATGGCACAGCTTTTGGGGGCAGGGTATGAGGTGGTGGCCGAAGGCCTTTCCGGGCGTACCACAGTGTTTTCCGACTATATTGAGCCGTACCGTGCAGGCATCGAGCAAATCGTGCCTATCGTGCAGAGCCATGCGCCGGACGCACTGGTGGTGATGCTGGGCACAAATGATACCAAGACGCGCTATCATGTGTGCGCGCAGGAGATAGGCTACGGAATGGAGGAGCTTCTGCTTCGCCTTCGCACAGCATGCCCCTTTTCACCTGCGCCGAAGGTGGTGCTGGTATCGCCCGCGCCGCTGCGCTGCAAAGAGGGCATTGAGTTCTCTCCATCCAGTGTGGAAAAATCAAAAGAGCTGGCCCCCATTTACGCCGGCATTGCCCGGCGCTTCGGCTGCGGCTATTTCGATGCAGGGCAATTTGCCGTCCTGGGTGAGGACGGCATCCATTTCACGCCGCAGGACCACGCCGAAATGGCCCGCCGCGCCGCGGCGGCCGTGCAGGCGCTGTTCTCTTGAGCTACCCTGAATCCGTAGCCGTTGGCTGAGCAGGCGGCCAGAGTAAGCCCTATAAGGCATTATTACCGGCAAGCGTCTCCCAAGATGCGCCGAAAATTCTTCCGTTTGCATTGCCCGCCCCACAGCATGCAAACGGATGAGCCCCCGCTCTGACAAAAGCTTTTCTGCCCTGTAAGGCTGGCTGTCAGCGGCCCGCTTTGCTTGATACTGGAGGCGAAAACCTTTTTATGGGGCACCTTTTCCGGCTCTGCCGACGGCTTCCCCAACCTCACAAAACGCAAGCCCTCTTCCTGCGGGAAGAGGGCTTTTGTCTGCGGATTGCGCCGCAAGGGGGCGCTATGCCTCCAGGCATTCCGGGTGCGTCTTGAAATAATAGGTGAGCATGTGCAGAATGTTCAGGTGCACATCTTCAATCTGCTCATAGCTTTCGCGCCGCACCACAAAGGCCGCCTCGGCAAAGGCTTTAATCTTTCCACCCTCAAAGCCTGAGAGC
The DNA here is from genome assembly GCA_018380115.1 of Oscillospiraceae bacterium. Taxonomy (GTDB): domain Bacteria; phylum Bacillota; class Clostridia; order Oscillospirales; family Ruminococcaceae; genus Ruthenibacterium. The sequence goes on along the minus strand of JAGZUF010000009.1, from coordinate 41,911 downwards.
GTGATGATGTGCGCATGCTTCTGCGCCGCAAACTCGCATGCGCGCACCAGATCGGGCGAATTGCCCGAGGCCGATACGGCAATCAGCACGTCGCCGTCGTTCATCAGGTTGCCGAGCTGAAAGCTGAAAATGTCCTCAAAGGAGAAATCGTTGCCCAGCGCGGTGACTTTTTCAATATTGTCGCAGACAGACAGCACACGGAAGCGGCGCTTTCCCGGGGCCTGCACGGCGTTTTTGCCAAAGTCGCACACAAAGTGGTTTGCCGTGCCCGCGCTGCCGCCGTTGCCCATGATGAACACCTGTTTGTCATGGAACCATGCCTGCCTTAAAATTTCCACCGCTTTGGCAAACTCCGGTTCTTCAATGGCCCAGATGGCGTCCGTGAGGCTTTTTTTGTAGGTGCCGAGATATTCTTTCATCAAAATCATCCTTTCTCTGCCCGCAGGATGGCCAGTGCGGCTGCGGCATACAGCCCGCCGTCATAGCCCAGCGGCGTGGGCATTACGTCCACATTGCCGCTTGCTTTGCGGTAAATATTCCGGCCAAGCGCCTGTTCAAGCGCCGGGCCGAACACATCGTATGCGAGGCTTACGCCGCCGCCCAGTATGACGCGGGCCGGGTTCAGAATATTTACGGCCTGCGCCAGTGCCGCGCCCAAAAGCCGCCCTTCCAGCGCAAAGGTGCGAAGCGCAGCCTCCTCGCCCGCCCGCGCGCGGGCGGCAATCTCTTTCGCAGTGGGCGGCGCGCCGTCTTCGCCCGGCGTGCCGCCAAGCTCCATATAATTTTTAGTGATGGCAGGCCCTGCGGCATGCGCCTCCAGGCAGCCGCGTTTGCCGCAGCCGCACGGGCGCCCGTTTTCCACCACTGTGCAGTGGCCAAGCTCGCCCGCGTTGCCAAGGGCCCCGGTATACAGCGCCCCGTTTAGAAACAGCGCGCCGCCGATGCCGTTGGATACCGTCACATAAAAGAAATCGTCCACGGTTTTTCCGGCCCCGAACATCCGCTCGGCCAGGGCACATGCCCTCGCGTCGTTTTCAATGGCTGTGGGCAGGCCGAACTCCTGCTCCAGCAGGCGTGCGATGGGAAGGTTCTGAATGCCGGAAAAGCTGGCCTCTATCCACATGCCGCTGGCTGCATCGGCGAGGCCGGGAATGGTAGCTCCGGCTGCGCAGGGCTTCAGCCCGGGGCAGCGGTTCAGAACGGCGTGCCCCGCACAAAATAATTCCCTCAGCATGGCCTGTGCCGTGTGCCCGGCCCACAGGCTTTTCTGGCGGGCCAGCACAGTGCCGTCCCCGCGCACAAGGCCTACATTATATTTCGAGCCTCCGATGTCAAAGCACAGAAACGTGCGCATCATTTTTCCTCTCCTTTGCAGAACCGGAGGTTCTGCGCCAGCACCTCGTCCGGGCGGGAAGTACCCGTCTGCCCTATTTTGCGAATGGTGACAGAGGCGCACAGGTTGCCCAGTTCTGCCGCTTCCTGCCAGGTGGCGCCCGCACACAGTGCGCTCACCATGCCCGAGGTGCACACATCGCCGCAGCCGCACACGTCCATCACCCTGGGGGCGGGCAGGGCGGGCACCAGCACGCTGGCGCCCTTCTGCTCTACCAGCACACCCCTGCTGCCGCAGGTTATCACGGCGCGGCGGCCGGTGCGCCTGCGCAGCTCGCGCTGGCACTGGCTCATCACCGAATGGCTGAAGGCGTCGTCTGCATGCTGCGGCCCAAGCACAAGGCTGCGCGCCTCTTTGTCGTTGCACTTGATGGTGACGCCGGTGAACTCATCTGCAAAGGCGCGGGAATCGGCAAAAATCAGAAGCTCGGGGTATTTCTGCGCTGTGCCGGCCAGCGCCGCGCGCATCTGTGCCGTCACCACCCCGGCGTCGGGCTCCGTCAGCTGGTCCAGCACAATCAGCGCATCGCTCTGCGCCGCCGCGCGCTGCATATTGCATATCAGCTGCTGCTGCGCATCGGGCGGCGTGGGCCTGCGGTTTTTGATGTCGAAGCGGTTGTGCTCTGCCTCTGCCCTGCTTTTTTGGGAAAGGAACATCGGCTTTGTGTAGGCGGGGGTGAAAATATCGCCGCGCCGCACCACCCCGGCGGTGCCGATACCCGCTTTTTCCAGCAGGCGCAGCAGCTCAAAGCCCTCGCCGTCGTCGCCCACCATGGATACGGCCTGTACATCACCCACACCCAGCGCGGCCAGGTTGTTCAGCACCGTGCCCGCGGCCCCGGCACTTTGCCGGCGGCCCGTCACCTGGTAGGCGGTAAGGCCAGTTTCCACGCTGGGCTCGTCCAGGCTGCGGTCCACTTCCCACCAGCGGTCCAGAAACAAGTCGCCTACTACGGTGATATGCAGGCGGCCGAACCCGGCCAGCAGCTCCTGCAAGCGTGCCTGTGTCATATCGCTCGCCTCCTGTTCACGGCCTGCTGTGCAGAAGCTGCCAGCTCAGCGCGCGCACAGTGTCGCGGTGCACGCCCTGCACATAATAGCTCTCTCCCCCGTCGGCCACGGTGCGCGCCATGATGGTCTTCCAAGGGCGGAAATAATAGCGCGGGTCGCTTTTCGGCGGCGCCTCGTGGATGTTTTTTCCCTCCAGCGGCAGCAGGTCGAACACCGCCGTGGTGAAATGGCCGATGCTGCGGCCCTCCTGCTTTGCCACGTTGCGCGCCATGGAAAGCGCCTTCAGGTATACCTCCGGCCCAATCACCGCCGAGCCGAAATTCAGGAACACGCCGTTTTCCAGATTTTCAATGGTGTGCGCGTAGATGAGAAAATCGGTGTAGGTAGCCTCGCCCAGCGCCGCGCCGTCGGCCTCTGGCTGCTCGTGCACGATGTCGCACCCGATGCCTATGTGCACCGTGGCGGGCACGTGCAGTTTGTAGCACGCGGCCAGCACACTGTACTGGGCATAGGGAAAATCGTGCTCTACAATCCATTTGCCCAGGGCCTCACCGGCGCCAAGGCCCAGTTTTGCGCCCTCGTTCAGGGCGCGGATGTACTGGGCGTCCTCCTCCCAAAGGCCGAACTGCCCTTCGCTGATGTACTTTGCCACGCTTTCGGTGGTGGCGCCTATCATGGCAAATTCAAAATCGTGGATGGCGGTGGCGCCGTTGAAGGCAAAATGGGTGATATAACCCTCCTCCGCCAGGCGGATAAGGCAGGGCCCCACGCCAGCGCGCACTACATGCCCGCCCATCATCATCAGCACGCTGGCGCCCTTTTCGCGCGCAGCACGCACACGCTGCGCCAGAAGGTCTATGGTATCGTGGTGGTATTCGGGCTGTTCATCTGGGTTTACCATCACGCTCAAATCAAGGTCGTGCACGCGCTCGCACAGGGGCAGAAGCCTCAGGTGCGAGCGGTCAAACTGTTCGAACGGCATGTCACTGTGCCTCCTTTTCAAACAAAAATGCCTCCAGCTCATCCAGACGGCGGTAGTCGGGAATGATGATGTCCGCTCCGGCGCGGATGAGGCGCTGGCGTTTCCATTCATCCACGCCCTGCCTTGTCTTTTCGTTCGAGGCCACGCCGCAGGCAAACCCGCCGGCCGCCTTCACATCTTCTATCTCTACATAGCCGTCGCCAAACCCCAGCAGGGCCTCGCCCGGCAGGCTGTTTTCCCGCAGGATGCGCTCGATGACCATTTTTTTCGAGAACGTTTTATAGTCGCGCTGCGCGCCGTAAATATGTGGGCCGAAATACTCTGTCAGGCCCAAAAGCGCGGCCTCCTCCTTCACATGCTCGTCGTCTGTGCCGCTGGCAAGATACAGGGTGACGCCGTGGCGGCGCAGCATGGCAAGAAGCTGCTGTGAGCCGGGTACAAGCCAGTCCTCCGGGGTGCAGGCTCCGCTGGCCAGACCGGTGCGCCGCCCGTCCACAGCACGCAGCAGGCGCCGCACATATTCGTCCTTGTATTCCTGCGGGTCTTTTGCGATGCCGCCCAGGGCGCTGATGCGCCGGGCAAGTTCGATACACTGGTAGATGGTCTGCTTGCCCGTATTCACGAAGATAAATTCCTTTGCCTCTTCGTAGATGTCCTCATAGGTCCTGCCTGCCGCGCCGGGCGCGGCGGCAAGCTCACTTGCAAAATAGGGTATCATGATGCCCTGCCATCCCTCGCGGATGAGGCTGAGCGTACCGTCAAAATCGAACACGGCGTAACGGAAGCTGCGCCGCGCCCCCATGGGGCGCATCACCTCCAGCGTTTTGTTACCCATAATCAGAACCTTTCCTTTTCCCTCATGTTTTTTGACGCATGGAAGGGCTGTGCGGGCCAGGGCTTTTCTTCCGCGGCCGCACGGCCCTTCTGCGCGGTTTTTGCGATGCTTATTCCACCTTCAGGGCAGCGTCGAAGCTTACATCTGAAGGTGAAAAATTGATTTTCTTTGTAAATTCGAAGGCCTCGGCGGCGCCGAAGGTGCGCTCCATGCCGCTGTCCTCCCACTCTACACTCAGCGGCCCGTCGTAGCCCATCTGGTTCAGCTCGCGGATGATGCCGTCAAAATCCACGTCACCGTGGCCCAGAGATACAAAGTTCCAGCCCCGGCTTCTGTCGCCGAATTCTATGTGGCTGCCCAGAATACCGCTGCGCCCATCCAGCTTGACTTTTACGTCCTTCATGTGCACATGGTAGATGCGGCTTGCGAAATCGCGCAGGAAGAGGCAGGGGTCCATTCCCTGCCACTGCAGGTGAGAGGGGTCGAAGTTCAGGCCCAGCGTGGGGCGCCAGTCCAGCGTGTCCAGCAGCCTTTTGGTGCTGTAATAGTCAAAAGCGATCTCGGTGGGGTGCACCTCCAGCGCCAGCCTGACGCCGCACTCGTCATACACGTCGAAAATGGGCGTCCACAGCTCTTTGATGCGGGCAAACCCCTCGTCTACCATGCTGGGCGGCGTCTGCGGGAAGGAATACCAGTATGCCCAGATGGGGCTGCCCAGAAAGCAGGTGACCACCTTGACGCCCAGCTTCTGCGCAGCGCGCGCCACGGTTTTCATCTCTTCCACCGCCCAGGCGCGTATCTCGTCCGGCCTGCCGGCAAGGGCGTTGGGGGCGAAATTATCCAGACGGGGGTCCCAGTTGTCGCCCACGCACTGGCCGATCAGGTGGGCGCCCAGCGCCCACACGTTCAGCCCGTACTTTTCCAGCGTGGCGCGGAACTGCGCCACATAGGCGTCGTCCTCCAGCACCTTGTGCACATTGATATGGGCCTGGCAGGCCACCTCTATGCCCTCGTAGCCGATGGAGCTTACAAGCCTGCACAGCTCCTCCAGCGAAAGGTCGCCAAACTGGCCGGACGCAATGGTGATAGGTCGTTTCATATATTTTGATGCCTCCTTATTCTACATCCACGGCTTTGTTCTGCTCGCTGGAAAGCTGGTTTGCAAACACGGCCTTCATGGCGGGCAGCACGCTCTCGCCGCTGATGGCGGGCGGGGTGCCTGTGCGGATGCTTTCAATGAACGCGTCAATGACGCCTGTGGATGTACGCGCGCCGCTCGTCTGCTCTTTGTTAGAGGTAAGCTTATCCAGCTCGTAGGGCACTACGGTTCCGTCGCGCTTTTCCACAATGAGGGAATACTGCGGGTCGTCATACATGCGAATGACGCCGCCCGTGCAGTAGAGCTTTGTGGAATTGTTCTCCTGTCCGTAATTTGTCCAGCCCACGGCCAGCGTGCCCACGGCGCCGCCTTCCAGCGTATAAGTGCAGAAGGCGTTGTCGTCCACGGTGATGGGGCTGCCGTCGGGGAACTTTTTATCCAGTGTGGCAAGCACGGCATAGGTGCGCACCACTTTCCGGCCGGTGAGCCAGATGATGAGGTCTGTTTTGTGCACGCCAAGGTCTGCCATGGCGCCGAACGAGGCCAGGCGCTTGTCGAAGAACCAGGAATTCTTTTTGCCCGTCCAGCCCTCGGGGCCTGGGTGGCAGAAATGCGTTTCAAAGGTAACAAGTGTGCCCACTTCGCCGCTGTCCAGTATTTTCTTTGCCTCTACATGTGCTTTTGCAAGGCGCTGGTTCTGGCCTATCATCAGGTATTTGCCACTTTCCCGCGCGGCGGCCGCCATGGCCTCGCAGTCTGCCAGGGTGGTGGCCATGGGCTTTTCACACAGCACATGCTTGCCTGCGCGCAGCGCCTGAATGGCCATGGCTGCGTGAGAGGTGTTGGCCGTGCACACGCTCACGGCATCTACGCCGCTTGCCAGCAGCTCGTCCACAGAGCCGTACGCTCTGCCGCCGAACCTGCGCGCAAATTCCTCAGCCCTAGCGGGAACAAGGTCATAGAATGCAGCCAGCTTGCAATTCGGGTTTTCCATATATTCGGGGGCATGCCGTACTTCGGTGATCTTTCCGCACCCGATAATGCCTATTTTAATCATTTCATTGCCTCCTCTTCAAAAAGGGCGCCTGCCCTGAAAGCCGCCTTTTATTTTTTATGGTTCTGGAAGCCCTGCAGCAGCACGGCAATGATGATAATGGCGGCAGAGATAGCACCGTTCAGGAATGTGGAGACATCCGCTGCCGTGAGGATGTTGGAGATGATGCGGAACATCAGAACACCCACAAAGGTGCCCACAATCTTGCCACGTCCACCGGACATGGCGGTGCCGCCGATTGCCACGGCGGCAATCGCATCCATTTCAAAGTTCAGGCCTGCATTGGAGGCGGCCACGGCCGTCATGCGCGAGGCATAGATAACAGCGGCAAGGCCGCACATCAGGCCGGTGATGGTGAAGATGATGGTTTTGATGAACGTGACGTTGATGCCCGCCAGACGCGCGCTGGTTTCGTTGGAGCCCACGGCGTAAATATGCTTGCCGAGCTTCGTGTGCTTCATGATGATGTGGAACACGATGGTGACGGCGATGAAAATAATCATCAGATAAGGGATTTTGAAGCGCCCGAAGCCGATGCCGCCCACGGCAAGCTGTCGGAAGGAATCGTACAGTGCCTTGTCTACAGTGAACGGGCCGCCGGAGCCGAAATGGTTGATGATGGAGCGGCACGCGCTTTGCATGGCCAGCGTGGCAATCATGGCGGGCATGTGTCCCTTTGTAACAAGCAGGCCGTTGATGGTGCCGATGACGACGCCGAACGCGCAGCAGAACAGCAGCATCACAACGGCGCTGCCCGTCTTGTTCAGCACTTCAATGCCGAAGCCGCCGATGATGGCAAGCTGGGCGCCCACGGAAATGTCGATTTGCCCGGCCGAAATGACCATGCTCATGCCCATTGCAATCAGGCCGACCATGGAGCTTTGCACAAAAAGGTTCGTAATATTGGTCCAGGAGAAGAAGTTCGGGTTCACGCAGGTGGCAATCACCAGAAGTAAAATCAAGGAAAGAATAAAGCTGTATTCTTTCACAACCATTTTGAAAAACTCTTTTGGAGTTTGTTTTTTCAAGGATTTAAGCATTTTTCGCACCCTCCACATTCGCGCCGGTAGAATAGTACATCACGTTTTTCTCGGTCATTTCCTCACGGCTCATCACCGCGTTTACCCTGCCCTTGTAAAGCACCATGCAGGAGTCTGCGACCTTGTATATCTCGGGAAATTCAGATGAGAATACGATGATGGCCTTGCCCTGCTTTGCAAGCTCCAGAATAAGGTGATAGATCTCGAATTTTGTGCCCACGTCGATGCCCTGCGTGGGGTTGTCGAACAAAAGCACTTCGGCGTCCGTCTCCAGCCATTTGCCGAGAATGACCTTCTGCTGGTTGCCGCCTGAAAGCGAGGTGATGGGGTTGGCCGGGCTGCCGGCCTTTATCTGCAGCGCCTTCTGCTGGCGCGCAAAGCGCTCGCGCTCGGCCCTGCCGCTGATAAGCAGCTTTTTCCACTTGGTGTTCAGAAACGCCATGGACATATTGTCTATGATGGAAAGGTCATCGTGGATACCGCGCTCTTTGCGCATGCGGGGCACAAGCGCCACACCGTGTTTCATATGAAATTTAATATTTCTGGCGTTTTCCAGCGTCTGGCCGCCGAAGCTAAGCCTGCCCCTGGCGGGTATCACGCCAAACAGCGCGTCTGCCAGCTCATCGCGGCCGGACCCCTGAAGCCCTGTAATAGCCAGAACTTCACCCTTGTGAAGCTGAAAGCTGATGTCTTCAAAACCCTCGCCCGAAAGGTGCTGGGCCTCCATGGCCACCTCGGGGCGAATATGGTCTGCATGGTTTTCAAATTCCGCATCGTGAAGCTGGCGGCCTATCATCAGCTCGGTAATGCCGTCCTCGTCGGTATCCTCAAATTTACCCTCTGCCACCAGGCAGCCATCGCGCAGCACATAGTATTTATCGCATATCTCGAACAACTCGGGCATTTTGTGCGAGATATAAATGAAGCTGACGCCCTCTTTTTTCAGGCTGCGCATGATGTCGAACAGGTTTTCTATCTCATGGGTGGAAAGGGCTGTGCTGGGCTCATCCATAATGATGAGCTCCGATTTGAACAGCAGCGCCTTTGCAATCTCTACAAGCTGCTTTTGCGCGGCGTTCAGGTCGCACACCAGCATATCAAGGTTGATGGCCACCTGCATGCGTGCCAGCACTTCGGTGCAGCGGCGCTTCATTTCCTCTTCGCGCAGCAGGCCGCCGCGGCTTATTTCGCTGCCCAGATACATGTTTTCGAATACCTTCAGGTCATTGCACAGGTTCAGCTCCTGATGGATAAACCGGATGCCGTGCTGGTTGGCAACTTTGGCGCTTGCCATCACCACTTTCTGGCCATTGATGAACACGCCGCCCTTCGTGGGAAGATAAGTGCCGGCCAGCACGTTCATCAGTGTGGATTTTCCGGCGCCGTTTTCGCCCAGCAAACCCAGAATCGTACCGGGCTCGACGGTGATGCTGACATCGTTCACTGCGCGGGTGGGGCCGAACTCCATCACGATGTTTTTCATTTCCACAAGCATCGTGCAGTCTCCTCCTTGTTTTAATAAAAAAGGGGCCAGCCGGCAAAGGCCGGCCGGCCCCAGAATGTCATGCTTTGCCTAGATGCCGTGCATCACTCGTTGATGGCATAGCGCGTGGCATACGCATCGCTGGCGCGGTAGCTTTCGAAATCTTCATCGCCGGCCAGTTCCGCATTGGTGATGGAGAAGGAGGGGATGAGATACGTGCCGTTCTCGTCCTGCTCGGCAGAATACGGCTCGCCAGTCAAATCGCCGATGCCAAGCTCAAATGCGTCACGGATGAAGGACGGCGAGAAGAAGCTCGTCCAGAACTTCACGCCCAGCTTTGTGCTCTCAAATTTCTGCATTGTCTCTTCACGGCCACCCACGGAAGTGATGAGCTTTACGTTGATGGTAGCCTCGCCGGAATAGGCGTCCAGCGCGTTCATGATGCCGTCCACAATCTCGTCATCATGCGTTACGATGAGGTCAAGGGCTTCGATCTCTTCCACCGAGTGCGCGTTCAGCCAGTCTTCCATCTGGCCCTGTGCCTCTTCGGTAGACCAGTTGGTCACCAGTGTTTCGGCCACCTGGTTAAAGTTGTCGCCCAGCACGCCGTCCATGCCTTCGCTGCGCTGGCTGGTAACGGTAGAACTGTCGCCTACAAAGCGCAGGTACTGCACATCGTCATCATCGGCGAAGAACTCGTTCAGGTATTCGCCCATGTTTTTGCCAATGCCCACATTGTCGCCCATAATGTCGCCCACGAACGTGTCGGCAGTGAAGCCTTCAATAAGGCGGTCATACACTACCAGCTTCACGCCGGCATCCACAATGCTCTGCGCAGCGCTGCGAAGAGCCTCACCCTCCATCGGCCACAGGATAATCATATCGACATCGCCGCCGGCCAGCAGGTTTTCAATGGATTCAATCTGCGCTGCGGCGTCGATGCCGTCACGCACCGTGATGTCCATGCCAGGATATTTTTCCATCATTTCTTCGGCCATCAGGTTCGCCTGCGCAACACTCTCGCCGGTGAAGCCGTGGTCGCCGGAGGGCGTCACCACGCCGATCTTGTAATCATAGCTCTGCGTGCTCGCGGGAGTGGAACCACCTGCGGAACCCGCGGAAGCCGTGCTGGAAGCGGGCGCGCCGCCGCAGGCCACCAGACTCAGCGCCAGTGCTGCAGCCAAAACAACTGCCAGAAACTTTTTCATAAAACGAGCCTCCTTATGTACTTGTATCCCTGTGCTTCACAGGGTGCGTTTTTATGAAACAGCGGGCCCTTTCTGCGGCGTGCACCGCATTTTCTCCTGTCCGTCTGTTTCATTTTCTGAAATAATTATAGCAAGGCATCTGTACAAAATGCAACAAATATTTAGATTGAAGAGACATTTCCCCTGTTTTGCATAACCAAATCATACCGGGTTTGGACATCTTATTTTGGTTTTTCAGAAAATTATGAAATATTTCTGAAAACCACTATTCTTTTTCATGAAAGGGTGCTATACTGTCATTAGGGCAAAACGGCCTTGATACATGCAAAAAAAGAAAGGGTGAAACGGCATGCCCATGAAGAAAGATTTGCCCACTGTTGCGCAGTTGGCGCGGGCTGCGGGAGTATCGCCTGCTACGGTGTCCCGTGTGCTGAACCACAAGGGCATTGTAAAGGCAGATACCTATAACCGGGTGGTGGCCGTGCTGCAGGCCAATGGCTACCCATTCGTGGAGAAGGCGGGCAGGGCAGACCCTTCCGATGTGCTGATGATCAGCCTTCCCTCGCTGGATAACCCATTTTATGCAGATATCGTGCGCGGGGCAAAATCCGGCGCAACACGCCATGGCTATCATCTTATCATCAACGAAAGCCATATCAACCACAACACCCTGCCCGCAATTCTGGAGCTGGTGCGCAGCCTGCGCATCTCCGGGCTTATTACAGCGAACCATATCTCTGCAGATATCCTGCACACGCTGAGCAGTGTGGTGCCGCTGGTGCAATGCTGTGAGTATGATGAAAGCTCAGACCTTCCCTACGTTTCTGTAGATGATTTTGCCGCCAGCAAGAAGGCCACGGAATATCTTTTGTCGCAGGGGTGCAGGCGCATCGCCTTTCTAAGCGGGCCCTCGCGCTACAAATACGCGCGCTGGCGCCTGCGCGGCTATGAGGAAGCGTTGCGCACAGCGGGCATCTCGCCAGACCAGAACCTGGTGGTGCAGTTTCCAGAGGTGAGCTGCGAGCTTGCCATTGCCAGCACGATGCAGCTGCTGCGCACGGCCGAGCCGCCTGATGCCTTTGTGACTACATCGGACGTATATGCGGCTGCCGTGATACGCGCCGCACGTCAGGTGGGCCTGCGTGTTCCGCAGGACGTGATGGTGACGGGCTTTGACAATATTGAGTTCTCCACCGTCACCACACCCAGCATCACCACCGTAGACCAGCCCCGCATCCGTCTGGGCCTGATGGCTTGTGAGCTGCTGGTGGAAAAAATTGCGAACCCGGCCCTGCCTTCGAAGGGCGTGCTGCTGGAGACGGAGCTTATCGTGCGGGAATCTACCTCCAACAGCCGCGCGGCGGCTGCGGCGGCGCCGGAGGCCTTCCGCCGCTCTTTTTGAAAGTCAGGCCCCCGGCAAAGCCTGGGGCTTGCGTAAGCCCTGAAAGGGCATACTGCCGGCAAGCCTCTCAGGAGGCACTGAAAAAAATCCGCCGCCTGCATCACTTACCCTATGGCCCGTAAACGGGCGCCGTTTATCCAGGATTATCTTTCTGGCAATCGTAAAGTTGTTCATCTCTTCCCGCTTCGCTCAATGCTGGAAGCGAAAGCTTTTTTACTCTCCCCTGCTTTGCTGGGGAGTGTCATTTCGCTAAAGCATACAAAACAGCGCCCGCGCGGCACCGTAATGGTGCCGCGCGGGCGCTGTTTTATGCTTTGGGGCTTGGGGCGCGGCGGCGCCTTTACACACAGGGCGTCAGATATTGAACACAAAGCGGCTGCCGACGATATACTGGCGGCCGATGACCAGGGGCTGGCCCTCTGCATCCAGAAAATAGGCGCTCATATAAAACATGGGGTCGCCGGTGATGATATCCAGATACGATGCCTGCTCGGCTGATGCGCGCACAATCTCCAGTGTGCAGGAGGTGGTGGATTCCGGCTTTCTGCCGTAAGCGGCGTCCAGATAATCGAACAGGGAGGCGTCCTGAAGCGCTTCGTAAGCATCCAGCAGGCCCCTGAAGGGCTGGTAGGGAAAGAAATTGTTCTCCAGCATCACGGGCTCGCCGTCGGCTGTGCGCACGCGCTGGAGATATATCACATCCGAATGCGGCTGCAGGCTGAAAAAGCGCACTTCATCCGAGCGTGCAGGGCAGCGCTGGATGCTGATGACCTGGGCGCCGGGCTGCATGCCGCAGGCGCGGCACGCCTCGGAAAAGCCCATTACATCGCCGTTCTGCGCTATTTTGCGCATCACCTTCGGCTGGCTGACATATGTGCCCTTGCCCTGTTTTTTTACAAGATACCCCTCGGTGCAAAGCTCTTCAATGGCCCTGCGCACCGTAATACGGCTGACATGGTACAGTTCGGACAGCTCCGGCTCGGAAGGTATCTTTTCATCCGGCATATACTTCCCTTCTGCCAATGAGGTCTTGATGTCCTCCATCAGCTGCTGGTACAGTGGGGTAAGGGAGTCTTCATTCAGCTGAAAACCCATAATGTCGTTTCCCGCCTTTCGCCCGCGCGCGGCGGCGCGGGGGGTAAAATTGTGGCCAGTATCCGCCTGCGGAAAAGGCCGCCGCAGAAGCACCTGACAGCCCCGCGTGCAGATACTGCTATTATATTAGCGCATTTTACTGAATCTTTCAAGTTTCACTTAGTTAAAACGCTAAAATTCTGCCCTGCGCTTGAAAAAACTTTTGTATTGTGTTATAGATATGATGTAAGACGTACCATAACGTTACATACAGATTTCGGAGGGAACAAGATGTCATTTTTGAAAGAAATGTTCGGCACGGAAAAGCCCATCATCGGCCTGCTTCACCTCAAGCCGCTGCCGGGCGACCCGTTTTACGCGCCAAACGGCAGCCTGGACGACGTCATTGCCTGTGCAAGGGCCGACTTGGAGGCCCTGCAAAATGGCGGAGTGGACGGCGTGCTGGTGACAAATGAGCTCAGCATCCCGTACGAAAAGAAGGTGTCCGGTGTTACCTTGGGCGCCATGGGCATGGTGGTGGGCGCCCTGAAGGAGCATTTCACCGTTCCCTATGGTGTAGAGGCCATTTATGACGGCGATGCCACTATGGAAATATGCGCCGCCACGGGCGCTGCTTTTACCCGCTGCCTGTTCACAGGCGCCTGGGCGGGCGATTTAGGCCTTGTGGACCGCGATGTGGCGAAAACGCTGCGCCTGAAGGCTGCCCTGCGGCTGGATGAGCTGAAGCTGTTCTACTTCGTCACCAGCGAGGGCGAAGTGTACCTGAACGACCGCAGCTACCCCGATATTGCCAAAAGCATGCTGTTCAACTGCCGGCCGGATGCGCTGGTGGTGGGCGGCGCCGCCGCAGGCGTCGGCCCGGGCGGCGAGCTGCTGGAAGAGGTGCGTGCTGCAGCAAAGGGCGTGCCGGTGGTATGCGGCACAGGCTGCAAAAAAGAGACGGTAGCCCAGATTTTGAACAACTGTGACGGCGCGTTCGTGGGCACCACCTTCAAAAAGGACGGCGTGTTTGAAAACCGCGTGGACGCCCGGCGCGTCAAAGAATTTATGGATACTGTAAAACAGATGAGGGGGAACGCGTGATGAGATACTTTATGGGCATCGACGTTGGCACGAACGAGACAAAGGCCGTGCTCATCAATGAAAAATGCGAAATAGTAGCCTTTGCCAGCCGGGGGCATGGCCTGCTGAACCCGCAGCCGGGTTTTTTCGAGCACGATGCAGAAAAGACCTGGTGGGGTGACTTTTGCCATTTGTCCCGCCAGCTGCTGGCCGAAAGCAGAGTGGACGCAAAGGATGTGGGCTGCGTGGGGCTTTCGGCCCTGGGGTGCGACTGTGTGCCCGTGGATGCCGAGGGCACGGCGCTGTGCAACGCAATCCTCTATGGGGTGGACAGCCGCAGTCATAAAGAGATAGCGTGGCTGTATGAATATTACGGCAAAGAGGAGGCCGAGCGCCTGTACGGGCACGAGCTTTGCTCCTCCGACATTGCGCCCAAAATACTGTGGGTGAAGAACAACCTGCCGGAAGTATATGAAAAGACGGCTAAATTTTTGACAGGCTCTTCTTACCTGTGTGCCAAGCTCACCGGGAAGTTTACCATCGACCGCTATCTTGCGGAAGACTTCGCGCCGTTGTATAATTTAACAAACGACACCGTGGATGAAGAGCACTGCGGCCTGTATTGCAGGCCGGACCAGCTGGCCCAGGTGCGCAATGCCACCGATATTGCGGGCACTGTTACGGCCGCGGCCGCAGCGCAGACAGGCCTTGCCGAGGGCACGCCGGTGCTGGTGGGCACGGGCGATTCCGGCGCAGAGGCCATTTCCACGGGCGTGTTCCGCCCCGGCGACATCATGGTGCAGATGGGTTCCAGCTGCTATTTCGTGTACCTGACAGACCATTTGCTGAAGGAGCCGCGCCTGTGGCCCGGCACATTCATCATTCCGGGCGTGTATTCCGTATGCGCGGGCACTAATACAGCCGGCACGCTGACGAAATGGATGCGCGACGAGTTCTATAAGGACGCCGTGGCCGCCGAGGCTGCGGGCGGCGAGAACGCATATGCCGCCATGGCGCAGGAGGCTGCCGCCGTCCCCGCGGGCAGCGAGGGGCTGGTGTGCCTGCCGTATTTTGCGGGCGAGCGCACGCCACTGAACGACCCGTTCGCCAAGGGCGTGTATTTCGGCCTGTCGGTGAACCACACGCGCGCCCACATGGTGAAGGCGGGGCTGGAGGGCATTGCCTATACCATTGCCGCCCATCTGGACCTTCTGGAGAAAGAGCATGGCGAGCCGCTGCGCCGCATTATGGCGGTGGGCGGCGGCACCAAGAACCCCGTGTGGCTGCAGGCTGTGGCAGACGTGACAGGCCGCGAGATATGCACCGCAAAGGTGACGTTCGGCGCGGCGTTCGGCGACGCTATCATGGCGGCGCTGGCAGGCGGCGCCTATGCCAGCTGGGACGAGCTGGCCAATGTGGTCACAGCAGACAAGGTCATCCGGCCGGATATGGCCGCACATGCGGTGTATGAAAAACAGCGCGTGGTGTTCAACGAGCTTTACACACGCAATAAAGATTTGATGAAAAGCCTGTAAACAGCAGGCATTTGGCAGGAGGATACGGCAATGGCACAGTGCGGTATTTGCGAAGAGAAAGAGGGCGTGCGCGAGGCGGGCGTGTATATGGACGGCGAAAAAAAGGCCGTGCCCGTGTGCGCCGGCTGCGTCTATGAGGCCATGCGGAGGAATTTTTACGGCATCGGCTTCGGTGCGGGGCTTCAGCTTTGCTGGTTCGTGGTGGCAAGCAAAGGCCTGTTCAGCGTGCCGGGTATTTTTGCCGCGGCCATTGCGCTGTACGGCCTTGTGCGGCTTGCGCTGTTGCTTGCCGCGCGCGTTGCGCTGCGGGGCGCCAAGGCGAAAGAGGGCCCTGTGCCGGACTGGGTGTGGAAGCGTGCCATGGCCCAGGCTGTGACGGAGGATGCCCTGCGCGACGCCTATGCGGAACAGTTCTGCAATGTAAAGGTGCAGACGCCGCGTGAGTACGAGCGCCTGCACCCTGCCAAATAAAATACCGATGTGCAAACCAGCGCCCGGCCCCTGTCTGGAGGCCGGGCGCTGGTTTGTGTAAAAAACCACTTGCCGGACAAGTGGTTCCAAAGGGTTCTCGATGTACCGGAAAAATATCCGGGTAAAGAGGGAAAGCTCTGCTGAACCAGCAGGGCTAAAAATAAAAGATACAGCAAGTGCTGACAGCGGCGTACCCTCGCCGCTGCTTTTAATGGCAGCAGA
The DNA here is from genome assembly GCA_018380115.1 of Oscillospiraceae bacterium. Taxonomy (GTDB): domain Bacteria; phylum Bacillota; class Clostridia; order Oscillospirales; family Ruminococcaceae; genus Ruthenibacterium. The sequence continues at coordinate 26,020 of JAGZUF010000009.1, read as the reverse complement.
GCCCCCATCTCACGCAATGAAAAGATGGTAAGTAAGCCGCCTGTCCGGCACGGCATCCCCGGCCGCCGGCCCCGGTGGGCGGCTGTGCGTCCGGCACACCCCATGGCGCGGGGCACGGGCGGCATTTGCAAGGGGCCCTGCGCCCGGCGCGCAGAACCTTGCCGGGCCCCGGCTTCAGCGCGGCTGCTGCTGGGTGATGCAGTGTACGTTTCCGCCGCCGTACACTATCTCCAGCGTGTCCACGCCCACCACTTCCTTATCCGGGAAAATGGAGGCAAGCTGCTCCAGCGCCAGGGCGTCGTTTTCATCGCAGAACTGCGGCACAATGACGCCGCCGTTCACAATGAGGAAATTTAAGTAAGAGGCAGGGCACACCTCGCCCGGCTGCCGCGGGAACGAGCCCTCGGCGGCATCAATGGCAAAATTTTTGCCAATGCGCACGGGCACTTTCGGCAGGCACACCTTGTGCACCTTCAGGCGGCGGCCTTTGGCATCCGTCATGGAGCACAGGGCCTCATAGCTCTCGCGCGCCACCCGGTAGAAGGGGTGGGCCTTGTCGTCTGTCCAGATGCAGGCCGCCTCACCCGGACGCACAAAGCAGGCCACGTCGTCCACATGGCCGTTCGTCTCGTCCGGGTCGATGCCGTCCTTCAGCCACAGCACCTTTTCCGCGCCCAGATATTCGCACAGCATGCGCTCAATTCCGGCCTTGTCCAAATGCGGGTTCCGGCCGGGGCTCAAAAGGCACATCTCCGTCGTCAGCACGGTTCCTTCGCCATCCACATGGAACGAGCCGCCCTCCAGCACAAAGCCTCTGGGACGGTAAGAATCCACCCGCTCTATCTCGCATATCTTGCGCGCCACGGCGGCGTCCTTGTCCCATGGGAAGTAGGCGCCGTCGTACAGGCCGCCCCAGGCGTTGAATTCCCAATCCGCCGCGCGCGTTTCGCCCGCGGCGTTTTTTAGAAAGGTGGGCCCGCAGTCCCGCACCCAGGCGTCGTTGCTGGCAATTTCCACCACGCGCACACTGGGCGGCAGCTTTGCGCGGCAGTTTTCATACTGCGCACACGACACGCCCACCGTCACATCTGCAAAGCGGGCCACGGCCTCGGCCACCCTCGCATAGGCAGCCTGTGCGGGCTTGGCGCCGTCGCGCCAGTTATCCGGCCGTTCGGGCCAAAGCATCCACACCTGGCGAATGGGCGAAAATTCTGCCGGCATGAAAAAGCCGTCCTGCTTCGGCGTGCGGTCTGTAATGCGGCAAGGCATAAAGGGCTCCTTTCTGGGAACAACGCCCCAGTGTATTTTGTTCTATGATACTGGATGCGCATGGGGGAAGTCAAGCGCACAGGGCACCCTTTCCCCGGCGTGTGCGCCGCTGTGCCAACACGCCTAAAACCTAGCCTGTTTTTTCGCTTTTTTTGCACGTTTCGCGCAAAAGCAGAAAAACAGAAAAATTGCGCTTGCAAGTTTTGGGCACAGACTGTATGATATTACACGATAACGGAATGCGGGGCTGCCCCGCACAGAATAGAAGGAGGCTAAACCAGTGAAGAAGTTGATCAGCCCGCTCGACCTCTCTACCGGCGAAATTGATGAAATTATCGCTTTGGCAGACAGAATCATGGAAAACCCCACTGCCTTTGCCCACAAATGTGACGGCAAGATATTGGCCACACTGTTTTTTGAACCCAGCACCAGAACCCGTTTGAGCTTTGAAGCAGCGATGCTCAGTTTAGGCGGCAAGGTGCTGGGTTTTTCTTCGGCCAATTCGTCCAGCGCGGCAAAGGGCGAAAGCGTGGCGGATACGGTGCGCACGGTAGAGTGCTATGCCGACATCATCGCCATGCGCCACCCGAAAGAGGGCGCCGCCACGGTGGCGGCGGCAAACGTGGCCTGCCCGCTTATCAATGCGGGTGACGGCGGCCACCAGCACCCCACGCAGACACTGACGGACCTGCTTACCATTCACCGTGAAAAGGGCCGCCTGGACGGCCTGACGGTGGGCCTGTGCGGCGATTTGAAATTCGGCCGCACCGTGCACTCGCTTATCCGCGCCATGATGCGCTACCGGAATATCCGCTTCATCCTTGTGAGCCCGAAGGAGCTTCAGGTGCCCGATTATATCCGCGACGACCTCGTGAACGGCGGCTTTGACTTCGAGGAAGTAGAGCGCCTGGAGGACGCCATCGGCGCCATGGACATCCTGTACATGACGCGCGTGCAGCGCGAGAGGTTCTTCAATGAGGAGGACTACATCCGCCTGCGCGACAGCTATATTCTGGATGCAGAGAAAATGAAGCTTGCCAAAAGCGATATGATTGTGATGCACCCGCTGCCCCGCGTGAACGAGATTTCCACCGAAGTGGACGCCGACCCGCGCGCAGCCTATTTCCGCCAGGCCCTGTGCGGCAAGTTTGTGCGCATGGCCCTCATTCTGAAAATGCTGGAGGTTGAGTGAGATGCTGAATATCGACAGTTTGGAAAAAGGCCTTGTCATCGACCACATTCAGGCCGGCAGGAGCATGGAGATATACCGCGTGCTGGAGCTGGACAAGCTCGACTGCAGCGTGGCCATCATCAAAAACGCGCGCTCGAAAAAAACCGAGCGCAAGGACATCATCAAAATCGAAGACCGCATCGACATCGACCTGGATGTGCTGGGCTTTATTGACCCGCATATCACGGTGAATATCATTGACGGCGGCAAAATCATCGAGAAAAAGCAGATGAAGCTGCCCGAGCGAGTGACCAATGTGGTGAAGTGCAAAAACCCGCGTTGTATCACCAGCGTAGAGCAGGAGCTGGACCAGGTGTTCTGCCTGACGAACCCTGAAAAGGCACAGTACCGCTGCCTGTACTGCGAGCAGGAGTACGCCCGCAAATAACGCGGCAGGCGTAAACTAAAAAGCAGAGCCGCCCCGTTTTCCGCCCTGCGGAAAACGGGGCGCTTTTATGTGTATGCCCGCTTGCGGGTGCATAGCGGGCGGCATAAAAACGCGCATAAGAGAAGTTTTTGTCGAGGGTTTTTTGCAAAGTGCCAAAAAAGCCCGGCAATATTTATAACAAACACTGAAAAATTGCCGTTGGGGTTGACGAAAACTGACGCAAGTTTTATTCTATATATGACGTTATAATACGACACAGAACGTCGCATTATGGCCCCTTCGGGGGAAAACCTTTTAAGGAGGGTATCTCATGCTGAAAAAGAAGAAAAAATTTGAGCTGCCCCATGTCTATACCATCGCGTTCCTGCTTATTATCCTGTTCGCGATTTTGACATGGATCGTTCCTTCCGGCCAGTTCGAGAGGACGATGATGGAGACGGCGGCCGGCGAGCGTGAAGTTGCCGTGGCAGGCACCTATCAGGAGGTTCCGAAGGTGGACGCCGAGGGCAACGATATGCGCCAGGGCCTGGGCGCTGTTCTGATGGCCCCCACCCGCGGCATCCAGGCGGCGGCTGACGTGGTTGCGTTCGTTCTGCTGATTGGCGGCTCCTTCGCCATCCTCACCAAAACGAATGCCATCAATGCGGGCATGAGCCGCGTTATCAAGAAGCTGAAGGGCAAGGACATCCTGCTTATCCCTGTGGTGATGATCCTGTTCAGCATCGGCGGCACCTCGTTCGGCATGTCGGAGGAAGCGCTTCCGTTCTATGCCATCTTCATGCCCATTATCATGAGCCTTGGCTACGACTCCATGACGGCGTTCATGGTGTGCTTCCTTGGGCCTCAAATGGGCTACATCGGCTCTACGGTGAACCCGTTCAACGTCCTGATTTCGCAGGGCATCGCCGGCATTCAGGGCAACCCCCAGCTGTGGTTCCGCTTCATCCAGTATGCCACCTTTACCATCATCGGCATCGTGTGGGTGATGATGTATGCGCGTAAGGTGAAAAAGAACCCCACCGGCTCTATTACTTATCACGATGATATTGCAAAGCGCGAGGAGTTCGCTGTGGGCTCCATGGATGCGGACATGCCCTTCACGCTGCGTCAGAAGCTGGTTCTTATCGTGTTTGCCGTTGGCATGGGCGTCATCGTATGGGGCCTTGTGACAAAGGGCTGGTACATGGATGAGATCAGCATGGTGTTCCTGGCCATCGGCCTGCTGTCCGGCATCGTGGGCGGCCTGGGCGAAAAGGAAATGGCGGAAGAGTTTGTAAAAGGCATGGCGGACTTCGTGTACGCCGCCGTCATTATCGGTATTGCCCGCGGCATCCTGGTGGTGGCCGAAGGCGGCATGATTATCGACACCATTCTGAATGCGCTGGCGAACCTGCTGGCTGGCGTGCCCACCGCGGTGTTCACCACCATGATGTACTTTGCTCAGGCGTTCCTCAGCCTGCTGGTGCCGTCCTCTTCCGGCCTCGCCGCGCTGACCATGCCGGTTATGGCGCCCCTGACGGACCTGATGGGCGTGAACCCCGAAGCCGCTGTTACGGCGCTTTGCATCTCGAACCAGACCATGAACACCATCAGCCCGGTGGCGGGCATGACGGTTGCCGGCCTTGCCGTGTGCAAGATCAGCTTCCCCCAGTGGTGGAAGACCTGCTGGAAGTTCATGATTGTGGTTGTGGTCGTGGGCATCGTATTTACTGCTATCTCCGGTATGCTGCCGGCCTGATAGAATTCCTTCTCCTCACACATAAGGAAGAAAAACCCCGGGTGCTGCCCATCAGCCCCGGGGCTTTTTATATGTGCGCGTCTGCCGCCTCAGAGCGGCCCTGCCCGCGGCCCGCAGTGCTTTGCGGCTCCGTGCCTTCCCGCAGGGGCGGGGGCCGCGGCAGCCCCGAAGGCGCTGTGATATATCATTGGCATGTGTTTCAGCCCGCGCTCCCCGCAAGGGGAGCGACAAATACCGCTCTGCTCGTTTTCAAACATCACATGATTTCAATCCACGCTCCCCGTGAGGGGAGCGACTCGCTTTGCATCATTTTTCTTATATACTCATTCATAATTTCAATCCACGCTCCCCGTGAGGGGAGCGACATAACAGCGATTGGCTTGTGACAATGCGGCTGGAAATTTCAATCCACGCTCCCCGTGAGGGGAGCGACGCAACTATAGCACAAGCGGCGCTTAATGCAGTAATATTTCAATCCACGCTCCCCGTGAGGGGAGCGACACCTGTAAATGGGTTAGAAACCGGGGTTAAGTCAGATTTCAATCCACGCTCCCCGTGAGGGGAGCGACATCCTGCTCCGCCTTAATATGTGCGGCCACCACGGATTTCAATCCACGCTCCCCGTGAGGGGAGCGACTAGCAACCCTAAATATATGCCATTCATTGTCTCATTTCAATCCACGCTCCCCGTGAGGGGAGCGACTTTTTGACGAAGCGCATAGAAATGTCCTAAACCAATTTCAATCCACGCTCCCCGTGAGGGGAGCGACTAAAAATCATTACACTGTTAGATTCATCAAGGTTATTTCAATCCACGCTCCCCGTGAGGGGAGCGACTGCAAACCTGCACAAAATAAACGCAGAAATTTTGGCAGAATGTCTTATTATACTGAGAAAAACAGAAAAAAGAGGCCAAAAAGCCTGCATTGGCTGGAAAACAAAAGCAAAAAGCCGCAAAAGGCAAGAAAACAAGGTGCGAAGGATACGCAAAATCCATGACAGCTTGCGGGCCGCACCTTGCGTTTATACCATCAAAATCCCCTCGGCGTCGTAGCCGGGCCGTGCGCCGACATGTTCAATTCGGCTGTGGTAGCGGTCGCCCAAGTTATAAAACCGCAGGCTGTCTGCCTGTGTGTCGATAAGCTCTGTGAGCCTGTGTTTCAAAACGGCGTATTGTGCAGCATCCAGCCTGCATTCAAATACGCTGTTCTGTACGCGCTGTCCATGGTCCACGCACACCTTTGCCACTTTGCGAAGCCGTTTTCGCCCGGCAGGCGTTTCGGTGTTCACGTCATAGGAGATAAGCACCAGCATAAAGCGTCACTTCCATAAAAAAGGTGGGTAAGCGTCCAAATCACCCCGCAGATGCCGCGCCAGAAGAAGGGCTTGCAGATACGGTACAAGCCCCCACGGCACCTTTTCGCCAAGAAAGGGGTGCGTGAGGGTGTCCCGTTTTTTCTCCTGCCAGGCGGCCAGCACCGCTTTGCGCCCGGCGTCATTCAGAAATACGGCTCCGCTTTCCTGCGGCTCGAAGTGTTCGGGACGGATGATGCGGCTGTTCACCAGCGTCAGGCAGAAGCGGTCGCCAAGCAGAGGGCGAAGTTCTTCCATCAGGTCCAGCGCAAGGGAGGCGCGCCCCGGCCTGTCGGTATGCAGATAACCCACATACGGGTCCAGCCCGGCCCCGCGCAGCGCCGCCGCACAGTCGGAAGCAAGCAGGGTGTACGCGAAAGAAAGCAGTGCATTCATGTTGTCCAGCGGCGGGCGGCGTGAGCGCGCAGTGAAGAAGAAATGCTGCTTGTTCTGCAGAATCAACTCATCGAACACATCGAAATACAGCGCCGCGGCCGCGCCTTCGGCCCCGCGCAGGGCGCCGGTGTCCGGCTGCTGCGGCAGCGCCTTGACGGCCTCGGCCAGCGCCTGCGCGGCATGCTTCAGCCTGGGGGCGTCCACACGCATGGCCTGGTCGCGCACGGTGCGCTGCAGCACCCAGCGGGCATTGTATAATTTGCCCGTCAGAAAGCTGCATGCAAGGGCGCGGCAGGCAGGCGGACTGTCTGCCCGGCGGAACTGCTCGCGCCGCAAGAGCACGTTGCCCTGCTGGGCGCCGGACGTCTGGCAGTAAAAATTGCCGCGGGGCGAATAGAAGGAAAGGCAGATGCCCCGCTGCGCGCACGCGCCCATCAGCGCAGGGGAGGCGCCCTTGTAGGAAAAGCAGAGGATGCTTTCCAGCGTGTGCAGCGGAAAACGCGCGGCGGCGGCCTCTCCGCGCAGCACAACAACGTTTTCGCCCTCCAGGGCCAGATACAGATCCTCCGAGGTGACGAACAGTGTGTTGAGAAGGCTTCTCATGGTGAACCCTCCATTTCGGAAAGCCGCATATCCAGATAGCTTTGCGCAGAGCGCCCGCGCAGCGTGCCCGGAAGGCACAGCGGCTTCAGCGAGCATGCGCCGCACCGGCGGGCAGGCCTGCATTTCGGCGTATAGCCGCGGGCTGCAAGCTGGTGCATTTCACACAGCATGGCGCGTACGGCCTGCCGCAGCCCGGCGGAAAAGCAGACTTCCTCCCGCCGCCTTGTCTGCCCATAGAACAGCGCCCCGGCGGGCACTTGGCAGCACAGCATTTCCTCCAGGCACATGGCCTGGCAGCACAGCTGCAGGCGGTCTGCATCTGTAAGCTTGGCGCTGCCGCGCTTATATTCCACCGGGTAAGCCTGCCACAAGCCGGGGCGCCCCGCCAGCGGCACGCCGGCGGGCGAGGACGTAAATTCCACCACGTCGCAGGCGCCGCTGACGCCCAGCCGGGCAGAATGCACGCTGAGGCCGCGCAGAGTGAGCCTGCCGCCGCGCATTTCTGCCTGGCCTGTGTCGTGCGCGCGCCGGTGCATCAGCATGCCCTCTGCCGTTTGAAGGTTTTCCTGCCATGCCTGCTCCAGATGGATCAGCGCCCACTGGCGGCGGCAGAAGGCAAAATGCTGCAGGCCCGAAAGCATCAGCCATTGTTCTTCGGGGTATTCCATCACTCCATTACGGTGCAGCTCACGCCTTCCGGCAGGCTGTCCTCCACAGATACTGTGTAATCGGAATAGGCGTGCGGCATCAGCACATTTTCCGCACGGCGCACATGCACGAGCTCGAACAGCTTGTGCGCGGGCGCGCAGCCGAGCTCGGAATCGTGGCGGAAGATGATAAGCTTGCGCACGGCCATCTTTCCGCGCGCGGCAGAGCGGTCGTTTTCAAACATGTTCAAAATGGCCTGCCACAGAAGGGCGAGGTCCTCTTCAGAAAAGCCCGTCACCTTGCGGGCAAGGTTGGCAGACACATAGCCCTCGCAGCGGTACAGCGCATAGGGCACAATGTATTTGCGCCCCATTTCGGTGCCCTTTTTCTCGGCGTCCTCTTCGGTGGTGACAGCCACGCGGGTAATGGTGACCTCCTGCGGCACGATGGGGTCTGCCGAGCGCGCAAAGCTGAGCTGCACCGGCCCGCGCACCTGCCCGCAGTTCAGGTTGCCCTTCACAAAGGTGGTCATTACGGCGCCGAAGGTGCGGATGTCGAAAAAGTTTTGGCACATGAAGTCGCGCACCTTCACGTCCAGCGAGGGGTCTGCCTTGCGGGCCTCCTTCAAATCAGCCTTTGGCTCCAGCCCCAAATAGGAAAGGGCGGCCGCGTCGCTGCGGTTCAGCGGCACGTTATCCTTCACATAGATGCCGTACCCGGGCTGCCCCTCCCGCACGGTCTCTACATAATTGCGGATCTTGCGCTTCAGGCACACGTCCGTCACAAGGCCATAGCCGCTTGCGGGGTCTACACGGGGCATGTTGCCGGCGTCCGGGTCGCCGTTGGGGTTTCCGTTCTCTACATCGAATAAAATCACGAAATCATAGCGGTTTTTAATGGGCTCAGACATGTCAGTTGACCTCCTTGTTTTCTGTTTTCTTTTCATACCGGCGAAGGTTTTCAAAATAATAGCCAAGCTGGAACGAGCCCTGCTGCGCCAGATCCAGCTGTGTGGGGTATTTGTCGCCCACTATCTGCATCAGCTCGCCCAGCTTTTTGCTGTAATACACGCGCAGCGCGTAGCTCAGCTTGCGCATGTGCTTTTCGGCAAGGTTGCCGAGGATGGGGAAAATGAGCGCCGGTGCGGCGGACGCGGAATTGAAGTATTTATCTTTGACAGTGGTGTTGATGCCGGGGTTTGCCGCGCTTTGGATGTTCTCGTATACGCTGAACAGCCTGCCAAGCGCATAGGGGATATTGGTGGTGTTGTCGCTTCCGTTCACTTGTAAAACCTCCTTTGGGCAGTGAGGGTGCCCATGTCCGTTGTTGAACCTGCGGTAATATGCTTTCAGAATGGCCGCCCTGCCGCGTGTCACCTGATGGTCCGCCCGGATGCGCAGCGCCACGCCGTTGCGCAGTGTGGCGGGGTAGGGCCCGCCGGTGAGGATGGCGCGCAGCAGGTCGCCCGCAAGCTGGGGCGGCGGCGTTTTGCTGCGCGAGTTCTGGTTCACCACCTCGTCCACCAGCTTCCACAGGGGAAGTATGTCGAATTTGTCATAGGCGGGGCGGCGTATCTCGATATCAGAAAAATGCTTTCGCAGATTGTCCATCAGCACACCGAATGTGTCGGAGAAGAAAAAGCGCACCGAGATGCGCGCCGCATTGGGCGCAAGGCCCAGCACATAAAAGTGCTCGCCGCACTGCAGGACGCCGCCGTTCCACTGGGCCGAGCGCCCCTCGGCCAGCGCGTTCAGCACGCCGCGCAGCGCCGTGTCTGTCAGGCCTGTCTCCGCCCGCCCGAACAGGGCGGCCATGACGGCGTCCTGATAGGCGGCGCCGCCATGCTCCGCCCAGCACACCACCGTTGTGTCGCCTATCACCTGGCAGTGCTGTGTGTCCGCCAGCAGGGTGTTCAGGGCTGTGGTGTAGGCGAAGGCGGCATAGCCGCCCACGGGGGCGTTATAGCCCTGCTCCTGCCCGTAGGAGGAGAGGGCGGGCGCGTTGAAGGACACAAGCGCCGCCCCGCTGGACTGCGCGTCCCGCACCCCCTTGACAGACGGATGCACTTTAGCAATGACTGTTTTCTGCCCCGTGACAAGGCACCGCCCCTGCGGCATATCCGCCCCGGCGCTGTAATGCTCCTGCCAGGCCTTTTTCACAAGGGGGTCTTCCCACACCGGCACAAGGCCGTGGCAGAAAATAAGGTTTGCGCCGCCCGCAACCTCCTCCCATATTTTTTCCAGCAGAGGATGGACCGCGGCCTGCTGCGGCTGCCACCGGGCGAAAAATGCCGTTACGGCGCGCGCGGCGGGGCTGCCGGCACCGGCCAGCAGGCGCTGGTGCAGGGCACGGCAGGCTTCAAAGCACTCTTTTGTGCGCTGCGGCTTCCCCTTGGCGTCGGCGCCAAGCAGATAGCCGGAATTGTCGCACAGAAAATTCGGCGCCACGCCGGACGAGCGCTTTACGGGCATGGGCACCTCCATCACACGGGGCGCCAGCACCATCTTTTTGCCGCGCGCCTGCTCGGTCAGGAAGGACACTACATCCAGCAGGGTGCCATCCTCGGCAAGTTCCAGCCCGAAGGAAACTTTGGCCTTGCCCCAGCCGGGCGCAGAAATGCGCCCCTGCGCCAGCAAAACTTCATAATAGCGCGTCAGTGCCTGCAAAATCATGAGACCACCTCGCAGTTCCGAGCGTCCAGCACGCCGTGCTGCAGCCTTGCGCGGAAGAACAGCGGCTTTATTTCGCACGGGTCGGAGTAATCCAAATCGTACAGCATATACCCCAGCTCGCGGGAATCGCCTATGGCGGGGATATCCCCGCCGCGCCATTCGCGGAAGCAGGCGGGAAATTCGCGACAGCCGAGGTAAGGGGTATGAAAGCACTGGCCGCGTGCCAGCCTGCGCCGCATGATGTCCTGAAATTTGCCGGGGTTATCGCCGGGGGCGGCGTTTTTTGTCATGGAGAAATGGGCCTCAATGACATAGCGCACCTCCTGCAGCACCAGCGCGGCGCGCTGCTGGATGTCCGCCGGGGTGTAAATGGCAAGCTCGGCCTCGCCTCCCTGCATTACAGTGCGCGCCTTTGTGGCCAGCGCCACGCTTTTCACCTCGTTGCGCCGGATGCTGGCAAAGCGGATGGGGAGAAGCACATGGATGCAGTCGATATGCCAGCGCAGCCCGGGGTGCCAGAAAATGGCCTCCAAAATGCCGCGCGCCGCCGAGGGCGTCATCACGTCATAGGAAACGCGCTCGGTCTTCATCTCCGGCCGGGTAAAGCAGGCATATGGCCCCCACACTTCTACTTGAATGGACAAGGCATCATCTCCTTTGTGATACATGTTCTGAAATCAGGATACCGGCAAATGAGAAACAGGTCAATCAATAGCGGAGCAAACCGGAAAAGCGCACAGGATGCAAAGCAGAATTTAGGGCAATTTGCAGATAGAGCAAATGGGGTGCTTCATTAAAATTTACAGGATGAACCCCTGGCCGTCCTCCACATCCAGGGCCAGGCCCGTTTCGCGGCTGTAGAAGGAGGGGTCTGCCAGCACGGCGCTCTCCTCATCCACCATGGCCAATGCCCCAGCTGCGCGCAGTGCGGCGAAATGCTGTGCGTATACAGATATGCCATAGCGTCCCAGCGCCCGGAACAGCGCCCGGCTGTGCAGGCCCTGGCGAAGCTGTTCACACAGCGCGGTCCCTGCTTCTATGGGCACATATACGGTACGCATGGGGGCATCAATCAGGTGAAAAGCCTCCGCTACCTGCGCAAAGGGCAGCACACTGCCCGCAAGCCCGCAGCGGAAGGCGGGAAGAACCTGCTTTGCATCCAGCGCCTCGGGCCCCTTCAGGCTGAACAAGGCGTGAAAATAGTGTGCGACGGCGTCCGGCAGGGCCCAATCTGAAAAAGCCCGCTGCACAGCGCGGAAGGCAGAGATATTCTGGGCAAGCATGGCCGGGGCGCCCTGCGCCGTGGAAAAGACGCCCACGACGCTCTCCTGCGCGGTGCGGCGGCCCTCGCGGTTGCAACGGCCCGCCGTCTGTAAAACGGAATCCAGCCCCGCCTCTTCCCGGTAGGCGGCGGGGAAATCCACATCCACGCCCGCCTCAATCAGGCTGGTGGAGACGACGCGGCATGCCTCGCCGGCCAGAAGCCTCCGGCGGATGTCCTCTAAAAGGCGGGTGCGGTCTGCCGGGCAGAGCAGCGTGGTCAGGCAATAGCGTCCTTCCGGGGCCAGCAGGCCGTATATCTCCTGCGCGGCGGAACGGCGGTTCACCACGCACAGCGCCTGATACTGTGCGTTTACCGCGTCTGCCAGTGTCTGGTGGGAAAGCTCGCCCATCGGCTTCAGCGTGGTGCGGCGCAGCGCATGGAACAATTCCTCCGGCCGAGGGCAGAGCTCGCGGGGCATCAGGCCGGGCGCCAGCTCTTCCAAAAGGCCGCCCAAAGCGGGCTGTGTGGCTGTGCAGAATACGGCGCTGGTGCGGTAGTGCGCCGCCAGCTGTCCAATGGCCGCGATACAGGGGCGCAGATAGGGCACGGGCAGGGTCTGCGCCTCATCAAAAATGACCACGCTTTTGGCAATATTGTGCAGCTTCCTGCAGCGGGAGCTGCGGTTCGCGTACAGCGACTCAAAAAACTGCACAGCCGTGGTGACGATGACAGGGGCGTCCCAGTTCTCGGCGGCCAGCGCCTTGCGGTATTCCTCCGGCGAAAGCGCGCCCTTCTCCTGCAGCTGGTAGCTGGCGCCCGCATAGTGTGCCAGTACATTTTCTTCACCTAGTATTTCGCAGAAAACTCTGGCCGTTTGGTCGATGGTGGAGGTATAGGGGATGACATAGATTACGCGATTCAGCCCGTTCTTTACCGCGTGCTCCAGTGCAAAGCGCAGCGACGACACCGTTTTACCGCCGCCGGTGGGCACAGTGAGCGTGAAAAGGCCGGGGCCCCATTCCTGACCGCGCTGTGCGCAGGCGCGCAGCACCTCGCAGCGCCGTTTGTCCACCTCGGAAGGGGCGGGGGCGTTCAGCCATTTGCTGCATCTGGCGCGCACTTTTTCCAAAAGTGGGCTCAGGGGCGCAGTGCCTGCCCGGCCGGCGTTCCCTTTCAGCATGAAGGCCTCGGTGTCCAGAAAATCGGCGTCCACCAGACAGGAATACAGCATGCGGGTGAAAAAAGAGAGTGCATAGCCATCTTTCATGCAGAATTCCGGAAGCGCGGCCTCCGGCAGAGAAACTTCCCCCCGCCATGGCTCACAGGGATCTGTGCCTCGCTTTACGCGGCCGAGCAGGGTGGAGGCGTCCGGGCCATCTGATTCCGAGCCGCCGTCCGGCAGGCCCGCATGGTGGCCGGCTACGGCAAAGGCCGCTGGAAGCAGCCCGAGCCGGTAGGCTTCTTTGGCCCCGGCAGTGGAATGGTCTACCGTGGCATGGCGTTCCGGGGCGCGGATGCGCGCCTGGAAGGCGCCGGAATATTTGCCGATATCGTGCAGAAAGCCGCACACGGCCCCAAGCGCTTTTGCGTCAAAATCGGCGGCAAACTGTGCGGCCAGCCGTGCAGTGCCGCGCAGGTGCTCGTCAACGCGCTGTACCGCGCCGTCTTCGCGCGTGTGGGCAATGTATTCTGGCGTTGTCATATAAGCATCTTCCCTTCCTGAAAATAAAGAGGCTTCGGAAATATTTCCCATTGGCTGTATCGTAACAGGCTTTTTGTCCCATAAAAAGGACTTTTGCATTAAAATGGCACCGCTTTTCGAAAAGAAAGGCTGTTTTTTTGATATGCAAAACGGCATTTTGATGTTTTTTAATGGAATTTACGAAGCGAAAAAATAAAAAGCCTTGAAAAGCGTATCAATACAGGCTTTTCAAGGCTTTTTGCTTGGTGCGCCCGACTGGATTCGAACCAGCGGCCTTCCGGGTCGGAGCCGAAGGGAAAAATAGGAAGAAAGCGGCCTATCAGGCCATTTTGTTCGTGTCGCTGACTTGCATTTGACTTGCATCTGTGGAGCCAGAAAGAAAATCATCCAGTTTATGCATTTTTCGGGCCTTAAAGAATTTATCGAGGTGAGTATAAATGCCAAGTGTAACGCTGATGTCGCTATGCCCCATCTGGTCACGCGCAGTGAGGACATCTACACCGGCAAGATAAAGGAGTGTGCAGAAAGTATGCCGCAGCTCCTGCGGGGTAAAAGTGTTTATCAATATAGGCAGACGGCCACGGGGCTTTCCATCTGCTTCTTTTTTGTTCGTGGCGTATTTATTCATGGCGTTGTGGTATCCATATTTGATATTAAGGTCTGCCATATAGCTTGCCCACAGACGCCTCCATGCGCTTTCTGTCATGCGGGCACCTCTGGCAGTATGGATAACATATAGGGTATCGGGGTCTGCCGCGCGCTCGGCCCGGAGAAAATCGGCCAGTATAACGGGGATATGCACCACGCGCTTGCCTGCTGCTGTTTTTGGGGGTTTGAGTTTATCTGCGACGAAATCCCAGCTTTTAGAGACCAGAATAGTCCTTGCGTCCAGATTTATATCCGGCCAAGTTACCGCGGTGGCTTCGCCTCGCCGCAGCCCTGCAAACATCATCAGCATGGCCGCACGCCGCGCCCGGTGCGGCGTGTCTATTATCCACTGGCGGCGCTCAACATCCAACCAACCACGCTTTTGCGATGGCCGTCCAGCGGGGACTACGACGCGCAAACACGGATTATATTGCACGATTTCAGGAATTGCCATAGCAAAGGCAGACTTGATGGTACACAATATTTCGGTGAGCGTTTTATGTGACAGCCCATTCTCGGCCAAAGCGTTCATCTGGCGCTGAATATCTGCCGTCCGTACTTTCGCAGCAGGCACAGGCCAAAGCGGGGAAAGATGCCGCGCATAAATCTCAAGTGTGCGCTGCCAGCTTGCGCCAACGCCCTGCGCCCGCTTGGCGTTCAGCAGAGCATCCAACAGGTCTTTGACGGTACGGGCTGACGCAAAGGGGTCTAACCCCCTTCCGAGAGCCGAACGATACTCGGCGGCCATCCTGTCCGCCTCTTTTGCAGTAGCGGCATAAATTGTTTTATATTTCCGTTTTCCCTGTGCATCGATGCCCAAGTAAATTTGCCGCGCATACCGGCCATCTGCACGCTTTTTGGATTTTGCCATATAAAACCACCTCCAAAAAATACACTCAATAACCTGAGAAAACAAACATTTTAAAAAAGGTATGGAATATTTCACTGTGAAAATTCCAATGAAATCTATTTACTTTTAATCCGGCTTGTGCATATAATATAGATGTGATGGATGATTATAGATGCTTTAGGCGGGCTTAGCATGCTTTTAGGCAGGCAAGCCCTTTAACCTTAATTTTTCGTAAAAAGTGGAGTTTTAGAAAAATTTGTCCATTTTTATATTGTGGTTAAAGGAATTGTTCGCCAAGTAGAGAGGAGGCTTTTCATTATGGCTACGAAGAGCATTCAGAAAATGGTTCAGTTTAAGTCCAAAAGTGACGCAAATCGGTTTGTTGATGCCATCGAAAAATCCGCCTTAATTACTTCACGTAAAATCGAATTGTCAAAACCTTGCGAAGAAGTGAGGGGCACAGACATTAAAAAGTATTTGGACAGATTCTAATTTTTAAGGGATGTGTGTAAAAATTCGATGGGAGTTTACAGAAGGTTTTCGTTAAAAGAGTTGATTGAACAAATTGGAGAGGAAAAGGTCAATGACATCCTCTCCAATTTTTCTTGTCCGCTTAATAGGGACGTTGAATATTTTCTTCATCATAGAGCTGTGCAATTTTCTAAATCTGCATTAGCGCCTACACATTTGGTGTTCTGCGATGTTGGAGAAACCGATTCTTTGATATTAGTAGGGTATTTTACTCTCACTACGAAAGCTTTTTCAATTCCTCGTGATATCTTTTCAAATACTCAATATAGAAAAGTCAAATCCTTCTCAATTGGAGATTCTATAGATGGGAATCTTACTGTTCCAGCGCCTTTGATTGCTCAACTTGGGAAAAATTATACGGACGGGGCGGATTGCCTGATTAGCGGAAATGACTTGATTGGCATAGCCTTAATGGAGATTGAAAAGATTCAATTGATTGCGGGTGGAAGAATTTGCTATGTTGAGTGCGAAGACAAGAAACCATTGCTTGAATTTTACACTAGGCAGGGATTTCAAGAATTTCAGCGGAGGCTTCTTGATAAAGACGAAAAAAAGAATCTCAGTGGAAAAGAACTGATTCAATTACTTAGATACAAAAAATAGCAGTATTAAGCGTACTGTAAGTACGCCGGACGAGTGGAGCGGCCTTCGATGGGCCGCTTTTTTGCTATATAAAAAACACCTCCTGGGTGCACTTGTCAAAGCCTGCCCGAAGGTGGTATAATCCATTTGCGAGGATGGATTGCCCACTACGGGTAAGCTATTCTATCAAAACGCTTCGGTGTTGGTAGCACCGGGGCGTTTTTTATTTTATTGCTCTGAGATTTGGACGGGATTAGTTTGATTTTTCAACAGGATTTATTTTTTCGATGCACGCAGCTTTTAGCCTGCCCACAACTTTTCCGCGGCATTGTACAGCGTCATTGAAAGGAACGGGGAGAATATTTGAGTTAAGAGACGTGAGAAACTTTTCTTCTCGGATTTTGATGTGGGGTTTCCCGTTAATAACAAAGAGACCAAGCTCACCCTCGAAAATATCTGGCTGTGCATGGATAAGCAGATAATCTCCATGATGATAGGGTGGAACAAGGGTATCGTCGATTGGAACAACAAAATCCGCCTGGACGTTGATTCCGCTTTTCGCAAAAAGGATGCCCTGCATTTCTTTATAAAGCCAGTCTTTTTTTGCCATGGGTTTCACCTTAGTATTTGAATAAATTTATTTCCAAGCTCAATAGCACTTTTTACATGGCTCTCTGCCCATGGCCTGCGCTTCACTTAGTGAAACTTGCCATGGGTTTTTCATGCCGCTGCAATTAGGATTGCTATGATACTTTTTCCCACTACCACTTATCCAAACCATATTCCCTTGGGATGGCTGTTGAGGGGCAGGCTTTGGTGTAGGAGTGGGTTGTGCTGGAACAGGCGTAGGATGAACAGTTGATTCCTGCTGTTGGGAAGTGGCTTTTTGACCGCTTCCATCTGTTTGCGTTGGGTTGGTATCAGCATCAGCATTTCTAGTTGGAGTGACTACAAGAGAATCGCCATCAGATTCTATTGTAATATCGCCTTGCATATCGGTGCGGAAAACTTTGACATCTGCATCACGCAATCTACTCAACACGGCATCGTCTGGATGTCCATAGCTGTTATCCGTACCTACAGAAATAACAGCATATTTCGGCATAACTTCACGCAAGAACTGATATGAAGTACTAGTTTCGCTGCCATGATGTCCGACCTTTAATACATCTGCGGACAAATCAGCTCCAATTACAGCTTGTTCCCCAGCATATTCGGCATCGCCAGTAAACAAAAACGAAGTGTTACCATATGTAATTTTCAAAATAATAGAAGTATCGTTCGTATCATCACTGGCATTTAACCCAAGGATATGCACAGAAGCAGAACCCAAAGAAAACTCTGTGCCAGCAGAAGGGATAATAATTCCACCGTTGATATCAGCACGGTTCTTAAAATTTTGGAATGCGTCACTATCATAATCTGTTACGGGGCAAAATATAGTACCCGCCGATGCGTATTCAAGGGCACCGGCTAGGCCACCAATATGGTCTTCATGTGCATGAGTGCCAATAACATAATCTAAGTGGCTGGCATTATGATTTTTAAGAACTGTATATATTTTAGAGGAATCTGCAACATTTCCCCCATCAATCAGCATAAAATGACCATCACATTCTATAAGTGCGCTGTCAGCCTGTCCAACATCAATAAATGTGACATTGAAATATGAATTTTCAATTTGGGGCGGAGAAGGGGAGGGAGTTGCGGAAATCGACGAAGAATCAGAGGAACTTGAAACCGCTATGGAAGGGGTAGACAATGGCGAAGAAGTAGGCAAGTCATGGGAAGAATTAGGGGTAAGGCCACTCGCTAAAATGAAAGCTGCTGCTAGAATGGCTATCCTAGATTTTGGTGCGCCGGGGATTTTTTCAAATAACCCACGAAAAATAGGAATGGGAAGTGAAATAATACCAACCACCAAGAAAAGAAAAGAAGAAACCGTTCCCAAATACACAAAGAAAGCTAGTATACAAAATACAGAAAAAAACCAGTTAAAAATAGTTGAACCGCTTTTCTTTTTCATGATAAACCCCTTTAATATCAGTCTTTATATTCTGTCGATAAAGAACACTGTGAATCTCTCTGAAAAAGATATACAGGATGATGACAAGAGACAATCTTTTTCAAATACACTCTGGGCATGGTTCAAATCCGCGCGCCTCTGCATCGTCTTTTGGGGCAGAAACGTCTAATATTACAATACGTTGTGGGTCTTCTTGGTAAATTTCTTCGATTTTGTGAAAATCTCCGCACATAAAGTAATGATATAGGCCGGTTTCTGCATCCGCTACATAATCACCGAATACATGCGACGCACTGAATGTTTCCAACAATTCATCTATAACATGATAGTTTTCATCCTCCAAAAGCTGGTCTGTTGCATAACATAGTGCCATATATTCAGTGGCACAAAATTCAATTCCATCTGAAAACCCGGCCTCATAGGAGATTTCTTCCTGGTAAGCTTGTTCTTCTTTTGACACATAGTCATAATTTGAACAGGAAGTCAAAACGAAAATACAAACGGCCAAAAGAGCGAACGCCTTTGAAATGCGCATGTTATCCCCTTCTTTTTTGTTTAACTGAATATAAGCCGACTATATTCTTTATAGTACAACTTTGCAACATATTCAGATACGCCCATGCGATGGGCAAGGTCTGTATAGGTTTCACCCTCAAATATGTATTCGGATGGTTCCGGGCATAGCAGGCAGGCGGCAAACAATTCGGCTTCCCGCTCGTAGCAATCGGTTTTCATATGTGTGCACCTATCCAAAAATACACGGTTCAAACCACGATGGAACATGTGATGGGCCAATTCATGCGCCATTACAAACCGCTGCTCGTGTTCATCCAAATTCGAATCTATAAAAACCATTGGGATGCAGTGAATCGCTTTGTATATCCCTCTTATTCCCACCATGGGAAGAAAAAAGATTTTTACACCTTGTGAGGAAAGAATTTCCTCTGGATTGTTCGTCACGTTCTCGCCAATGATGGCGCGGACGGTTTCGAACATGTTCATGCCCGCACCTCTTTTCGAATCCGTTTATTTTCCCTTATTTATTTTTTTTGCATAGGTTAAACCAAGCTCCATAGCCTGCCGCAAGCTCTCCATAGCTTCCGGCGTGGCAGGCTCACCGTCAAACATCAAATCTCCACTATTCTGCATCTCTTGCATAAGCTGTTCCAGCTCAACCGCAATATCTTTTTTATCTTGCTCTGTAAGCCCGTCACTACTTGTGACGGGCCTTTTTGTTAAGCCTAAAAGCCGTTCAGCTTCCTTCATAACAGCAGGGCATATCCCAAAAGCTGAGAGCATCCGACGCTTTTCATCGTCATTTTTGGCATTTTGCCAATCTTCAATGCAGTCGGGTTCCCATTCAGTGGGGAAGGTATAGTTAGACATTGTGAGAAGATAATCGCTTGTCACATTTAAGGCTTCTGCGATTTTGTTGAGTGCAGCACCACGGGGCATATACCCATTATTTTTCCAATTACTTACATTCGATTTATTGATTCCAAGAGATTGCGCAAGCGCAGTAGGGCTAGTCCCGTTACGGGCAGCTAACAATGAGAAAATGTCATAAAACACAAAACACACTCCTTATTTTTGTACAATGCGCCAAAGTTCAAGAACATGTCCAAAACCTATTGAAAAGTTCATGTACATGGAGTATGATTTATGCATGGGTTGCAGAACATGAACTTTGGCTAAACGATTGAAGTGGACAATACACAAGGCAAGTACCAGTTGCCGAGTAGTATGACACAGCTATTATATTCTGTTCTTCATCTTCTTGAACTTAGAATATCACAAAAGTTCATGTTTTGCAACATCACTAAGAATTAGGGGGTGAATTTTGTATGCCTGCACAATGGACTGGAGACGTTGTTGGGAAAATGCACATATATGGAGTGTCCATTAGAGACATGGCCTCCTTTATGGGCATTACACCGGAATACACGGGCCGTGTTTTGAACGGGAAGGATGAGCCTAAAGGGGCGGAAGAAAAATTTAGACTGGCTTTGGATGAGCTTATCCGGCAAAAGGGGATTTGAAATCGGAAATATTTTCCTGTGGCTATAGGGTATCGCAAATGAAGTCCAATAAATTGGACAGCAAAAGAAACGAGGTGAGCAAGAAAATTAAAAGTACAATAAACAGGACTTGAAGAACAAAAGAAAGGAGACGGGTATGAGGCTGACTACAAACACACTGGACGTTGCACGGCTGCCTGTGGTGCTGACAGTATCGCAGTATGCGGCAATTTTGCAAATGAAACCGGATACCGTGCGTAAGCTGCTGAGAGACGGCGAGATAACCGGCAGCAAGGTGGGGCCGCGCCTTTGGCGCATCCCGCGGGAGGAAGTGAGCAAATACATTGCAAAGCAACAGGCCGCCCCGGTGCTGTAACACCGAAGCGGCAAGGGAGAGACATGGAACATGAAGCAGTTTTGGAAGGATTTTTGCCTTGTGGCGGCGATTGTACTTATGATTGCGGCGCTGGGCGGCGTGATAGACGGATGCCCTGCCGGATGGGTAGCGGCGCTGATGGTGTTTGTTGGTTTGGGAGGCGTTGTTTGGCTGATATGGCAAAGCGAAGAAAGATAGAGCCGGGCGTGGTTGAGTGCCGGGGTTGCGAATACTGGCGTGCAATGGGGCATGGAAAACAGTGCATACGCGCCTGCCACTACTGCATTGAAACAGGGAACCTGCGGGGCATGCCTGCGGCAGAGTGTTACAAGCACGAGGGCACACCCTACAAGCCAAAGAAAAGAGGTGTAAGACGTGACAAAAGAGCATGAGCAGATGATGGATATGGTGCGCAGCGCAATGGAGATAGCAGAGAGCCGCGGGAACTATGCTGCAAGTGTGCGCCTGCTGTTTGACGCCACGGTGGACGTGATGCAGCTGGAGGTAAACGGCAAGGTATACACGCTGCGGGCTGGGGAAGAAAAGGCACTGCGCACGGCACAGCGTGAGATTAGACGTGCACGCGAGGACGTGGAGGAAGAAGCGGCAGAAATGGAGGCGAGGCAAGATGAAACAGAAAGATAGGGTGCGCATTGTGCGCGAAGCCGGGTACAAAGGATATGACAAAAGCCTGGACAGCAAGTGCGAAAACCCGCAGAAATACGGAGTGCGCAGACTGGACGAGGCGCAAGCGGCCATAGAGGCGGTTGCAACCGCGCCAGAGGGCGTTTTGACGGGCAGGCAGGGGAAACGGACGGGTGACAGGCACAAGCCCGGCGCACGCATTTCTCACCGGCTGCCGGTGGAGCGCCGGGAACAGATACGGGCGGCAGTTATCACATGTGGATATGGCACGGTGCAGCACTGGCTTGAAACGTGCGTATACCGCTTGCTGACAGAGGCGGAAAAAAGAAAAAGCCCTGCTGGAGCCGAAACCTCCAACAAGGGCAGCATGAAAAATCACACTATCTAGAGGATAGCATCAAATAAGGAGAATGTCAAATGTGTATGTTTAAAAGCATGTTGCTGTTAAAGGATAAAGTGTTCTGCCCGAATTACGACAGTCACGAGGACATGATAAATGAAACCGGCATGGAGCACGGCCCTATGCGCGAAAATTTTGTGCGGGTGGAAATTACGCCTCCGTATGATGATTTGACAGTCCCCATTGATAAGTGGAAATACAAGGTAGACCAGGACTATTTGCCGGAATGGTATGTGGAAGAGGTAGACAAGCCGCGCTGCTTTGATGCCTTAAAGGCGTGGGCGGTAAAGCACATTCTGGTTGGGCAAGATGTGCCGGAAGTAAAACAGGGCGAATTTGTTGTGCTGGTGAATTGTAATACGGGAATCGTAAAAGGCACAGTGAAGGAAGTCTTGGGCGGCACAGTACAGGCAGTCTGGGACGGCGGCACAGTGCAGGCAGTCTGGGGTGGCACAGTGCAGAAAGTCTGGGGCGGCACAGTGCAGAAAGTCTTGGGCGGCACAGTGCAGAAAGTCTTGGACGGCGGCACAGTGCAGGAAGTCCGGGACGGCGGCACAGTGCAGAAAGTCTGGGGTGGCACAGTGCAGAAAGTCTGGGACGGCGGCACAGTGCAGAAAGTCTGGGGCGGCACAGTGCAGAAAGTCTGGGACGGCGGCACAGTGCAGGAAGTCCGGGACGGCGGCACAGTGCAGGCAGTCTGGGGTGGCACAGTGCAGAAAGTCTGGGACGGCGGCACAGTGCAGGAAGTCTTGGACGGCGGCACAGTGCAGGAAGTCTTGGACGGCGGCACAGTGCAGAAAGTCTTGGGCGGCACAGTGCAGAAAGTCTTGGGCGGCACAGTGCAGAAAGTCTTGGACGGCGGCACAGTGCAGCAACAAATTGGCGGTATTGTAATTTATGCAGATGGACGTATCAGTGTATGTAATAAGAGTTTTTATCGATTGATTACGCCGGAGGAAATGAAATGACACTGCAAGAAGCCGTGGCCCAAAACATGCGCAGTCATTGGGATTATGCGCCGGAGCCGGAAGCGGTGACGCGCTGCCCGGAATGCGGGCAATATCAAGGCGAGGGCGACGTGCTCTATTTTTACACGGGCACAGGTGAGTGCGTAGGGTGCTGGCGAGACGTAGAAAAGCACAGTGCAGAGGGCTTTGACTATAAGTGCGGCATGTGCGGGGAGGAAACAGATGGCCCGATTTACACCGTGCGAGGAACAGATATTGTGCTGGGATGCGAAAACTGCATTACAGAGCGCACAGTGGAAGAATGCCTGCTTTATGGGATTTTGCAGACGATATAACAATTAGGAGGTTTTGATGAGTACTATGAACATTTTTCAGAGAATGAGTGAAGTGAGCAACGAGATTGCGCGTGTTCCTAAAAATTTAACAGTAGGAGTTGGGAAAAATTCCTATAAAGCGGTAGCGGAGGGGGATATTCTCAAAGCCGTAAAAGAGGCAGAATCCAAATTTGGTATTTTTTCTTTTCCAGTATCTCATCGAATTGTTGAGAGCGGAATTAAGAAAAAAATATCCACCTATAATGGAGAAACGACGGAGAGCGAGAACACATTTATTCGAGTTGAGGCTGTGTATCGTTTTGTGAATATGGATGATCCGGATCAATTTGTTGAGGTTACTGCATTTGGTGATGGAATTGACGCACAAGACAAGGCACCAGGAAAAGCTGTTACATATGCGGACAAATATTGTTTGATGAAGGCATACAAGGTGGAAACTGGTGATGATCTTGATCAACAGAGCAGCGATGATTTATCCGGGCATGACATTTGGAAGATTAAGCAGCGGGTGGAACAGATGTTGACAGAAAAAATGCAGCATGGGATGAGTCAGGACCAAATTATTGAATCTATGGGGCTGAACCAGCGCAGTTTCCAGACCTGCATGAACTCATTTCAGAATGTAGCCGCATTTGAATCGAAGTTAAAAATGGTGAAATCAAAGTGATTAGGAACAAGAGCAGAGCGTGGTGGTTTGGAGCAAGCGATACGTCACACATTATGGGAAACTGGGGCACAAAATCATTTGCACGCTGGTGGCTTGAGAAAATAGGTTTGAGAATTTCAAATTATTCCACAATGGCTATGATGGCGGGAACAGCCTATGAACACAAAGTGCTGGATGCTATTGGAGTAAGTCGAAAGGATAGACAGATTCGAAAGTTTACTTTGCGATTGCGCGTAAATTTGGATGGTGAGACGCGCATGAAGATAAGCGAAGTTAAAACGTGGCTTGGAGAAAAAGAAGATTCGTTTTCTGTGAGTAAATCTTACTGGGAGCAATGTCAAGTTGAGATGTACGCAGCAAAAAAGGAATGTCAGATTGTAGCATATCGGGTTACTGAAGACGAATACAAAAATTATTTTTTGCCTATTGAACAAGAGCGAATTTCTTTTCACCCTATCCAATACGACGAAAAATGGATAAATGAGCAATATTTGCCTAGACTTCGATATTTTGTGTTTTGCATGATAAGAAGAAAGTTACCTGGTGTGGAAGAATTTAATGAGAATAAGGAGCTATGGGAATGCAAGAATGGCATTTCAAAGTTGATGGTTTTATGGACATTCTTCCTCGCATTCTTGCAGCGGTAAATAATCTGGACAAAGGGAAGCAGTATGTGCTTACCATCAAGCAAAAGACAAATCGCCGGAGCCTTGATGCAAACGCCTATTGCTGGGTGCTGCTGGACAAGCTGGCGGTGGAGCTTTCCAAAAACGGGCCTGCGAAATCGCCGGAGGAAATTTACCGAGAGACGATACCGCTTGTGGGCGGGAACAGCAAGATAGTGCCTGTGCGCGAGGATGCAATAGATGCATGGAAAGAGATATGGAGCGCCGGGCGCACAGGCTGGATATGTGAGGACATGGGGCCGTGTGCAAACATTTCTGGGTATCACAACATCCGGTGCTTTTATGGTTCCAGCGTATACGATACAAAGCAAATGGCGCGGCTGATAGACCTGATTGTGCAGGAGTGCAGGCAGCTTGATATTGAGACTGCGACGCCGCAGGAAATGGAGAGGATGATGCAGGAATGGCGGTGAAGAAAGGCGGTGCGGAGCTTGACCGCAACGGATATGCGCCCAGCATTGTGCAGGAGGACGCGGACGAGTGCTGTGCCATCTGCTATGCCAACGGGAGCAAAGACCCGCTGAACCGGCATGAGATATTTGGCGGGGCTTACCGCAATAAATCAAAACGCCTGGGGCTTTGGGTGAGCCTGTGCCATGACCAGTGCCACCAGAACGGGCCGAACAGCGTACACCAAAACGCAGAGGCAAACCGGGCCCTGAAAGTGCGGGGGCAGAGGGCGGCCATGGAAAAATACGGGTGGAGCAAAGAGGATTTCATCCGGGAGTTTGGGAGGAACTACATTGACAATTGAGGAAATTGCAAATGGCGTTATAGAAAAGCTGCGTGGAAAGGTTATCATTCATCGGTACGATGCCCACTCTACAAACAGCATCTATTTGAAATTTGATTATGGCGTTGCAAATAGCCTGAGAATCAGCGACCACCCCGGAAAAAGATACCTGAAATATCGGTACAACATCATTACCACACAAAGATGCAAGCAAAGTAAGCGCGATTGTGGATATGAGCGCATTTTTTATAGCCCTGAAATGATAAACGCTGTATGCCGTGATATTCTGGTGGCAAAAGAGGAAAAAGAAAAACGATACCGAGATTATAACGGGCTTGTAAGGCAAAAATCTGCCGAGATATTCCATGAAAAAGGATTTTGGCAACAGGCAAAGGAGGTTAAATAATGCTTAACATAATCGCCCTCATGGGCAGATTGACCGCAGAGCCAGAGCTGCGCCACACACCAAACGGGGTTGCAACCTGTACCTTCCGCATTGCGGTGGAACGCAGCTTTGCACGCGCTGGAGAAGAGCGCAAGGCGGATTTTATCGACATTGTGACATGGCGCAAAGCGGCGGAGTTTGTGTGCAAATACTTTGGCAAGGGCAGCCTGATTGCCGTGAACGGCAGCTTGCAGACACGCAGCTATGAGGACAAGAACGGCAACAGGCGCACAGCCTATGAAGTGGTGGCAGACAATGTGCACAAGGTGAATTGGAACGAAGTTCCAAGAGAAGGCCCTCTGGGGGGATTTGCAGGGGAAAAGACTTCCGGCGGCGAGGGGAAAGCGTCGTTTACGCCGGCAGCGGGAAATGTAGACATTAAAGACGGGCCGGATGATTTCGCGGTGATTGACAGCGACGAAGATTTGCCGTTCTGAAAGCGGGGTGTGACAGATGGAAGGGTTTATCCTTCTGCATCGCAGGCTTTTAGGATGGGAGTGGTACGGGGACGGAAACACCATGCGGGTGTTTATCCATTTGCTTTTGAAAGCAAATTTTGAACCGAAAAAGTGGCGTGGAGTAACAGTTGGCCGCGGACAGTGTGCAACAAGCCTTGCAGAAATTGCCGGTGAATTGGGATTGAGTGAGCGAAATGTGCGCACTGCAATAAAACACTTAAAATCGACAGGCGAAGTGACACACGAGCGACACCCCGATTTTGGCCTGTACACAATAAAAAACTATGATGTGTGCCCTTCCCGGTTTCGTGGACAGTAAAAATGAAGAAAAAACAGAAAGAAACGCAGGATATCTTGTCGTATCACAGTCAGGCGGCGGGATGCTCAG
>JAGZUF010000038.1 GCA_018380115.1 Oscillospiraceae bacterium | reverse complement strand
CAGATGGAGGCCCAGATATCCGGGCTTTCACAGGCGTTTGCGCGGATGAACCCGGCCGCGGCGCAGATGCGCCCGCCCTGCTCGGCCAGGGCAAACTGCCGCGCGCCGGAAAGCTGATGCGCGCCGCCCGGTTCGATGCAAAGCACAAGGCCCCAAAACGCCGGGGACGGCGCGGCCCCTTATGCAGGCGGGCCTGAAGCACCGCGCCGGCACCGGGAAACGGCGGCCGGAAAGGGGCGCGCCATACGGAAAAAGGCTGTGCGGGCGCGTTATTCTTCCCTCTGAGCCAAGGCGCGGGCCATGGCCATGAAATGGCCCAGTGCGGGCGAGATGAACTTCGATTTGTGCACGGCCAGGCACACGGTGCTGTGCACAGAGAGGCCCTGCACCCGGATACGGGCCAGCTGCCCGGCGGCAAGGGCGGGCGCGGCCAGCCGGCTGGGAAGCACGGTGACGCCGAGGCCCCGGCCCACAGCGGCCAGAATGGCCTGAAGCGACGCGCACTCCCACGCGGGGCGAAGCGTATAGCCCGCCTGCGCTGCTGCGGCGCTGAAAAGCTGGAACGCGCCCGAGCTGCGCTGGCGCAGCACCATCGGCTGGGCCATGAACTGCGCCAGCGGCACGGTGCGCCCGGCCATGGGGTGCCCGGGCGCGCACAGGGCGACATGCTGCTCTGTGAACAGCGGGGTGAGGGAGATGAAGCGCGAGCGCACCACGCCCGCCACGATGGCGGCGTCCAATTCGTTTTCCAGAAGGCGCTTTTCCACCTCATCGGTGGTGTCCACCGTCACCTCCAGGCGGATGTGCGGGAAGCGGGCGCGGAAATCTGCCGCCAGGGCGGGCATGCCGTACACGCCGAAGGTGACGCTGGCGCCCACGCGCAGCAGGCCGTGGGAATCCGGGTTCTGAAACGTGGCCTCCATCTCGTCGTACAGGCTGATGAGGTGCGTGGCATAGCCCAGCAGGGCGCGGCCCGCCTCGGTTATTTTCAGGCGCTGGCTGATGCGCTCGAACAGGCGGGTGCCGTAGTGCTGCTCCAGCTCGCGGATGGCGACGCTGACGGTGGGCTGGGACACATACAGTGCCTGCGCGGCCCGGGTGATGCTTTCCGTGTTTGCCACGGCGATGAAGATGCGGAAGTGACGGATGGTCAAAGGCCATGCCTCCCCTTCAAAACAGTGTATACCCGCCGAAACGGCGGTGCGCCGGAAGAATTATAGCAAAAGCACTAATAACTATATAAAATTATAGTATTTTTATTATGACTGCGCAAGTGGTATGATGAAGGCAGGGCAGAAAGATACATGGCAGGCGGCGCGGCCCGGCACACGCTGCGCCCGCCGCAGAAAAAGGGGGAAGCAGCATGCACACACATAACGCACCCGGCGCCCCCGCGGCGCAGCACGGGCAGACGGGGCCCGCCGCGTCCGTCACGGAAAATGCGGCACAGGTGAAGGAGGCCGCGGCACAGGCAGGTGACGGGCCCGGGGCGTGCGCGGCGGAGGCGGAAGGCGCCGCCGGTGCAATGCCGGAAGAAAAGCGTGCGCCGGGCACACAGGCGGCCGGGGCACAGGCAGGTGACGGGCCCGGGGCATGTGCGGAGGATGCGGAAGGCGCCGCCAGTGCAATGCCGGAAGAAAAGCGTGCGCCGGGCGCACAGGCGGCCGGGGGGCAGGTTGCACCCTGCCCGGCGGGAGCGGCGCCCATGCCGGCCGAAGGCGCGCAGGCGCACGGGGCGCCGGGCTGCGGCAGGGCAAAGCTGTGGCCGCTGTTTCTGGCCACACTGTACATCAGCACCTTCACCTTCGGCGGCGGGTTCGTTATCGTCACCTTTATGAAGCGCAAATTTGTGGACAGCCTGAAATGGCTGAGTGAGGAGGAAATGCTGGACTTTGCCGCCTTGGCCCAGGCCTCGCCGGGGGCCATTGCGGTGAACGCTGCCATTCTGGTGGGCTGGCGCGTGTGCGGCTTTGCAGGCATGGTGGTGGCCGTGCTGGGCACCATTCTTCCGCCGATGGTCATTTTGTCGGTTGTCTCGCTGTTCTATGCGGCCTTTGCGGCCAACCGCTGGGTGGCGCTGGCGCTGAAGGGCATGCAGGCGGGCGTGGCCGCCGTGATACTGGACGTGGCCTGCGGCCTGGGCGCCGGGGTGGCCAAAGAGCGCAGCGCCCTTTCCCTTGCGCTGATGGCGGGGGCTTTTCTGGCAAGCTTTGTGTTCGGTGTAAACGTCATCTTCATCATTCTGGCCGCGGCGCTGGCGGGCGTGGGTAAAACGCTGTGGCACAAAAGAAAGGGGGCGGGCGCGCCGTGATTTACATGCAGCTTTTTTTCAGCTTCCTTCTGGTGGGGCTGTTCAGCATCGGGGGCGGCTATGCGGCCATCCCCCTCATTCAGGCGCAGGTGGTGCAGGCCCATGCATGGCTGTCCATGGCCGAATTCACAAACCTTGTCACCATTGCAGAGATGACGCCCGGCCCCATTGCCGTGAACGCGGCCACCTTTGTGGGCATCCGCATTGCGGGCGTGCCGGGGGCCGTGGTGGCCACGCTTGGGTGCATCTTTCCGGCGCTTATTCTGGTGTCTGTGCTGGCGTATGTATACCGGCGCTATAAAAGCGCCCCGGCGCTGGACGGCGTGCTGAGCTGCCTGCGCCCGGCAGTGGTGGCGCTGATTGCGGCGGCCGGCCTCTCCATGCTGGGCACGGCGGTATCCGGCGGGGCGGCCCCCGCGGCGGGGAATGTGCAGTGGGCGGCAGCGGCGCTGTTCTGCGCTGCCTTTGTGCTGCTGCGCTGGCGCAAATGGAACCCCATTCTGGTGATGTGCCTGTGCGGCGCGGCCAGCCTTGCGCTGGGCCTTACCGGCCTTGTGCCCGTATAGAAAGAAAAAGGCGGGCGCCTTCCTTTTCGGGAGGCGCCCGCCTTTCTGCATCTGCTCAGTTTGCCTTGCGCAGTGCCTGAAGCTCTGCCGTGTGGTGGGAGACGACGGTCTCCAGCGTGCTCACGCGGCTGCGCGGCTCATCCGCCTGCGCAGCCTTTTGGATGAGCAGGCCGAGCTTTTCGGCCATATCGCCGTACTGCCCGGCCACGAGGCCGGTTTTGTGGCCCTGCTGCCCTACCAGCATGCGTGTGTGGCGCATCTCTGTCTCCAGCTTTGCCTGCCCGGCCTCCACCTTTTCCAGCCGTGCGGCCATGGAGGCCTGCACGGCGCGCAGCTCGTCCTGCCCGGCCTTTCATTCGCCCAATATCTGCAAAGTCAATTCTTTGTTTGCCATATGCCCGCACCTTTTACGCTGCATGTCTGTTTTTTATTATGCCCCGTTTTGCGCGCAGCTGCAAGGCGGCAGTGTCGCCAAAAGGCGGCTTTGTTTTTTGAGGCTTTTTGCATGGAGGGATGGCGCACTGTGATAGAATACGAAAAGTATAAAAATACAAATTGTATACTCAATTCTCCAGCGTGCAGGCGGCAAGGCGCTGGCCGCGAAAGGCGGCATAGCGCTGTGCCAGGGCCACGGCACACGCGCGCTCGGCCGGGGAGAGCGGGGCAAACAGCGTGAAGGAAAGCGAAAGGCTTTTGCCCTGCGCCTTCTGGCGCCACACGCCTGCAATGGCCCCCTCTTTCAAAAGCACACCCGGGTTCGAGACAGTCTGCCACACGGCCTTGTGCAGGGCGGCGTCCGGCAGAAGCAGGGCTTTTTCGTGCGGGCTGTGCACGTCCAAATACGGGTCGTGCGGGCCAAGCAGCAAAAGCTGCGGCTGCCCCGGCGCGGCATCCGGCAGGGCGGGCACGTCCTGCGCCAGCATCCAGGCGGTGCGGC
Source organism: Oscillospiraceae bacterium (assembly GCA_018380115.1). Lineage (GTDB taxonomy): Bacteria > Bacillota > Clostridia > Oscillospirales > Ruminococcaceae > Ruthenibacterium. The sequence goes on along the minus strand of JAGZUF010000038.1, from coordinate 8,637 downwards.
CCGCCAGCTTCACGGGCTGCATTTCGGGCGCTGCGGCGGCCCACATGCGCTTTGCCTGCGCCGGGCACGCGCCCAGCCAGCTTTGAAGTGCGGCGGGCGTGGCGGGGCCGTAGCAGTGCAGAAAGCGGCGCACAAGCTGCAGGGCGGCGTCTGCACGGGGCGGGGGAAGGGGCCTGCCCAGCCACGCCTTTGGCGAGGTGAACGTGGGCAGCGCGCCCTCGCGCCGCCCGAACACCACCAGCCGCTCGAAGGCGCACGGGCGCAGAAGAAACGAAACTGCAGCCCCGCCCAGCGTCTGCACGTCCGGCCGGCCATAGGGCGAGGGGCTGTTCCATACAGGCTGTGCTTCTGCCGGCAGGTGCGGCGCGGCAAGGGCAGCCACGGCGGTGTCCAGCGCGGGCTTGCCCGTGACGGCGCACCCGCGCAGGCATTCCCTTGCGGCGCTTTCCACAAGCGGCCACAGCTGCTGTACTGTCAGGCCAAGGCGCTCCAGCGCAAGGGTGATGCCGCGCGTATAAATCCACGGCTGCTCGTGTGCCCTGCCCTTCAGGGCGCACAGGAACACGTCGCTGTCCTGCGTGGGAAACACGGCGGGCACGCCGCGGAAGCTCCAGGCTTGAAGCAGGCTTTTTTCCTCATACAGCGCGCGGTGTATCCCGGCCATTGAAGCACCCTGCACGCGCGCGAACAGCGCCGTCTCAAAGGCGCCGGGGGGCGAATTTTGCAGCCCGCAGGCCGCTGCAGCCTGCGCATAGGCGCCCGGCGGCAGAGGGGCGGCCAGGTTGTGCGCGCGCAGGCGGTGGCCGCGCGCCATTTCGGCGGTGATGGAGATGGGCGCTGTCTGCGCCATGGGGCGCACCTTCTTTCCACAGCCCGCAAAGGGCGGCGTTTTGCTTTATGATACACCTTTTGCGCGCAAAAGCCAAGGCGGGCGGTGTTGACATGCGCGCTGCGGCGCCTGTATGCTGAAAAAAGAAGCACCGCAAGCGCGGAACAGCAGAGCGCGGCGTAATGCGGTATAATGATGCCAGCGGGCGAAAGAAAGGGGAGGGGCGGCCCATGTGGACGGACGAACAGGCCGTGCGGCGTGCCATGCGGTATATTGCCGGTGCGCTGGACGGCCCGCTGACGGTGGCTGGCATTGCGGCGCAGGCGGGGTATTCGCCGTTTCATTTCTGCCGCATGTTCCGCGCGGCGGCGGGCATGCCGGTGATGGACTATGTGCGCCTGCAGAGGCTTGCGGCGGCGCGCAGGCGGCTGCTGCGCGGGGAAAAGGCCATAGACGCGGCGCTTGCCTGCGGCTTTGAGACGGCAAGCGGGTTTTCCCGCGCGTTCCGCCGCGCATTCGGCTACAGCCCCACCACATACCTTGCCCGCATGAAGGCCCTGCCCGGCGGCACGGGCGGGCAGAGGGGAGGTGACAGGATGGAGCCTGTGATGAAAACGCTGGGCGAGTTCTGGGTGGCGGGCTACGGCATCGACACCAATGTGGAGCACGGCTATACGAAGGACATTGCGGCCTACTGGGAGACGTACACCGGCGAGAATATGGAAAGCCGCATGTACGCCCGCCTTTCGCCGCCCAAGCACGGCGAGGTGGGGCTGTGCGTGCCGGGCAGGGGCGGGAACCTGACGTACCTGTTCGGCGTGATGCCCGAAACGCTGGACGCGCTTGCGCCGGACATGCGCGCCGTGCGCGTGCCCGCGGCGCAGTATGCCGTGTTTACCACAAAGCCGGTAGACCTGCCGCCCGGGGACATGGCCGGGCCGGACCGGACCCGCTGGCCGAAGCGGTGCGCGCGCTGTGGGGGTATATTTTTGAGCAGTGGCTGCCCGCGGGCGAATGGGAATACGACCCGGCCGGGCTGGATTTTGAATTTTACGACGAGCGCTGCCACGGCAGCAGCGGCCTTGTGATGGACATCTATGTGCCCGTGAAGCGCCGCGGCACATGATGTGCGGCGGCGCGCGGGCGGGCCCCGCCGCGCAGGCGCGTCAGCCGGCCCCGGCCCGCGAGGGAAAAAGAAGGGCCTGCGCGAAAAAAGAAGGGAGGGAAAGCGCCTGCGGGCAGCGCGCGGGGTGAAGGGCATATTGAAGAGGGACGGCACATGGCCGTCCCTCTCGTTTTGTATGCTTTAGCGAAATGACACCTCCTAGCAGAGCTGGGGAGAGTAAAAAAGCTTTCGCTTCCAGCATCGGGCGAAGCGGGAAGAGATAAACAACTTTACGATTGCCAGAAAGATAATCTTGTACAAACGGCGCCCGTTTACGGGCCGCAGGGCAAGTGATGCAGGCGGCGTTTTTTCAGCGCCTCTTGAGAGGCTTGCCGGCAGTATGCCCTTTCAGGGCTTACGAAATCTCCCTGCTTAGCCGGAGGGACTGACTTTCTCGCGCCTGCGCGCGGGAAGCAAGGGAGGCTTCTGAGCGCGGCGGGGCAATGGAGAAAGGCCCGGCCCTTTTTTGGCAGGCCCGGTAAAAATAGGGTATAGACAAAAAGACCCCTGTGCAGAAAAAGTTGCACAGGGGCTTTTGCATGGAACGAGAAAATGGACGAATGAGAACGCGCCGGAGGCGTGGCCGGAACAATGCAGAGAGAGCAGGGCCTGTACAAAGGTGTACACGCGGCGGAAAAATGTGGTAAACTAAAAAAATACCACCCCTTCGGGGCGGAAAGGCTGCGGCCTTACAGACACCGAGCCCCGTGCCGCGGCAGGGAACACAGCCAGACAGCGGCGGCCCTGCCGCCGCGCCGCAGGGCGTGCGCCTGTGGGCCGCCGTGTAAAAGCGGGCAGCGCCATGACAGGCCGGGCGGCTCTTGCGGCTGGGCGCGGGCTGGCCCTGTGTGCCGCGCCGCAAAGGCGGCGGCCTGCCGGGGCGCTGCGCCCGGCCCTCTGAGGCAGCACGGGGCGTGCGCGGCCGTCCACAAGGAAGGGGGCTTGCAGCAAAGCATTTCGGCGGCGGTATGCCGCACAGGCCGGATTCGGCAGGAAAGGAAAGTGCAGAATGAAAAAAGCGGTTTTTGTAGATTACACCGGTACGCTGGTGAAGGAGGACGGGCCGGAGATGCGCGGCGTGGTGCGCACCATTTGTGAGAACAGCAGCGAAAAGGACCCGCGCCGTGCGCTGGCCTTCTGGTGGCGGCGGCTGAAGCAGTACGAGGCGGCCAGCTTTGGCGATGCCTTTTTGACGCAGGACGAGATTGTGCAGCGCCTTCTGGAGGATTGCGCGCGAGAGCTTGGCCTGAGGGCGGACAAGGCGGCCCTGCATGCGGCTATCCGCCGTTTTTGGGCAGACGCGCCCCTGTTTGAGGACGTGCCCGCCTTTTTTGCGGCATGCCCCGTGCCGGTGTGGGTGCTTACGAACAACGGCGCGCGCTACGTGCGCGAAAACCTGCGGGCGCACGGCCTTGCGCCCGCGGGCATCGTGGCGGGCGATATGGCGCGCGCCTACAAGCCGCACCGCGCGCTGTTTGAAAAGGCGCTGGCGCTGAGCGAGTGCCTGCCGGACGAGGTGCTGCACATTGGCGACTCGGTGAACTCGGACATAGAGGGCGCGCGCGGCGCCGGGCTGGACGCCGTGCTCGTGCTGCGCGGCACGGGCGAAGTGCCGCAGGGCGTGCGGGCTGTGCGCAGCCTGCCCGAGGCGCTGGCCCTGCTGGCGTAAGGCGCCGGGGGCGGAAAGGGGCGCGGCACCGGGCATACCTTGGGCGGTGCCCCCCCCCGCACACGGCGGCACCGCCATGCCCGTTTGCCGTGCCCGCCGGGCCGCGCGGGCGGCGCGCCGTGCGGAAAAGGCTAGGGGCGCCTGTCCGGGCGGACGAAGGGCGGCAGCACCGCCTCCCCGGCCAGCGGGGCGTACACCTGCGGGCGGCGGTAGGCATTGCCGTGCACCTCGCTTTGGCGGTAGGCGCGCAGGTGCGCAAGGTTCAGCCGGGCAAGGTAAATGCCCTCTTCGCCGCCCGCGCGCAGGATGCACATGTCTCGCTCGCCCGCGGCATCCACTTCGCCGGGCGCCGCGCAGCCCTCCGGCGCATAGGCCACGCCGTCAAACACGGTGGAGCAGCCGTTGCAGCCCGGCACAGAGGCGGGGTAGTTGCAGGTGGCGACGGCCAGCATGTTTTCAAACGCGCGGGCGCGAAGCTGGGCAAGGCGGTTCACGCCCAGGGGGCAGGCGTTGGGCACCAGGATGAGCTCGGCCCCTTTCAGCATCAGAAGCCGCGCGCTTTCGGGAAATTCCCTGTCATAGCAGATCATGGCGCCCACCTGCACGGGGCCGCAGGCGGTGTCCAGCGCGGCGGTGTAAAAATCTTCGCCGCGCGCAAGGGCCCGCTCTGCGCCGAAATCGCAGGTGTGCACCTTTGCATACAGCAGCCTTTGCGCGCCGAAGCGGTCGAACAGGGCCAGCGTGTTGCGCGCGCCGTGCGCGCACTGCTCCAGAAAAGTGACGGCAATGGCCATTTGAAGCTCTTTGGCAAGCGCGGCAAAGCCCTGTGTGAACGGGCCGTGCGCCGGCACGGCCTGCGCCAGCCACCGGGCGGCCGGGCGCGCGGCGATGACGTAGCCGATGCTCCACATTTCAGGGAACAGCGCGAGGTCTGCGCCAAGGGCCCTGGCTTTGCGGCAGGCGGCCGCGCCCCTGCGCAGGTTTTCCTCCGGCGTGCCGCAGGGGGCAAGCTGCAAAAGCGCAAGGTTCAGAATGTCTTTCATAGTTCCTCCTGTGCGCCCGGCGGGGCGCTTTTTTTGTGTGGAAAAGCTGCCGTCGGGGCTGATGGGGGCCGCCGGCAAAAAGCTTTCATTTCCTGTATAAAAAGATTTTCTATTCCGGCGCCGGGCAGGGCTGGCTGCCAGCAGCGGGCTGCTTGGGGTGAAAAGCCTTCGCCAAAACAGCGGCCCCTCGTTTGCAGGCTGCGGAGCAAGTGATGCGGGTGAAAGAGGGGCCCGTACGTTTGAGACGCACCCGGCAGGCCCTTACAGGGCCTGCGCAAGCCGCCCGGCCCGCCGTTTTGCGTACGCGCGGCGGAGGGCATGCGCATGGCGCGGCCAGCGCCTGCCTGTGGGGCGGACCGCCTTACGGCTTTCTGTAAACGCTGTTACCCAGCCTTTTCTTTTCATGTGCCAGGAAGGCTCTGTTGTTCTGGCATATTGCCGATGGAAGCCTCATGCGTCACTTGATAGGTAAACCGATTTTTACTTATGAACAGAATACAGAAAATGAAGCTTGCTGCCGTTGTAATGCTGGGTGATGAATTCATCTTTCTTGCTCGTGTTTTTATAATGCAAAGACACCACTTCTGGTGCCTTGTAGTGAAAATCTTATTGTCATATCAAGGCTCGTTCAATCATGGTAAATTCGTGGTAAAATAGCTGCTTTTTTGTTGATGAATAGCCCTTAGATACTGTATTTATGCGGATAATCGGATTTTTTCTATCAGGTTTCAATTCAATCTTTAAAATCATTTTGTCCCATTTCTCTCAAAAGCAGGCGTTTTGTTTCTAAATCATTGTTCGCTTATCTCCAAAGTTCCAGCCAGGGAAACCAGGCGGAAATAAAATGCCCGGCTGCTTCACGGCGCGGGAAAACATTCTATTCAAGCGCCGGTATTCCGCTGCTTTGCATCGCTCTTCACAGGCTGCTTCTCAGGGCGCCCTTGCTGTGATTTTTTTCTTTTTTCTGCCATGGCTTTAGCTGGAAGCCGCTGCCTGCACAGCTGCTTTCGGGCTTCCTGTATGGTTTGAAAGGCTGGGCCTGAGCCGCGCACACGCGCCGCGCCAAGGGGCCGCCCGGTGTTTTCCGGCGCGCGGGAAGAGGCGGGGCGCCCTTCGCAGAAAGGCGGCCGGAGCGCATATGCGCCGGCAGGCGCAGCGGCCCGCCCGGCGGCTAGAACGATTTGGCGCGCAGCTCTACCACCTGGCCCACCACGCGCACGGGCAGGCTTTCACATTCCTCGAAGGTGTAGAACATGGGCGGGTAGGCCGGGTTGTTCGCCACCAGGGAAATGCCGTTTTTGTGCTTCATCAGCTTTTTTACGGTGGCCTCGTCGCCGTTCACCAGCACCACGGCAGTGGCGCCGCTTTCGACATCCGGCGTCTGGCGGCAGATGACCACGTCGCCCTCCACCATGCGCGGCTCCATGCTGTCGCCCTTTATTTTCAGCGCGAACAGCTCGCCCAGGTGTGCCAGCGCGGGGGGAACCTCCTCATAATCCAGAATCTCCTCCACCGCCGTGAGGGGGATGCCCGCGCGCACATACCCCAGCACGGGCACGCGCAGCGCCCCGCCCTGCGCGGCCGCCGCGCCCAGCAGGGCAGAAAGCGGCACGCCCAGGCGGCGTGCAAATTCCTCCACCACCGTCACCTTGGGGGTGCGCTGGCCGTTTTCATAGCGGCTCACCACCTGCTTGGTGGTGCCGAGCAGGGCGGCAAGCTCTTCCTGTGAAAAGCCGCGCTCGGCGCGCAGGGCGCGCAGGTTCTGGCCAAACGTTCGTTCCATAGATGCATTCTCCTCATAGGATAGATTTACGGCTTTGAAAGCGTATCATGGCTTTGCGGCTTTGAAAATGATGGGGCAGCGGAAGGCCGGAGGCGGGTGCGGCCGTGTGGGGCGGCAGGTACAGGGCAGGCGTGCCCGCCCCTCAGACGGCACGCGCCTGCAGAAGGGGCGGCGCCTCTTTCAAAAGGAAGGGGCGCAGGGCCGCCCTCTGCCCGGCTGCGGGGCACTTTGCCATGCCGCGGTGAGTTTGGCCGGGCGGTGTTCTTTCCCTTTCCGGCGGGTGTTTTCCCGGCGCATTGTGCCGCCGCGCTGCTAGCCCGGCGGCCTGCGCGTGCCGCACGTCCTTACTTCCCGGCTGTGGGGCGCCCGCCCCGGCATGTGCCGGGCAAGGCTGTACGGCCTCGTTTCCTTCCCGCGCCGGCACATCTTCGTGTGGTTCACATGCGGCGAATACTGCGCGCTTGAGCTTCCCGCCTGCGGTGCACGCCTGCGCCGCCATGCGCTGCCAGTGCGGCGTGCGGGACGGCGCTTTTTCCCTTTCCGGCGGGAGTTTTCCCGGCGCATTGTACAGCCGCGCTGCTAGCCCGGCGGCCTGCGCGTGCCGTACGTCCTTATTTCCCGGCTGTGGGGCTTGTGCGGCGCGTTTTGCCGTGCCGACGTGCGGCCTTTCAGTAAAATAAAACAGCTTATGGGAAATGCGTCCCCCGCGCTGCCGCGCCCCGGCCCATGGGCGGGAACAGGGCGCGCGCTTCGGCCGATGAGGCCCGGCCTGGCCAGCGGCTTTCCGCTTTCGGCCTGGGGAAGCGCTGTGCATGTTCCGCGGAGGCGGGCGCATCCCCCCATACTGCCTGAGAGGGCAGAGCCGCCTGTGCGGCCCCCGGCGGCACAGCTTCTTTGCTTCCCATTGAAGCACATTTTGTCACCAAATGCAACACAAAAATGAAATTTTCAAAAAATAATCACCAAATGGTTGACACGGAGGAAAATCATGGTAAACTTAAATTGTCACCAGACGGATGACGAGAGAAAGGAGTGTGAGGGGATGCGGGCAGAGCGCAGGGATGCGCGGGCACTCGCGGCATGGAGGCGGCACAGGCCGCGGTATGCCGGGTGCGCCTTGGGGGAAAGCATATTTGCGGTGTTGGGCCTATGCGGGCGGGCCGCGGCGGGGCCGGGCGCCAATTCCGGCGCACAGGCAGGCGGCAGCGGCGCACCCGAATGCGCCGCCGTGCGGCTTTGCAGGGGGCGTTTCGGAAAAGGGGGTCAGGTGCTGCCCCTGGCCGGAGCGGAATGACGCAGCCATGGCGGCATGCGCGAAAAAGATAACGCCTGCCCCACGCTGGCGGCCGTCCGGCCGGGGGCGCATGCCGCTTTTCGGGAAACGGGGCGCGAAGCCGCCCCATGCCCGGCTGCGGGGTTCGCACGGCGCGTTTTGCCGCGCCGCCGCGCGGCTTTACGGGTGGCAGGGCGCAGAGGCGGCTTTTTATTCGCCTGCGGGCAGGAGGGCGGCGCGTTTTGCCGAGCCGTCATGCGTTTTTTCGGGCGTGAGAGGGCAGAAAACACCCTGCGCGGTTTCTGCCGTATGGCCTTCTGTAAGCGCCGGTATTCGGGCTTCTTTTTCCCTTTGCCTATCTGCCGCCCGGCTGTGAGCCGCGGGCGGCAAAGCGGCCGGTAAGGCTTTGTGGGGCCCGTGCCCAGGCTTAGAATAGCATATCCACTGTCCAATTTATGGGATTTGACGCCCGCGGCAGGCGCCTTGCCGTGTGCCGGGCCTCAAAGGCCCGCGCCGGTGCGCGCTTTGCGCCGCGCGGTTTTGTATGGGCGTGCCCGGGGCCGCCCGCCCCGCAAAGGGGCGGCTGTGAGGCCCTTGGGCGGAAACGCTTTCTTTTTATCCCTTTTAGTCGCCGAATGGATGATTTCTTGAAAGACAGGAGGAACGGTATGGAACACAACACGGCGGGCGCGGGCAGCATGGGGCAGACGGCATACAAAAAGGGCGGCAAAGCCCGGCGGGCGGCCGGGGGCGCGAAGGCTGGCCCGGAGGCGGGCGTTACCCTTCCAGCGAATGAGGGGGCGCGCACGCAATGCGAACCCAGCCTGTGGGAGGAATGGGGCCGCGGGCCGGAGAAAACACCGCCCGAAGAAAAC
>JAGZUF010000008.1 GCA_018380115.1 Oscillospiraceae bacterium | reverse complement strand
GGCGCGTGCCGTATGACTGCACGCTGAAAAACGGCACGGAATTGAAGCAGGGCGACCCGCTGTGGAAGATGGACAGTGAGACGCCGGGCGCGCTGACTGCAAACGGCGGATATTGCAGCGCAGGTATTGGCGGCGGCCCGCGTGAAGAAAGCGGAAATTTAACCTTGAACGGAGGGGTGATAGAATCTCACACCTCGGATCCGGTAAATGTCTATTTGCATGGGGGCGGTACGGGTATCGGCGGCGGCATTGGCGGTGGTGTGGGCTGCACACTGGAAGGGGGCGGCCTCACCATTAATGGCGGTAGCATCAAGGCTTACAGCAGCTATCATGGAGCGGCAATTGGTGCAGGTTCTGTTGCCAGTTATGATATCCATACAGTAGATGCTCTCCCAGGTGCTTTGCAAGCACGCAACTATACGTATGGTGGTTATGCACAGGCACCTGTTCCTGGTGATATCACTGTGAATGGAGGCTATACGGTAGCATATGGTGGAGTGCATGGCAACGCATTGGGAGGTTCATGCTACAACTATTATAATGTAGGCCATGGTGACGAGAAAACTTCTCACGAGATAAAAATTACCGGTGGTACGCTGAAACCAATCTCTGAACGCACCAATCGTTCTTATGATGTGGGTGCTATGGGGGGGAAAGTAATTGTCACAGGCGGCTCATTCCCTATTGGGGCGTACAGTGGTGGCCCGGATGGTCTGAGTTTCCAGGGCGATGCAATCGTCAGCGCCAGCGGAGAAGAGCTGACGATGGTGCAAATAGACTTCAATGCCTACCCGGAATTGGTGGGCGGCTTGGCACAGGATTACCATGTAAGCATTGGTGGCGTGCCTTTGGAAAATCCGGCATATGGCTTAGCGGAGCGGATTGACGAAGATGGTATGCTGTATTTTTGGCTGCCGAAATCTGCCGAAGGAAAAACAGTCACTATTGAAAATGTTCAGGTGCAGAAAAACGAAGCGGCGGGTGGCGGTCTGTATGAGGCTGAATATCCGTTTGAAGTGCCCAGCGCAGGGTTTGGCAGCAAAGTCAAACAATATGTGACATTTGAGGTGGACACCAATGCATTCCCACAACAGGTGCAGGCCCAGCTGAACAAACGGTATGATGGTGTCAGCGTGAGCTGGGAAGATTTGAAGGCGGCCATAGCGGCGCAGGGCATCAAAACTGAACATCCACGGGAAGGCGTACTGGATGATGCGGGCAAAATGACACCGGAGGGGCGCCGGTATCTGGATAAAGACGGACAGCCCACCGGGGAGTATAGCAGCAAGGACGAATTCGCAAATGCGGGTACTTATGAGATTCGCATCGTGTCGACGCAATTTGCAGACAGTGATAGCGAGTTTGCAAATCTGTTCTGGGGGCACCTTGCAAAAATACCAGCACAGATTACGCCCGCAGACAGTCGTGTGACAGATTTCACCTACAGCACCACCGGTATGGATAAGACGGAAACTTTGACGCTTACTGCAAATGTAAAACCGAAGCGCGATGAAGCAAAAACCTGTAAAGCGCCGGACGGATATGTGCAGTTTTACATCAACGGCGTGCCTGTGGGCCAGCCGGTGAAACTAGGCGGCAGCACGAATACAGATGCCGACGGGTTTGAGTACCGCACGGCCAGCGTGACATTTGATTTCACAAAGGCCGACTATCCGGCTATCCCGGCGCGGGAGGATGGCAAATTCATCTTAGAAGCAAAACACTACGGGAGCACAAATTATACGGATTCTGCGGCACGGCCCGAGGTAGCAGACCTTCCCGGGGTGCCCACGATAAGAGTGCCGGACGTATCCATCCGTCCGGGGCAGCCCGGCGGAGGCGAAATCGGCAAACTGCTGCCGCCCGTGAAAGTGGAAACAAACCCGGATAACGGCAGTGTCCACATTCAAGTGGAGGACACCTATACGCGGCCAGTGGGCCCGGGGCGGCTGGACGCGGTGGGGGCAAAAGACTTTATTGAAAACCGGTACAACTTTACAGATGGGCGATTGGACTCGCTGCGGCTGGGTGCAGTGACGATTCTGGATAAAAACGGAAACGACATCACAGGGCAAGGCATCGACCTCTCAAGACCGGGAGACTATGTGCTTATCATAACGGGCACAGACTCCGCTACAGGGAACACCGCTACACTACGTGTACACTATATCATTATGGAACAGTCGCAAGACGGTAGTGTGAATTCGGCCGACGGTGGAAAAACGAACCCTAAAACAGCAGTGTAAAGTACAAGCTTTACAGCAGATTTACAATCCAAAAATAAGAACAGAGCCCGGGCGGTGAAGTGCCCCCGGGCTCTGTTCTTATCTTGACAAAAGTTTTCATTCGCGTACAGGCGGCATATTTCCCTTTATACCTCTTTGGCAAAAAAGGCGATGCCTGCGGCGCCGGGGCCTGCGTGCGTGCCGATGACGGTGCCGATGGGCATGACGGGCGGCTTTTCCAGCCCCAGGTTCTGCGTGACGAAGCGCACGAAGGGTGCGGCCTGCGCCCGGCTGCCCGTGTAGCCCACAAAGCACGGCTCGGCCTCGTCAATGCCGCCCTGCTCTTCTATCAGCTTAAACAGGGCAACATATGCCCCGGCCATGCCGCGCGCCTTGCCCAGCATGCCCAGCTTTCCGTCCGTGATGCCCACCACGGGCTTTACCCCAAGCAAACCGCCCGCAAGAGCCGCAGCGCCGGAGAGGCGGCCACCCTTGTGCAGGTATTTCAGGGTGTCGACAATGGCCAGAAGGCGGATGCGCCCGCGCGCGGCCTCAAGTTCCTGTGCAATATCGGCTGCCGTGAGCCCGGCGGCGGCAAGGTGACAGGCGCGCCGCACCAGAAGCTGTTCGGCTAGGGTGACGTTGCGGGAATCTACAATATGGATGGGGGCGTACCCGGCGTCCTCACGGGCAATCATGGCGCTTTGCAGCGTGCCGGAGAGCTCGCCCGAAAGTGTGATGCACACCACTTCGTCGCCCGCCTGCTTCGCCTGCTCAAATTCTGACAGGAACTGCTCCGGAGAGGGCTGGCTGGTGGTGGGCAGGCTTTTCGCCCCTGCCAGCATCTCATAAAAGCTTTCGGGCTCAAGGTCCAGCCCATCGCGGAACATTTCGCCGTCAATATTTACCTGCAGGGGCACCACACGCACGCCAAGCGCCTGTATGTCTTCGCGGGGGATGTCTGCGGTGGAATCGGTGATAATGCGTATCATAAATTTCCTCCTTAGCTCACAGCTTGTGTTACAAAGTGCGGAAGTAGTCGTGCAGCCGGGAAAGCGCGGCGCTCAAAGCGTCCAGCTCAGGCGCGGGCAGCCCGTGTGCCACAGCGCGCACAAGGCCGGTGTGGAAGGCCTCGTGGTGCGCCAGCACAGCCTGTGCGGCGTCTGTAAGGGCCACTGTGACGCGGCGCTTATCCTTTTCATGCCGGGTGCGCACTACATATCCCTTTTGCTCCAGCGTTTTCACGGCCACGGTGGCTGTGCCTGCCGTTACCTTCAGGGCTGCGGCAATGTCCGCCATGCCGCACTGCGGTGCGCAATGGGAAACTGCGTCCAGCACATGCAGCTCTGTGACGGAAAGGTTGCCGCAGCTCTGGCGCAGGCTGGCCTCCTCCAGGCGGAGGATATCGTTGAACACCCCCACGAGGAAATCGTTCAATTTTTGTTCCTGCGATGTCATCTGCGGCATGGGCTGGGTTCCCTTTCTAATGCTTTGAAGTTCAAAGTTTGAAATTCAAACTTTTTTGATTATAGCTTCTGCCGGCGAAGATGTCAAGAAAAAGATGGCATCATGTTCTGTTCAGCACACACTGTCATGCCTGCCGCCGCAGCCGGGGGCTGAAATCAGCTCTGTAAGAGGGCCGCGGCCTGCATTTCACAGGCTGCACGGGCTTCGGCGGCCGTCTGCGCCGCCTGCTCTGCCGCCCGCTTGCGGGCGGCCGCTGTTCCGGAGTAGGTTTCCACGACGGACGGCCTGCTGGCGGGCAGCCTGTTTTACCGGTGCCTGACGCGAAAGCTTTTTGCGCCGCCCCGCTGGCAGAGCCGCCGGCTCTCTTCCCAAAAGAAAGCCCCCCCTGCCCGGACTGGCCGGGGCAGGGGGACGAGAGACGAGGAAGGCCGGTGGCACGCAAGCGTCATTCCGGGGCCTTCATGCTTTCCACCATGCTGATATTGCGCAGCTTGCGGCGCATGGCAAGGTTTACAAGCAGACTGAACAGAATGGTGAGGCCGGCGCTGGCAGCATAGCTCCAGAACTTGATGCTGCGTCCGAACATGGTGGCATCCACCTCTACGGTGTAGATGACGAACATGTGCAGGAATATGCCCAGCACGAGGCCTGTCAGAGTGCCAATAAGGCTGAGCACAATATTTTCGCGGTATACATAGGCATATACCTCTTTGTCGTAGAAACCCAGCACCTTGATGGTGGCTATTTCCTTCACGCGCTCGGCAATGTTGATATTCGTGAGGTTATACAGCACCACATAGGCCAGCAGCCCGGCCGCCACGATGAGCACCACCACGATGATGTCTATTTTTTGCAGCATGCCGGAAAAGCTGGTTTTCAGGTCGGAGGTGAAGCTTACGCTGGATACGCCGTCAGTGCCCAGCAGGCGTGCGCTCAAAGCATCGCGCCCCTCGCCGGAGGGATCTGCCGATATGGCCAGCACGGTGTTGAACACCGGCGCTGCACCAAAGCCATGCTCATAGGTCTCGGCGCTGAGATATACGTAGTTCTCCACATAGTTTTCGGCAATGCCGTCCACGGTAAAGGTGCCCGTGTCCCCGTCAGCGTTTTCCAGTGTAATCTGGCTGCCGATGTTGAACCCGCCCCGCTCCGCCATCTTTTCCGTAATGACGACGCCTGTTTCGCTGAAGGGCACGGGTGTGCCGCCCTTTCGGGTGTGAAGGTCCACAAAATCGGGGAACCCGGCGCTGTTTTCCGGCACCATCAGGTAGGTGCTGAAGGCCTCGCCGTTGAAATGGCTGGTTATCTTCTCCTGATGCACCAACAGGGCGTCCTTCACGGCGTCCCCGTCTGCCAGAACGTCCGCCAACGCCCCGCTTTCTGCCTTGGCGGCATCCTTTACCGTGATGGAGACGTCGTACAGGAAAATATCTCCAAACTGCTTGTATACGATGTCGCTGATGGAGTCGTGCAGGCCAAAGCCTGTCAGCAGCAGCGCCGTGCAGCCGGCAATGCCGGTCACTGTCATGAAAAAGCGTTTTTTATAGCGCAGCAGGTTGCGTGCGGCCACCTTGTGCGTGAATTTCATGCGCCGCCAGATAAACGGGATATACTCCAAAAAAATGCGCTTGCCCGCCTTGGGTGCGCGCGGCAGCATCAGCTGGGCGGGTACCTCTTGCAGGGTGGCCCAGCAGGCGTTCAGCGTGGCGGCCAGTACACAGGCAATGGCAGTGAGGGAAGAGAACAGCGCAAAGCGCGCATTGAACAGGCAGTAGAGCTTTGGCAGCTCGTACATCATGGTATAGGCGTTCCAGATAACAGTGGGCAGCAGGGTGAGGCCCACTGCAAGGCCGAATGCACTGCCCAGCACGCTGGCGGCCAGGGCATACAGCAAATATTTTGCCATGATGGAGCCCTTGCCGTAGCCCAGCGCCTTCAGCGTACCTATTTGCAGGCGGTCTTCCTCCACCATGCGCGTCATGGTAGTGAGCGCTACAAGCGCCGCCACAAGAAAGAAGAACACCGGGAACACCTTGGCCACGGCGTCCACCTTTTCGATATTCATTTCAAACGAGGCATAGCTGACGTTTTCACTGCGCGTCAGCAGAAACCATTCCGGCACCTCCAGCTCTGCCAGCGCCTGTTCGCCGTCGGCAAGCTGCTGCTTTGCATCGTCCAGCTCGGCCTTGCCGTCGGCAAGCTGCTGCTTTGCCTCCTCCAGCTGGGCCTTGCCGTCCGTCACTTCGGCCTTTGCCTCCTCCAGCTGCTCCTCTGCCAGCTGCATTTGAAGCTGGGCCAGCGCGGGCGCCATGGAGAGGGACGTTTTGCCCGATGCAATTTCTTTTTCAGCCTCGCGCAGCACGGCGGCCTGCTTTTGATATTCCGCCTCGCCCGCGGCAAGCTGTGCCTCGCCCTCGGCCAGCGTTTTCTCCTGCTGGGCTATCTGCGCCTTGGCGTCCGCCAGCTGGCCCGGCGCCGCATCCAGCGCCGCCAGGGCGGTCTCATAGCCTGTCACCTGCGCCTGCGCGGCATCGTGCTGGCTGTTGGCCGTTTGCAGCTCGGCGCTGCGCGCGCTCAGAATGGTTTCTTTTTCTGCCAGGTCGGTCTGCTTGTACTCCAAGGCCTGTTTTGCAGCCGCAAGCTGCGTTTCCAATTCCGCGGTGTCCTGTCCTTGATCCTTTGCGTCCTTAATAGCCTGCTCTAGACGCGCCACTTCAGCGGCCGCCGCATCATATTCGCCCTGTGCTTCGTCGCGCCGGGCCAGCGCCTCGTCATAACCGGCCTGTTTTTCCGCCACGGCAGCTTCGGCGGCCTCTAAGGCGGCCTTTGCGGATGAAAGCTGGCTCTCCAGCACGGGGCGCTGCGCCTCGGCCTGCTCCACAGCCTGCTCCAGCGCGGGAAGCTGCTGCTTTGCGGCCTCCAGTGCCGTTTTGCCTGCGGCAAGCTGTGCGCTGGCGGTGTCAAGCTGGGTGCGCGCGGCCTCAAGCTGTGCCTTGCCCTCTATCACCAGGGCCTCGGCATCGGCAAGCTGCTGCTGCTTCTGCGTCAGCGTGCCGGATATCGTCTCTTTATTCTGGGCAAGCTCTGCCTCGCCGGCCTCTATCTCGGCCTCGGCGTCCGCCAGCTTTTCCTCGTTTTCCGCCACCTCGGCCCGGCCGTCGTCATAGTCCTGCTGGGCATCGGCAAGCTGGGCGCGCGCATCGGCAAGCTGCTGCTCTGTTTGCGCCTTCACGTCGTCGTAGCGCTTTTGGCACAGTGCGCCGCTGACGGCCTCGATGCGGCTGGAAACAGCCTGCACAGCATCTTTGTATTCATCGGAGAAGCAGCTCATTTCCTGCGTGCCCTCCACCGATGCATACACCTCGGTGTACACGTCGTAGGCAAAGTTCTGCGCGCCGGTGTACGCCACGATGGACACTGTGCCCGAGCCGATATTGGCGGGCTCGCGCTCGACGGAAAAATAATTGCTGCTTTTCACCACGCCCACGATTTTGAAGCTGGTGCGGGTGAAGGTGTCCTCCAAATCCTCGTTATCGGCAGAGAGCTCGATGGTGTCGCCCACTTCGAAGGAGGAGCCCGTGAGGTACGAGCCGCCGCTAATGACGCATTCGTCCTCTTTCACAGGAAGGCGGCCCTCCACCACCTCCAGCCGGTTCAGGTAATTTTCGGGCTCTTTTTCTTCTACCTGTTCCAGCGGAACAGAGTGAAACCGCGCCACTACGGTGTCGCCGTCCGGCGTGTCGGCAAATACGTCTGCATAATAACCGGGCATCACTTCGCCCACACCCTCCACCGCGCGGATAGCCTCTACGTCCTCTTCCGTGAGGCCCAGCTCGCTGAGAATGCGCAGGTCGTACATATGCGTCTCGTCAAAAAAGCGGTCGCCGGAATAGCGCATATCTGGTGTGGCGGCCAGCAGGCCGG
This sequence comes from Oscillospiraceae bacterium, assembly GCA_018380115.1. GTDB lineage: Bacteria > Bacillota > Clostridia > Oscillospirales > Ruminococcaceae > Ruthenibacterium. Next base: position 125,305 of record JAGZUF010000008.1, on the reverse strand, counting down.
CCAAAAAGCCCACCCCAAGCGCGACGATGGCAAAAATGGCAAGAAAACGCCCCAGCGTGGCGCGCACGGTGCGCAAAATGTTTTTACGGTACGTTCTGCGCATTTACCACTCGATCCTTTCCACGGGCGTGGGGGCGGGGTTTGTCTCCATAGCCGTCACAGTGCCGCTTTTAATGTGGATAACGCGGTCCGCCATGGCGGTAAGCGCCGAGTTGTGCGTGATGACGATAACGGTGCGGCCCGTGCTGCGGCAGGTGTCCTGCAAAAGCTTCAGCACCTGCTTGCCAGTTTTGTAGTCCAGCGCGCCCGTGGGCTCGTCGCACAAGAGAATCTTCGGGTTTTTGGCCAGTGCGCGCGCAATGGAGACACGCTGCTGCTCGCCGCCGGAGAGCTGCGCCGGGAAATTTTTCATGCGCCCGCCCAGGCCCACCTCCTCCAGTGTTTCAGCAGCGTCCAGCGGCTCTTTGCATATTTCGCTGGCAAGCTCTACATTCTCCAGCGCCGTCAGGTTCTGCACAAGGTTGTAGAATTGAAACACAAAGCCCACGTCGTGCCTGCGGTAAGCGGTGAGCTCTTTGGGCGAATAGCGGCTGACAAGCTGGCCGTCCAGCCAGATCTCGCCCTCGTCACAGGTATCCATGCCGCCCAGCATATTCAGCACGGTGGTTTTGCCTGCGCCGGACGGCCCTACAATGACGCAGAATTCACCCTTTTCGATGTGGAAATTGATGTGGTCCGCAGCAGAGATGCGCACAGTGCCCATCTGATAATATTTGCACACGTCCCGCAGCTCTACAAAATGGCCGGGCGGGTTCAGGGCGGGCGCTGCGGCAGCGGGCCGGGCACGATGAAACGGCATGGAAAAGCTCCTTCCAGAAAACAGACAAGCTGTTCGGTAATAAACGCAGTGTTGATTAAAACGCTAAGTTTATTATAATAAAAGCAGGGTCGGGAAGCAATCGGCAAATAGGCCCGGCCATGCCGATAAATCGACAGAGAACGCCGCTTGTGTTCATTAGAATTGTAAAAAAATCGTGAAGGAGAGAATTGCCATGCCGCGTGCGCAGGACAGGCGCGTTTTAAAAACAAAGGCGCAGCTTCGCACGGCCCTCACAGGCCTGCTGGAAAAAAAGCCGCTGCAGGAGATCACGGTGAAGGAGCTATGCGGGGCCTGCGATATCAACCGGGGCACATTTTACCTGCATTATCCGGATGTGCGCGCCCTGCTGGACGAAATAGTGGACGACCTGATGACACAGTTTGAGGCCATGCTGGGCTCATTCCGCCCAAATGAAATGCTGCTGCGCAGCGGTGTGCAGGCGGAATATCAGGTGGCGGACGCGGCCGGGCCCCTGCGCGGTATTTTTCATTTTGTGGCGCAGAACGCGGATATCTGCCGCGTCCTGCTGTGCGGCCCGCAGGAGACGGCCTTTGTGAGTAAGGTGAACCAGCTTGTGCGCGAGCGTGTGCTGGATGAGTGGGCGGCCCTGATGGGGAAGGAGAGCAGGCTGGGCTACGGCTACGTGTTTTCATTTTTTGTGGCTGGCTGCATCGGCCTTCTGAAGCAGTGGCTCGAACAGGGCATGCCCCTTGCGCCGGACGAGATGGCCGCCGTGGTGGAGGGCATCATCACCAAAGGCGTGCTGGCCCTGCAATAGCGGCGCTGTGCCGCGCATATCCTTCCCTTGAGAAGAAAGGATGGGATGGATATGCACACATGGCGCTTTTGCTTACCACGCTGGCAGGCCTTTCCACTGGGCTGGGTGGCCTGGTGGTGTGGCTGATGCGCACGCCCGGCCCGCGCATCATGGCCCTTTCACAGGGGTTTGCCGCTGGGGTAATGATGACGGTGTCGCTTTCTGAAATGCTGCCCAGTGCCGTGGAGGCCTACGCAGCCTCTGGTGCCGCGCCGGTGGGCGCGGCACTGCGTTGCGCCAGCCTGTGCGCAGCAGGCATGCTGGCGGCCCTGCTGCTGGAAAAGAGCCTGCCGGAGGACGAAGCGCTGGCACAGCGCCTTTCCGTGCCCGGCAAAACGCGTGCAGCAGCCCTGCGCGGGGCGCTTGCCACCACGGCGGCCATCGTGCTGCACAATTTGCCCGAGGGCATCCTTACGCTGTTCACCAACGCGGCAGACAGCGCCCTGGGCCCGTCTCTTGCACTGGCCATTGCCCTGCACAATATCCCGGAGGGCATTGCGGTGGCCGTACCGGTTTATTACGCCACGCACAGCCGCACAAAAAGCCTTTTGTTCGCGCTGGGCTCCGGCCTGGCAGAACCGGCGGGCGCCCTGGCGGCCTTCTTTCTGCTGCGGGGCTTCTTCTCGCCTCTGTTTCTGAACGGCCTGCTGGCGCTGGTGGCGGGCGTGATGCTGCAGGTGTCGTTTGCCCAGCTTCTTGCAGGCGGCTTTTCCTATGGGAAAAACGGCTCCTGCGCTGTGGGGCTGGCCGTGGGCACCCTGTGTATGGGTGTGGGGCTTTACCTTGTGTAACGCGGCGCAAAGTGGTATAATGCCCTGTGTATAAATTTTGCTGCGCCGCAGTTTTTGCCGCGCCGGAAGGGGGCCGCGCATGAAAAAGCTGGTTCTGAGCGCGGTGTGCCTTGTGCTTTTGGCCGTGCTGGCCGGGTGTGATTTTTCCGTCTCGATGGGCGGCAATGTGGAAGAACTGCTGCGCGCCCCGCAGCCCACGCAGCTGCAAAGCGCCGTGCAGAAGGCGCTGGTGGGGTATCTTGGCGAGACGCCGCAGATGAAATACCCGCGCGGCGGCGAAGAGCTCTCACCCATCGTGCTGCGGGATTTGGACGGCGACGGAGCAGACGAAGCCATTGCCTTTTTCACTGCCGAGAAAAGCGGGCAGAATGTGTGCGTGGCCGTGCTGGAGCAGGCCGAGGATGCGTGGGAGGTGGTGTGCCAGTCGGAGGGGCTTTCCACCGAAATAAGCCAGGTGCAGACAGTGTGCCTGCGCGAGGGCGCAGCCCAGCTGGTGGTGGGCTATGCCAACTCGAACCTGACAGACCAATACCTCACGATATATTCCTACGCCGGGGGCCAGCTTGCCCTGGAATACCAGCAGGCGTGCGAGGCGTCGCTGATTGCGGATTTGAATTCCGATGGCGTGGACGAGGTGTATCTGGCACAGTCCACCGCGCAGGCCGGTGTTCTGACGCTGGAGGCTGTGCGCGACATGGCGGGCAGCCTGCAGAGCGTGCAGACGGTGCAGCTGAACAGCAGCTTTTTGCACTGCACCGGCCTGCTGGAGACGCGCAGCGGTCGGGCGCAGGGCATTGTTGTAAGCGGCAGGCTTGCCTCGGGCGGCGCGGCGCAGCAGGTGCTTCGCATGACGGGCGGCCAGCTTTTGGACTGGCCTGCCTCCGGCGGTGATACTGTGACAGAGCGCACCATGGGGCTTCCGGATGCGCTTGGCCCGCGCACCACAGCAAGCGGCACAGTGCTTTTGGCGCATATCGAGGCGCGCGCAGACACCGGAACCACTGTGCGGCGCTATTACTTTGTAGAGTGGGATGATTATCTGGCCGCCGAACCCACGCGTGAATACGGTGTGGCGGACACAGTGACAGGTTATTATTTGCGGCTGCCGTCTGGCTGGCGCGGCAAGGTGACATTGCAGGACGGCCCCTTTGAAAACAGCTTTGTGCTGCGCAATGAGGCGGGCGATGCCCTGTGCACCGTGCGCGTAGTGCCGGAGGACGTCACAGTGGGCCGCTATGAAAAGCTGCTCAGCCTGGAGGGCGGGCAGAAGGTAGTGGCCTATTTCCATACGGGCTGTGCGCCCGGCGATGCGCTTACCCTGCGCGCCGGGGCGCTGGCACTTTAAGATACGGAAAGGATGGTGCAGCATGCGCAGAGTGCTTGTGGTGGAGGACGAGGCGGCGATACGGGAAGTGATTGCCCTGAACCTCCGCATGGCCGGCTATGATGTGACTGAGGCGGGCAGTGCAGAGGCGGCCCTGGTCGCAATAGATACCAGCGCCCCGTTCGACGTGGCGGTGCTGGATATCATGCTGCCGGGAATGAACGGCTTTTCCCTGTGTGAAAATATTCGGCGCGACAGTGACAGCATCGGCATTATCATGCTTAGTGCAAAATCGCAGGAGGACGACAAGATACGCGGCCTTTCCATTGGTGCAGACGACTATATGACAAAGCCGTTTTCCGTCAGCGAGCTGTTGGCCCGCGTGGACGCGCTGTGCCGCCGCGTGGCGCGTGCTGCCGGGCAGGACACCGGGCAGGAGGCCGAGGGGCGTATGGTATCCGGCGGTTTTGTTCTGGACCAGAAAAGCCGTATCCTTTATAAAAATGGCGAACCTATCGACCTCACGCAGGTGGAATTTCAAATCATGGAACTTTTTTTTGCAAATCCCGGTGTGGCGCTGGTGCGGGAAAAGATTCTGGAGGGTGTGTGGGGCGAAAATTATTACGGCGATGTAAAAATTGTGGATGTGAATATCCGCCGCCTGCGCATGAAGATAGAGGATGAGCCCAGCGCGCCGCGCCATATCATGACGGTGTGGGGGTACGGCTACCGCTGGAACAGCTGACGGCCTGTGCACAGCAAAAACAGGAGAGAGGAGGCGTGCCGCATGAACAGCATCACCCGGCGCTGGGTGCGCGGCAGCCTTCTGCTCACATTTATTGCGCTGTGCCTGGCAGAAGCTGTGTTCTTATACTTTACCATCACCAATTATTACGACGGCACGGCCCGCGCGCTGTATACGCGGGCCAATACCCTTTCCACCCAGCTTTCCGCCATGGGCACCCAGACGGAAGAGAGCCGGGGCGCCGCGGTGCGCCGCATGGTGGAGCAGTTTGGTGAAAAAGACCGCTTTGAGCTGATGCTGATGGATGGGCAGGGCCAGATGGCGGTATCCTCCACGGGATTTTCCACAGCCGACCAGCAGGGATGGAGCGATGTGGCCGAGGCCTATGCCAGCGAGGAGGGCATGGGCCGGGCGGTGTACCACACGGCCATGGGCGAAAAGGTGATGGCGGTGACGGTTCGTCTGCCCTTTACCTCGGGCGACATTGTGGCTATGCGCCTTGTCACCAGCCTTACCCTCGTGGACAGAAGCATTTTGAAGCTGGCGGTGCTCAGCCTTTCGGTGGCGGCGGCCATTCTGGTGTTCAGTGTGTGGAGCGGCATGTTCTTTGTGCGCAGCATCGTGCGCCCCATCGGTGAAATAGAGCAGACGGCTGCAAAAATGGCGCAGGGCAACCTGGATATGCGCATCTCGAATAAATACGACGACGAAATAGGTAAGCTGGCCGGCACCATCAACCATATGGCGGGCGAGCTGGACAAAACCGAGCGCATCAAGAACGAGTTTATCTCCTCTGTCTCGCACGAGCTGCGCACCCCTCTCACGTCTATCAAGGGCTGGGTGGAGACGATGTCCACCATCCGCGACCCGGCAGACCCGAACTACCAGCGCGGCCTGCAGGTGATTGCCAATGAGACGGACAGGCTGTACGATATGGTGGAGGAGCTTTTGGATTTTTCGCGCATGCAGAACGGCCTTTCGCTGGAATGTGAGAAGCTGGACCTTGCCGCCGAGGTGAGCGATGCGGTGCTCACCATGACGCCGCGCGCCCGGCAGGAGGGTCTGGCCCTTCGCTGGGAAGAGCCGGAGGCCCCCGTGCCCGTGCATGCGGATGCCGCGCGCCTCAAGCAGGTGTTTATCAATGTGCTGGACAATGCGGTGAAATATTCCCCGCCCGGCGGCACCATTACGGTAGAGCTCTTGCAGGACGGCCACAACGCATTTTTGAACTTCACCGACGAGGGGCGCGGCATTGCCCCGGAGGACCTGGAAAATGTCAAGACGAAATTTTACAAGGGCAAAGGCGCCGTGCGCGGCAGCGGAATCGGCCTTGCCGTGGTGGACGAAATCGTCACGGCCCACGGCGGCAGCCTGAGCCTGCAAAGCGAAGTGGGCCGGGGCACCACCGTGACGGTGCGCCTGCCGCTGGATAAAACAAAGGCGCACGCCGCCGAATGAAAGGCCCGGCCAGCCGGGCGGAAAGGAACCTTTTTTGGCAAACGAGATAAAAGAAAAATTTAAGACCACTGTGGGGGGGCAGGCCCTGATGGAGGGCGTGATGATGCGCGGGCCCAAAGCCATGTGCATTGCCGTGCGCCGCCCGGACGGCGGCATTGAGACAGAGGTGACGCCCGTTGTGATGAAGCCGTGGCAGAAATGGCCCTTTGTGCGCGGCATTTACAACATGGCGGAAAACCTGGTGGTGGGGTACCGCTGCCTGATGCGCAGCGCCGATATCTCCATGACGGAGGAGGAAAAAGCAGAGGACGAGTCGAAATTTGACCGCTGGGTGCAGCAGCACCTTGGCGAAAAGGGCGAGTCTGTTCTGATGGGCATTGCCAGCTTTGCAGGTGTGGCGCTGGCCATTGCGCTGTTTCTGGTGCTTCCCACCCTGCTGGTGGGCGGGCTTTCCAAGCTGGTGCCGCTGGGCGGTGCAAAAACACTGATAGAGGGCGTTCTGAAAATAGCCATTCTGGTGGGCTACATGGCGGCCGTAAGCCGTGTGAAGGAGATACACCGCATGTTCTGCTACCACGGCGCTGAACACAAGACCATTGCCTGCTATGAGGCAGGCCTGCCGCTGGAGGTGGAAAATGTGCGCAAATGCTGCCGCTTTCACCCGCGCTGCGGCACAAGCTTTCTGCTTATCGTCATTGTGGTAAGCATCCTGCTGAACAGCGTCATTCCATGGGGCAGCCTTTCGCTGCGCGTGGTGTTCAAGCTGCTGCTTTTGCCGGTGGTGGTGGCTGTGAGCTATGAGATTATCAAGCTGTGCGGCAAATATGACAACGCCGTATGCCGCGCCGTCAGCGCGCCCGGCCTGTGGCTGCAGCGCATCACCACGCAGGAGCCGGACGACAGCATGATAGAATGTGCGATTGCGGCCGTGACGCCCGTGCTGCCGGCCAGGCCCGACGAAAGCGTATGGTGAACCTGGGGGCCCTGTGGCGCAAGGCAGCGGCCCTTCTGCAGCAGGCGGGTATTGAGGACGCCGCATTTGATGCGCGCGAGCTTTGCCGCATGTGCTGCGGGGCAGACCCCCTGTGCGCCCCGCAGGCCCCGGTGAGCGAGGCGGCCCGGCGGCGTCTGGCGCAGCTCTGCGCACGCCGCGCGCAGCACGAGCCGCTGCAGTATCTGCTGGGCGAGTGGGATTTCCTTGATTTTACCGTAGAGGTGGGCCCCGGCGTGCTCATTCCGAGGCCGGACACGGAGTGCGTGGCCGAGACAGCTATGGCTGCCCTGCGCCGCAGGGCGGCGGAGCCCGGCTGCGTTTGCGCCCCTGCGGCGCTGGATTTGTGCGCGGGCACGGGCGTGCTTGCCATTGCCATGGCCCGCAGCGTGCCTGCCGCACAGGTGACGGCGGTGGAAAAAAGCGGCGCGGCGTTTCGCTATTTGCAGCGCAACTGCGCCGCGCTGGCGCCGCGGGCGGCGGCGGTGCAGGCGGATGTGTTCGGCTATGAAGCTATGCTGGCGCCGCAGAGCGTGGACGTCATCGTGTCGAACCCGCCGTATGTGACGGCGCAGGAATACGGGGCCCTTGCGCCGGAGCTTTTCTTCGAGCCACGCGAGGCGCTTGTGGCGCAGCAGGAGGGGCTTTGCTTTTACCGCCATATCGCGCCTGCCTATTTCCCTGTGCTGAAAAGCGGCGGGGCGCTTGTATTCGAAACCGGCTCCGGGCAGGCGCAGCAGGTGGCGGCGCTTTGCACTGCGGCTGGATACACGGGCGTTTCTGTGCGCTGCGATGCCGCCGGCCTGCCGCGCTGCGTGTATGCCGAAAAACCGTGAAGCGTGTGCAGAAAAGGCGAATGCTCGTTGCATTTGCACGCGGTTTCGGGTATACTAACCCATGAAAGGAATTGCCGTGCGGCGGCTATAAAGTCCGCTTTATGGGACACACCGTGCGGTATCATGCACATACAGAACAAGATACCGTGCGCGGCCCGGCCGCGCACACAGCAGGAGGAAGCCATGGCAGATAAAAAGCAGACCGTGCCCTCGCCGGAGCGCAAGGCGGCGGGCGATAAGAAAAGTGCGCTGGAAACTGCGCTGAGCCAGATTGAAAAGCAGTTCGGCAAGGGCGCCGTGATGAAGCTGGGGCAGAACGTCACCATGCAGGTGGACGCCATTTCTACCGGCTCGCTCTCGCTGGACCTAGCCCTCGGCATCGGCGGGCTGCCCCGCGGCCGCGTGGTGGAAATTTACGGGCCGGAATCTTCGGGCAAGACGACGCTGGCCCTTCACTGCATCGCCGAGGCGCAGAAGGCCGGCGGCGAGGTGGCCTTCATCGACGTGGAGCATGCGCTGGACCCTGTGTATGCCAAGGCCCTTGGCGTGGACATTGACTCTCTGCTCGTCTCTCAGCCGGACACCGGCGAGCAGGCGTTGGAGATTTGCGAGGCGCTGGTGCGCTCCGGCGCCATCGACGCCATTGTAATCGACTCTGTGGCCGCCATGGTGCCGCGCGCCGAAATAGAGGGCGAGATGGGCGATTCCCACGTGGGCTTGCAGGCCCGCTTGATGAGCCAGGCGCTGCGCAAGCTGACGGGCGTCATTGGCAAGACGGGCACCGTTGCTATCTTTATCAACCAGCTGCGCGAAAAAGTGGGTATCGTGTACGGCAACCCCGAGGTTACTGCAGGCGGCCGCGCGCTGAAATATTATTCCTCTGTGCGCATTGACGTGCGCCGCATCGAGGGCCTGAAGGATTCCTCCGGCAGCATCATCGGCAACCGCACGCGCGCCAAAGTAGTGAAGAACAAGGTGGCCCCGCCCTTCAAGGAGGCCGAGTTCGACATTATGTTCGGCACGGGCATTTCCAAATCGGGCGAGCTGCTTGATTTGGCCGTGAAGCTGAATATCATTCAGAAAAGCGGCGCGTGGTTCTCTTACGGCGACACCCGGCTCGGCCAGGGGCGCGACAATACAAAGCTTTACTTGGAGGAGCATCCCGGCTTTGCCGCGGACATCGAGGCGCAGGTGCGCGACCATGCCAGCGAGCTGTTCGCGGGCCGCGCAGGCAGGCGCCGTGGCGGCAGCCTGGACGATGCGCCCACCAGGGCGGCGGCTGAAAAGCCTGCTGCACCTGCGCCCGCCCCGGCCCCTGCCGCACAGGCGCAGGAGGCGCCGAAGGCGCGCGCCAAAAAGCCTAGTATCGACATCATGATGGAAGATGAATAAATGAGGCTTTCCAAGATCACCGAGACGAAAAAGGGCCGCATGGCCCTGTTCGGCGAGGCGGATGAATTTCTGTTTTCCGTGGATGCGGAGACATATTACAAATATGGCCTGTGCGAGGGCTGCGAGCTGGATGCCGCAGCCCTTGCCGGTTTGCAGGCGGCCAGCGAGACGCGCCGCGCCAAAGATAAGGCGCTGGGTTACCTTGCCCTGCGCAGTTACGGCTCGCAGGAGCTGTACGAAAAGCTGTGCCTGAAGTTTGACGGCCCCTCCAGCGCTGCCGCTGTTGCAGAGATGCAGCGCCTTGGCCTTTTGGACGACGCTGCCTTTGCCAGGGCGCGTGCACGCCATCTGGTTGGGCAGAACAAGTCGGCAAGAGAGATAGAGCGGCGGCTTGGCCTGCTGGGCCTGAGTGCAGAGGATATTTCCGCGGCAATGGAGGAGATACTGCCGCAGAGCGAGGCAGCCTGCCTTGCCGTGGTGGAAAAGCATTACCGTGCAAAGCTGGCCGCCGGCCAGCGGGAAAAGGTGCTGGCGGCACTGGCGCGGCGGGGGTTTTCCTACGGTGAGGCAAAGAATGCCGTGAACGAGGTTCTGGCGAGGCTGGAAGCGGAAGGCTGCGATTTTTAAGTGGGAAAGGGGCGCAACGGCGCATTATGAAAATTGCATTGATATCTCTGGGCTGCCCGAAAAACCAGGTGGACGCCGATGTGATGGCCCATGCCCTGCTGGAGGCGGGGCACACTACGGTGGCCGCGGTGCAGGAGGCGGACTGTGTACTTATCAATACCTGCGGCTTTATCGAAGGCGCCAAGCAGGAGGCCATCGACACCATTCTGGAAGCGTGCAGCCACAAAGCGCAGAACCCGGCGCTGAAGGTGGTAGTGACGGGCTGCCTTGCCGAACGCTATAAAGAAGAGATACGAAAAGAGATGCCCGAAGTAGACGCGGTGGTGGGCATCGGCTCTAATGCTGCTATCGTCTCCATCCTCGCGCGGCTGGCGCAGGGCGAGGCAGGCATCGAGAGTTACGGCCCCAAGGCTGCGCTGCCGCTTTCCGGCAGGCGCGTTATTTCCACACCGCGCCACTATGCATATCTGAAAATAGCCGAGGGCTGTTCAAACTGCTGTACTTACTGTGCCATTCCGCTCATCCGCGGGCCGCTGCGCAGCCGCACGGTGGAAAGCTGTGTGGCAGAGGCGCGCTGGCTTGCGGGCGAGGGTGTGAAAGAGCTGATTGTGGTGGCGCAGGACATCACCGCCTTCGGCGCAGACCGGGGTAACGTGGAAATTGCCCGCCTGCTGGACGAGCTGAACAAGGTGGAGGGCATTGCGTGGATCCGCCTTCTCTACGCTTACCCCGAGCGCATCACCGATGAATTTGTGGCCGCCATGGTGCGCAACGAAAAGGTGCTGCATTATCTGGACGTACCCATTCAGCACATCGACTCCGACGTGCTGCGCGCCATGAACCGCAAGGGCGACGAGGGCACGGTGTGCGCCGCGCTGGAAAAGCTGCGTGCCGCCATGCCGGATATCACCCTGCGCACCACGCTCATCGCTGGGTTCCCCGGCGAGACGCCCGCACAGTTTGAAAAGCTGTGCGCCTTTGTGCGCGGGCAGGGCTTTGCCCGGCTCGGCTGCTTTGCCTATTCACAGGAGGAGGGCACAAAGGCCGCCGGGATGCCGCAGATGCCCATGGAGGTGCGCGAACAGCGCGCAGAGGCCGTGATGCGCATCCAGACGGACATCATGGCTGCGCGGCAGGCTGCGCTGGTGGGTACACAGACACAGGTGCTGTGCGATGGCTGGGATGAAGAGAACGGCCTCTGGCTGTGCCGCACACGCGCGGACGCGCCGGACATCGACGCCGTGGTGTGTGTGGACGGAGATGCTGCGCTTACGCCGGGTGAATTTTATACAGTTCGTATCATAGATAGTGATATATACGATTTGTATGCATCCCTGGCGGAATGAAGGAGGATGAATAGATGAACCTTCCCAATAAATTGACCATGCTGCGCATCCTGCTTGTGCCGGTGTTCATGGCGCTGGCGGGCATCACCCAGTACGGCACGGCCAGCTACACCACCGGCGCGTGGTATCTTGCCGCTGGCATTGTGTTTGCCGCGGCCAGCTTTACCGATTATCTGGACGGCTACCTGGCCCGCAAATGGAATCTTGTCACAGATTTCGGCAAATTTGCCGACCCTCTGGCCGACAAGCTGCTCACCACAGTGGCCTTTCTGTATATGATGCGCGACGGCGTGTGCAGCATCTGGGTGGTGGCGGTTATTCTGGCGCGCGAGTTTGCCGTGGCGGGCGTGCGCATGGTGGCGGCTGCAGGCAGCAAGGTTATTGCGGCCAATATGTGGGGCAAGGTGAAAACCGTGCTGCAAATGGTGACTATCATCTATTATTACTTCGCCGCGGCTCTGGCAGGCCCTGCGGACGCCATGGCTGTCGGCCTCATCAGCCAGGTACTGTGCTGGCTGGTGGCCGCCGTCACGCTCATTTCCGGCGTCAAATACCTGTGGGACAACCGCCGGTTCATCAACACGGCAAAATAGATAACAACTGTCCGGCTGAGAGGTTTCCTGAGCAGAGTTTTTCCCTGTGGAGAAAATGCCGCCTGTAAAAATGCACCGGCGCGCCCTAGGGCGCGCCGGTGCATTTTTTCGAAGCAGTGGTTATTTTCTCAGCAGCTTTTGACGGGCCTTCCGCATCAGGCCGCCAACGCCGCCCGCCCGCAGCGCGCTGCGGCATCCATTCCACAGAATGGATGAGCGCTCCCGGATGGTGACGGGATATACATGAAGACGCAGGTTGAAAAATAAGTTGCTGTACTGAAACGGGTTGCCGAATACAGCCATCTCATCCTTGTGCTCACGCCACGCCTGCCGGATATCTGTGCGGACGGCCTCGCCGGAAGCGTAGCAGCCGTAAGACCACGGCGTTTGGGAGACATAGTCGGCATCGGCGGCTTCGTGTTCTTCCCGGTATGCGCCGTACAGATCTTTCAGAAATAAATCGTCCGGCGCCCATTCCTGCATGCAATGCTCGATGGTGGCGCCGTAACCGGAAAAGTGCACAAAGCGCAAGGGCTGCCCCTTCACCGTCCACACGCCGCCCTCTTTTGCGAGGCCGGCATCCATCATGCGCCAAGTGGCAAAGTCGTAGCCGTGATGCTTCAGAATGTACACATCAAAGAAACAGGGCGCAAGGTCTATCCACTTCTGGTCTGTGAAAATGCCGTGAGGGATATCGTCATAACAGTATTGGGACAGGCGCTGTGCCCACCACTCTATCATGGCGCGGGCTTCTTTGGAACGGTTCACTGCCAGAAAGCCGAGATTATACACACCATGCGCCATGCTGGATATCTCCATCTGAACGTTCCCGGGGTCTACCAGATGCGGGCATACAACGATGGGCTTTGTCACAAGAAGTTCCCGCAGCTCGGAAAAATCGGAATATACGCGGCAGTCCGGGTCCAGATATACAAACTGCTGTTCCGCTGGATATGTGCGGTACAGCCAGCGGAAAAACTGCCCCTTTACAGCCGTGGAGGCCTCTACAATGGCGTGCTTGAATATGTAGGCGTCAAAATCACCCTCCCACATATCCTTCGAGAGCACTACGGAATCAAAAGCGTCGTCCCGCATGGAATCGGTGAGCCCGCGCTCTGTCATACATACGATGAAGACGGCGTCTGGGATATATTTTTTTACAGAGCGGGCGAGCACGCGGGCTTTATGCAGATAATTGGCGCAGATAGATGTAAAAACAACCATTTTGCTGAAAGCTCCTTTTGCAGAAATCAATTCACCGGCAGCTTTGAATTCCTTCTTATCATACCATGCCGCGCGAGGGCAGGCAACAGCGCGGCAGCCTGTTCAGGACAAAGACGGCGGGCCGCCCAAGGGCGCCCGCCGCTTTTGCAAGGTGGAAAAAGCCGTCAGGTGTTCACCCTGCCCGCCAGATGGCGCCGCACAAGCCGCAGTGCCCCAAACACGCCGCAGCACAGGCAGAACCAGTAAAAGCTGAACAGCGGGCACACCTGCCCCAGAAGGTTCCCCGCCTCTTTTGTATAATCCCACACGGCCCAGCCGAGCCAGAGATTCACCACAAGGCCGGTAGCAAATTCCGCCGCAGTGATAAAGGCGGTGCCCAGCGCCGCCTGAAACACGATGCTTTTGTGCGCAAAGCTGTGCGCAATGGCGCAAAGTGCGCACAGGCAGATGCCGCCCAGCACGGCCATTGTCCAGTGCGTGTGTCCGCGCGCCAGAACCTCCAGCGCGCTGTAGCCCGCCGCGCCTACGGAAAACTGTGCCAACCGCTGTCTCATGTATGCCCCACCTTTTCTTTACTCTGCACGGAAAGGGGCGCACGCCCCTTTCCCACGCGCCGGATGACGGCGCTCTGCTGTTACCTAGCTTGTACGCCGCCTGTGGGAAATATGCGTGTACATTGAAAATATTCAGGATGTAGGGTATAATAAAAGCAAACAACAGGCGGCCCCGCGCGGTGCCTGCGCGGCGAAAGGGGAAGGCGCAGCATGGAAAAAACAAAGGTGAGCGCCTGCATCGTCACGTACGGCGGCTATGAAGAAGCTGTAAAGGCGGCGCAGAGCCTGCTGCAGCACACGAAGGAAACGGAGCTTTCGCTGTATCTGGTGGATAACGCCTCGCCGGACGGCACGGGCGAAAGGCTGCGGCAGGCCCAGTGGGGCCCGCGCGTACAGGTGATGTGCCTTCCTGAAAATGTGGGGTTCGGCGCCGGGCATAATGCGGTGCTGCCCCTGCTGGAAAGCAAATATCACGCCGTGGTAAACCCGGACATCACGCTGGATGAGGACGCCGTCAGCAAGCTGTGCGCCTTTCTGGATGAACACCCGGACGCAGTAATGGCCACGCCGCAGCTTTTGTTTCCGGACGGCACGCCGCAGTATACGGCAAAGCGGGCGCCGGGCTTCCTTTCCCTGCTGGCGCGGCAGGTGCCGCTGGCCTGCCTGAAAAAGACGGAAGAGCACTATCTGATGCTGGATGAAGACCTCACCGTGCCAAGGGAAATAGAGTTCTGCACGGGCTGTTTTTTTGTGGTGCGCACTGAGGTGTTCCGCCGGATGCAGGGGTTTGACGAGGGCTACTTTATGTATGTGGAGGATGCCGACATCACCCGGAAGGCGCAAAGCTACGGCAAGGTGTATTTCACACCCTGCACGCACGTATATCACGCATGGCACCGCAGCCCGAACAAAAGCCTGAAGCCGTTTGTACGGCAGATATCCTCCATGCTGCGCTACTGGCGCAAATGGGGGTTCCGCCTGCGCTGAAGGGGGCCTGCGCTCCGGCGCCTTGGCAGATGCGTTTTCAAACTATATAAGTGTGTGGGCGGTACTTAGCCCGTTTGATATCTAAAATAAAAGAAAAGGAGAACAGCAATGAAAGGCATCATTCTTGCCGGCGGCGCCGGCACGAGGCTGTACCCGCTCACCATGGTCACCTCCAAGCAGCTGCTGCCGGTGTACGACAAGCCCATGATTTATTACCCGCTTTCCACGCTGATGCTGGCGGGCATCCAGGACATCCTCATCATTTCCACGCCGGAGGACACCCCCCGCTTCGAGCATCTTCTGGGCGATGGCAGCCAGTACGGCGTGCACTTTTCCTATAAGGTGCAGCCCTCGCCGGACGGCCTGGCCCAGGCGTTCCTTCTGGGGGAGGCGTTTATTGGCGGCGACGCCTGCGCCATGATACTGGGCGACAATATTTTTTACGGCAACGGTTTTTCCCGCATTTTGAAAAACGCCGTGAAGAACGCGCAGGAAAACGGGCGCGCCACGGTGTTCGGCTATTATGTGAACGACCCAGAGCGCTTCGGCATTGTGGAGTTTGACGAAGCGGGCAGAGTGGTGAGCGTGGAGGAAAAACCCGCGCACCCCAAATCGAACTATGCCATCACAGGCCTGTATTTCTACCCCGGCTGCGTTGCCGGCAGGGCAAAGCAGGTGAAGCCCTCGGCGCGCGGCGAGCTGGAGATTACCAGCCTGAACGACAGCTACTTACAGGACGGCAGGCTGGATGTGCAGCTTTTGGGCCGCGGCTTTGCATGGCTGGACACCGGCACAATGGACAGCCTTGTGGATGCGGCGGATTTTGTGCGCATGGTGGAAAAACGTCAGGGCATCAAAATTTCCGCCCCGGAGGAGATCGCCTATAAAAACGGCTGGATCACGAGGGAAAAACTGCTGGAAAGCGCCCGGCGCTATGGGAAAAGCCCCTATGGCCAGCATTTGAAGCAGGTGGCGGAAAACAAGATTCGCTATTGAAGAGAGGCAGGTAAGGTATGAAGGTTCTGATTACCGGTGCAAACGGCCAGCTCGGCACCGAGCTGCGCCGCTGCTTTGCGCGCGGGCGCACCGAGCTTGGCCCCCTGCCGGAAAAGCTGCTGCATGCCAGCGTGGTGGAGACAGACGTGGGCGTGCCCGGCATGGAAAGCCTTGATATTACAGACCGGCACGCAGTGGCCGCCTTTGTGCGCCGCCACGCGCCGGACGTGATTATCTCCTGTGCGGCGTATACCAACGTGGACGGCTGCGATGCAAACCCGGACGACGCCTTCCGCGTAAATGCACTGGGGGCGCGCAACCTTGCCATGGCTGCGGAAGAAATAGGGGCAAAGCTGGTGCATGTTTCCACCGATTATGTGTTTCGCGGCGAGGGCAGCGCGCCCATTTCAGAATGCGAGGCGCCTGCGCCGAAGTCTGTGTACGGCAAAACAAAGCTGCTGGGCGAGGAGTATGTGCGGCAGTTCTGCACGCGCTGGTTTATCGTGCGCACGGCGTGGCTGTATGGCTATGCGGGCAGGAATTTTGTCAAAACAATGGTGAATGCCGCAAAGAAAAACGGCAGCCTCACCGTGGTGGACGACCAGCGCGGCAACCCCACCAATGCGGCGGATCTGGCGCACCATATCCTGAAGCTTGCCGTGACGAAGGAATACGGCGTGTATCACTGCACGGGCGGGGGCGTATGCTCCTGGTATGAGTTCACAAAAGAAATTGTGCGCCTGGCCGGGCTGCAGGCCGCTGTGACGCCGTGCACTAGTGCGCAGTACAAGGCTGCGCACCCCGCCGCGGCGGACAGGCCCGCGTGGAGCGCGCTGGACAACCGCATGCTGCGCTGCACTGTGGGCGATGAGATGCGCCCCTGGCAGCAGGCGCTGGCCGCGTTTTTTGAAAACTGGAACGGGGAATAACGCCCCCAGTAAACAGCGGGGCGCCCGCTGTAAAAAGGAGAGACCATATTGAAAAAATATCTCATCACAGGCTGCGCGGGGTTCATTGGTTCGAACTTCGTGTATTACATGCTGAAAAAGTATGATGATATCCTTCTGGTAAACCTGGACAAGCTCACTTACGCGGGCAACATGGAAAACCTGAAGGGCGCCGAGGGCGACAGCCGCCATGTGTTCGTGCAGGGCGATATCTGCGACAGGGTTCTGGTGGAAAAGCTGTTTGCGCAGTACGATTTCGACTGTGTTGTCAACTTTGCCGCGGAAAGCCATGTGGACCGCAGCATCTCGAACCCTGAAATTTTTGTGGAGACAAACGTGCTGGGCACGGTGAACCTTTTGCAGTGCGCAAAGAATGCCTGGCAGAAGGACGGCCGGTGGGCGCCCGGCAAAAAATATATACAGGTCTCCACCGACGAGGTGTACGGCAGCCTTGGCGCCGAGGGGTATTTCACTGAAACCACGCCGCTGTGCCCGCACAGCCCGTATTCCTCCTCCAAGGCCAGCGCGGATATGTTTGTGATGGCCTTCCACGACACCTACGGCATGCCGGTGAACATTACACGCTGTTCGAACAACTACGGCCCCTATCAGTTCCCGGAAAAGCTCATCCCGCTGATGATTCACAATGTGAAGAACCATAAAAGCCTGCCGGTGTATGGCGACGGCATGAATGTGCGCGACTGGCTGTATGTGGAGGACCACTGCAAGGCCATCGACATGGTGGCGGAAAATGGCCGCGCCGGCGAGGTGTATAATGTGGGCGGCCACAACGAACGGCCGAACATCTTTATTGTGAAAACCATCATTGCCCAGCTGCATCAGCGCCTTGCGGATGACGCCATCAACGAGACGCTTATCCGCTATGTGGCCGACAGGCTCGGGCACGACCGCCGCTATGGCATCGACCCGGAGAAGATTAAAAACGAACTGGGCTGGTACCCCGAAACACCTTTTGAAGAGGGCATCGTAAAGACCATAGACTGGTATCTTGCCCATGAGGAATGGATGGCAAACGTCACCAGCGGCAGCTACCAGAAATATTATCAGGAAATGTATAAAAACAAATAATCGCCCCACCTGTAAAGCGCATAGGCTGTACAGGGCTGGAAGTGCATATTACAGGCAGGCCTCTTTAAGAGGCCGCAAGGCTGGTTCCGTCTGCGTCACCTGCCCCGCAGCCCGGAGAGGGACGGTTTGCCGCCCTGGGCAATGACTTCCACTTTTCAGGCAGCCGCCGCCAGCAGCCCACTTGGGCCGGTGCCGGAGGCAAAGGCTTTTTACAGCGAGCCTCACCGGCACGGCCGGTATTTCACGAAATCCAAAAATGCGCCGCCCCGGCTGAGAAAGGCCGGGGCGGCGCATTTTTTGCTCTTTGACAGAAAGCGGTGCTTAAAACAGTGTGGCGGGCGAAATCTGGTCGTATTCGTCGCAATACCAGATATCCCCGGCGCGCAGGCGCTCATCCATTTCCTGCTGCATCTGCTCGTTTACAGAGGAATCGGCGGCAAGGTCCAGCAGATGTGCGTCGATATAGCTTTCGTCCATGGGCAGGCGCTTGATGATATGGTAGCCGTAGCTCGTCTCTACAATATCGCTGATTTCGCCGTCCTTCAAAGCGAACGAGGCGTCCTCGAACTCCTGCACCATTACGCCGGCAGGGAAGTAGTAGCCCTCTTCCGGCTCACCGGGGTCCTCGTTGTATTCCTCCATCAGGGCGTTGAAATCTTCGCCCGCCCTTGCCTTTTCCAGCACCTCCTCAGCCTTGGCGAGCTCGGCAGAGTGGTCGTCCGCCTCAGCGTCCTCAAACTGGATGAGCACATGCTGCACATGCACAAAGTTTTCCAGCACGTCTGCCTTGATATCCTCGCCAAAGGCCGCCTCTAGCACCTTGTTGCTCAGCTGCGTGTCCAGCTCCATTTGAATGGCAAGCTCTTTTGTAAGATGGTTGATGGAAAGAAAGCTTTCATATTCTTTCTCAGAGCCAAAATATTCTTCCCAGTCGGCGGCCACCTGCTCTATTTCGGCCTTTTCCTCTTCTGTCAGGCTTACGCCCAGCTCTTTAGCCCACTGTCGGAACATGGGGAACGAAAGTGCATTGTTCAGCGTGTATAGCTTGACGGCTTCGGCGGCCTGTGCTGTATTCTCGTCGCTCATATCCTCCCAGTAGCCGGCGTCCTCACCGGCAAAGCGGTCGCAGAACGTGAGAAAAATATAGCGGTATAAATCGAACGGAACTTCTTCCCCGTTGAATTTGAGCACGGGGTCTGCCTCTACCCTTTCTCCGTCGATGAACAGGCCTGGCTCGTGGGCCTCTGCCCCGGTGCCGGACGCCGAGGCGGCCGAGCCGGATGATGCGGGCGCACTCTGGCTGGAACAGCCGGCCAGTGCGGCTGCACCAAGCGCGAGGCACAGCGTGATGCAAAGAATTTTAAGGCAAAATTTCATAGGTTGCTTCCTCCCAATTACGGCTGTATCTGCCGTGATGTATTGTGCAGCAGGGCGGTGTGTGCAGGGCGGCAGGGGGCATTTTACCTGCTGCCGGGCATAGCGCACCGGCACAGGGCATGACGGCCGTGCCGGGCTCATGCTTTGCACACCGGAGCTTGCCGCCCGCAGCAGGCGCTGCCGTATTCGCCGGGCACATGCTGCGCCCGTTCGCCGGGCTGCGACAGCTGCTCCATCAGGCCCCTACTGCGCTGCTGCCTGTATTCGTGAAACAAAGGTGCGCTGCTGCACCGGCTGAACCCGCGCCTTACATTGCGGCTCGCGCACAGGAAGGGAGCGGAGTCTTCCCCGCCGGGCCCGTACTGTGCTTTTGCCCGCGCCCGCCAAGTGGAGATATGATGCCACATTCACGAAACCCGTCCTTCGCCTTTTAGCCCGGCCTCGTTAAGGGTACGGCAGCTGTTTCACCAGCCTTATCCTCCGCCTGCGCGTGGATCCGCCAAGTGGACACATTATACCATAATTTTGTGTGCAAGTGGTTACATTTATGAGAAAACAGCACGCCCTGCCGGGGCGCTTATCCTTCATCCGACTGTGCGAAAATAAAAATATCCTCTATGGGGGCCTTTACAGCTCTTGAGATGTCGATAGTCAGCTTGAAAGGAGGGGTTGTACTGCGCCTTTTCCAGCCGCATGATGGTTTCGCGCCGTACGCCTATCTTTTCCGCCAGCCGCTCCTGCGTCAGGCCCTGCGCCACACGGTATGTCTTCAGCTCACATCTGAAATCTGTCTCCATGGTCATTCCTCTTTTTCATAGCAATACAGCGGATAGCGCTTTTGAAACAGCACAAAAGCGACAATAAGCGAGACAGATATCAGCAGGAGAATTGCGCACCATTCCGCATGAAGGGCCAATACGCGCCATCTGCTCAGCAAAATGACGGCGACCAGAAGAAGAAAGCCCGTTTTATAGGCCTTCAGGTCTGCCCTTGCCTTATTATGCTGAAACAGCTCGTCCTCCAGAGTGTGTGAAAGCTTTCCCTCAAAAAACAGCCCGAACAGCCCAAACAGGGCAAAGAGAAGAAATGGGGAGACAATGCCGTGCGCATAATATGTCCAAAAGCCGGAAAAGCCCCAAAGGCCGAATATTCCGAATATACCGAGAAAGGGCGGCACCCGGCGGGTGTAATTCTGATGAAGGCCCTTTTGTGTGGAAAGGCCTTTGAGGGCTTTCCGGCAAATAACCACCGCGATATATACGGCATAAAGCGCGACCAGCATGCCCGCCGCCAGCATGGGGATGTCCTTTGCGGAAAAGACATATTCTTCCAAATTCATTTCCATTACCCAGCGCCCATCATTGTACAGCAGCGAATATACAATGCCCGCCAGCAGAAACACGGCGCAGCCGGCCCCCATCAGCAGTGTTCTTTTGAGTTGCTTCCTTGACATATCCATGCCTCTTTCTAATGTGGTGCTTTTGTATTTTTGATAGAAATATATCACGTTTTATATTTTGCCAGGAAGAGAAGCGCCGCCCGGCTTTGGCCGACGCATGGCCCTCCGGCAAGCCTGCCCGTGCCTCTTTTGCTTTTCTGAGGGAAAGCGGTAATTTTGAAAAAGGACTTGACATCACACAGGGCGCGTGCTAACATAAACGCAAACAGAGAAACCGTAGACGCGGAAGTAAAACCGTCAGCGCGCGCAAAGAGAGCCCGGCAAGGTGGAAGCGGGCCGCAATGCGGGGCGGGCAAATGGGCCGCGGAGGGTGCGGGGAAAGGCCGCAGGCTGAGTATCTTGCAACGTGTGCGCACGTTACAGCGCAGGGATGTGTCTGCATCCCGTAGAGAGGCTGTTCCCCGTGAGGGGGCGGCAATCAAGGTGGCACCGCAGGAATGTTTTCAAAACGCCTGCCCTTGCAGTTTACAGCAGGGGCAGGCGTTTTTTATCTGCCCGCACAAAGGGGAAAGAGCATGAACGTATATGAATTTTTTACAAGGCGATGGTGATGCTGGTGCCCGCCGCACCAAATACAATATTTCATGATTATTTTGAAAAGAGGGTATCATGATGATGAAAAAGTTTTTCTGTATTCTGCTTGCCGCCGCGCTCTGCCTTTGCCTTGCCGCCTGCGGGGGCACCGGCACCGGGGCCGATTATACTGTGGCTATCGTGCAGCAGATGGATCATTCTTCCTTGGATGAGATACGAGAGGCTGTGAAGGCCGAGCTGGAGGCGCTTGCTGCAGAAAAGGGCATTACCATTGCATATAAGGAGTTCAATGGGCAAAACGACGCCACCACGCTGAACCAAATCGGCACGCAGGTTGTGTCGGAGGGGTATGACGCCATTATCCCCATTGCCACACTGGCCGCCCAGTGCATGGTGAACGCTGCCGACGGCACGGGCATCCCGGTGGTGTACGCCGCCATTTCAGACCCGGCTGAGGCAGGGGTAGAGGGCTTTTCCAACGTGACGGGCACCTCGGATGCGCTGAACACCGAATTTATTCTGGATATGATGCTTGCCGCCAACCCGGATGTGCAGGCTGTTGGCCTTTTGTATTCGAATTCAGAGCCCAATTCGGCCACGCCCATTGCGCAGGCGAAGGCATACCTGGAAGAAAAGGGCATTACCTATGTGGAAAAAACGGGCAATACCAATGACGAGATACTCTCTGCCGTGGCATCTCTTTCCGGCCGGGTGGACGCTGTGTTCACCCCCACGGACAACGTGGTGATGGCCGCTGCCGCAGCTGTTTCCGAGCAGCTTGCCGCGGCAGGCATCCCCTTCTACACCGGGGCCGACTCCTTTGTAAAAGCGGGCGCCTTTGCCACCTGCGGCGTCAGTTACACTGAGTTGGGCGCCTATACGGCCGGCATGGCGGTGGATATCCTGCAAAGCGGCACGGTGCCTGAATATCATGTAATGGAGGGCGGCATCATCACGGTGAACACCGAAACCGCTGCGGCACTGGGCATTGACACCTCTGTGTTCAGCGGCATGGCGGGCACAGTGGTGGAAGTTGCCACACAGGCAGAATAAAGGAGAGTGCCGGTATGCTGAATGCAGCCATTGTGCAAAGCGCGCTGGAGCTTGGCTTCATCTATGCCCTGGTGGCCATGGCCCTGTTTTTGAGCTTCCGCGTGCTGAACATTGCCGATATGACGACGGACGGCGCCTTCACGCTGGGCTGTGCCGTATCTGCCACGGCGGCCGTGGCGGGCCGCCCGGTGCTGGGCCTTGTGCTGGCCGTTCTGGCGGGCGCCTGTGCGGGCTTTGTCACAGCCTTTTTGCAGACGCGCATGGGCGTGCCCTCTATTCTGGCGGGCATCATCACCAACACCGGGCTTTATACGGTGAACCTTGCCATCATGGGCTTTTCCTCCAATGTGCCCATGCTGAAGACAGAGACTGTGTTCACTCTGCTGCGCAGCGCGGTGGGCGAGCGCTTCCCCTACAAGCTGGTGCTGGCCGGCGGCATCAGCCTTGCCGCATGTGTGCTGCTGGTGCTGTTTCTGGGCACGCGGCTGGGGCTTTCCATCCGCGCCACGGGCGACAACCCGGCCATGGTGCGCGCCAGCTCTATCAACACAGTGTTCACCATCAGCGTGGGGCTGTGCGTGGCCAACGGTCTGACAGCGCTTTCCGGCGCTGTGCTGGCACAGTACCAGCGTTCCGCAGATATCAATCTGGGTACGGGTATGGTGGTGATAGGCCTTGCCTCGCTTATTATCGGCGAGACACTGCTGGGCCGCGGCGGGCTGTGGGCCAAAGTGCTTGCAGCCGTAGCGGGCAGCGTTATTTACCGCTTCATTATTGCGCTGGCGCTGCGCGCCAATGTGCCGTCTGAGTGCCTGAAGCTGATTTCGGCTGTCATTGTGGCGCTGGCCATCTCGGCCCCCACGCTGAAGCGCGGCCTGGCCCTGCGGCGCAGGCGCGGCAGGGCACAGAAAGAGGGGAAGGGGGGCGGCGGCCATGCTTGACCTGGTGCACGTCAGCAAAACCTTCAACCCCGGCACTGTGAATGAGAAGAAGGCGCTGGACGATGTAACCCTTCATCTGGAAAAGGGCGATTTTGTCACGCTGATTGGCTCGAACGGGGCGGGTAAATCTACCCTGATGGCGGCGGTGGCCGGTGAATTTTACCCGGATGCAGGCCGCGTTTCGCTGGATGGGCGCGATGTCACCTTTGTGCCGGACCACAGGCGCGCGCGGCAGATAGGCCGCCTGTTTCAGGACCCTTTGAAGGGCACTGCCCCGCACATGACGATTGAAGAGAATATGGCTCTGGCCTACCTGCGCGCAGCACGGCGCAGCGGCGTGTTCTCCACCATCCGCGCAAAGGACCGCGCGGCCTTTCGAGAACAGCTTGCGGCGCTGGGCCTTGGGCTGGAGGACAGGCTCAGCCAGCCGGTGGGCCTGCTGAGCGGCGGGCAGCGCCAGGCGCTGACGCTGCTGATGGCCACGCTGGTGACGCCAAAGCTGCTTCTGCTGGACGAGCACACCGCCGCGCTGGACCCTTCCACAGCCGAAAAAGTACTGTCGCTGACAGAGCAGATTGTAGCAGAAAAGGGCATCACCTGCATGATGGTGACACACAATATATCCTCGGCGCTTTCTTTGGGCAACCGTACGGTGATGATGGATGCGGGGCGCATTGTGCTGCAGCTTTCCGGCGCGCAGCGCGCAGCCGCCACAGTGGAAAGCCTTCTGGCGCAGTTCCGCGCGCAGGCGGGCAAAAGCCTGGATAATGACCGCATGCTGCTTACGAAGGAATAAAATGCGCAGGCGGCCGCGCTGGGCTTCTGCCTGCAAAGCGCGCCCCGCACGGAAAGCCGGTGCGGGGCGCGCTTTATACCGTTAGCGAAAAGAGTCAGGCTCCCCGGCAAAGCCGGGGGCTTGCGTAAACCCTGAAAGGGCACAATACGGACAACGTCCCTAAAGGGGCCGCGAATGGGCCGGCCAACTGCATTGCTGACTCATGGCCGCCCCTGAAGGGGTTATTTTCATGCCTTGGGATTCTTGCTGCCCGTAAACGGGTCAGTGAATTCCTTGATGCTGATTTGGTCCGCGATCTTCTCCTCCTCTAATTGACTCCGGATGTACTCTTGTATCTGCTTTTTATTCCGTCCTACCGTGTCCGCATAGCACCCTCTTGCCCAGAAATGCCTGTCTCCGTACTTGTATTTTAAATTCGTATGCCGGTCGAATATCATTAGGCTGCTTTTTCCTTTGAGATACCCCATGATTTGTGATACACTGTGCTTGGGCAGTATGCTGATTGGCATGTGAATATGGTCTGGGCATGCTTCTGCTTCTATAATTTCCATACCTTTTTATTCGCATAGTTTCCGCAGAATTTGTCCGGCATCCTTCTTGATCTGTCCATATATGGCTGGCCTTCTGTATTTGGGAGCAAATGCAATCCTGCTCTGAATCACACACAGGAACAGTATTTTGCTCTATGTAACCGGCTGTCTGGAAGAAGTCGGTATAATCCTCACCAGTACAGCCTTTGATAAAGATATGGCAATAACGCTCATCATCTCTATCGACAATATAAATTCGTTCCACAATACTTCGTATCAAAGTAACCAAAATTTCCGGCTGCGCATCTTTTGTATACTCAGCAAAGGATAGCAGCCTTTCTTTTGTCTGCTCCAGATCATGGACAGCAACCATGTTATTTTTTCGGTTTTCATCCAACTTAAACAGCAGGCGCTCTGTTTCCCGCAGTTCCTCAGACATACTCTGAATATCTTCCTGAAGATAACAGCGAATACTCTCATCAACCTCACGCATATTTTTTGTTTGCGTAATAATATCCGTCTGTAATTTTTCCTTTTTCCTTTTGAGAAGTGTATATTCCTGTGTAGAATTGGACTGTTCCAGCATTTCTTTGAACTTCTCTCCTCTGTGGATCACTGCAATCATAAATTCCTCCGTTTCTTTCTATAAATTTCAACTTTAGACCGAGTTGGGCAGAAGTTGAAAAAATAAAAAAGCTGCCACATAGGACATCACAAGTCAGGAAAGTTATCTGACAGGATGTTTCTATGTAACAGCTTAATTCGCTCAAATCCGGGGGACAAGTTGTCCCTCTTTTTATGTGATTTCCATATTCATATTTTTATGATTTCAGTTTATCACATCCAAGAAAAACCGACAAGTTTGTCATCGCTACGAATTGCGGAGAAATGATTTCTATGATTTTTCCACCTCTATAACTTTTGTGTCGAAGTATAGAAAATCAGCATTCAGCATGAATGCGCAGCCGATATTTCAGATACCGTTCAAAGGGGATTGGGGACGCTGCCCCAACAAGCCGTTTTGCAAAAACGAGTGAACCTGTACAGGTTTACACTGCTTGCCAAGTAGTGATTTACTTTATATTGGATTAAAATTATTCCCAACTTGGGAATGTTTACGGAACAACTTCGTACCAAATTGGCACGAAGTTCTAACATCAATCATTTACTTCAGACCAACTTGGTCCGAAGTGAAATTTTTAAAATCCCATACACCGAAAGATAACTTTATCCCAATTTGGGATGAAGTGAAAACACCCCGATTCATAACTTTCCGACAAGTTGTCGGGAAGTTTTTTTGCAAAAATCAATCCCCGGCAGAGTGCCGAGGATTGATGCGAAATTTAAATCTCAGCTTCGGTGCAACTTTTCAGCTTGCTCTATTATCAAATCTACCGCAGTTGCCTGTTTATCCGGTGGATATTTATATTTTCTGAGCAGCCTTTTTACAGTAATTCTCATCTGCGCCCTAACACTTTCTCGCACATCCCAATCAACCTTAATATTATTTTTAATGCTGATTGTTAGTTCTTTAGCAATTTGTTTTAGAACATCATTTTCATAGAAATCTCTGGCAGACTCATTGGACGAAATTGCATCATAAAATGCTAGTTCATCGTCTGATAATCCCAGCTTTTCTCCTCTTTTATGAAGCTCATTCATATCTTTTGCCATATCAACCAGAGCCTTTATAACCTCTACCGTCTCTAAAGAACGTTTTTCATATTGAATTACTGAGGCTTCAAGCATTTCAGAAAATTTCTTTGCTTGTACAACATTCTTTTTAGCTATTGACTTAATCTTACCGTCAAGCAAACGTCGTAAAAGTTCCAGAGCTAAATTTTTTTGTGGCAGTCCTTTTACTTCTTCAAGAAACTCATCAGATAAAATTGAAATATCCGGTTTATTCAATCCAACTGAAGCAAATATGTCAACGACTTCTTCAGAAATAACTGATTTGGAAACCAATTGACCAATTTCATATTCTATTTGATCTTTCGTTTTCTTCTGTTTGTCCTTTGGTAGTATTTTTATAATACCTGATTTGATGGCTTTAAAATAACTAATCTCTACATTGATTGCTTGAGCTTGTTCAGAGGTCGAGCATAATGCGTATGCCTTACCGATTTCTACAACCAAATTAAGAAATTCTTTTTTCTCATCTTCTGGTTTACCCAAAACAAAATCCACACCAGAAACAATACACGCCATTCGTTCACTTGCAGAGCCACTTATGTAAGAAGAGTAATCCAATCCATGCAATATTCCTTGAATTTGCTCATACTTCTCAAGCATGAGATCTATTGCTACTTGTGGATCAATACCTGTTGTTTTTCGGTCAGACGGTGTATATTGTGCTAATGCACTTCTTAAATTATCCGCAATACCAATATAATCTACAATTAAACCGCCGGGCTTGTCTTTAAACACACGATTAACTCGTGCTATGGCTTGCATAAGATTATGACCACTCATCGGTTTATCGACATACATTGTGTGAAGACAAGGTACATCAAATCCTGTCAACCACATATCACAAACAATAACAATTTTTAATTCATCTTCAACATCTTTCATTCTCTTTGCAAGTAACTTTTTCTGAGAAGCAGTAGTTGAATGCGGCTGAAATTCAGGTGGATCAGATGCTGCAGAAGTCATAATAACCTTAATTGTACCTTTAGCAATGTCATCACTATGCCATTCCGGACGGTATTCTATAATCTTTGAGTAAAGTTTTACTGCAATCTTTCTGGACATAGCTACAAACATAACTTTACCATTAATCGCCTGTTGTCTAAGGTCGTAATGAGCGATAAAATCTTTCACCACTACATCAATACGACTATCTGTTCCAACAATGGCTTCTAACCTTGCCCATTTACGCTTTTGGCTTTCAGCGTAAGTTTCTTCCTGTCCCTCAACAATGCTGTCATACTCATCATCAATCTTTGGCTTTAATTCCTGCGGAAGATCTAACTTTGCAATCCTGCTTTCATAATAAATCGGAACAGTAGTTTTATCTTTAACCGCTTGAGTCAAATCGTAAATATCAATATAGTCACCAAACAGGGCAGGGGTGTTCTTATCGCTCAACTCAACAGGAGTTCCCGTAAAACCGATAAAAGAAGCATTCGGCAATGCGTCTCGCATATGTTTCGCAAAGCCAAAAGAAACTTTGCCATCTTTTTCTTTTGCTTCTAACCCATACTGACTGCGATGCGCTTCATCTGCTATAACGACCACATTTCGTCTGGTAGTCAGTGCTTCCATCGACTGGTCACTCTCATCTGGCGAAAACTTTTGGATAGTCGTAAATACAATGCCACCAGCTTGAACGCTTAATAGTTCTCGTAGTTTCTTTCTTGTGTCTGCCTGCTTGGGTGTTTGACGCAAATAATCGGCACTTTTTGAAAAAGTGGTAAACAGCTGATCATCCAAGTCATTTCTGTCAGTAATAACAACAATGGTCGGGTTATTCAATTCTAAAACCAATTGACGAGTATACATGAGCATAGAATAACTTTTCCCGCTACCCTGTGTATGCCAAATTACACCCGCTTTTCTGCTTCCATTTTCAGAAGCTGCCAAGTGAGTGGTATACAATGCTTTATTTACAGCAAAAAATTGATGATAACCAGGCAAAATTTTGAAAGACTTATCTTCCTCGTGAACAAAGAAGCTATACTTTGAAACAATGTCCAAAAATCTCTTTTTATTCATCATTCCATACAGCATAACTTGCAATTGCGGAAAAGAAAGTCCCGATTCTTTTTCTCCGTCAATTGTTCTCCAGAACATAAATCGATCCAAATCAGAAGTAATTGTACCAACTTTTGCATTGATACCATCACTTGTGATCATAAAGGCATTGTAATAAAACAAAGAAGGAATATCTCTTTTATAAGTCTGAAGCTGATTAAACCCATCAACAATATCTACTTCTTCGTTTGTCGCATTTTTCAGTTCTATTACAACAACAGGAATACCATTTAAGAACGCAACAATATCAGGTCTGCGTTCTTTTCCGTTTTCAATTACAGTGTATTGATTGATTGCCAAGAACTCATTATTTTCAATATCTTTGGCATCAAAAATATAAGCTTTTTCGGTTTTTATGCTCCCGTCCTTCTGCTTAACCTCTACATCAATACCATCGGTTAATAATTTTTGAAACGCAACATTATTTTGGACAATAGACAAGCTCTGCTGACGAGTAATCTTCTTAACCAGCTCTGAAATCGTATCATTGGAATATTGTTTGTTAATACGCTTTAATGCACTATGTAACCTATCGTATAGAACAACATCTCCAAAACTTTCTCTCTCTGAAAAACTTCCTCCCGGCGAAATATCTGGTCCATATTGGGTTTGGTAACCTAAATCTTGAAACCACTCCAATGCAGCTTGTTCAAGATCATTTTCTATAAAGTTGGACATTCTATTCACCTGCCTTTACAAAATGTCTTTTTTTGATATACGATGTTTGGTGCTCTAATTCTGGGTAGACAAATGCTTCATTTATTCCAATCATATCAAGTTCATGTAGTATAGAAGATTTCTGTTCTGCTGGGATGCGTAAATATCTTGGAATCCCTTCATCTACATATTCACTGAGACTATCTTTTAAATTGAAACTGTTTTTTAGATAGTAATCAGGGGAAGATAAATCTACTCCTAAGATTAAAAATGCACCATTTTGTCGTCTTATGCGTTCGTTATTTTTAGGGGCAACAACTGGTATATACAAATCTTGAAATTGTATTTTTAGTTTGTTATTTTTTTCTTCATATGTAGAGCTATTATCATCTATTAGTTTCTTTTGCACAAAATAATCTAAAAAATCCACTTCACTATGACCTTGATACTCTGCCAGAGCTGAAAAAAATCTAACACCTTTGTGAGTTGGATGTTTTAAATTTTCATTAAATAAGATTAATTCTCCATCCTTATCTAGATTTTCTGAACATGCAAAATATAGTGCAATTAAAGGATTTGTTGTAACATCCAACAAGCGGGTCGGTAAACCAAAATGTTGCATTTTGACCAACTGTTCAAAGTCAGTCATATGATTTCCAAATTCTGTTGGCTCTTGCAATATCAGTTCATTTACAATAGTAGTTTCTTTTGCCAATAGACCATTTCTGAAAATACTTCCATGGATGCCAAATTCAATGTCAGATTGTCCACGAAAAAGCAATGTACCAGGTATTCCATTCTCAGAAATAATACGGCTATAGTCAGAAAGTTTTGACAGTAAGTGAGAAACACTATATATTGAAAATTGTTCATCTAACTCATCTTGTAGATATTCTTCGTATCGTTCACGTTCATCCATTAATTTTCACCTACTTCCACTGGCAGTTCTCCACTCATCAATTTGGGGAGTAGGGTATCTCTAATCTCTGCCAACACTTCGTTTTCTTCTTTTAGATTTGCAATTTTCCATTCAATAGGTCTTGCGATTTCTTCAAATCGCAATTGAAGTTCCATTGGTGGGACTAAAAAATCCTTTTGAAACAAATATTCTTTTCTTATTCCCTGTCCTTCTCGTGCTCCCAACTGTAAAATATCCATGTACTTATACATATTAGATCTAATCTCTAATTCCAATATAAATGGCAAAATAACTGTTTTATCTATTTTGAAAATCTGATAAGCTGGACTCACCGAACCTATTGTATCTTTGAATACTCCAAAATTGAGTATCTCTCTACTAAGTCCAAATATCAAATCATCTTGAACAATCTTTTTGTTATTATTTAATGACTTACTTAATTTTTTGCTGAACTTTTCATCCCTTAACGTAATTCCATTATTAGTAGCAGAATATACGGGTGCTTTTTCACTCCCAATTTTCTCAGTAGATAACTTCAAAAAATCTTTAAATGGTTTTTTTCTCCATCCTTTTATTATTTCATCATTAGATAAATCATCAGCATATGTTGTATCAAACAATTTTTGATATACACTTTGTATCAATTCGCTATAGAGTGATATTTTCTCTGTATTAGTTTCTATTTTAGCATCATAATATTTTAATTTCTTTGAAATAGCTATCTGTTCTTCTTTCTTTTGTGGACAATAAATATAAATATTTGAAAAATCAGTTTTATTGACTATAGGGACGGCAGTTGAGGCTTCGCCCATTCTTTTGATTAAATGTGAAACATTTTTTATGGCATAATAAATAAAATTATAATCATTCTCTTTATATGGTATAACAGAATTAATTTGTTGATTTGTTGCACAATCCATCATATTAACTGCAACTTTTCCCATATCAGATCCTATACATGTCACACAAATAGAATTTTTAGGAATAAAGCATTTTTTTATAGATTCAAGTCCTGTTTGGCTTATTGTTTTTTTAGTATCTTTGATAATTTTTAGACTACTAAAATCAACTGGTGTTAAAAACGGAAAATTTCCGTTATAATATTCTGAAACACTTGTTTTGGGAGTCTTACCTGTAATTACCTCTCCAACATCTCCAATTCTTACTTTTCTCATTCGCTCACTTCCTCAATTTCTTGCTCAATTTTTTCAAGTTGTCTTGCAAGTTCTATATCAATTTTTTTTGAGTTTTTTTCTATTTCAGAAAGTCTATTCAACAAAAATTTGATCTTTTGATTAAACGGTTCTTTACTTTTCTCGTCATGATCGACACCAACATAACTTTTAGGTGTTAAATTATAATCTTTTTTTCGAATTTCTTCCAATGTTGCTATCTTCCAAAATCCCTGTTTATCAGCATATTCAATCTCTGTACCATCTGCCTTTGCTGCTTTCTTCTCATGGTTACGGAAAGAATGATATGCAGAAGTGATTTCATCAATAGTTTTTGCAGTCAGCTGTCTCTGTGTACGACTGTCCTCATAAGGCTCTGTTTCCATATTTCTGGCATCGATAAACAGAATTTCTCCATGGCGATCACGGTGTCCGTTTTTCAGCTTATTGCGAGCCATAAACCACAGACAAACAGGAATCGATGTTGTTGAGAACAGCCCACCCGGCAAAGTAACAATACAATCAATTTTGTCATCTTCAATCAAGTTTTTACGAATATTATATTCACTGATTGTAGAAGATGAAAGTGAACCATTCGCTAATACAAAGCCTGCTGTTCCGCTTGGTGCTAAGTGATAAAGCATGTGCAAAATCCAAGCATAGTTGGCATTACCCGTAGGCGGAATACCGTATTTACTCCATCTTGGATCATCTATCAAACGCTCACCGCCCCAATCACTAATATTAAAAGGCGGATTTGCCATAATATAGTCTGCCTTTAAGCTCTTATGTTGATCGTTATGAAAGGAATCTGCATTTTGCTGACCGAGGTTTGCTTCGATTCCACGGATAGCAAGATTCATTTTACAAAGTTTCCAAGTATTATAATTGGATTCCTGACCATAAATGGCTAATTGCCCATCAATTCGTCCCTCTCTGTCTTCAACAAAACGTTCACTCTGTACAAACATACCGCCAGAACCGCAACAAGGGTCATAAACTCGTCCATCGTGAGGTTCAATCATAGCTACAATCAACTCAACTACACTGCGTGGAGTATAGAACTCTCCACCAAGTTTTCCTTCAGCACGTGCAAACTTTCCAAGAAAATATTCATATACAGATCCTAAAGTGTCTTTGTTCTTATCGTTTCCAATCTCAAGTTCAGATAACAAATCGACCAACTCACCCAAAGAACGTTTATCTAAAGATGCTCTTGCAAAATCTTTAGGAAGTACGCCACGAAGAGAAGAGTTTTCCTTTTCAATCACATACATGGCATTATCGATAACCTGACCAATTGTTGGATCTTTAGCACTGTTTTTAATTGTTTCCCAACGTGCTTCCTGTGGCACCCAAAACACATTTTTTGCAAGATATTCATCTCTATCTTCTGGATCGGCGTATTCATCTTGAGAAATTTCTTGATAAGCTCTTTCAAAACTATCAGAAATATATTTCAAGAATATAAGACCAAGGCATACATGCTTATATTCTGCAGAATCCATATTATTACGGAGTTTATCCGCCATTACCCACAAATCTTCTTTTCTTAATTCAGCCATTTTCTATTCCTCCACAATTAAATAATCTGCGATACTTTTGCCCAGATTTGCTTTTCATTTGGGCTTTCTTTTGCCGTTCTAATAATTTTTAATATTGATTCATTTTCCATTAGGTATTCTTTAATATCTGCCGGAACATCTTTTCTTTCTTTTGCAGCTAAATCATACAGCTTGTTCCTTATGTCTGGAAATTCTTCTAAATGCAATTCTGCAATTATTCTATCCAATAACTCTCTTTCGGGAGGTTTATTATTACCCTTTTCAATATCACTAATATATGTAGGTGTTTTACTCACCGCTTTTGCAAGCTGACGAATTGATATTTTTTTTGCTTGTCGGACGGAACGCAAATATTGACCAAATTCAGCATTTTCCGTTTTCAAATTCAAATCATCCACCTTTATCACCTCCGTTGTAAGTTAGTTAGCTTACATACTTATTTTATACTGTTTGCTCAACTGTGTCAACCGATATACTTACTTCTTTATCTCTGGATAAGATAGGATCAGTATTACTATACTCAGTATTATTAATATCAGTATTATTACCTTGTGCTTTTGACAACTCTTGAATTGTCAAAAAGACAATTCAGCAAGTGTCTATTTCACAATTCAAGAACTGTCTTTCCACATAAAAAATGGGCTGCTAATTAAAGCAACCCATTTTTTTCAACTATAAATTAACTCTGCCAAAACTATTTCTTCTGCCTGCGCTTTTAGGCTGTTCATGTGCTGTACCCATGCCATTTGATGTGTAGCTTTGTTTGACATTGAATTTCTCTTAAGTAATTCCGCCATCAGTTTCTCTACTCTGCAATGTGCCGTTTCATCAATCTCCCACAGATGCAGAAATAGTTGATCCCTGAGAATCAGATCGTTTAGTAGCATCGGATTCTGCTCTTGCAGATACACTCTCCTCATTCTGCCGTATTTGCCCAACACTTTGTGTTTATATGGATTCAACTGAATGTCAGGAATAAAATAATCTCCACACTGATAATATCTAAACTCTTGTCCCATAAGGATACCTCCAATCAATTTCTCTTTCTAATGTTATTGTAGTCTGTTTATATCCTTATGTGAAGTTTGTCGATTGTTTTGCATTTAGGGCATCCATGATTTGCTGATAAACTTTTCTGGAGGGTCTACGATTTCCTTTTTCCATCTGATAGTAATAGCTTGCTTTCAAGCCAACAAGCTCGGCAAACTCACGCTGATTCAGTTTTATTTCTTCTCTGATTGCCTTCAAAGCCTCTGTATAAGGCGATGCAATGAACGCAGCAAATGAATCACAGAGAAGCGACGCATCAATTTTCAGCCGTTCTGAGAGCCTCACAGCGGTATCATATGGTATCGGCGCAAGCCCCTGCTCATATTTCAGCAGAGTTGCCGGAACAATGCCTACCTGCTCGGCAAGTTGTCTGGTCGTAAGATTATTTCGTAGCCGATAATAACGCAGATACTCTCCCGGTTGATTGCCTTTTGGTCTTTTCTCAAATGGCAATGTCAGATGAAGGAGCAGCTTTCCATGACGGTATTGATACAACGATGTGTGATTGAAAATATCATTGCAAATACGATATGGTATTGACGCCTCCATGCCGTATGCTGCAAATTCCCTATATCTTTTCTTTTATCGAAAAACCTCCTGGTGATTGTTGTTGCAGTTGCCCGACCGCAGCTTCCATTCTGCCAGAAGGTTTTTCACCATTTAATTCTTTTTACTCTCCCCTGCATAGCTGGGGGGCGTTGCACTAAAGCGGCAACAAAGCAACCGCCTGCCCGCTTTCACAGCGGGCAGGCGGTTTTGTCTGTAACAGCGCTTTTCTCTGAGCTCTGCGGTCATTAAAAAGCAAATGCTCAGTTGTTCGAGCGGCGGCCCAGAAGGCGCAGCAGATACAGGAAGATGTTCACAAAATCCAGATATAGCTGCAGCGCACAGAAAATGGCGCCCTTGTGGGCCATTTCGGGGTCAAGGCGGTACGCATCATAGAAGCGCTTGATCTTCTGTGTGTCGTATGCTGTATAGCCGAGGAAAACGGCCAGGCCCACAAAGCAAATGACCTTTTCAAACATCCCCATGGGCAGGAAAATAGCCACAAGCCAGTACAGCAGCAGGAACATCAGCCCCGCAAACAGAATGCTGCGCAGGTTCGACAAATCGCGCTTTGTAAACCAGCCGTAGGCTGCCAGCGCGCCGAAGTACACGGCCGTCATGCCGAACACATACACAAGCGTGGTGACATCATACAGAATGAACAGCGAGGCGAAGGTGAGGCCGTTCAGCGCCGAATAGGCAAAGAACAGGCCGGTGGCCGCGCCTGCGCTCAGCCGTGTGAGGCGCGCAGACAGAACCATCACCACCACAATCTCTGCAATGGCCAGAATAAACGGCAGGTATGGCACCTGAATAATGGAATACCACACGAAGCCGGTGGCATAGCTGGCAAACGCAACGGCAAACGTGCACAGAAGGCCGAGGCCCATCCAGCCGAACGTTTTGGCCGTGTAATGGCTCAGCGTTTCGCCCGCTGCACCCCACATGCCGTTGTTTTCTTCCTGGAACATGGGGTCCAGCCCGTTATTTTCGTACATATCTTCGCTCCCTCATTTCCAAAATACGGCCCGGTAGGCCGTCGTGCACACACGGAAGGCCCGTATGTTGAAATAACCATATCATATTCAGCGCCCGTTTTCAAGGAAAACCGTGCACAGCGCAGGCAGAATATCCTCCGGCAGCATGCCCTGCATGCTGTGATGGGCCGCGCACACATCTGCTGCGGCGCCGTGCAGCCACACGCCGCACACGGCGGCGGCCTCGGGCGAAAGGCCCTGCGCCGCCAGCCCGGCCACCATGCCGGCCAGAAGGTCGCCACTGCCCCCGCGGGCAAGCCCGGCGTTGCCGGTGGTGTTGCGGTACAGCCTGCCGCCCGGCGCGGCCACAAGGGTGCGGTGGCCCTTCAGCACAGTGACGGCACCGGTTTTTCTGGCAAAGCCGCAGGCGACGTCGGCGGGCATCTGCAGCACCTGCGCAACAGAGAGGCCCGCAAGGCGCGCCATTTCACCGGGGTGCGGTGTCACCACAAGCCTGCCTGCACAGGGGGCCAGCGCGTCCACGCCTGTGCCAATGGCGGAAAGGCCGCCCGCATCCAGCACAAAGGTACCTTTGGCCGCGGCCAGCAGCGCGCGCATCTCGTCTGCGGTGGCGGTATCTGCCGTGCGCCCGCACCCGGCAAGGCACACGGTGTACTGCCCGGCGGCAGCCAGCAGTGCTTCGCGGCTTTCGGCGCACAGGTAAGTGGCCTCCGGCATGCGCGGGGCCGCGGCCGCGCACACACATTCCGGCGCGGCCAGCGTCACAAGGCCAGCGCCCGCGCGCAGCGCGCCCAGGCAGGCCAGCAGCGCAGCGCCGCGGTATTGCGCACAGCCGCATACGGCCAGCACTTTGCCGTAATTTCCCTTGTGGCTTTCGGGCGCGCGGGGCGGCAGAAGAGAGAACACCATTTCCCGTGTGATATCCTGTATGGCGGCCATGGTCTGGCACGCTCCTTTCCCAATATGATATACTGTTTTACAGGGTTTTATGTAGCTTCGGCGGGCAAAGAAGGCCGCGCTTTCCCGGTGCGGCATTTTACCGGCCGGCATGACAGTGTGAAAAATACGCAGGAGAGGCGGGCAGAAAATGGAGCAGAGGTTGAAAAAGCTGTTGGAACAGGCGCACAACGCCGTATTTTTCGGCGGGGCAGGCGTCTCGTGTGAAAGCGGAATTCCGGATTTCCGCTCGCAGGACGGCCTGTACCATCAGCAGTGGCCCTGGCCGCCGGAGGAAATTTTATCCCATACCTTCTTCCTGCATCATACAGAGGAGTTTTTTCGCTTTTACCGCGAAAAAATGCTGTATCCAAACGCAAGGCCGAACGCGGCGCATCTGGCGCTGGCCCGCCTTGAACGCCAGGGCCATGTGCGGGCGGTGGTGACGCAGAATATCGACGGCCTTCACACAGCCGCGGGCTCGCGCAATGTGCTGGAGCTGCACGGCAGCGTGCACCGCAACCGCTGCATAGAATGCGGCAGGCAGTATGGCCTCGAGACCGTGCTGGCTGCGCAGGGCGTGCCGAAGTGCGTCTGCGGCGGCGTGATAAAGCCGGAGGTGGTGCTGTATGAAGAAATGCTGGACGAAGCCGTGCTGCGGGCGAGCGTGCGCGCCATTGCCGGGGCGGACCTGCTGATTGTGGGCGGCACTTCGCTGAATGTGTACCCTGCCGCGGGCCTTCTGCGCTATTATGCGGGGCGCGAGCTGGTGGTGGTGAACAAAACGCCCACCCCGGCCGATAAAAGCGCCACGCTGGTTCTGACAGGGGCTATCGGCGAAATTTTCGCAGAAGCACCCGCATCCTGACAGAGGGGGTATAGCCCTCCTGTATGAAATGCTCCCATGCCAGCAGGGCGCCCAGCACCGCAGCCAGGACGGCCTGCGCCGCGGGGAAGGCGGCCCAGATGCCGTTCACGCCGAAGCGCACGGGCAGCAGGTATAAAAACAGCGGGCTGAGGCAGAGCGGGTCTCCAAAAATGAGCAGCAGGCTTTCCCTGTGCCGCCCGCTGGCGTAAAAATAAGAGGAGAACAGGCGCACAACGCCCCAGAAGGGAAGCGCCGCCGCCGCGCACAGCAGGCTGGGCACACTGCCCTGCGCCGTCTGCGGCGAGGCGCCGAACACATAGGGAAGCTGCCCGCGCAGCAGAACAATGGCAGCGCACAGCGCGGCGCAGGTGGCCAGCATCAGCGCAAGGCCCTTTTTCAACAGCTTTTTGCGCGCCGCGGCATCGTGTGCGCCGCAGCAATAGCTTACCAGCGGCTGCATGCCCTCGCCGATGCCGCTCAAAAGGGGCTGCACGCTGCCCAGCACATAGCTGAGAATGGCATAGGTGGCCACGGCGCTGGCGCCGCCGTAGCGGATGCACTGCCAGTTGTTCAGCATAATGAGGAAATTCAGCGACATCGACAGCCCAAAGGGCGAAAGCCCCACCTTCAAAAGCTTTTTGACAGCGGCCGTGTCGAATGAGAGCTGTGCGGGGCGCAGCGGCAGCTTTTTGCCGCATGCCATACAGCACAGCGCCGTCAGCGCGCTGGCCGCCTGGGCGATTAGCGTGGCCGCGGCGGCGCCCGCCATGCCGAAGGGAAAACGCATGATGAGCAGCCAGTCCAAAAACAGGTTCAAAAGCAGGCCCTCTACCATCACCAGCATGGCCGCCACGTTTTTTCCAGCCCCGCGCAGAAGCGGGTTCAGCCCGCTGTTGAACACCTGCGCCGTGCAGAACAGGCACACAAGGCGCAGATAGTCCACGCTGGGCTGCCACAATTCACCCGACGCACCCAGCGCGCGCAGCGCATAGGGGTAGCCGAAGGAGAGGCCAAGGGTAAGCACGGCGCTTGCCAGCGCAAGGCATATCAGCGTGGTGCCGCGCACACGCAAGGCGCGCGCCTCGTCGTGCGCGCCCAGGGCGTTTGCCATCACCACGCTGCCTCCCGTGCCCACGCCGAGCCCGATGGCCGTGATGAGCGAGGCGATGGGCCATAAAAGGTTGATGGAGGCCAGGCCCACGTCGCCGATGCTTTGGCCGATGTAAAAGCCGTCTACAATGATGAAAAAGCCGGTGAGAAGCTGGGAAGCCATGGCCGGCAGCACATAGTGGAAAAATTTTGCCTCCGGGCGCTCCATGTGTGTCTGCATGGCGGTGTGCTCCTTTCTTTGGTTAAGCGCGGCCCCGGAAAAGGGCGCGCCTGAAACGGCCGCTGCGCTCAGCGCGGGCCGTCCAGGCTTTCATCGTCGATGCCCAGCGTGGGCAGGCCGTTCAAATTGCTTTGCGCGGTGTGCCCGGCCAGAAATTCGTAATAGCCCTGTGCGGCCACCATGGCCGCGTTGTCGCCGCACAGAGAGAGCTCGGGCAGAAACACTCTGGCCCCCAGTGCGGCGGCGCCCTGCTGCACCTTCCGGCGCAGAGCCTCGTTTGCGCCCACGCCGCCCGCGATGCAGATGCGTGCGGCGCCCGTGTCGCGCGCTGCGGCCAGCAGCTTTTCGGCCAGTATCTCTGTGATGCGCCACTGAAAGCTGGCGGCCATACCGGGCACGTCCACCTCTTCGCCCGCCTGGCGGGCGCGGTTCACCGCGTTCAGCACCGCGGTTTTCAGGCCGGAAAAGCTGACGTTGTACGCGCCCTCCACATGGGGCGTGGGCAGGGGGTAGGCCTTTTCGCTTCCGCCCTGCGCGGCCTTTGCCACGGCCGGGCCGCCGGGGTAGCCGAGGCCCAGCGTGCGGGCCACCTTGTCGAAGGCCTCGCCTGCGGCGTCATCTACCGTGCGGCCCAGCACGCGAAAGCGCGTGTAGCTTTCCACCTGCACGATATGGCTGTGCCCGCCCGATGCCACCAGGCACAGAAACGGCGGTTCAAGCTGCGGGTGCGTGAGGTACAGCGCCGCAATGTGCCCGCGCAGATGGTGCACCGGCACCAGGGGCTTTCCTGCCGCAAAGGCAAGGCTCTTGGCAAAATTCACGCCCACAAGCACCGCGCCGATAAGCCCGGGCGCAAAGGTGACGGCAACGGCGTCCAGCTGCTGTGCGGAAAGGCCCGCCTGCGCAAGCGCCTGCTGCGCCACCTGAGAGATGTGCTCAATATGGCGGCGCGAAGCGATTTCGGGCACCACGCCGCCATACAGGTTCTGCTCGGCGGCGCTGGTGGCCGTACAGTTCGAAAGC
This sequence comes from Oscillospiraceae bacterium, assembly GCA_018380115.1. Taxonomy (GTDB): domain Bacteria; phylum Bacillota; class Clostridia; order Oscillospirales; family Ruminococcaceae; genus Ruthenibacterium. The sequence continues at coordinate 86,195 of JAGZUF010000008.1, read as the reverse complement.
ACCCTGCGCCCGTCCTGCACCACGGCGGCGCAGGTGTCGTCACAGCTTGTCTCGATTCCAAGTATATTCATGGCATTTTCCTCCGGTTGTCGTGTGCGTGCCTGCGCCATCCCATGCCGGGCGTGCCCCACAGCAGGCCGGGGCCGGCATGCTGCCGGTTATCAGGCGTGTGCCCGCGCCCTTCCCCGCGGCGCTCAGTGCTTCACGGCTGTGAAGAACAGCCGCGGAAAGGGGAACAGTATCTGCCCGCCCGCGCCGGACGGGTACAGCCGCCGCAGGCCGGCCAGCACATCGGCCTCGAACAGCCGCGCGTCTGTGGGGCAAAGCTGAGCCAGATAGGGCCGCAGCCCTGTGCTGCGGTACCAATCCAGCATGGCGGCATGGCTCTCCATGGTTTGGTAGTAGGTGGTCTCCCACATGCGGAATTCCGGCGTCAGGCCGCCGAGAAGGATGAAATATTCCTTCGGCGCAAGGTTGTAAAAGGCGCGCGGGCGGCGTATTTTTCCGCGCCAGCGCGGTGAAAGCGCAAGCTGCTTGAGCAGCCTGTGCACGGGCTGCCTGTCCTGCCGGGGCACCTGCACGGCAAGCACGCCGCCCTGAGAGGGCAGGCCGAACAAAGCGGGGATGAGCTGCCGGTGCCCGGGCACCCATTGCAGGCATGCGTTTGAGAACACAACGTCCCAGCCGCCGTCCAGCGCCCTGAGCCCTTCGGGCAGGGTGCAGACGCGGAACTGCCACTGAGGAAAGGCCGCCTGTGCCTGCCGCACCATGGCGGGGCTTGCGTCCACCCCCAGAAGCTCTGCAGCCGGGAAGCGCCTGCTCAGCACGGCGGTGGAATTGCCGGGCCCGCAGCCGATATCCAGCACGCGGGCAGGCGCACGCAAGGGGAGGCTGCCCGCAAGGTCTTCGGCAGGGCGCGTGCGCTCGCCGGAAAATTTTAAGTAAAGCAGCGGGTTCCAATCCGCCATGGCAAAGCTCCTTTCCAGCCGGGGGCGAGGCCATTATCAGGGCGCAAAATCATGCGCGCAATGCGGCGGCGCGGCGCCGAGGGGAGAATGCGCCGGGCACGCGGCAAACGCGCAGCTCACCCCTGCTGCGGCACGATGCCTGCGGTATCCACGGCATAGCTGCGGTAATCGTCGCCGTCCACATACACCGGCAGGGTGGAAAGCCCCTCTAAGAAAGGCGACGGGTCAAACCAGAACGCCTCGCTCTGGAACACATATACGCGCCCATCCGCAGGGTTCACGGCCTGGCAGCGGATGACCAGCGGGCAGCGCCCATTCACACGGACGCGGGTGTCCCAATCCACTGAAATAATATCAGCGTCAATGCGCCGGCCCTCCTCCAGCAGGCGCAGGCGCCTTGCCTTCATGCGCGCGCGCCACCAAAGCATGGCAAGCCCCGCAAGAAGGAAGAATATGCCGAACGCGGCGAACATAGCCAGAGGAAGAAGGCCGGTGAAAACCGCCAGGCATACGCCCAGCGCTGTGAAAATAGCGCCCAGAATGGAAAAAATAATGCCTATCCATTTTAATACAAATTGCATCACAGGGCCCCTCTTGTGAAAAACATGGTGTCAAAGCGGCTTTTTCATTAAAACCGCATCGTCCGCCGGGTTTTTGTAAAAACCTTTTCTGACGCCGGTTTGTGTAAACCCAAGCGAAGTGTACAAGGCGCGCGCTGGCGCATTCTGCGTGCGCACCTCCAAAAATATGCACGCCGCGCCTTCTTCGCGCAGGTCGCGGAAGGCGGCGTCCAGCAGGGCGCGGGCCACGCCGCAGCGGCGTGTGTGCGCCGCAACGCTCAGCGCGTCCAGATTGGCCTCGCCTGCGGCGCAGGTGAAGGCGGCAAAACCGCACACACCCTGCCCGCTGGCGGCCACAAAGCAGCGCGAAGCGTCCATGGCGGCATATTCGGAAATGGCGCGTGCGCTCCACCCATCGGGCACTGCGGCTTCGATGGCCGCGGCGGCGGGAATGTCGCCCGGGCACATGCGGCGCACGGAAAATACCTGCCCCATCTCAGCCCTTTGCCTCATACCAGGTCTGCCCGCAGTTCACGTCGGCCGAAAGCGGCACGGCAAAGCTGGCCGCGCCGCGCATCTCTTCGCCCAAAATGGCCGCAGCCCTTTCCCGTTCTTCGGCGGGGCATTCCACAATCAGCTCGTCGTGCACCTGCAAAACCAGCTTTGCGCGCAGCCCCTCCGCCGCAAGGCGGCGGTACACGCGCACCATGGCAAGCTTGATGACGTCCGCCGCTGTGCCCTGAATGGGCGTGTTCATGGCCATCCGCTCGCCTTGCGAGCGGATGTTGAAATTGGTGGCGTTCAATTCTGGCAGCGGCCTGCGGCGCCCATACAGGGTGGAGACATAGCCGTTTGCGCGCCCGTCGGCAATGGTCTTTTCCATAAAGTCTTTCACGCTGGGGTAAGCGCCCAGATAGGCGTCGATGAACTCCTGCGCCTCTTTTACGGAAATGCCCAGGTCTTTGCTGAGGCTGAAGGCGCCCTTGCCGTACATGATGCCAAAATTCACGGCCTTGGCAGAGGTGCGCATCTGCTCTGTCACCATTTCGTCCGGCACGCCGTACATTTTGGCGGCGGTGGCGCGGTGGATGTCCGCCCCGTGCAGAAAGGCCTGCTGCAGCGCTTTATCGCCGGAGAGGTGGGCCAGCACGCGCAGCTCTATCTGGCTGTAATCTGCATCCAGCAGCACGCTGCCCCGCGGGGCTATGAAATACTTGCGGAACCGGCTGCCCAGCTCAGTGCGCACAGGAATGTTCTGCAAATTGGGCTCGTTGGACGAGATGCGGCCTGTGCGCGTCTCTGTCTGGTTGAAGGTGGAATGAATGCGTCCGTCCGGGCCTATTACCTTCAAAAGCCCCTCCACATAGGTGGAGTTCAGTTTCTGATAAGTGCGGTACAGCAGGATATGGTCGATGACAGGGCTGTACTCCCGCAGGCTCTCCAGCGTTTCGGCGTTGGTAGAATAACCGCTTTTTGTCTTTTTGCGCGTGGGCAGGCCAAGGTCCTCAAACAGGGCCTTCCCAAGCTGTTTTGGACTGTTCACGTTGAACTCGTAGCCTACGGCGCCATATATGGCGGCCAGCTCTGCGTCCAGCGCGGCGCTCAGCTCTTTGCCGAAGGCCTCGATGCCGGCCCTGTCCACCAGAATGCCGCGGTATTCCATATCCGCCAGCACCCCGGCCAGCGGCAGTTCGATGTCGTGCAAAAGGCTCTGAAGCCCTTCCTCTTCACAGGCCTGCGCCAGCCTGTCAAATAACCCGGCCAGCACCCCTGCCTCGGCGTATTCGCAGCTGAAAGCGGGCTGCACGCCGTACTGCGCCGCCAGATGCGGCACATCATAGCCGCTTGCCGCCGGGTTCAGCAGGTAGGCGGCAAGCTTTGCGTCAAATGTGACGGCTTTGGCCTCGTGCCCGGCCTCCAGCGCGGCGCGCAGCAAAGGCTTTGCGTCAAAGCAGCGCTTTTCACAGGCCTCATCGCACAAAAGCGCCATAAATTCTGCAGAATTTATACTAGAAGTATAAACATTGTTTTTGTCAACAATAAGAATTAAATCGCCAGCCATGCACACGTCTACCTTGGCGGTGCCAAGTTCCGCAGGCAGGGGGGCAGGCTCTGAAATGGGCAGGGGCTGCCGGGGTACAGCGGGGGCGTCCAGCATCAGCTTTTCCAGCGTAGTGAACATCTCGAGGCTGTTCAGAAGATCTATGACGGCGGCTGCGTCCGGCGCATCCTTTTCATAGGCGCCGCGCTGTGTGGGCACAGGGGCGCTGCGGCATATTTCGGCGAGGGAACGGCTTAGCTGCGCCTGCTCCTTCCCGCGCACAAGCTTTTCGCGCACGCTCTGGCGGATGCTCGCGTCGTTCAGGTGCTCGTACACGCCCTCCAGGCTTTTGAACCGGCCTATCAGAGCCAGGGCCGTCTTTTCCCCCACGCCCGCCACGCCGGGGATGTTGTCGGAGGCGTCGCCCATCAGGCTTTTCACGTCGATGAGCTCGCGCGGCGTGACGCCGTATTTTTCCTGCACGGCGGCCTCGTCCATCTCTACGGTGACGCTTTTGCCCAAAGAGGTGCCGGCCAGCAGCACCCTGGTGTGCGGGCCCACAAGCTGCAGGCTGTCGCGGTCGCCTGTGGCGATGACGCACTCGTCGCCGCGCGCTTCGCATGCGGCGGAAAGCGTGCCCAGAATATCGTCTGCCTCAAAGCCCTCGCACGTCACCATGCGGTAGCCAAGGCCCGCCAGAAGCTGCTTCAAAACGGGAAGCTGGCCGGCCAGCTCCTGCGGCATGCCCTTGCGCTGGGCCTTGTAGCCGTCGTACATTTTGTGGCGGAAGGTGGGGGCCTTCAGGTCGAAGGCGACGGCCACCTCGTCCGGCTTCACTTCTGCCTCCAGCTTCAAAAGGATATTCATAAAGCCCACAAGGGCATTGGTGTAGCGGCCGTCCTTCGTGGTGAGCATCTTGATGCCGTAAAAGGCGCGGTTCACGATGCTGTTGCCGTCCAGTACAAGTAATTTCAAACTGCGGCCCTCCTTTTTATATTTCATGCGCGGCATGCCGGCACAGATAAGTTTCTCCATGCACAGTATACCATAAACACGCGCTTTGTGATATACTAATAAGGTTAAGAAGAGTTGTACAGCCATCTTTTTCTAAAGGAGCACGAACATTTGCAGATGATGCCTCTGCGGCGCGGTGCCGCGCTTGCGCCCATGGCCGGCGCCACAGATAAGACGATGCGGCGCATTTCGGCTGAGCACGGCGCGGTGTGCACCGTGAGCGAGATGATTAGCGCTAAGGCCCTGACGATGGGCGATAAAAAAAGCCCGAAGTTGGTTTTGGGCGGCGGTGGCGGCGTGCCGTACGGCGTGCAGCTTTTCGGGCACGAGCCCGCTGTGATGGCTGAGGCCGCAGGGCTTCTGCTGGCACTGCGCGCGCGCAGGCCCGATGCCGCACATTTCGATTTTATCGACATCAATATGGGCTGCCCGGCTCCGAAGATAACCGGGCCGGGCGCCGGCTCGGCGCTGCTGAAAACGCCGGCGCTGGCCGGGCAGGTGGCGCGCGCGGTGGTGCAGGCCGTGGCGGGCGAGGTGCCTGTGACGGTAAAGTTGCGCATCGGCTGGGACGCTGCCATCCTCACCGGGGCCGAGGTGGCAAAGCGCTGCGAGGACGCGGGCGTTGCCATGCTGACGGTGCACGGCCGCACACGGCAGGAAATGTATGAGCCCGGCATCCATGCAGACGAGATAGCGCGGGTGAAGGCCGCGGTGCGCATTCCCGTGTGGGCCAACGGCGATGTGGCCAGCGCGCAGGGAGCGCTGGCTCTGCTTGCGGCCACTGGCTGCGACGGCGTGGCCGTGGGGCGTGGCGCCATGGGCAACCCCTGGCTGTTTGGGCAGATAGCCGCAGCAATGGCGGGCAGCGAGATACCGCCCGCCCCGCCGCTTGCCCGGCGCCTTGCCGTAATGCGCCGCCATGTGCGCGAGCTGTGCGAGGATAAGGGCGAATACATCGGCATGCGCGAGGCGCGCAGCCATGCCGCGTGGTACCTGCACGGGCTACGGGGCGCGGCGGCGCTGCGCCGCATGTGCTGCGGCATGGAGCGCTTTGAGGATTTGGACGCCGTAATAGCACGCGTGTGGGAATATCAGCGCGAAGAAGCCTAGGCAGGGCGCTGCTGCGCGGCACGCAAAAAGGCCGCCGCGCAAAGCGGCGGCACCGAAAGCCTGTGCCTTACGTCACTCGCGGCTCAGCTCGTCCAGCGTCCAGGCATAGCAGGGAAGCATATGCTCTAGGAAATATTCCGCCTCCGGGCACTGCATGGCGTGCAGGGCGGCCGTCTGCTGGGCCTTGGCGCCGGCGAATTCGTGGTTGCCGCTGTTTTCCTCCTCCATGCACTTGACAAGCGCTGAGAGCCTGTCTGCGGCTTTCAAAAGCTGGCGCTCTTTTTCCGTCAGCACATCGCCTGTCAGATAGCCCGCAAGGGCGCGGCGCACCGGGTGCGGCGCAAGGGTGGCAAGCTGGGCTGCCGCGTCCCGCTCCAGCGCCTTGTAGGCGCGGCGCAGAGGCTCTGTTTTATATTTTACGGGCGTGGGCATGTCGCCGGTGAGAATCTCGCTGGCGTCATGGTACAGCGCCGCCACGCACACGGTCTCGCAGCGCACCTGAGTGCCGTAGATGGAAACAGAGATAAGCGCCAGCGTGTGCGCCAGCAGGGCGGTGTCTGCCGTGTGCTCGCACAGCGATTCCGTGCGGGAAGAGCGCATCAGCCCCCAGCGGGAGATATATTTCATGCGCGCCAGCATGGCGCTGAACGGGTAAAACTGCATGGGAACGCCTCCGTCCTTGTAAAATGCCGGGCTGCACCGGCCCTGCGCGGGTGGCCGCGCACTACTATTCAGTATAACAGGAGAAACACGCAATGAGTAGCCTGTCCATAAAAAAATTCGGGGAAGGGTATCTGTTCACATTCCTTGTGTGCATCATCACCGCGGCCGTTCTGTATACGCCATTCCTCATCATTGACAAGGGCCTGTTCCAGTACTGCGGCGATTTCAACAGCCAGCAAATCCCTTTCTACACCTATATGAACGGCTTTGTAAAGACGGCGGAGGGCCAGTGGAGCTGGAACACAGACCTCGGCACCTCGGCGGTCAACGGCTATTCCTTCTATCTGCTGGGCTCGCCCTTTTTCTGGCTGAGCACGCTGCTGCCGCAAAGCGCCGTGCCCTATGCCATGGTGCCGCTGCTGGTGCTGAAATTCGGCGTGTGCGGCCTTGCGGCCTACACATACCTGCACCGCTATGCCAAAACGCGGCAGGCGGCAGTGGTTGCCAGCGTGCTGTATGCGTTTTCCGGCTTTACGGTATACAACACATTTTTCAACCATTTTCTGGACTGCATCGCCCTGTTCCCGCTTTTACTGTGGGCGCTGGACGAGGCCGCGCTGGAAAACCGCAGGGCCCTGCTGCCGGTGCTTTTGGCCGTGAACCTTGTGAACAACTATTTCTTTTTTGCAGGGCAGGCCGTGTTCCTTGTCATTTATTTCGTGTGGAAGGTGGCGCGCGGTGAATACCGCCTGCGCATGGGGCTGTTTTTCCGCCTTGCCTTCGAGACGGTGCTGGGCTGCGCCATGGGGTGCGTGCTGCTGGTGCCCGCGGTGAGCTTCCTTCTGGGCAACCCCCGCACGGTAGACCCGTCCAGCGGGTTCGGCTTCCTGATTTACGGAAGGCCGCAGCAGTACTTTGCCATTCTCACTTCGCTGTTCCTCCCGCCGGACCCGACGTACCTGCCCAATATCTTCACCGACTGTGTCATCAAGCACACCAGCATGACGGCCTATCTGCCCGTGGTGGGGGCGGCAGGCGTGTTTGCCTACATGGGCGCGCGCAAAAAAAGCGCCAATACGGCCATTTTGTGGACGTGCCTTATCATGGCGCTGGTGCCGGTGTTGAATTCCAGCTTTTACGCGCTGAACTCCAGCTATTACGCGCGCTGGTATTATATGCCTATTCTTATCATGTGCGCGGCCACCATGCACGCACTGGAGGACGCGGACATCGACCTGATGCGCGGCATCCGGCCGGTGGCGGCCGTCACGGCGGTGTATCTGGTGTTCGCCTTTGTGCCCAAGGAGGAGGACGGCGTATGGAGCTTCGGCGTGGTGCAGGAGCCCGCGCAGTTCTGGCTTATCTGGCTCACTGCGGTGCTGGGCATCCTGCTGTTTTTCGGCATCGTGAAATATCTTCGCTTCACGCCGAAATTCTATGCCGCGCTGCTGGCGGCCATTCTGCCGTTCAGCGTGTTCTATTCCGTGTGCCACATCGGCATGGGTAAATTCCCCCAATGGGAGAATGACGCAGATTACCGCAGGCAGATGTTCGAGGCGGCGCCCGGTATCGCCTGGCCGGAGGACGATTTCTACCGGGTGGATTCCTACGAATGCCAGGACAACCTCACCCTGATGATGGAAAAGCCGTGCCTGCAGTTTTTCAACAGCACCGTCACGCCGTCCATCATGGAATTCTACCCGCTGGTAGGCGTAAAGCGAGATGTATCTTCAAAGCCGGAGCAGGATTTGTATGCCCTGCGCGGCCTTTTGGGCGTGCGCTATATTATGATGCCGCTGGACAAAACAGGCGCCTTTGAGGAGGAGTGCGGCCAGTGGGGTTACACCCGGGCCTTTTCAGACGAGACGTTCGCGTTTTATAAAAACGAAAACGCCCTGCCCATGGGCTTTGCCTATGACGCCTATGTCACCATGGAAGAACTGGAAAAAACAGAGGAATCCAAGCGCGGCAACGTGTTGGTGCGCGCTGTGGCCCTCACGGACGAGCAGGCGGAAAAATATGGCGGCCTGCTGCGCCATTTGACGGATGCAGAGCGCGCGGGCAATTCCTATGAGCAGTATGTGCAGGACGCCGCTGCGCGCCGCGCCATGGGTGTGACGCGTTTTGAAGAGGATGCCTCCGGCTTTGAGGCGGATATCCGGCTTGAAAGCAGCACGCTGGTGTTTTTCAGCGTGCCGTGGGACGAGGGCTGGTCGGCCACGGTGAACGGCCAGCCCGTACAGGTGGAAAAGGTCAGCGGCGGCATGTGCGCGGTGGTTTGCCCGGCGGGCGAAAGTACCGTGCAGTTCCATTACCAGACGGCCGGCTTTGCGCTGGGCAGGGCCGTCAGCCTTTTCGCATGCGGCGTGTGGGCGGTGTATGCGGGCGCGGCGCTATTCTTCCGGCACAAACGGAAAAAGGAGAAACAGCAATGGCAGAATATCCTGAGACAATAGAAAAGGCCCGGTCCTGCGGCGCGCCCGGCGAAGACGCCGCCCGCCTTGCAGGGGAAATTGCGCAGAAACTTGGCCTTGCCCCGGCGCGTGTGCAGGCGGCTATCGGCCTGATAGATGAGGGGAATACCATCCCCTTTATTGCGCGTTACCGAAAAGAGGCCACCGGCAGCATGGACGACCAGAAGCTGCGCGAGCTGGCGGACGAGCTGGCATACCTGCGCAAGCTTTCTGCGCAGAAAGAGGCTGTGCGCACCGCCATTGAGGAACAGGGGAAATGGAGCGCAGAGCTGGCCGAAAAGCTGGCCGCGGCCCGAACGCTGGCCGAGGTGGAGGATATCTACCGGCCCTACCGCCCCAAACGGAAAACGCGCGCCAGCACGGCAAAGGCGCGCGGGCTGGAGCCATTGGCCCAGCGCCTTTTGCAGCAGGCCCCGGCGGACGACCCTGCGCAGCTTGCGCAGGGGTATACCGGCGAAGAGGTGCCCGACGCGCAGGCTGCGCTGGCAGGCGCGCGCGACATCATTGCAGAGGCAGTCAGTGACGATGCAGACGCGCGCGCCGCGCTGCGCAGGCTGTATTTGGCCGGGGGCATGCTGGTTTCAAAAGCGGCCAAAGACGGCGCTGAAAGCGTATATGACAAATACTACGATTTCAAAGAGCCTGTGAAAAAGGCCGCAGGCCACCGCGTGCTGGCGGTGGACCGCGGCGAACGCGAAGGCTTTCTGAAGGTGAGCATAGAGGTGGACGCCGCGCAGGCAGGGGCGCTTTTGGAAAAGCGCTTTGTAAAAAACAGCAGTGCGGCCGCGCGCGAGGTGCGCGCCGCCGTGCAGGACGCCTACACCCGCCTTGTGCATCCCAGCCTGGAGCGCGAGGTGCGCGCCATGCTTACCGCACAGGCATGCGAGGGCGCCATCAGGGTGTTTTCAAAAAATCTGGAACAGCTTCTGTTGGCGCCGCCCATCAAGGGCAAGGTGGCCCTTGGGCTGGACCCCGGCTACCGCATGGGCTGTAAAACGGCCGTGGTGGACGCCACCGGCAAGGTGCTGGATACCGCCGTGCTGTATCCTCTGCCGGAGTTCAAGCGCGTGGACGAGGCAAAGCGGAAGCTGAAGGCGCTGATTGAAAAGCATGGCGTGGAGGTTATTGCCATCGGAAACGGCACCGCGGGCCGCGAGACTGAGCTGTTCACGGCAGAAGTGCTGCGCGAGGTGCAGCGCCCGGTGAGCTATATGGTGGTGAGCGAGGCGGGCGCCAGCGTGTATTCTGCCTCCAGGCTGGCCGCGCAGGAATTTCCGCAGTATGATGTGAACCTGCGCAGCGCCATCTCGATCGCCCGCCGCCTGCAGGACCCGCTGGCAGAGCTGGTGAAAATAGACCCCAAGGCTGTGGGGGTGGGGCAGTATCAGCACGACATGCCTCCGGCGCGCCTTGCCGAGGCGCTGGATGGCGTGGTGGAGCACTGTGTGAACAGCGTGGGGGTGGATTTGAACACCGCCTCGGCCCCGCTTTTGCAGCGCGTGGCCGGCGTGAGCGCTGCGGTGGCGAAAAACATTGTGGCGTGGCGCGAGGAAAACGGCGCCTTCCGCGCGCGCAAAGAGCTTTTGAAGGTGGCAAAGCTGGGCCCAAAAGCATACGAGCAGTGCGCGGGCTTTCTGCGCGTGCCCGGCGCCAGGCATAAGCTGGACGCAAGCGCCGTGCACCCTGAAAGTTACGGCGCGGCTCTGGCCGTGCTGGAGGCATGCGGCTTTGCAGAGGGCGACATCGGCACCGAGGCTCTGGCTGCCCTGCCCCAAAAGGCCGCGGCCATCGGCCTTGAGGCGCTGGCAGAGCGCGCGGGCGTGGGCGTGCCCACCCTGCAGGATATTCTGGCAGAGCTGCAAAAGCCGGGACGCGATATGCGCGACGAGCTTCCGCCGCCGCTGCTGCGCACGGACGTGATGAAGCTGGAGGATTTGCGCCCTGGCATGCAGCTCACAGGCACTGTGCGCAATGTCATCGATTTCGGCGCATTTGTGGATTTGGGCGTGCATCAGGACGGCCTTGTGCACATCAGCCAGATATCGAACCGGTACATCCGCCACCCCGCCGAGGTGCTGAAGGTGGGGGATATTGTGACAGTATGGGTGCTGAGTGTGGATATGGCCAAAAAGCGCATTGCCCTCACCATGAAGGCGCCCGCAGAGAAGAAAAACGCATAAAGCCCTTCCGGCGGCACTGCTGTGCCGCCCCGCGGGGCGGTACAGAAAGTGAGGTAAACCTTGAAAACGGCGCTGAAAGGAAAATTTATTACAGAGAAGTCTTTCTATTGGAACTTGCTGGCCATTGCCGGGCCTATGGCCTTCCAGTATGCCATCAGCTTCGGCGTGACGCTGATGGACAGCGTGATGCTTGGCAGCCTTGGCGATGTGGCTATTTCCGGCGCGAACCTGGGCAACCAGATGCAGACGCTGGTAATGAGCTGCTCGTTCGGCCTGGCGTCGGGTGGCGGCGTACTGATTGCCCAGTACTGGGGCAAGAAGGATATGGTGCATATCCGCAAGGTGGTGCGCCTCACAATTCAGGCGGTGTTCCTTTCCGTCAGCGTGCTCACGCTGCTTGCGCTGGCGTTCCCGCAGCAGATTCTGCATATCTTTACGCCGGATGCCGAGGTGATAGAGGCTGGGGCCAGCTATCTGTCTCTGGTGGCGTTCAGCTACCTGCCTTATGCTCTGGCCTCATGCTATCTGTCCAGCCTGCGCGGCACAGAGCAGGTGAAAATGACGGTGGGCATCTATGGGTGCAGCTTTTTTGTAAACGTGTTTTTCAACTATATCTTTATTTTCGGCAAGCTGGGCGCGCCCGCGCTGGGCGTGCGCGGCGCCGCGGTGGGCACCATCTGTGCGCGCTGTTCTGAGCTTATTCTGGCGCTTGTGTATATGTACACGAAGGAGAAGCTGGTGGGCTTCCGCGTGAAGGACTGTTTTACCTGGGACAACGAGCTGCTGGGGGAATATTTCCGCCACAGCCTGCCAGTCGTGGGCAACGAGCTTTTGTGGGGGTTCGGCAGCACGGTGACGAATATCATCATGGGCCAGATAGGGCGCACCTTCGTGGCGGCCAGCAGCATCACCATGGTGCTGCACCAGTTCTCGTTCGTCACGCTTAACGGTGTGGGCAACGCCGCGGCTGTGCTCACGGGGCGCACCGTGGGCGAGGGCAGCTATGCCCGCGTGCGGCGCGTGGCCAATACGCTGGTGGTCATCAGCTTTGGCCTTGGCGCTGTGAACAGCCTGTTCATTTTGTGCGTGCGGCCGCTGTTCCTGTCTATGTATCATGTCACGCCTGCCGTGCATGACGCGGCTTACAGCATGATCGGCGTGCTGGCGCTTCTGCAGCTTGTGATGGGCGTGGAGCTCACCTGCATTGTGGGAGTGCTGCGTGGCGGCGGCGATACGCGTCTGGGCTTCCTGTTCGACTGCGGCACCCTGTGGCTTGCAAGCATCCCGCTGGGCTTTTTCACCGGCCTTGTGCTTCACTGGCCCGTGCCCGCCGTGTACGCCTGCCTGAAAATAGACAGCCCCTTGAAGGTGGTTCTTTCGCTTATCCGCATTAAGGGCGGGCACTGGGTGCGCAATGTGACCGTACAGGAGGACACCCCCTCGGCCTATGAAGTGGAGGATGTGGAGCGCCTGCGGGAAAAAACAGGGCAATAACCACGAAAAATGCCCCTGTGAAATGAGCAACAGGCACAAACTTTTTCCACACCGGCGTTTCGACTTGACTTTTAAGAGGTTGGTTTGTACAATAGTATCAAATGTGCGGCAGGGGGCCGCACATGTGCAGGGCAGATATCTGCCGGTGGCTTCGGAGGCAGGCAATGGCAAACGCTTCCCGCAATGCTCAAATGCTGCAGCTTGCGCAGGCAAGGCAGGGCGATGAAGCCGCACTGGCGGGCATTATCGCCAGAATGATGCCCGTGCTGAATGCCGCTGCGGCACGTGCCGCCTGTCCGGGGCTGGAGTTTGAAGACGCCGTGCAGGAAGGGCTTGTGGGCCTGTTCTGTGCTGTGCGCACCTACGAGAGCGGCAGAGGCGCGTCGTTTTCCACCTATGCGGCAGCCTGTGTGCGCAATGCGGTGAATTCTGCGGCGCGCGCTGCCCGTTGCCGGAAGCACGAGGTGCTGAACCGGGCTGTGTCCATTGAAGCCGCTCCGCCCGCCCAGGAAAAAAGCCCGCAGGCATGCGCAGAGGAAAGTGAGGCCTACCGTGCCGCCGTGCGTGCCATCCACACGCGGCTTTCCCCGCGGGAAAAAAGTGTGCTTGCCCTTTTTGTAGGCGGCGCGTCCTACGGGCAGATTGCGCGGCGCCTGCATCTTACCCCCAAGGCCGTGGACAACGCCCTGCAGCGTGTGCGCGCCAAATTAAAATAGTTCCAAAGCGCCGTGCGGCGCAGGAAATATATGTGCCCCCAGTAGCTTAATTCAGAGCGTTGGTCCCCAGATCAAAGGTGTCGGTTTAAATCCTTCCGCGGGCAAAATTCTAAGATTGGAGATATCCAAAATGTACGAAGACAAGACCTTAGTATGCAAAGAATGCGGCCAGGAGTTCGTGTTCACCGCTGGTGAGCAGGAGTTCTATGCCAGCCGTGGCTTCGAAAATGAGCCTCAGCGCTGCAAAGCCTGCCGCGACGCCCGCAAGAATGCCACCCGCGGCACCCGTGAGATGTTCACGGCTACCTGCGCCGCGTGCGGCAAGGAAGCCCGCGTGCCCTTCAAGCCCCGCGAGGACCGCCCTGTGTATTGCAGCGAGTGCTTCGCCAAGATGAAGGAGGAGGGCCAGGCCTAAGCCTGCCGCCTTTGGTAACTTTGCAAAAAACCGTGCCGTCCGGCACGGTTTTTTTATTGGTTACGGAAATCACAGACTCTGCCGGTGGAGGATCCCCGTAAAAAAGTCCTCGCTTCAAGCATCGGGCGAAGCGGGCTGTTGCCAGCAAGCCTTACAGTGAAGAAGGGCCTTTGTTAGAGCGGAGATTCATCTGTTTAGGAACCATGGAGTAAGTGATTTAAGTGAAAAATTTTCAATGCGTCTTGAGATACCTGCCGGTACTAGGCCCTATAGGGCCTAATCAAGCCACCGGCTAGGCCGGTGTGGTTAAGACTTTTGGAAAACGGCGGCCCGTAAAAAGCTTTTGCCTCCAACGCAGGGCAAGGTGAGCTGCTGACAGCGGCCCCTGAAAACAGAAAAGCTTTTGTCAGAATGGCAAACTGCTCTTTTATGGGCGTATAGGCTGCGGGGCGGGTAGTGCAGGCCATGCGGGTGGAAGTGATTTCGCTGCCCCTTTATGAGGCCAGCACGCAGCATGCCCCTTTCACTCCTTGTGCAGCCTGTGCGTTTTGCGCGGGGATTTGTTTGCAGTTGTGCGGCGGCAAAAGCCGCAGATATAGGGCAGGGTGTTTTTACACCCCATAAAAGGGCGCCGCTTTTTTCAAAAGCGGCGCCCTTTTTGAAAAAATGTTCTCTTTTACATGCCGATCAGTCCGGCAAGGGGCTTCAGCAGCCACGAATAGAACAGGCTCATGGAAACGCAGTCTACGTCCGTCATGGTATAGGCCGCCAGAGAGGGCAGGCCTTCTATCACAATCTGGCCCAGATACGGTGCCACCAGGGCAGGCAACAGCGAGATGAACAGGCCGTGTACAATACTGGCGATGATGGTGCCGCGGCGGCCTCCTGTGGCATTTGCAAAAATGGCCGCAGTGCCGCCCGCAAAGAAGTTTGACATGATGCCTGGAATGACCATGGGCAGCCCGAACAGGGGCCACAGGAACATGCCGATTACTGTGCCCACAGTGGTGAATACAAAGCCATATACAATAGCGTTCGGTGCATAGGTGAACAGGACGGGGCAGTCCAGCGCGGGGCGCGCACCAGGCACCACTTTTTCGGCGATACCTGCGAAGGCAGGCACCAGTTCTGCTATCAGCAGGCGCACACCGGTAAGCAGGATGAACAAGCCCACACAGAAGGTGATGCCCTGCAAAACGGCATATACGATGTAGTTTTTATCGCCTGCGGCCTCGGCCACCACTTCGGGCCCGGCCAGAATAGCCATTAGCACATACAGCGGTACCATCACAGAACCTACCGCCAGATAGGTGTCCTGTAAAAATGAAAGCTTGGCGGGAAATTTTACATCTTCGGTAGATTTTGAGACATTGCCCGTCAGCTTCGACACACCTGCGCTCAAAAGATAACCCAGTGTGCAGAAGTGGCCTAGGGCGATGTCGTCATTGCCGGTGATTTTGCGCACAATGGGCTGGGCAAGCGCCGGGAACAATACACAGCAGATGCCGCCCAGCACGGCGCCAATCAGCACGGCGGGCACATGGCCGAAGCCGCACAGGCCCACGCCGAACAGGATGCTGGCCATTGCCATATAGATGGGCGCCTCGCCGTTCAGAAAGACATATTTCCATTTGGTGAAACGGGCGATAATCAGGTTCACCACAAAGATACCCGCATATACAAGAGCGATGTCGCGGCCAATGGTATCGTTCTGCATGGCAACAGCCAGCACAGCCTCAATGGAAGCGACAGAACCCTGGATGCCCAGCCCTGCTGAGAACCAGGTGCTGAACGGTTCCAGTGCGCCTACGATAACATTGGAGCCCGCCGACAGGATCATAAACCCCATCATGGTCTTGAATGTACCGCTGATGCACTCGCTGACGGGCTTTCGCTGAAGAATGAGCCCCAGAAGTGCCACAAGGCCAAGCACAACGGCCGCATTGATGAGGATATTGTCTATAATAAAGTTCAAAACTCCCATGGTAACCTCCTTTTTCCTTCTGCACCGCACCAGTTATCACATCGGGTACGGCGGCAATGTGAGAACGCCCCGGCAGCTGGTTACATCCAGCCGTTTGCCTCCAGCACGGGCCGCAGCTTTTCGCGGATCTCCTGCCGGTTTACAAGGCTGTTCAGGTAAATCTTATTGGGGAACAGCTTGAATGTGTCAAAATGTGGTTTGAAGTTTATCCCTGCAATGAGGATATCCGCGCTTTTGGAAGAAGCCGAGAGCATGTCACTGTGGTCTACATGGGCCTGCACGCCAAGCTCCTTCAGAACGGCCTCCACCGCCATCTGACATACAAGACTGCTGCCGCAGCCGTTGCCACACACCATCAGGATGTTGAGCATCAGGTACACCTCCTTTTTCAGTTTTGCCATATTACATGTCATATTTTGTTTTTTGATACAAAGTAAAGCAGGAAGTGCCAACTAAAATGTAAGAAACAGAATAAATATGACATTTATTGTCTCTAATCGTAAAACTACCCGACGGAAAAGTCAACAATTTTGTGCAAAAAAGAATAAAATAAGCGAATTCTACAAAAATGGACTTAAATATAAGTGCAAAATCCTGAAAATAAAAAAATATAAACAATATTTCTGTTAGATATTGCAATTAAATGCAAAAAGAAGTATAATTCAAAACAGAAATTGACAAAAGCGAAAAGAGGTGAAATCCATGCTTCTAAAAGAGATTGTGACAGAAAAGCGTTTTGCATTCTTCGAAAGGGCAGAGAGTTGGCAAGATGCCATAGAAAAAAGCTGTCTGCCGCTGGTGAGCACAGGCTGTGCCACGCCAGAGTATGCCCAGCGTATCATCGAATGTGTACAGGAGTTTGGGCCGTACATCGTTATCGTGCCGGGCCTGGCTATTCCGCATTCTACCAAAGGGGCGCCCGGTGTGAGCCGCACGGCCATTGCCTTTGCGAAGTTTGAACAGCCTGTCAGGTTTGACGAGGCCGACCGGGAAAAGGATGCATCCTTGTTCTTCGCCCTGGCAGCGGTGGATGAGGACGAGCATGTAAAAAATATGCGCCAGCTGTTCAAGATACTCTCGGACGAGAAACTGCTTGAACAACTGACGCATGTAAAAAGTGAAAAGGACCTTCTGGCACTGGACAATGCGCTGGCAGGCTCACAGGGCATCTAGCACTGCCGGCAGCCCGCCGGGGGTATGGACGGACGCCAGCGGTGCCACAGCACTGCCAAAGCCGTAGGCAGCATGCACGAACGGGCAGCCGGCGGCAGCCGCACTGGCTTCATCAAGCGCCGTATCCCCGACATAGATAGGGGAATGCAGGCTGTTCCGCTGTATAACAAGGCGAATGTTTTCAGCCTTGGAACACCCGGTACGGCCCTCACATTCAAAATCCTGAAACAGCCCGCCCAGGGCAGACCATGTCAGAAAGCTTTGGATATAGCCGTCCTGGCAGTTGCTTACGATAAAAAGCGGAGCCTGTTCCGCCAGGGAAGCCAGCATTTCGGGTACGCCTGGATAAAGCACGCCGCCATGCTGCGCAAGGTAGCGGCATTCGTCCCTCATGCAGGTGCTGCACACTTCCTGCGCGGGCGCGCCGTAGCCGGTGAACAGACGCCGGGCTACCTCTGACGTGGGCAGGCCCATGATGCTTTGGATATCCTCGACACTGGGAAGGTGCTGAACACCGTAGCGTGTATACAGTGTGTTGCGCCAGCTTTCCGCCACTGAGAGGCAGGAATCCCACAGTGTGCCGTCCAAATCAAACAGGATGCCATCAAATCTCATTTGTGCGAACGCTCCTTTCTCCTTACGCGGGCAGCGGGGGCCGCCGCAGTAATTTCAGTATATCATTGCCTGTCAAGTGCCTATGGCACCGGCAGCATAGATTAATATCGAACAGGGGGAGAACAAACATGATAGATACGAGCAGCTCTGTCTTCTGGAAGGAGATATTCGAGCAGCCGCAGGCCGTGACGGCCTGTCTTTCCGCAAACCGCGGCATCTGCCGGCAAATAGCCGAAGAGGTAAAGTCGCGGGGCATCAAAACGGCCGTTCTGGTGGGCCGGGGCTCCAGCGACCACGCCAACCTGGTGGGCCGCTATCTTCTGGAGGTGAAATGCGGCATGGTGGCCAGCATTAGCGCGCCCAGTGTCGTCACGGCCTACAAAGCTGCGCCAGATTACTCGAACGTGCTGATGATTGCAGTGTCGCAATCCGGCGGGGCGCAGGATATTTATGAGGTGATGAAGGCCTGCGATTCGCAGGGCGGTGTATGCGTCAGTATTACGAACACCGAGGGTTCGCTGATGACAAAGGCGGGCAAATATCACATCAATAATCACTGCGGGCCGGAAAAAAGCATCACCGCCGGGAAATCGTACCTGACGCAGGTAACGGTGCTGACGGCCATTGCCGCATATATTTCCGGCGACGAGGAGCTGCTGCACGTGCTGGATGAGGCACCCTCTATCGTAGAAAGGGCTCTGACTGCCTTAGAGCCGCAGGTGCGCGACGTGGTGCGCTTTTACCGTGAGACCGAGCACCTTATTCTGGTGGGCCGGGGCCTGATGGACGCACTGGCCAATGAGGCAGAGCTGAAGATACAGGAGACGAGCTATCTGGACGCGCGCTGTTACGGTTCAGCAGATTACCGCCACGGCCCCATTGCCACAGCGCAGCGCTTTGTGCCGTATATCTTTCTTTTGGCAGATGAGCACACCAACTACTGCGGGAAGGCGCTGCTCGAGCGCCTGAAGGAAGAGACAGGCATTTGGTGCACTGTGGTGACGAACCGGCCGGAGCTGGCGGCACTGGGTGACACGGCTGTTCTTTTACCGCAGGAATACGACGGTATAAGTGCTGTGTTCAGCGGCGCGGTGTTTGCACAGATGTTTGCCTGCCTGTGCAGCCTGAGCCGCGGCTTTGACCCTGATAACCCCAAAGGCGTAAGCAAAAAGACCGTCACAGTGTGACGGCTGATACCGCATAGAAAGGAATGAGATACTTGGAACATGCAGAGCTCTCCATGCTGCGCTATATTCAAGAGACGCCCGCACAGGTGCGCGCCAATATCGCGGCCAGCGCCCGCCTCACGCAGCGCATGGTGGAACTGTACCTCAGCCGCCCCTACCGCACGGTGTGGCTGGTGGCCTGCGGCTCAAGCTGCAATGCAGGCCACTGCGCACGCTATTACATGAAGCAATACCTGGGCGTTGAAGTGAAAATCGTGACGCCCTTCACCTTCAATCATTATGAGCATGATATGACGCCGGATGATTTCGTGGTGTGCATCTCGCAAAGCGGGTGCAGTACGAACACCATTGAGTCCTTGCAGTTGTGCCGGCGGCTGGGCATGCGCGCTATTGGCCTTACAGGCAACATACATTCAGATTTCGAGCACGAGGCTGACGAAGTGATAGATTTTGGCTTGGGCGGCGAAAAGCTTGATTTTGTCACCAAAGGCGTGGTGACACTGACGGCCTTTCTGATGCTGTTCGCTTTGCACGCGGCACATGCACAGGGCAGGCTGAGCGGCCAGGCGCTGGAAGAGCAGAAGCGTCAAATGATGGCATGCATGGAAAATTACGACGCCCTCATCACGGCGTTTCCGGCCTATTTTGAGGCAAACAAGCAAAAACTGCTCTCAATGGAGCGAGCTTATCTCATTGGCGCAGGCGCCAATTACGGCACGGCGCTGGAGGGCGCAGTGAAGATAGGCGAAACGGTGCACATTCTGGCGGTGGGCTATGAGGTGGACGAATTTATCCACGGCCCGCAGGTACAGCTCACACCGAATTATAACCTTATTTTTCTGGACCCTGGTGACGAGACGGGCCCGCGCATCCAGCAGGCATGGAAGGCGGCCCACAAAATGACGGACAGAGTGTTTATTCTGTCGAATAACCCCATCCTGCAGGGGGCAGGCGTGCTGCGCGTGCCGCATTTGGTCAGCGAACAGCTTAGCCCGTTGTACAGTTTGGCCTTTGTGCAACTTATGGCCTACTATGTGGCGCAGACGAACAGCACCTGGCACCAGCACCCGCTGATGGAGGATTTCAAGGCCGTGCTTTCGGGCAAATCTGCCAGCTATGAGGCATACGACTGCACATGACGCAAAGCCCGGCGGCCGCCCGGCCGCATATCATATCCAACAGTTTTAGGAGGTACTATATGGAAGCGCAAAAACTTAAAGAGTTGAAAAAATTCTCTGCACAGCTTCGCATCGATCAGCTTCAGATGTTCCGCCAGCGCGGCATGGGGCATATCGGCGGCTGCCTTTCCGTCACCGAGCTCATCAGCGTACTGTACGGCAAGCAGATGAAATTCGACCCGAAAGACCCCGGCTGGAAGGGCCGCGACTATTTGGTTATGAGCAAGGGCCATGCTGCACCGGCCGTGGAGGCGGCCCTTGCAGAAAAGGGCTTTTTTGACAAGGCCCTGCTGCTTACCATGGATGATATCGGCACGCATGTGCCCAGCCATGTGGACAGGCTGCTTACGCCGGGCATCGACGTTACCTGCGGCTCGCTGGGGCAGGGTGCCAGCGTGGCGGCAGGCATTGCCTGGGGCCTGAAGCATGAGGGGGCCAAAGACCAGTATGTGTATGTATGCATCGGCGACGGCGAGTTGAACGAGGGCCAGAACTGGGAGGCCTTCCAGTTTATGGCACACAATCGTTTGAACAACTGTATTGTATTCATAGACAACAACAAGCGCCAGCACGACGGCTGGTGTACAGAGGTGCTGAACCCATTCAGCTATGAAGAAAAGATGAGGGCTTTTGGCTTCTGGTGCAAAACTGTGGATGGTGCCAGCGAGGAAGCCATTGACAGCGCCATTGAAGAGGCAAAGCAGGTGCGTGACAGTGCCGTTTGCATCGTGCTGGATACGGTGAAAGGGCAGGGTGTGAAATATTACGAGGATATGCCGGACAACCATGCCCCCAAAGTGTTTGAAGAGGGCCGCGCCGTGATAGACGCAGCCATTGCAGAGCTTGAAAAAATCACAGAGGAGGAATAATGCCATGCTGAAACAGAACAGAACCAAGGAACTGGGCGGCGAACTGCGCGACCAGTTTGGCGCTACGCTGAAGGAGCTGGTGGAGCAGGACGACAAGATTGTGATACTGGATTCCGATTTAGGCGGCGCCTCGTTCTTTATCCGCTTCAAGCAGACGCACCCGGATCGCTTTGTAGACGTGGGCATTTGTGAGGCCAACATGTTCGGCGTGGCGGCAGGGCTGGCACTGCGTGGCTATACGCCGTTCGTACACACCATGTCCGCCTTCGTCACGCGCCGTGCGCTGGATCAGCTCTACATCTCCTGTGCCTATCAGCACAACACAGTGAATATCTACGCCTCCGACCCGGGCTTTTGCTCCGGCTTTGACGGCGGAACGCACACCTGCTTTGAAGATCTGGCCGTGATGCGCACTATCCCGAATGCCATTGTGTGCGACCCATGTGACCAGGTACAGCTTGACTGGATGGTGCGCGAATGCGCTGCGCGCAACGACGGTGCTATCCACTATATCCGCGCATACCGCAAGAATGTGCGGGAAGTGTATGAACCGGGCACAAAGTTCGAGCTGGGCAAGGGGCAGGTGCTGGTGCCGGGCACGGATGTTCTGCTGGTGGGCAGCGGCTATCTGATGGCCGACGCTTTGGACACCGCTGAAGAGCTGGGCCGCCGCGGCATCAGCGTGGAAGTAGTGGACCCTGTGACTGTAAAACCGTTCGACGAAGAAATTATCTGGAAAGAGGCACAGGGCAAAAAGCTGGTGGTGACATATGAAAACCATAGTGTCATCAACGGCATTGGCAGCGCCGTGGCCGATGTGCTTGCAAAACATGGCGCTGGTGTGCCGCTTTTGAAACTGGGTGCACAGGATGTGTTTGGCCAGGTGGGCCTTGTAGACCTTTTGAAAAAGGAATTCCGGCTCACAAGCGCAGATGCTGTGCAGGCTATTGAGGCCGCGCTTGCGTAACACCAGGACAAAAGGGCCTGGGCGCGCCGCCCAGGCCCTTTTTATCTAACGAAACTTCTGCACGAGCAGTTCATTCATCCTGCACCACAATAAAATTGGAGGGCAGCGGTGCACTGAGTTCGGGCGGGCAGGTGACGATCACTCCGTCAAATGCACTCAAGGGGGCAAGACGGCAGAAGCTTGTTTTACCAAGCTTGCTTGCGTCTGCCAGAAGATAGTTCTTGTTTGAGCACTTCATGGCGATCTCTTTTACCGGAACGGTGTCGATGTCGTCGTTGTAAGCCATCTGGTGCACCAGCTCAATGCCAGAGCAGCCAAAAAAAGCGTGGTCGAAATGAAACTGAGAAACCATTTTTTCCGTGTACACACCCACTGTGCTCTCGTGAAAATGCGTGTAGTGCCCACCAATCAGGAAGATATCTACATTCATGTTTTTCAGCCGGTGCGTAACCAGCAGGTTGTGGGTGACGATTTTGATGCGCTTATCCTGAATAAAGTCTATCATGGGGGCGATAGTAGTGCCACCGTCCAGAAAGATGCAGTCGCCGTCGTGCACGAAGCTGGCGGCAAGCCGGGCGATGGCGGTTTTGTCCTCCATGTGCTCGGTAAGTTTTTCGCTGGTGACGAGCGGCGCGGCATTGCCAGGCGCAGCCCCATTTACACGCGTGGCACCCGAGCGCACGCGCACCACAAAGCCCTGTTCGTCCAGCCGTTCAAAATCCCGGCGCACAGTAGCCTCCGAGACGCCGAGCTCAGCTGCGATCTCTTTCAGCGTCACAGTGTCTTTGTCCCGCAGCTTGTTCAGGATATAGCTGGCGCGTTCTGTCGCTATCATCTTGATCTCTCCCCGGTCTTTCATACATGCAGGAACAAACAAAATATTGCAAACGCGAAAAATATTTTCTGCCCTGCTCTGTCTATAGCATACCGTAATATTTTCCAAAATACAAGCAGTTTTCACGCAACAACAGGGGAAATAACAGAGAATAGTGCCTTGCGGCGCACAGGGCATACCGTATTGCGAACCATGAAACAAAACGGAAAAATTTGCAAACTGGCCACTGTTCGAATGAAACACGACAATTTTTATCAAAGCCTGAAAGCCCCGCGCGGCGGTGCTTCTTCGGGCATAAGGAGGAGAGTGCCTGTGAGCATTGCTACTTATCTGTCACCATCGCTGGCCTGCTGCCCACTGGAACGGCTGGAAGCCCATGTGCGTGAACTGGAAGAACTGGGGGCGGATATGCTTCATGTGGATATCATGGACGGCGATTTCGTCGCCAACTATTGCCTTGGCACGGAATTTGTGCCGCTGCTGCACCGCATCACCCGGCTTCCGCTGGATGTTCACCTGATGGTGCAGCGCCCGGAACAGAAAATAGACTACTTCGATATCGGTCCGCGTGATTATATGGTGGTGCATGCGGAGAGCACGCCACATGTACAGAAGGCGTTAGCCGCCATCCATGCGCGAGGTGCACGTGCCGGGCTTGCGCTGAACCCTGCTACGCCGCTGGAGGCATGCCGGTGGGTTTTGGACGACGTGGATCTCCTTCTCATCATGACCATCAACCCTGGTTTTGCAGGCCAAAGGCTGGTAGCGCAGACGCTGGAAAAGCTGCACAGTGCACGTGCCATGCTGGATGCGGCAGGCAGCGCCGCCCTGCTGGAGGTGGACGGGAATGTCTCTTTTGAAAACGCGGAAAAAATGAGCCGCTGCGGCGCAGACGTGTTTGTGGCAGGCACTTCCAGCTTATACGCAAAGGGCGCAAGCCTTGCACAGAACTATGAAAAGCTGCGCCAGGCCATTGCAGCGGGAAAGGGGCGCACAGTATGATATTTCATGGAAATGCGGTGTCTCCTGGTGTGGCAGTGGGCCCCGTTTATGTCTATGCGCCGCAGCCGCTGTGTGCCCGACAGGAGTTTGCCGCGACAGAGCAAATACAGGAAGAAGGCCTCGCCTATGCTGCGGCGCGGGCCAAAGCACGGGAACAGCTGCATGCACTGCGGCAGCGCCTTGAAAAGACAGATGTCGAGAAGGCGGCCATTTTTGACGCGCACCTTGATTTGACGGATGATGAAGTGATTGTGGAAGAGGTGGAGGCGGAAATACTGCGCCACGGGCACACGGCAGAGTTTGCTGTACAAAGCGTATATGGACGCTATGCAAATGTGATGGCCAACATGGCGGATGAGACCATGGCCCAGCGCGCGGCAGATTTGGACGATGTGGCCCAGCGCCTGTTGCGCCTGCTGCGTGGTGTGCCCGCACAGGACCTTTCCTGCCTGCCCGGCCCGGTGATTATAGCGGCGGACGACCTGATGCCCTCTGATACTGCCACCATGGACAGGGCCAATGTGCTGGGCATTGCGGCACAGAAAGGCGGAGCCACTTCCCACTCGGCCATTATGGCCCGCAGTTGGGGTATCCCTGCTGTGCTGGGTATTTCCGGCCTTCTGGGGCAGGTGGAAAGCGGGCAGGCCGCTGTGCTGGACGCGCTGGCAGGTACGCTGGACACCGCACCGGACGCTGCGGCACAGCAGGAGGCGCAAAAAAAGCTGGACGCCTGGCGGAAGGATACGGATGAAGCGCAGCGGTTTCTGAGGGCCCCAGCCACCACACGCGATGGTGTGCGTGTGGAGATAGGACTGAACCTGGGCAGTGTGAGCACACAGGCGCTGGAGGCCTCTCACGCAACAGATTTTGTGGGGTTGCTTCGGACAGAGTTTCTTTATCTGGAAGCCTCCCATATGCCCACAGAGGAAGAACAGTATACAGCTTATAAAAAAGTATTGCTGGAATATGCACCGCGCCCGGTGACCGTGCGCACGCTGGATATTGGCGGCGATAAAACATTGCCGTACTTTGAACTTCCCAAGGAAGAAAACCCATTTTTAGGTCTGCGGGCACTGCGCCTGTGTTTTGCGCATCCGCATTTGCTGCGTACACAGTTCCGTGCCGCCCTGCGCGCGGCAGCCTACGGCAGTCTGTGGCTTATGCTTCCGATGGTGTCTGGCGTGGAAGATTTTTGCCGCGCAAAGCAGATGCTGGAACAGACGCGCGCAGAACTTGACGCGCAAGGGACAGGCCCTTTGGGCGATGTGAAGCTGGGCGTGATGATAGAGACACCGGCCATGGTGCTGATGGCAAAAGAGATAGCCCGCCGGGCAGATTTTGCCTCTATTGGCACGAATGATCTGTGTCAGTACCTTACCGCAGCGGATAGAATGAACCCCACGGTGGCCCCCTACTGCCGTTCCACCCATCCGGCGCTATACCGCGCCATTGATATAGTAGCGCGCGCGTTCCGCGAAGAGGGCAAGCCCATTTGCGTGTGCGGCGAGCTGGCGGGTGACGTGCAGGCCGCCTGCGTGCTGGCGGGCCTTGGGCTGCGCAAGCTTTCCATGAGTATTTCACAGGTAGCAAAGGTGAAGCGCGCGCTGGGGCGGCACACAGCTGTGGAGCTGCAAAGGCTGGCCGGGGAAATTCTGGCTTGCGAAGACGCTGATGAAGTTTTACAATGTATACAGGCCGCGCTTGCGCCCTGAGCGCTGCGCGAAAGAAAGGAGAAGTGCCCCATGTACCGCAGAACGACAACCGTTATCAACCGGACGGGCCT
This sequence comes from Oscillospiraceae bacterium, assembly GCA_018380115.1. Classification (GTDB taxonomy): domain Bacteria; phylum Bacillota; class Clostridia; order Oscillospirales; family Ruminococcaceae; genus Ruthenibacterium. Next base: position 60,967 of record JAGZUF010000008.1, on the reverse strand, counting down.
GCATGCCCGTCCGGCCTCTCAGTTCACCAATGCCGCAAAGGCGTTTGACTCCCGCATCTCCATACGCAACCTCAGCCTGAAGGAGCAGGATAACATCGCAAATGCAAAATCTATCATTTCTGTGCTGACACTGGCTTTGGTGCAGGGCTCGGAAGTGGAGCTGACGGCAGAGGGGCCTGACGAGCAGCAGGCCGTCGATTCCCTGATTGAACTGATAGACGGCGGCTTCGGCGAGGTGTAGGCGCTGCGCCGAAGCCGAATAGGAAAATAGCAGAGCATGCCCGGACGGAGAGCAAGGCCGTCCGGGCATTTCTCTGCTGTGCTGTATGTTTTGTTAAAAAACAGCCTGCGGCTGAGCCGGTGAGAGCAATGGAAACAAAGCCACTGCTTTCGGGCAGGAGGAAAAGCACAAAAACCGCAGGGGAAAGCCATAACCGCGGGCGGATTGAGCAAGCCCTGTAAAGGCTTGTCACCGGCAGGAGTCTCAAGCCACAATGAGCTTTATTTCTCTTGCAGCATCTGCCCTGCGGCCTGTAAACGGGCGTTCACTGTTCTAAAAGCAGCTTTCTTTTATCAAAGGTTCCATATGGGCGCCCCGTTTCGCTTGATGCCGGAAATGAAGGCTTTTTTACGGGACGCCTCCGCCGGCTAGCCGGTGGTTCCCAAAATCAATGAAAAAGCAGCCCGGAAACGGGCTGCTGTGCACGCGGTGAAAAAGAAGACCGTCCAGTGCCCTTTGAGCGGCCTGCAGGCCAGAATTTCTGCCTGCCTTTGCCGAAGAGGGCCGGCCCGCCCGGCCTGCCGCTGTCAGCGGTGCAGGCGGGCCAAAAAATCTTTTGCCGCCTGGGTGCGGGGCGCGCCGAAAAACTGCTGCGGCGCACCTGTCTCGGCGATCACACCGTCCGCCATGAACACCACATGGGTGGAAACATCGCGGGCAAAGGCCATTTCGTGCGTTACCACCAGCATGGTGAGGCCCTCGCGGGCAAGCTGGCGCATTACAGCCAGCACCTCGCCAACCATCTGCGGGTCCAGCGCACTGGTGGGCTCGTCAAACAACAGCACTTCCGGCTGCATGGCCAGAGCGCGGGCGATGGCTACGCGCTGCTTCTGCCCGCCAGAAAGCTGGTGGGGCTTCGCCCTGATATACTGCTGCATGCCAACCTTTTCCAGAAACGCCATAGCGGTGGCCTCGGCCTCGGCGGCGCTTTTTTTCAGCACCTTGCGCTGGCCAACGGTGCAGTTTTCCAGCACTGTCATGTTGCCGAACAAATTGAAGCTCTGGAATACCATGCCCACCTTGGCGCGGTAGGCGCATGGGTCGAACCCGCGGCCGGTGATGGGCGCGCCGTGGAACAGGATGTGCCCGCCTGTGGGCGTTTCCAGCAGATTGATACAGCGCAGAAGGGTGGATTTGCCTGAGCCAGACGCCCCGATGATGCAGGTGACGTCGCCCTCCCGCACGGCAAAATCCACATCCCTCAGCACCTCGTGTGTGCCAAAGGTTTTGCTGAGGTGCTGCACCTCTATGATGTTCTGTGCCATGCCTCAGCGCCCCCTCTCGTTTTGGTCCAAATTCAGGTTACCGGTTTGGTACGCATGCTTTGCGCGGTAATCTGCATTGGGCTGCGCAGGGTTTTTGCGAAAGCGCGGCATGGCCTCGCCGGTAGAGGTGTCATAAACGGCCAAATCGAAGTTGGCCGGGCCGTCCATACGTCTTTCTATCAGGCGCAGCAGACGTGAGCAGGCGAAGGTGAGCACAAAGTAAATCACCATCACAACGGCGTAGGTCTCAAAGTACCAGTAGTATGCGCCCGCCACACCCTTGCTGGCAAAGAACAGCTCTACCACGCTGATGCACGACAGAACGCAGGTATCCTTGATGTTGATGATAAGATTGTTGCCTATTTGGGGCATGATGTTGCGCAGGGCCTGCGGCAGAATAACGTTCACCATCGTCTGCACATGAGTCATGCCGATGGCACGCGCGCCCTCCGTCTGGCCGGGGTCGATAGAGAGAATGCCGCCGCGCACCGTCTCTGCCATATAGGCGCCTGTGTTGATGGAGACGATAAGCAGCGCCGCCGTCATATAGGGCATGGTGACACCCGTGAGCATCGACACGCCATAAAAGATGAACATGGCCTGCACCATCATGGGCGTGCCGCGGAAAATTTCCACATAGGCGCTGAGCAGAATTTTCACCGCGCCCAGCAGCCCCCAGCGCACAGGTGCCCGTCTGCGGTCCGTGGGGATGGTCTGCACGATGCCCACCGCAAGGCCGATGACGCAGCCGGCCAGTGTGGCCAGCACGGCGATAATCATGGTGTTCAGCACGCCGCGCCCCAGCGAGGCGCTGTAATTTTGCAGGATATAAGCAACTCTGCCAAAGAAATCGACAGGCAGTGTGGATGCCATATGAACTCCGTCCTTTCTGCAGGTGCACTGCTATGGCCGCATGCCCTCTCAGCCGTTCAGCGGCTGGATGCGGATGGCCTCGTCCATCATAGTGGTGAAATCATCTGCAGTCATGGGCGAAAGGGCCTCGTTCAGGGCGTCCAGCAGCTGGGTGTTGCCCTTGCGCACCGAAATGCCGATGTTCACTTCCTCCTCAGAGACTTCAAAGTCGTCGTCTGTGCCGGTGAAATCCAGCAGCTTGAAATTGGGGTATGCCGCGCAGGCGGCCATGGCTGTGGGCATATCGGTGACCACCACATCGCACGCGCCGCTGTCAAGCGCCACCAGCATGGCGGGGGCCGTCTCCTGCGCGGGCAGAATATTGGCGTTTTCTATCTGCGGCAGGCAGGTGTCATACCAGATGGTATTGAGCTGGCTGGTGCATGTGGCGCCTGCAAGGTCCGCCACGCCAACGGCATCTGCATAGGGGCCTTCGGCCTTTACCAACGTTACCACGCTGGCATAGTAGTACGGGGTGGTGAAATCCACACTCTCCATGCGCTTCGAGGTGATGGACTGGCCTGCAATCACGCAGTCTACCGTGCCGGACATTACGGCGGGCACAAGGGAATCCCAGTCAGACCGGACAATCTCCAATTCCATGCCAAGGGCCTCGGCCATCTTCTTGGCCATCATTACATCGTAGCCGTTGGCATAATCCTCGCTGCCCTTGATGGGCACCGCACCGTTGGAATCATCGCTCTGCGTCCAGTTGTAGGGGGCATAGGCACACTCCATGGCAACGGTCAACACATTGTCGCTTTGTGCGGCAGAGCCGGAAGCAGCTGCACCGGCGGACGCCGTGCCGGAGGCTGCGCCGCCACCGCAGCCAGTAAGAGCCATGGCCAGCACCATAGCCAGCGCCAGAGCGCCTGTCATCCACTTTTTCATCTAAAATTCCCTCTTTCCAAAAGCATTTTTTCAAAACCGGCCCTTTGCCGGCGCGCGGAGGGAAGGGTGCTGCGGCGCCGGTACGGGGCCGGAACGAAAACGAAAAGCCCCATGGCGCGCAAAACGCACCATGGGGCTGCAATCAGATACGGAGAGGCAAAGCATATACGCTGCCTGCGTACAGAGTGCTGTTCCAATGATAGCGCTTCACGCTTTGCGTGACAGTCCGCCGCATATTCTGCGGCGGCCCAGCTGCCCGGCAAAGGCAATTGCCCGGGTGCTTCGGCGGTGGCCCCTTTCGCGCGCGGCGGCTTGCCTGCCATGCCGCGCGGTACTGTTGGACACCGCGCCTCTATCATTGCCTGCGGGAAACCGCAGAGCAATTTTGAATTTTTTATTTGTTTGCATGTTACCCCGCAGAGGGGCATTTGTCAAGCAGTTTTCAAGGCGGCAGGTTTAATTTTGGATATTCATGCAAAAACGCGCCTTAAATATGCATAACTTTGTAAAAACACCCAAATCCAAAACGGCATATGCCGCTTTACCGCAGGCCCAGCACCCCGCTGACAGGCAGCGAAAAGGTGAAGGCATGGTGCTGTGTCTGCTGAGATACGGCGGTGCAGATGGCCTGCATCACGGCCTGACGGATGCTGCCGGGGACCACAATGAGCACCAGCTCTTTTTCCGGCTGAATGGTAAGGCCAAACAGCTTCTGAGCCGTTTCGCTGCACGCTTCGCGTGCCTTGGCCACCGTGCCGCCGCGTGCCCCCGCGCCGCGTGCAGCGTCCATTACGATATCCACGCCGTCAGCGTCTGTGACGGCCACGATCAGTTCATGCTGCTGTTCCTGTGCCATATCCATTTCCTCCTGCGGCAGGCAAAGTTCTACCCTGCCGTGTGTGATGCGGCTGTGCGCAGCCGCGCTGATGCCGGAGAGTGCCAGCGAAAACGCAATGCCTGCCCCGGGCCGTGCAAAGTGCAGCTCGCTTTCCAGCGCGCGGAAAATGTCTGCCGACAGCGCGCCGGGCACAAGGCTGAGCACAATGTCCTTTTCCGGCTCATCCAGGCCCAGAATGTCCATGATTTTGGACGATGCGGTGCCGTGCCCGTGTGTGATGAGCTGCACAGCGACCTGATGCTTCTGGTACACCTGCGCCACCGCGCTGCCGCGCCCGCGGTCTACAATGGTGACGAGCCATTCTATTTTCCTGTTCATAATTCCACCTCTTGAGAAAGGTCGATTACTTCATCGGCGCTTTCCTGCGGCGCGGCCCTGCCGGCGCGCGCGGTTTTGATGCGGTATAACAGCCCAATAAGCTGGATGATGATAAGCGGCGTCATGGCCACCATGGCCACGATGCCGAAGGCGTCTGTCAGCACATTGCCCCCTGTGGCGTCGCATGCGCCCATGGCAAAGGAGAGAAGGAAGGTGGCCGTCATGGGCCCGCTGGCCACACCGCCCGAATCGAAGGCGATAGAGGTGAATATCTTCGGCACCGCAAAGCTAAGCCCCAGCGCCAGCGCATAGCCCGGCACAAGAAACCAAACCAGTGAGATACCCGTGAGCACGCGCGTCATGGAGAGGCCCACCGAAATGGCCATTCCCGCCGAAAGGCCAAACATCATCATGCCCTCGGAGATGGCGCCGTCTGTCACGTCCTCTACCTGTCTGTTCAGCACAAGCACAGCGGGCTCGGCCTTTACGATAAAATAGCCAATCAGCATGCCGATAGGCACCAGCAGCCACGGCCACCCGCCCGCAGCCAACTGGCTGCCGATGGAATAGCCTGCGGGCATAAAGCCCACGTTCACGCCAGTGAGAAACAGCGTGAGGCCAACGAAGGTGTAGAAAAGGCCGACCAGTATTTTAGCCAGATGCTTTCTGCGCAAGCGCAGAAATACCGCCTGGAAAATCAGAAAAAACGCCACGATGGGGGCCAGCGCCAAAAGCACTTCGCGCGCATAGGCCGGAAATTCGTTGCTGAATTGCAGCCACAGATCTCGCGTGCTGTCTACCTCGGGGATGGAAAGCGGCGTGTAAGAGCCGGATGAAGCGCTGTACAAAAGCCCCAGCACCAGCACAGCCAAAATAGGCCCGATGCTGCACAGGGCAATCAGGCCGAAGCTGTCGCTTTCCGAGCGGTCTGAATGGCCCACGGCGGAAAGGCCGAGGCCCAGTGCCATGATAAACGGCACCGTGACAGGCCCTGTGGTGACGCCGCCGGAATCGAAGGCCACAGGCAGAAATTCGCGCGGAACAAAGCAGGCCAGCACAAATACAGCAGCATAGCACACCATCAGAATACGCGCCAGAGGCCAGCCGTACAGGCTGCGCAGAAATGCCACGGCAAGGAACAGGCCTACCCCGCAGGCCACGCACAAAATGAGCACCATATCCGGTACGGCGGGTGTCTGGCGCGCAAGCACCTGCAGGTCCGGCTCTGCCATGGTGACAAAAATACCAATTGCAAAGCACGCCGCCGCCACGCCGGCTGCCGTTTTGGCCCTGGTCAGCTGCCTGCCGGTGTGCTCGCCAATGGGCATCATGGCCATATCGGCGCCCAGGCTGAAAAAGCCCATGCCAAGAATGAGCAGCACGGCCCCCACCAGAAACATCATCAGTGTGGCCAGCGGCATGGGGGTGATGGTGACGCACAGCGCGAACACAATCAGCGTCACCGGCAGCACCGCTGCCAGAGATTCATAGATTTTTTCCTTCAGCTTCTTATTCAAAAGGCCTCCTTCCGTTGGGCTGCGCGGCTGCCCGCGCGGCGCGGTGGTATGGCGTACACGCTTTTATTCTATTTTTGCCCCGTGGGGCTAAACTGTCGTTTTTTGCCCGCGGCCCAGTTTTTTTAGGTGCGCGGCATGTGCTTCGTCCGGCATACCCTCCGATGCCATCTTGATAATATTATACCGCATGCGGGCGCTTTGCGCCAGCCCGGCCCTTCGGCCGCGGGAAAAAGAAGCCCGCGCGGCCCAGGCCGGGCCGCACGGGCGCAGGGCAGAGGCCTGTTACACGGCCTCGCCAGATACGTCTGCAAACTGGCTTTGATACAATTCGGCATAGAAGCCGTGTTTGGCCAGAAGCTCTGTGTGGGTGCCTGTTTCCACGATGTCGCCGTCCTTCATCACCAGGATGAGGTCTGCGTCGCGGATGGTGGACAGGCGGTGTGCGATGATAAAGCTGGTGCGCCCTTCCATCAAATGGTCCATTGCTTTCTGGATAGCGAGCTCTGTGCGTGTGTCCACACTGGAGGTGGCCTCGTCGAAGATGAGAATGCGCGGCTCGGAAATGATGGTGCGCGCAATGGTGAGCAGCTGCTTTTGCCCCTGGCTGATATTGGTGGCCTCTTCGTTCAGCACCGTGTCGTACCCATCGGGCAGGGTGCGCACGAAATGGTCTACCTGCGCGGCCTTTGCCGCAGCCAGTACCTCTTCATCCGTGGCGGAAAGCCGCCCGTAACGGATATTTTCGCGAATAGTGCCGTTATACAGCCATGTGTCCTGCAGCACCATGCCGAAGGAATCGCGCAGGTCGTTGCGGGCAAACTGGCGCACGTCATAGCCGTCCAGCAGAATGGCGCCGTCCGTTACGTCGTAAAAGCGCATCAGCAGCTTCACCATGGTGGTCTTTCCGGCGCCGGTGGGGCCCACAATGGCCACCTTTTTGCCCGGCTGTATCACAGCCGAGAAATCATGGATGATGGTTTTCTCCGGCGTATAGCCGAAATGCACATGGGCAAAATCCACCTCGCCCTGAATGAGTTCGGGCGAGAGGGGGCTCTCCGGGTCTGCCGGCTCTTCTTCTTCCTCCAGGAAGGCGAACACGCGTTCGGCAGCCGCAGCCGTCTGCTGCAGCACGTTTGAAATATTGGCAATCTGGTTGATGGGCTGAGTGAAGTTGCGCACATACTGGATGAATGCCTGAATGTCCCCCACCGTGATGGAGCCGTTCAGCGAGAGAAATCCGCCCAGCACGCAGATGCCCACATAACCGAGGTTGCCGGCAAAATTCATCAGCGGCATCATCATGCCGGAGAGAAACTGGCTTTTCCAGGCTGCATTATACAGCTTCGCGTTCATTTTATCGAATACGCCGAGGCTCTCTTCCTCGCGCCCGAAGGCCGTCACCACCACGTGCCCGCCGTACATCTCCTCCACATGGCCGTTCACATGGCCCAGATAATCCTGCTGCTGGCGGAAGTAAGGCTGGCTGCGCTTTACTACATTCATCACAATCAGCACGCTCACGGGCAGAATGCAGAGTGCTACCAGTGTCATCAGCGGGCTGATGGACAGCATCATGCACAGCACGCCCACCATCATGGTAACATTCGTCACAATTTGCGAAAGGCTCTGGTTCAGCGTCTGGGTGACAGTGTCTACATCGTTGGTGATGCGGCTCAGCACCTCGCCGTTGGGCACGCGGTCAAAATAGGAAAGCGGCATGCGGTCTATTTTCTCAGAGATGTCGCGCCGCATGGAATAGCTCACCTTGGTGGCCACGCCCGCCATCACCCAGCCCTGCACATAGCTGAGAAGGGCGCTGACGAGGTAAATGGCCAGCAGGAACAGAAGAATCTGCCCAATGGCAGAAAAATCGATGCCGCCGGTGCCGGTGAGCATGGCCATCACGCCCTCAAACAGCTTTGTGGTGGCCTGCCCCAGCACCTTGGGGCCGAAGATGGAAAACACGGTGGATGCTGCTGCACACACCAGTACGGTGATGATAGCAGGCAGAAAACGGGAGAGATAGCGCAGCAGCTTTGCCATGGTGCCCTTGAAGTTCTTGGCCTTTTCCCCGGGCATCATGCCGGCGGCGCCGCGCCCGCCCATGCGGGTGCCATGCGTTTGTTGTGCCATTATGCCAATTCCTCCTTTGAAAGCTGGCTGTGCGCGATTTCGCGGTAGGTCTCGCAGGTTTCCAGAAGCTGTTTGTGCGTGCCAATGCCCGCTACACGCCCTTCATCCAGCACCACAATCTGGTCTGCGTGCATGATGGTGGACACGCGCTGCGCTACAATCAGGACAGTGGCGCCGTTCGTATAGCCGGCCAGCGCCCTGCGCAGACGGGCATCCGTTTTGAAATCCAGCGCAGAAAAAGTATCGTCAAAGATATACACCGGCGCCTTTTTCACCAGCGCACGCGCAATGGAAAGCCGCTGGCGCTGCCCGCCCGAGACGCTGGTGCCGCCCTGGCTTACATAGGTATCAAGGCCCTCCGGCAGCCCGCTGACAAATTCTGTGGCCTGTGCCACGTCGCATGCGGTGCGCAGCGCCTCGTCGCTGGCCTTCTCGTCGCCGTAACGCAGGTTTGAAGCAATAGAGCCCGAGAACAGCATGCCCTTCTGCGGCACATAGCCAATGGCGGCGCGCAGCTCTTTCTGCGGCACGTCGCGCACATCTATGCCGTCCAGCAAAATGCTGCCCTCGCTCACGTCATAAAAGCGGGGAATGAGGTTCACAAGTGTGGATTTGCCTGAGCCTGTGGAGCCGATAAAGGCCGTTGTCTGCCCGGGCTTTGCAGTGAAGCTGACATGGTGCAGCACAGGTTCGTCTGCCCCGCCGTAGCGGAATGAGACGTCGCGGAACTCCACCACGCCGCGCACGGGCTGGGGCAGGTGGCGCGGCTGCTCTTTATCGCGCACGGAGGGCCGGGTAGCCAGCACCTCGTGTACGCGCTCTGCCGAGACGGAGGCGCGCGGCACCATCACGAACATCATGCTGATGAACAAAAAGCTCATGATAACCTGCATGGCATACTGGATAAAGGCCATCATGTCGCCCACCTGCATGGTGCTTTGGGCAATCTGATGGCCGCCCACCCATACAATCAGCAGGCTGACGCCGTTCATCACCAGTGTCATCACCGGCATCATCGTTACCATGGCGCGGTTTACGAACAGCGTATTAGAGGTGAGGTCCTTATTGGCCTTGTCGAAACGTTCCTGCTCAAAGGCCTGTGTGGCAAAGGCGCGGATGACCATCAGGCCGGAGAGATGCTCGCGGCTGACAAGGTTCAGCTTGTCGATGAACTGCTGCATTTTCTTGAAGCGCGGCAGCGCCACCATGAACAGCACCAGAATGACACCCAGCATCACAATGAGCGCCAGCAGCAGGATCCATGCCATGGACACACACTTGGAAAGCCCCATAATGAGCCCGCCCACGCCCATGATAGGTGCAAAGCACATCATGCGAAGGCCCATGGAAAGGAACATCTGAACCTGGGTGATGTCGTTGGTGGTGCGGGTGATGAGGCTGGCAGTAGAGAACTGGTCCAGCTCGCCGGTTGTAAAGTATGTCACGCGGCGGAATACATCGCGGCGCAAGTCGCGGCCCACGCCCGCGCCCATGCGTGCAAGGCAGAACCCGGCCGCAATGGCGCATGCCGTGAGCAACACGGTGAAGCCCAGCATCTCAAGACCCTTTATCAGGATATAATTTGTCTGCATGGCGTCGGTATCTGCGCCAAGCTGCACATAAAAGCTTTTGGTAAACACGCTGGCCGTCTGCTCCAGCGCCATGTCCGGCGCAGCGGCGGCTGTCTGGATGGCATTTTGCACTGTGTCTGCCGGAAGCTGGGCCAGCATGGGCAGAAGCTGGGCAAGCTGCCCAACTTCAAGCCCGGCGGCGCTTTCGCCCTGTGCAGGGGCACTGTTTTGGGCTGCGAGGCCCTGCATCACCTGAACACAGGCGTAGCCTGCGCGTGAAAAAGCCGCGTCTGCGGCAGTGGTGTCGGCGTTCTCCTTCAGAATGTAATCGCCCGCGGCAAGGTTCGGGTATGCCTGCGCATAGGGGGATGTGTCCTCTACACGGGCGTACTGCTCTTCTGCGGTGGCTCTGTCCTCCTCAGACATGAAAGCCTGCATCAGGGCCATGCCGTCGGCTGAAATGGCCTTGGGGGCCACTTCAGTGATGCCGCCCTGCTGGATGCCCACATTCACGATGTCGCTCATCATATTGGGCAGTGTCAGCTCCAGCATGGCCTGGCCGAACAGGAATGCCACAGCGCATATCAGCAGCATCCAATACGGCTTCAGATACCGTTTTAATTTCAACATTGCGTCAACTTTCCTCCCATTCGATGCCCGCGGCCTGTTCCAGCTGGGCGGTAAACTTGTTCAGCAGGGTGAACAGCATGGCTGCATCCTGTTTGCCCAGTGCGGCAAGGGCACTGTCCAGCTTTTCGTTCATAGCGCGGTATGCCTGCTTCAGCAGGGCGTGGCCCTGCTGGGTGAGGCACACGCGTGTTACGCGCCTGTCCTGCGCGTCCTCGGTGCGCTGCACATATCCCATTGCTTCCAGCACGGCAATGCGCTGGCTGAGGGCGGGCGGGCTTTGGTGCATCACATGTGCCAGCTGTGTCAGCCGCAGGCCCTGTGCCTGCGGCGGCGTGCCGTCCGTGCCCGGCCCGCCGCCAAGATGCGCCAGTGCCATCAGCGTGCCGAACTGCGATTTGCTCAGCTCTGCACAGGGGGTGATGGCTGTCCAGGCGCGGCGCATACGGTCTATCAGGCGGAACAGCCGCACGCCTTGCGTCATTTCCCATTCCATGGAACAGGCCTCCGTATCTCAAGATTAGTAACCAGATTAATATTTAACCAAACTATTTAATCTGATTAAATAATAGTATATGCGGCAACAGACGGGAATGCAAGTGATTTCAAGAAAAGTTCACAAAATATTCTCAAGCAGTTTGGCTTATATGCACAAAAAACGGTTTTGTACCTGTTGGTACAAAACCGTTTTAGGGAAAGGGCAGCCATTCAGCCTCCCTTCTGGCGTTTAATGACCTTCATGCGGGTGAACTCCTCGCGCTCATGCTCTTCCAGCGTGGAAGAGATAAAGCGGATGTTCTCCTCCAGGCGGGGGATAACCACGTTCTCCAGCATGTTGGTGCGCCGCTGTGTTTTTTTTATGGCGGTGGCAAGGCGGTATACGCTGTTTTCAATGCCTGCCAGCTTTGCGCACAGCCGTTTTACATGGTCGAAGGCCATGTAGGCGGCGTCCAGCTGGGAATTTGAATTGCGGAAGCCGTAATAGGGAAAGGGCTGAGCTGTGTGCACTTCACCGGTGGGAAGATCTACCCCCATAATGCTGTGGCCGTGCATGGAAAAGCCGCGTTCTTCCGGCACGACGCTGTCCAAAGATTGGTCGATGCCCAGCGTGATGTTGGCGTTCTGCAGCGCGCGGTAAGCGCGCTGGAACGTGTCGCCTATCTCCTTCTGCATGCCGGCCGCTACATCAATGAGCTTCATCATCTCACGCATCAGCACATTGCGCTTGCGATCCAGCAGATCGAAGCCGAGCTTTGCAAGCTCCATGTTTTTCTTGCAGGCAATCAGGTTGCCTTTTGTGGGAAATATCTGTTCCGCCACTGCCCTTCACCTCCTTTGCGCATGCGGGTAAAGCGGCGCTCAGTGCGCGCGGTAATGTTCGTCCAGCACCTTTTCGTCCAAGCGGTCCAGCTCTTCGCGGGGCAGGATGCTCAAAAGATGCCAGCCAAGGTCCAGGCTTTCGCTGATGGTGCGGTTCTCGCCCTGGCCCTGGCCCAGGAATTCTTTTTCAAAGTGGTTGCCGAAATCGAGATACAGCTTGTCGGTGGGAGAAAGCTCTTCCTCGCCGATAACGCTGGCAAGGCCGCGCGCGTCGCTTACCTTTGCATAACTGGCGAACAGCTGGTTTGAGACGTCGGGATGATCCTTGCGGGTGTAACCTTCGCCAATACCGTCCTTCATCAGGCGCGAGAGGCTGGGCAGCACGCTGATGGGCGGGTAAACGCCCTGCTGGTCCAGATAGCGGTCCAGTACAATCTGCCCCTCGGTGATATAACCTGTCAGGTCGGGGATGGGGTGGGTGATGTCATCGTTCGGCATGGTGAGAATAGGGATCTGCGTCACGCTGCCGCTGCGCCCGGCAATGACGCCTGCGCGCTCGTACAGGCTGGCGAAATCGGAATACAGGTAGCCGGGGTAGCCCTTGCGCCCGGGAATTTCGCCCTTTGAAGAGGAGAATTCACGCAGCGCCTCGGCATAGCTGGTCATATCTGTCATCACCACAAGGATATGCATGCCCTTTTCAAAGGCGAGGTATTCCGCGGCCGTCAGCGCGCAGCGCGGGGTGAGGATGCGCTCGATAATAGGGTCGGACGAGAGGTTCAAAAACATCGTCACACGGCTCAGCGCACCAGATTCCTCAAAACTCCTGCGGAAGTATTCGGCCACGTCTTTCGTCACACCCATGGCACAGAATACCACGCCGAAGCTTTCGGTGGAATCTTCGCTGAGCTGGGCCTGGCGAACAATCTGCGCGGCAAGCTGGTTGTGGCTCATGCCGGAGCCGGAGAAAATAGGCAGCTTCTGCCCGCGGATAAGCGTAATAAGCGTGTCGATAGAAGAGATGCCCGTGCGGATGTAGTTGCGCGGGTAGGCACGGCTCACAGGGTTGATGGCGCTGCCGTTGATATCTGCAAATTTTTCGGCGTAAACAGGGCCGAGGCCATCCACCGGCTCACCCGCCCCGTTGAAAATACGGCCCACAATCTCGTCCGCCAGCGCAAGGCGCATGGGGTGGCCGGAAAAGCGGGTAGAGGCGTGTGAAAGGTCCATGCCGGAGGTGCCGGCGAACACCTGGATAACGGCGCGGCTGCCTTCCAGCGCCACTACGCGGCCCGCGCGAGGGCCCGCCGCCGTCTGGATGCGCACCATCTCTTCAAAGCCCACGCCGGAGACGCCGTCCAGCGCCACAAGGGGGCCGTTGATATCTGAAAGGCCCAGATATTCCATGGCCATGCCGCTCACTCCTTTCCGGCCGGCACCTGCGCGCCCGCGCGCGCCGCCAGCAGTTTTTCACAAATGCCGTCCATATCTTTTTCATACTCGCCGAACAGTTCAGGCTTGTCGTTCGGTATCTCGTACTTGGCCTTCACCAACCTGTCGAACAGGCCCGCGGCCGTCATGTCGCTCACCGGCACGCCCGCGGCGCTGAGGGCGCTGGCCTTGTCGTACAGATGCAGGATAGCCCGCATCATCCAAAGCTGCTTTTCCAGCGGCACATAGGTGTCGTTCTGATGGAAGGCGTTCTGCTGCAAAAAGCCCACGCGGATAACGCGCGCCGTCTCCAGCGTCACCTTTTGTGAATCGGGCAGAACATCCGAGCCGATGAGCTTCACAATCTCCATCAGCTTGTTTTCCTCGCTCAGAAGGCCCAGCATGCGCCCGCGCAGCGCGCAGAATTCTTCGCCCAGGTTTGCCGTATAGTAAGGGTCGAGGTCCTCGTAATATTCGCTGTAGCTCAGCGTCCAGTTGATAGCCGGATAATGGCGGGCGTATGCAAGCGATTTATCCAGTGCAAGAAAGCAGCGCACAAAGCGCTTGGTATTCTGGGTGACGGGCTCGGAAAAATCAGAACCCTGAGGCGACACGGCCCCAATGATGGACACGCTGCCCTTTTCGCCGTTCAGGCTTTCCACACAGCCTGCGCGCTCGTAAAAGGCGGCAAGGCGGCTGGGCAGATAGGCGGGGAAGCCCTCTTCCGCAGGCATTTCCTCCAGGCGGCCGGAAATTTCGCGCAGCGCCTCGGCCCAGCGCGAAGTGGAATCGGCCATCATGGCCACGTCGTAGCCCATGTCGCGGTAATATTCCGCAAGTGTCACGCCCGTATAGATGGACGCCTCGCGCGCCGCCACCGGCATGTTGGAAGTGTTGGCGATGAGGGTGGTGCGCTCGGTCATGGGCTTGCCGCTCTTCGGGTCCTCCAGCTCGCTGAACTCGTTCAGCACCTGCGTCATCTCATTGCCGCGCTCGCCGCAGCCCACATACACGATGATGTCCGCGTCGCACCACTTGGCAAGCTGGTGCTGCGTCATCGTCTTGCCCGTGCCGAAGCCGCCCGGCACGGCGGCCGCGCCCCCTTTGGCGATGGGGAACAGGCTGTCGATGACGCGCTGGCCTGTGACCAGCGGACGGCTGATGGCCTCGCGCAGGGCCACGGGGCGCGGCGTGCGGATGGGCCATTTCTGCGCAAGATACAGCGTGCGCTCTTCCCCGCCGGGTGTTTTCACTTTGCAGATGGGGTCCTGAATGGTATACCGCCCGTTTTCCGCCGCCCAGGTGACCGTGCCGGAGACATCCGGCGGCACCATGCTTTTATGCGTGATGATGCTGGTTTCCGGGCATGTGGCAATAAAGCTGCCGCCCGTCACCTGCTGGCCTGGCTTCACAAGCACCGTCACGTCCCAAAGCCTGTGCTCGTCCAGGCTGGCCACATGCACACCGCTGGCGATAAAGGCGCCGTGCTCCTGTGCAATAGCGGCCAGCGGGCGTTCGATGCCGTCGAAAATGTTCTGCATAATGCCCGGGCCCAGTGTGGCGCACAGCGGCGCACCTGTGCCGCGCACAGGCTCGCCCACCTTCAGGCCTGCGGTGTCCTCATACACCTGGATGGTGGTTTTTTCCGAGGTGATGCCGATGACCTCGCCAATGAGCCCCACCTCGCCTACATACACCATTTCCATCATGGAAAAGCCGCGCGCCCCCCGCAGGGTGACGACGGGCCCGTTGATCGAATAGATCGTGTCGTTCATGGCTTGCTCCTTCATGATATGCCAATCGCATGTTTTGTGCGGCTTTTACTGTACGTGCAGGCCGCAGCGGCCCAGAAAGCCCTCGCGCAGCGAGGCAAGGCGGTCGTCCAGCGTTTCGTCGAACAACACGTTGCCGCACGCAAGCCTGACGCCGCCCAAAGTGATGGTGCCGTCCGCGCAAAGCTCGTATGCGCAGGCCGGCAGGGCGGCCTGCACGGCACCCTCCAGCACGGCCATATCTGCCTTCCGCACCAGCACGCGGCAGGGGCCCTGAGAACAGGCATCTTTGTGGCGGGCCAGCGTTTTCTGCACAAAAGCGGCATAGGGCTGCCCGCTTTGCGCAAAGGCAAGCGCGGCCTCCTGCGCCTCGGCGAACAGGCCGTTTACAAGCTGCGTGCGGTAACGCAACAGCCTGTCGCGGTTTTCGCGGCGGGCCACGGCGGCCTCCAGCGCCGCTGCGCGTTTGGCAGCCCGGCGGTAGGCATCCAGCTGGGTATCCACGCTGCTGTGGCGCGCCTCTTCTACAATTTTCCGGGCTTCCTTTTCGCCCTCCTGCACGATTTCCTGCGCCTCCATCGAGGCGCTTTTCAGCACGGATGCCTCGAACATTTCGCTGCGCTGTGCATCGGCAGAGCTCTGCGTGCCAAGCGGGCCGTTCTTATTCTTCTGTGCCATTGCCTTCACCTCAAATCTTTACGCCGACCACTTCGGAGATATAGCGCCGGATGCTGTCACCGGGGTTTGAATCGCTGTGGCGGTCCGGCATTTCCACAATGAGCGGGCGCTTGCGCCCCAGCTTATAGGCGAACACCGTATCGGCGCATTTGGCCACCAGCTTGTCAGTGATAAGCACCAGGCCCACCTCTTCGTCTGCACAGGCCTTTTCCAACGCGGCGCGCACCTCGTCCTCTTCGTGCACTACAACGCCGCGCACGCCCACAAGGCGCATGCCGGCCAGCGTATCCACGTTATCGCTGATAAGAAAGTATTTCATGACTTCAAAGTCTGGACAGAATGAGGATGGAGATAAGCATGCCGTACAGGGCGATGCCCTCGCCAAGCGCCACGAAGATAAGCGCCTTGCCGAAGCTCTTCGGGTCTTCTGTCAAGGCGCCGATAGCGGCCGGGGCGCCGGCGCCCACGGCGATACCGGCGCCGATGCCGGCAATGCCCACGCTGAGGGCGGCTGCAACATAGCCGAGGCCGCTGTTTATATCGGCAGGCGCCGCGGCGCTTTCGCCCTCTGCGAATGCCAGGGAAGAGAAGGCGCACGCCAGCACAAGGGCAAGGGCAAGCACCAGCAGGGTACGGGCTTTGTGTTTCATATGTTTCATAAGAAATTTCCTCCTTTGCGCGCACGGCGCGCAGCATTTTAAAATTGGAAGGTGCTTTTGGCACCAAGGCTCAGCTCTGCGCGCGCTGCGCAAGGCTTTGGAAACAGAGCGGGGCAAATGGCCGCCCGTTTGCATCGAAGAAACGGCTGAATATTTCGTAAAACTCAAGGCGCAGCACCTGGATGCCCACGAACAGGCCCTCCAAAGCCATCACAAACAGGTTGCCCACTACCACAATCAACACATACAGCGGGCCGCCCGTCATTTCAGCAAGAGTGAAAACCACCGTCATCATGCCTGCGTGCGCCAGCACAAAGCCGCCCACACGCAGAAAGCTCATGGTGTTGGAGGCAAAGCTCAGCATGGCATCGAACATCTCGAAAAAGCCGTTGATGATAATTTCGCCCGGCTTGCCGGGTTTGTTGCCCTCTGTGAGCTGCACGATGGGCTCGGCAAAATACATCATCAGGAACGGCACCACCAGGCATACGATCAGGAAAGGAACGCTGCCCACAAAGGGAAGATGAATGCCCACCACGCTTAGCAGCAGGGCAATGAGCGAAAGGTAAAACACAAGGCCCGCCAATCCGTTTACGGACAGAATGGCCTTTACAGCCCTGCCGCGGCGTACCTCAGAGGCGATGCCCGTAAGGATGGCCGCCACAATGATGAACACGCCGGCAGCCACGCTCAAAATGAGAATGGTGTTGATGGAATCCGGCTGCAGCACCTCTACAGGCTTTTCGGCAAAGCCCATAGCGCGGTACATGCCGTCCAGCGCGTGTTCAAAGCCGAACACGCTGCCATACACAAACCCGAACAGCACCGAGAACACGCTGCACCGCGTGAGGATGAGGCCTATCTCCATGTGCATTTTTTTGTACATGATAAAGAAACCGATAAGCCCCAGCAGGATGCCCTGGCCCACGTCACCGAACATCACGCCGAACAAAATGGCATAGGTGATGCTCACAAAAAGCGTCGGGTCCAAATCGCCGTAGCCCGGCAGGCCGTACATTTTAACGAACATCTCGAACGGGCGCGAGAACCAGTTGTTTTTCAGTTCTACCGGAGGTGCATTCCCGGCCAGCTTTGCATCCACGCCCGCGGCCTCGTCGCTCAGAAGGCGCACGCCCGGCACGCGCTTGAGCGTCTGCTCCACTTCTTTCACGCGCGCGGCGGGCACATAGCCGCTGATGTAATACGAGTGGTCCAGCAGCACCACATAGTGCCGCATGCTGAACACCTGGGCCTCGTAGTGCAGCCACAGCGCCATCTGGCACAAAAGCTCCAGCTCGGCCGGGGTGGCAACATCTTCCATTTTAGAAAGCGCGTCGCGCTCTGCCGAAAGCTGCTGCTGCTCGCTGATAAGTTTGGCAATGGCGTCCTGCGGGGTACCGTGCACAAAGTCCGGCACCCACAGCCGCTCGAAAAACAGCGAGGCGAAAATGGCGTCCACGGCCTCTGCGTGCTCGGCGGGCACAAAATACATGCCCCAATAGAACTCGCCGTCAAAATCATACTGGCGGAAGGTGAACGTGCCGTCCTCATAATAAGGCAGCTTTACACAGCTGTCCTTCGGCAGGCGGCCAAAGCGCACCTTCAGGAACTTGCAGCTGAAAATTTCGTCCATAGTGGCGTCAAGGCCCGTCAGGTGATACAGCTGCTCCTTCGTCTGCTCACACGAGGCGATGCGCGCGTTCAGCTCTGCCATGCGCTGGCCGCGCTCGGCAACCTCCGCGGCGAATTTTTCCACCGTGGCCTGCACCTCGCCGAATGTAAACGCGCGCGGCGGGGCCACCGGCGCATCAGGCGGCGCCTTGCCAAGATCTTTCAGAAGGCCAAGCGCCTGCGCAAGCAGGGGTTCGAACATGTTCTCCTCTTCCTGGGCGGACTGCTGCGCCACGAACGCCTTTGCGTCGTCCGGGTCAAAGCAGGAGAGGCCCGCAAGCAGCTCCAGCGCAGCGCGCGGTTCGCGCCCGTCGCCGTAGATGTTCACGTGCTCCATCTTTACCATGCCCATGCACAAATGCACCTCACTTTTTGCCTGCCCGCATGCGGGCACAGCGTCAGTATTTCAGAAAAGCGGCGATATCGTCCGGCGAAAGGCCGTAGCGCACGCCCTCGATGATGTTGATGATATTGCTGCGCTCGATATCGCAAAGCAGCAGCAGGGCCGCCAGCACCGTGTGCGGCGTGGAAGAAAAGTGAATGAGCCGCTCGGCGCTGCGCCGCAGCACGCGCTGCTCACTAATCTCGGCGCTGCCTGCACCGCCGTCGCGCCGTTCGCCGTACACGGCGGCCGCGCGGGAGGCGTTGTAAAGGCGCAGAAATTCCGCCGTGTCGCGCGCAGCGGCCAGCTGTTCCATTTTGCGCTGGCTCAGCACGTTCCAATAGGGAAGCAGCAGGCGGCACAGCACGGCGGGCGTAAACTGCCCGGCAAAAAACGCCTTGGCGCGGTACAGCATGTCCAGATTGTAAATCTCAGCCTGCTGCAAAAACAGAAGGCGCGTATCCTTGGCGGCTGCGCCCTTCAAATCGTGCGAGATAAGCTGCAGCACTGTGCCGTAGTAATATGTTTCAAACGCATGTTCGCAGGCCAGGTAATCCAGCGTCTCGCCCTGTGCGGGCAGCACGCTTTGCAGCACCTTTGCATAAGGCGTGCCCGTCAGCACGGGCAGGCACTGTGCGGGCGTTTCCGCCTTGGCAAGTGCCAGAAGGCTGAAACTGGTCTTGTCTGCCAGAAAGCCGGGCAGGTGCACAATATAATGATGGTGGAAGCCCATCGAGAGCAGCCGCAGCTTTGTGAGCAGCTCGTCTATCTCACAGCGCATCAGAAAATACGCCCCGAAATGCCCCTTGCGGAAGGAATAGCGCATCAGTGATTCATATTTGAAAAAGACGTCCTTCCGCAGAGCCTCTTCCAGCTGCGCGCGGTGCAGGTTCGTCTGCGACACGCCTGCAAGGCAGCTTTTGAAGGCAGGGTGCGCCTGCAGCGCCGCGGTTACCTCAATGACGCTGCGCTTGCGCGCCAGCGATTCATATTCATTTTTTGTCAGCCGCCGCGCCGCAATGGCCTTGGCCTTTGGCACAATGGCAAGCGCGCTGAGCTCGTCCAGCATTTGCCGGCCCTCCCCTCTTACCCTGCACGGTACAGAGTTTTATCTTCACGCCTCGAACAGGTCTTTGCACAGCCCGTCCAGCCAGGCACTGCGGTTTGCATCAAAGCGCCCGTCCAGCGCGTGCTTGGCGCGCAGGAATTCCTCGTCCAGCGCCTTTGCCTGTGCCTGCTTTTCTGCGGCAAGGGCGGCGTCTACCTGCGCCTTGCCTGCGGCTAGGCGCTTTTCATCGGCCGCGCGAATCTCAGCCGCCTGTTTTTGGGCATCGGCCACGGCCTGCGCCCTGGTCTGGCGCGCTTTGTCTATCATGTCGCGCGCCTTGCGGTCTGTCGCAAGCATCAGTTCCACAAATTGCTCCATGGCAAAAAGCACCCCCTGCTTTTACATTGGGCCGGGCGGGCCAGCCCGCCCGGCTGCCTGCATCAATATCGGAATTTAGCATACTCTCTTCGCCAAAAAATATCAAGGGAAGTTTGCAGAAAATTTATCAAACGCAAAAGCGGGAATTTTGTGCAATTTTGAACGATGTGCAAAGCCCGACCTGTATATCGGCTGCACCGTGCCGCAGCGCAATACCTGCGGTGCCCTGTGCCAGTGCGCGTGAAAGCGCCAGCGTGTCTGCCGCGGGTATCCAGGCCTGCGGCACAGCGCGGGCGCCGGGCGCATATGCAAAAATGTAATGGGGCCGCAGCTCAAACAGACCGCGCATGGCACACAGAGCAAAGCCGGCGTCAAAATAGGCGTCCAGCAGGGCGCTGCCTGTCTTCACAGGCAGCGCGGCCAGAACGCGCATGCCTTTCGGGGCGCTTTGGGCCGCGTCCCGCAGAAGAAAAGAAAGCGGCGCTGCACCGCCGGGTGCGGAGGGCGGCAGAAGAAAAAGCCCGTGTGGGCCGAACTGCCCGGCCAGCGCCCGGGCCTGCGGGCAGGGCGCGGCGGCGCTGCACACGCCGATGACAGCCAGCAGGGCCGCATTTCGCCGCGCCGCCCGGAATTCCACATGCGCACCGGGGGCGGCGGCTAAAGGCGCCCACCGCCCATCGGCCCCCTGCCGGGCATACCATTCAAGACAGCTTTGTATTTGTGCAGGGCACAAAATATCCGTGCAATATGCATCCATTCCCAGTTTCCCCCAAAAGGCCGGGGCACCCTGCCGGGTACATCTTTTGGGCCTTTTCTACCATCCTATGCTTTTTTGCACGCATCTGTGCCGCCGCCTCTTTCCTTTTCACTGCAAAACGGCTATAATAAACAATGGAAGACAGGGGCCGGTCAGGGCCCTGTGAGGCCTGCGGCGAAGATGCCCTGGGCTGGAATGACAGCCGCGCTGTGCGCGGCGGGGAGGCTTTGCATGAAAGGTCAGGCCACGCTTATCCGCAAGCTGGTGCTCGGCGCAGTGTGCATCCTGCTGGCGGCGGGGCTTACGCTCCTTTTGAAGGAAGTGCTGGACACACAGGAGCCGGAGCAGGCGCTGCCTATTCTGGAAGTGCGGTGCAATGATGTGCCCATGCCGCCGGAATATCTTCTGCGCGCTGGCTACGAATGGAACTTTTTTACCACAAAAGAGGTAAAAACACCTGTCATCCCCAATGAGGAGATGGCTTTAATGCCCATGGAGGTGATGGCGCAGACGCCGGTAGTGGTGTCGTACAGCACACGCCCCAAAGTGCTGAAGCTTCAGCGGTGGGATGCGTCCACCGGGGAATATGTAGAGGTGACCACTACTACGCCGGGGCACTTTCAGGCGCCCACTGTGGCGGGGCGCTATGTGTACCGCGTCACGGGCACATGGGCCTTCCGCGGCGAGATACAGGATTATTTCTGCCTGCAGGTGACTTGATAAGCGGTGCCCGCGGGCAATAAAAGCGGCGCATGGAGATTCCCATGCGCCGCTTTTTGCAACAAAAGGCATTTTGAAAAGAGGAATCAGGGCGCGCTGTCAGGCGGAGCGTCCGCAAAATCCAGCGCTGAAGCAAGGCTTTTACGGTAAGCGCCTGTGTGCGTCAGGGCCAGGAACAGCGCGGCCATCACCCCGGCGGCCATGACGGTGTCGCTGAGAAAATGCCGGCCCATTGCCATGCGGCTGAGGGCCATACCTGCAACGTATGCCCAGCATACCGCCCATACAAGGCCGCGGCGCCGTGCGAAACGTGCCGAAACGTCGCACACGATAAGCAACATAAAAATGCCGCAGGCAGAGGCCGTGTGGCCGGACGGAAAGCTGGAGCCGCCCTGCCCAAAGGGCTGAAGCCAACTGGTGAAGCGGGAAAAATCGCCCGCGGCCAGCATGTCGTCAAAGCGGGTGCGCGCCCAAACGAGCTTTAGCAGATTGATGGCAATGAGCTCTGCCGCAAAATACACCGTGCCCCAGAAGCAGACAAAGCGCGCCCGGCCAAGCCGGGCTGCTGAAGAACCTGCACAGCGCAGCGCCAGTGCGCCGCCCACGGCCAGAACCAGCCACACGGCACAGGTGAACAGCGCGGGCATAGGCACCGAGCGCCTGCACAGCCCGGTGAAGGAATGCAGTGCCAGCGCCGCACACCCCGCCAGTGCCGCGGCACCGCCCAAAGCGCGCCAAAGCAGGGCAAGGCGCTTGTCTGCCATGGAGCACAGGGCCAACCCAGCGGCGGGTAGATACAGCGGGTAATAGCCGAAAGCCTCCATCAAAATGGCGGGCAGTGATGCGGGGGCGTATAAAGCATGGCCCAGCGGAAGATCCCACAGGGCGCCCGCAGCCATCCCTGCCGCGAACAGCACAACCCCTGCCCAGAAGGCTGGCTTCAAAAAAGAGCGGCGTGCCATGCGTATCCTCCCCAGTCAGTCCAGTTTCTTTTTTATCATACCATAAAACGGCCTTGCAGGCAAAGCGGGGGCGGTGTATCATATTTTATAAATTAGAGATATATAGAAAGCGGAGGAAAAGGACATGGAATATCGTATGTTGGGGAAAACCGGCCTGCGCGTGTCGGCAGTGGGGTTTGGCGGCATTCCCATTCAAAGGCTGGATGTCCCGCGCACCCGCGCGCTGATGGAGGCGCTGGCGGCGCATGGCGTCAATTATATTGACACGGCACGCGGTTATACAGTCTCAGAAGAATTTCTGGGCCAGGCTCTGCAGGGCGGGCTGCGCGAAAAGTTTATTCTGGCAAGCAAATCCATGGCGCGTACATACGAGGCAATGGCGGCGGATATTGAGACAAGCCTGCGCAATTTGTGCACAAACCATATCGAAGTGTATCAGATGCACAACCTGAAGCCGGAGGAATTTGAACTGGCCTTTTCGCCCGGCGGCGCGGCAGCAGCAATTCAGGACGCCATCCGGGCAGGCAAGGTGGGGCACATGGGCGCTACCGCGCACTCTGCAGCCGCTTTTGAAAAGCTGCTGGATTACCCGCAGATAGAGACTATCATGTTCCCCTATAATATTGTAGAGAGCCAGGGCGAAGCGCTGATTGCCCGCGCGGCGCGGCAGAATATAGGCTTCATTGCCATGAAACCCATGGCGGGCGGCAACCTCACGGACGGCACGCTGGCGCTGCGCTATATTTTGCAGAACCCCGGCGTCACACTGGCAATTCCCGGCATGGCTGAGGCTGCAGAGGTGGAAGAGAATGTGCGTGCGGCCGAAGAACTTTCGCCGCTGGCACCGGCAGAGCAGAAAAAAATAGAGAATATCCGCAAAGAGCTTTCCGGCAATTTTTGCCGCCGCTGCGGTTACTGTGCGCCCTGCACCGTGGGCATCGACATCCCCTCATGCTTTTTGTTTGAGGGGTACCTTAAGCGGTACGACCTAGCGCACTGGGCAAAAGAGCGCTACAGCGGCATGAAGGTGAAGGCGTCCGCATGTATCGGCTGCGGCAAATGCGAGGCGCGCTGCCCGTACGAGCTGCCCATCCGGGAAAAGCTGAAAGCGGTTGCCGCCGCATTTGGAGAGTGAGAACTATGGAACAGGAAACAAGCAGCTTTCGTCCGGCAAAGCTGACATGGGTGCTGGCGTTTGCTGTGGGTGCCATGGCCGTTGCCGTGCTTTTTCTGCTTTGGCTGCGGGCTGGTTTGCGGCATGTGGAAAAAATTGACGTGCCGCAGCCGCTGGTGCCGGTGGAAATGGAATATGCGGCCAGGGCCACTGCGGAAGGCGGCGCGCTGCGCATAGAAGGCTTTGTGAGGCAAAAGGGGCTGGAACCCTCTGTGTTTGACTGTACGGTGGCACTGGTATATGAGGATGGGACGGCGTTTGCACTGCCCACAAGGATGCTTTATTCGGGGCAGTACCATATTTTCCCTGTGCGGCAAATTGCCTCCAGCGGGGTGTTGGCCATTGCGGATTTAGCCGACCTGCCGCCAGGAAACCCGGAGGTCGTATTTCTGTGCAGGCACGACGGAATGGAAGCCAATGTTTACACGGGCGTAAGGGCCGGGGTGGAGGAAGCCGCATGAAAAAAGAATCAGTATTCCAAAGCCGCGCTGTGCTGCTCATTCCATTTCTGTTTCTGGCGGCAGCCTATGCCTGGCGGCAGTCTTCTTTTTTGGCTTACACAGGGGACGATGTGGCGTTTTTTGCCTATGCGCTGAATGAAGGGTCCCTGTGGCAGTTTATCGTGCGACGCTTTCAAACGTGGACGAGCCGTGTTCTGTGGGAGCCCATTACGGTGCTCATCCTACAGGGGCCGGCTGGAGTATTTCTATGGCGTGTGGGCAGCGTGCTGTGTGTTGTGTTCCTTGCGTGGTTTACATTTCAAATGGCGAGCCGCGTAGGAAAAGCCAACCGTTTTCTTTTGGCCTGCGCAAGCTGTGTGGCTATCTATTATGTTCCCTGGAGCGTGCTGCAGCAGACGGGAACCGTGTGCAGCTCCATGCTGTACCAATGGGCGCCCGCAGCCTGCGCCCTAGCGGCTCTGCCGCTGGTCTTTCAAAAGCGCAGGCTCAGATGGTGGCAGCTGGCGGCGTGCGTTCTGGCATGTATATGGGGCGCCAATATGGAACAGCTGTGCGTACTGATGCTCTTTTTACTGGGCGGATATACGGTGTATGCAGCCAAAACAAAGTGCGGCAGGCTGCGCTATGCGGTCTTGTGCGTGGGGCTGTGTGCAGCGGAACTGGCGGTGCACCTGCTTTGCCCGGGAAATGGCGCCCGTGCCGCAAAGGAGGTGGGAACGTGGTTTGGTGACTATGGGATGCTGAGCATTCCACAGAAATTGGAAATAGCGTTTTCGGGCACTATGTACTGGACAGTGGGGCTGGGAGAGGTGTTTTGGGGCTGCGTTTACCTGCTGCTTGCCGTCCTCTGCGTAAAAAACGGGCGCGGGTTCCTTTTGAAGG
Source organism: Oscillospiraceae bacterium (assembly GCA_018380115.1). Classification (GTDB taxonomy): domain Bacteria; phylum Bacillota; class Clostridia; order Oscillospirales; family Ruminococcaceae; genus Ruthenibacterium. The sequence goes on along the minus strand of JAGZUF010000008.1, from coordinate 36,260 downwards.
CGGTGGGCTTCGGCCCATTGGGAATATGGCTTTTCACGGGTTTTCTGCCCCGGCATATCTCTTCTTTTCCCCATTTGTCTTTCCTGCTCACCACTTGGGGCATCATCACAATTGAAACAGTTCGGAACTTGATGGCCTATGTCCCATTCCTGCTATGGGCCGCAGCCTTTGTGCTGCTGGTCTGCACTGTATACGTCATCATGGGCCATATGCCGCGCGCCCTGCTGGCGGTGGGGCTTGTTCTGGGTGGGTTTGGCACCCGCCTTATGATGGGCTTTTCGCCCACAGTATGGGCCTCAGAGGACAGAACCTTTCTTATTATGCATATTTGTATGGCCATGGCTGCAGTGCTTTGCCTTGCAGCGTGGCCTGCAAAACCAAAAGAGAAACTGTGAGGGAATGCCTGCCGGAGAAGTTCTCCGGCAGGCATTCCTGTTTGGAAAGAGGTTTAGTCTATCACGGTTCTGGTGCGGCCGATGCCCACCACGGCGCTTGTAAGTTTCTTCCAGGAATTGCAGCCGCAGATGCCGTCTGCAGTGAGGCCGACAGAGCGCTGGAAGGCCTTGAGGGCTGTCTCTGTATTATTGCCGAAAATGCCGTCTTCTATCTGTGTCAATAACTACAACTGGATTATAGAAAAATAGGCGGGCCTTGAATTGTGCCGCGGTAGATGTGCAATTCTTTAAGGAAGCCGCGCCAGAAGGCGCGTTTTTCCTCACGGGTGAGGGTGGGGTACATTTTGAGCGCACCGTCTTCCAGAAGCTGCTTCAGCTTGGAGACGTCCTTTGTTTTTTCGGACGGAGGGCGGCGGATAATCTGCCCTTCCAGCTCCTGTATGCGGCGTTTATATTCCTCCAAATCAATAAAGTTATTGATAAAGAGCGTTTTCACACGCTCCTGCTTCGCGCGGATTTTGGCGGTGTTATCGGGCAGGGCGGCGGCCTTCTTCTGCGAGACCTCCATTTGCACGATGTACTGCGCCAAATCTTCGCGCACATAATTCAGGAGGTATTCCTCGATGACCTTTTCTGAAATGCTGCGGTTATTCGCACAGCCGTGGTTATCGGTGGAATGAGAACAGCGGTAGGTGGTATAGACGCCGCTGGGGCGGCGGATGGTTTGGGCATTGAGGCGGCGGTGGCAGTCGTCGCAGATGAGCAGGCCGGAAAACAGGTGCGGCCATGCGGTGGGTGACGACCACACGCGCACGTTTTTCTCTGCCAGGGAACGGATGCGTTGGTGCTCTTCCAGTGTGATATAGGCCGGGCAGAAGCTTTGATTTTCGCCGTACACGCCGTAATAGACGGATTTTCGGGAGAGGTCCTGCGCGCGGCGGTATTCGTAGCTGGTGCCGAAGCGGTCGTTCATGGCAAACAGCGCGCCGCGCAGCGAGCCGTTGGCCAGCATATGCCGGAAGAAGAACTCCACCTGCGGCTGCGTGTGAGGGTCTTTGACAAGGCGTTTTTCCTCGATGCGGTAGCCCAGCGGCGCGGCGCCGAACGGCCAGCGGCCTTTGGCGACCATATTCTGCTGGACATCGCGGATGCGGTCGGCGTCGGTATCGCACTCCTGCTCGGCAATGGACAGGCGGAGATTTATCATCAACCGGCCGTTTGTGGTGGTGGTGTCGTAATCTTCCTTGACGGCGCACCAGTTCACCCCATGGGGAATGAGATGCTCGTTCATCATTTTGTGGTAATCGTAGACGTTGCGGAACCAACGGTCCAGCCGCATGACGAGAATGAGGTCGATTTGGTCCGCGTCCACGGCCTGCATCATCTGCATGAAGGCGGCGCGGCGGTGAAGCTGCTTGCGGGCGGTGATGCCCTTATCCACATAGATATTTTCCAGACGCACATGATGTTCCGCGGCCCAGCGGCGTATCTCGGCCTCCTGCGCCTCCAGCGAGAGGCCGCGCAGCGCCTGCTCGGCTGTGGAGACACGGATATACCCTGCGGCACGGACAACGGGAGCGCTCATAGTGACACCTCCTGTTCTGGGGCAGCCGCACCGCACATATGCTGGCAGGGGTGAGCACAGATGGACGAGGCCGCCGTAAGAAATTTATATGAGACGTTGGCGCGCATCATTTCGGCGCGTGAGGATGTGGATATCCGGGTGATCGCTGTGATTCGGCGGGAATAAAAAACACCTCCAGGGTATGACTTGAAAAGCCTGCCCGGAAGGTGGTATAATCCATTTGCGAGGATGGATTGCCCACTACGGGTAAGCTATTCATTTTGAGACCGCCCACGGTTGCCGCCGTGGGCGGTTTCTTTTTATCCACGCCCCCCGTGAGAGGAGCGACGCAGGATGTGGACGTCCGGGTGATCTCTATCGTATTTCAACCCACGCCCCCGTGAGGGGGCGACATGTAAAGCTTACTGCTTTTCCAGACGCACCGTCTGCGTCATACCCATGGCAGACACGTCATAGCTTATCTGCCCATCCTGATAGGTAAAAGTTTTGGTTTCATCACCGGATGCGAGCAGGGCAGAGCCGGTTTTCTCGGTGTCGTTGGCAGATTCCCAGGTGTAGGGCTCATCTGCGGTTTCCGGGGCAACGAAGGTGCCGGCCCAGTACAGTGATTTTGTGTCGGCAGATTCGGTGACCCAGTAAATCTCAATTGTATCCCCCTGGATGGTGGCTACCTGATAGCTGTCTTCCGAGGCGGCGTTGACCTGCTTCCAGTCGCCGGTTAAATCCGGCGCGGCAGGGGCCGACGATGATGCGGCAGCGGCACTGCCCCCGGAAGCGGGCGCGGCCCCAGACGGGGCCCCGCCGCAGGCCGAAAGGGAAAGGCAAAGCGCTGCACAGAGCATAAGGGAAAAAATTCTCAGTTTCATAGGGTTTTCCTCCAATTTTAGATACTCTACAGGTATTCAGAAAATACCTGTACGGCATTTTCATGTTACCACGGGAGTATACTAAATTGCAATAGGCAGGAGGTGCCCGAAATGCCCGAAAAGAACGACGAGGTAAAATTTACGCTGAAATTGCACCCTGAGCTGGCGGCCAAGCTGAACTATATTGCCGAGTATTACGGGCGCACGCGCAGCGCGGAAATTATTTGGACACTGCGGCAGCATGTGGTGGAATTTGAGAAGGAATTTGGGAAAATCACCGAGGAAGAATACAAGGGGATTTGAGTGATTTTCCAGCCCCAAGGGAATAACAGTTGAGTGCCCTGCGGCCCGCGCCGCGGGGCGCTTTTATTTTGCCGTTATGGGGTTCCCCACAAGAGAAACGCACTTTTCAGCCAGCATGCCCGGCGCGGGGGCGGCGCACCTGTGCCGCGTCCAGGATAGCGGCTTCCAGCAGGCGGGAGCTGTTCAGACCCTTTTCGGCAGCCAGTTCTTTCACCCATGCGGGAATCGTGACATTCATTTTGACGCGGCGGTTGTCGATTTCCTCCGAGACAAGTTCAGGATAGACAGACACCGGGCTTACCAGATAGCCGGGGGCAGTGTCCGGGTCGACTTCAGGATTTTTAGAGGGCGCGGGCACGGGCTCGCCGTCTTTTTCCATGCCGTAGATATGCAGGCCCAGCGCGTCCTGTGCCTCGGAAAGCGCGGTTTCAAAATCTTTTCCATAGCTGATGCAACCGGGCAGGTCGGGAAAATAGACGGAATAAGCGCCGCCCCCTGCGGGTTCCAATACCGCAGGATAGGTGAGTTTTCGCATTGCTGTTCACTCCTTTTGTGGCGGCGGGGCCTATTTCAGCCCCGCCTGTTTTTTGATGCTCTTTAGCGTCCCCATCGGGATGTCACCACCGTGGGCAGGCACCGTGACTTTTCCCGGCTTTGTGGGGTGCTTGAGCTGTATGTGGGAGCCTTTTGTCCGTCCATCCACTTCCCGCCAGCCATCGGCGTGAAGCAGCTTTAGGACTTCTCTTACTGTCATTGTACTCCCTCCTTACAGTATATATTATACTCCTTTTTAATACTCCTGTCAATAGTTTTAGGAGTGTTTTTTATACTCTTTATTGCGTTTTTTGTTTTGCCTTTGGACAGCTGCGGAGGGTGAAGCCCTGCTGAGACAGGGCATCGAGAACATCCGGGGATATTTGTGTGGAGGGCAGATAGGTAAGGGGGATACACTGTGCCGCGTCATCTACGCGGATCAGGCTTTTTTCGGAAGCAAGGATAAAATATGTGCGTTCTCCCCTCTCATCTATATGCAGAAGGCGAGTGGCAAAGCGGAAATTTTTCCCTAGTGCTCGGACAATATCAGATGTTATCATATAGAAATACTCCTTACTGCGGGCCGCCCCTGGGCTTGCCTTTCATGGCTGCTATGATGCTGAGCATCTGCTGTGCTGCGCTTTCTGTGATGTCGTTTTCGATGTCGATATACTGCGACAATTCGAGGCGGGTAGCCTCTGTAAGCGGGTCTGCTTCCAACGCCTCCTGAGTTTCCCGCGCGCGGCGGCGCTTTTTCAGCTCCCAGGAAAAATTGACGCCCTGCGCCTGCGTGTAATAATCCAGCATTTCCTGTATATAGGCGGGGCGGACGCCAAGCTGCTCGGCCAGCTGCCAGCTTTCGGTATAGCCCTGCTCCATGAGGCTTAAAAGCTTTTCGACGGAAAAATACTTCTTGATGCCATGGCGCGCGGCAAGATTTTCCTGATGCTGGCGCACGGTGTAGGGGCTGTCCAGCTGATAAAAGGTATTGGTAGCAAAGTGGCCTTCCTCGTGGATGAGGATTTCCCGTTCCTGCTCCACACTGGATATTTGAGAAGGATTCAGGCCCAGATAACCCGCGGGCTCGGCCACGGCGCTGAACTGGGAAAGCGGGCAGTCGAACACTTCCACGCCCATTTCCTCCAGATTTTCATACAGCACATTGATATCAACAGCTGCACTCATTTTTCGCTCTGCTCCTTTTCTTTCTTTTTGCGTTTGCGCTCGGCAACCATTTCCATGAACATTTTAATGTCGTCGATGTCATCCTGTGTGAACTCTTTTTTCACCTCGCCGTAGGCGGCAAAAAGCTGGTTGGCGAAAGGGTCATCCTGAATAATAATAGTATCATTCGAAAGTGGATGTTCTTCAATCAAATCGGATTTCTGGATACCAAAGTAATTTGCGATCATTTCGATTTTGTCAATTCTGGGGTAACTGTTTGCATTTACCCAATCAGAAAAAGTAGATATTTTGAAGCCTAAATCCCGGCAAAGATCGGTCTGCGTTTTACCGTGAAGTTCCATATAATGCCTAAGGTTTTTTGCAAAAATGGTACGGTTCCCTAAATCGCTCATTTTATTCACCAGTGCATCCCGCTCGTTGTCCTTCGGGGCAACGGGCTTTTTGTCTTCTCCACGTAGTAAATAATCTACAGATACATTGAAAAACTCTGCAATCTTTAGAAGAAGTTCATAGCTCGGTTCTCTTTTTCCATTTTCGTACAAAGATATTGTGCTTTCAGATACGCCGAGCATATCTCCAAGTTCTTTCATTGTAATGCCACGAGCTTTTCGTAACTCTCGAAGAAACATGTCCAAGCCCCCTCTATGCATCTATTATATACTTTGCAAAATGAAAAGTAAATAATATTTTTTACAAAATGCAAAGAAATTACTTGACATAATGAAAAGTTCATGCTATATTTACATTGCGACTTGACGTTTTGCAAAGAATCGAGGTGAACAACATGCGAACATGGCTTCGCTCTCGGCGGGAAGAGCTGGGAATCTCTGCTAAACAGGCTGCCAAAAAACTGGATATTTCCGAAAGTTATTATAGCCTTATTGAGAGAGGAGAGCGTCAAAAAACGCTTGACTTTTCACTGGTAGTAAAGTTGTCCCAGCTTCTAAAAATGCCGATTAGTAAGATTGCAAAGTATGAAAGCGGGGATTTACCAAATAAGACCACTGAATGCGCACTTTGAACTCGTATAACCGGAAACTTTTCCCAGTGAGCAAAAGATAACACAGATATAGTCCTATAAATTGGACTTCTAAAGAAAGCGAGGTGATGTCAAACGCTTTTTGCGATTTTGGGGATTTTAGGGTTCGGCGTTTCCTTTTTAGCTATGGCCCTGTGCGCATGGAAGTTTTTTGACGCTCTTGCAGAAATAATGCGAGGTGATAGCGGCCCCAAAAAAAATAAGCCGCCCGAAGGCGGCGGGAAGGAGTAAAACTATGGAAAAGCGAAACACAGAAAAAATTAAGAGAATCGCCCTTAAACTTTTTGAACAGCTCAAGGGCGAATGTGTAACGTATGAAGAAGGGCGCTGCATTATCAACGCTTTGCACGCCCGCCTTGAGCACGCAGCAGATGATATGGTTATCAAATAAAGGCGAATTAAAATTTAAGCCCGCGCAGGCGGGCAGAAAGCGAGGCGAGCCATATGATGACGCCCCAGAATGTGGTGAACACGTATGAAAGTTTATTTCGCGTATTGCGCATGAGGGATGAGTTTTTCGGCATGGAATTCAAATTGCTGAGTGTTCAACCCAAGCCGAAAAAAGCCCCAAAACAGGAAGAGCGCCCGGATGCTGCAACATCCGAGCGCCCCTGTAAGGATGTCAAAACAAGCCAAACGCTTTGACATCCTCATTTTAACGCAATGGATAAGGGTCCGTCAAGCGGGCCGGAAAGTGAGGATGAAAAATGTATACATATTTTGCCTGTATGGCACTGGGCTTTGCCCTGGGCGTGCTGTTCGCGGCGGCGGGCATTTGGAGCGACCGCCGGAAAGGGGGCGGCGGCAGATGAGTGAATATATCTCGGTGCTGCGCCGCCAGCCGGAGGACATCCGCGCAGGCGCCGCGCCTTTCGCGGTGTATGTGGACGGAGAGCTTTGGTGCGAATGCGAGGATTATTTCAGCGTGGCGGAAAAGCTGGCCGCCCTGCTGCCGGAGAGGGGGCGCCGCGGATGAAAGCCATTGTGATAGACCCCGGCACGGAGCCGGTGGTGAAAACGGTGCCGGAAACACTGCAGGCGCTGGGCGCCATGTGCGGCGGGGCGCTGACGCTGCTGCGCTTTCCGCTGGACGCGGCGGGCCTGCTGTATATGGAGGGCGCGCACAGCCGCGGGCTGGAGCAGAACCGGCAGTTCCGCGGGCAGTGGTATTACGGCCGCCTGCTGATTGTGGGCGTGGCGCCATATGGCGTGCGCTTCCGCAGCCTGACACCGGAACAGATTGCCATGTATACGGCGAAGTGGCGCGAGGCCGTTGTACCGTATGAGAAAGTGAGGTGGCCGGGGTGACAAAACAGAATGGCCGTTGCCCACTCCAACAGGAATGTGAACGTATCTGCAAGGTAGTTGGGCATGAGCGGCATTGCGATTATTATGTCAACAACCGCCATGGAACATCGGGTATTCCTGATCAAGACAAAATACTGGACGAGGAAGATGCCAGAAAAACACGGGAATGGGAAGAAAAATATTTCGCTGTGCTTGATGAGGATGAAGAGACGGACGGCACAGAGCCGACGGGTGACAGTAAGAGAATGGAACCCGCCGCAGCCGTCTGCGAGGCGGAGACAAGTGGCGGCGGCATCAAAGCTGCTTTACCTGCACCCTTTGACTACTCCGGGCTGGACGTGCAGACGGTAGAGGTTCTGCATCTAGCCGAAAGGGAGATTCGCAAGGCACGGCAGGTGTATATTTGCCGAGTATCTGCTGCGGTAGCGGCAGCGCACGAAGCAGTCGTCGCAAATTGCGACGACTCAAAACACGGCAATCGCGGGGAGCACGCCTTTATTAACTGGTGTGCCAGTGTAGGCTTAAAAAAAGATGCGGCTTACCGCCTGCTTCAAGTCAACGCCCTACTGACCGGCGCAACGCCTGAAGAGCAGGCCACGCTGGAGGCTGCGAGCCCCTCTCTTTTGTACGCCGCCGCCAGGCCCTCGGCCCCTGCCGAGCTGGTGCAGGGCGTAAAGACTGGCGATATCACCACGCACAAGCAATATCAGGAGCTGCTGGCCGAAATTCGTACCCGCGACGCCAAAATCAGCGAGTTGACCGAGGCCAGCGAGGCCTCCGACCGGCGTGCCGATGCAGCGGAGCGGCGGGCCCGAGAGGCGGAGGCACAGCGTACCGCCGTGCTGGACAAGCAGGGCGAATATATTACGCGCATCCATGCCCTGGAAAGCCGCCCGGTGGAGGTGGCCGTGCAGGAGCCGGACCCCGCAGAGGTGGAGCGCATGGCAGAGGAAAAGGCCAGGGCCATGACGGCCGAGCTTCGCGGGCAGCTGAAAACAGCGGAAGGCAATATCCAGAGAATGAAGAGCATCCGCGACAGCCTGCAGAGCCAGTTGGAAGACTGGCGGCAGGCTGCTTCCCACCAAGCCACCGCCTTGACGGCAGAAAACGTGCTGCCTATGGCGCAGGACCTTGCAGGGAATATCAAATCACTATACAACACGTTTCTGCTGGCGGCCCATGGCCTGCACGGCGAAGACTACCGCCGCTGTGCCGCGCCGCTGGCACAGGCGCTGGAGGAGGCGCTGGGCGGCCTGCGCGCAAATACAGCGCAATACACGGCAAACCGATATGAGGAGGATGAGGACTTTGAATGAAAAGATATTGGCGGCCCTGATGAAGGCAGCTTACAAAGGCGGCGGCCTGAAGGTGTGGCGGCTGGAATGGCATGTGACGGACTGCCTGATGCTTTCTTCCGGCTTTTGGGCCGTTTTGATGGCTATGGACGACATGCCCGGCAAGGCGCTGGGCCTTCTGGCAGAATGGATGCGACATCTGCCGCTGATGAACGAAGCCTATCTGCTGCAGCACAAGCAGGAGCCGGAGGAGCTGAACGTGCAGCACGAGGGCATGCGCACGCTGCTGGAAAAGGAAGAGGACGGCGCATTTTGCGTGGATGTGAAGCTGACGCCCTTCTGGGTAGGCGAGAAGCGCGCGGCCCAGCGGCGCGATAACCGCCGGATGGTGTTCTTCACAAGCGAGCTGATAGAACTGGCCGCTGCCTTCCCACAGACGGGCGCCGTGCAGCAGGACGGCGGGCTGGCCCGGTGGTACCACCCCGAAAAAGGCATCTGGGTATGGCTTGCCGCCCGCCGGGATGTGGAGCCGGAACGCGCCGCTGTGCTGGAGAGGTACGACTGCTGGGGAGGTGGCGGCCATGGTGGCACAGTGGCAGGCAGAGCTTGACCGGCTGGCGGACAGGGACGAGCTGGAGCAAAAGCTGGCCGCGGCCATACAGTCAGGCACGCCGCAGCGGCTGGAGGCCAGCATGCTGTGGAACGCGGCGGCATTGGAAGAAAAGCTGGGTGCCCTGCAGAAGCACATTGCCCGCCTGCTGTTGGACGGGCACACCTCCGAGGAGGCGATGCGCGCGGAATACGGCCATGTGCTGACGGCCCTGCCGGTTTTTCTGGCGGACCTGTGCCTTCTGGCGAAACTGACGGGCTGGGCAAGGCCCGGCGATATCCTCACGCAATGCGCCCACACCTTCGAATTCAGCATTAACCTTCTTTTGAAACAGGGAAAGGAGAATGGAGCATGAGCAATTTATTCGCGCCAGTACAGCGCCAGAAAATGAAGCTGCGCATGGCGCTGACAGGCGTATCGGGCGGCGGGAAGACGCTGGGGGCCCTGTACCTCGCCTACGGCCTGACGGACGACTGGGGCAAGGTGGCGCTCATCGACACAGAGCGCGAGCGCGGCCGCGCCTATGCCAGCCGCAGCGACCTGCCCGCCCCCACGGGTGAATATCTGTATGCCGGGCTGTATGCGCCGTACAGCCCGGAACGGTATAAGGAATATGTGCGGCAGGCCGCCGAGGCCGTGGGGCCGGACGGCGTGGTGATTGTGGACAGCCTGAGCCACGCATGGAACAACGAGGGCGGCGTGCTGGAAATAAAGGACCGCATTGCGGCGCAGGCCGGGAAAAACAGTTACACCGCGTGGAACGAGGCCGGGCGGGAGCAAAACGACCTTATCAACTATATTCTGGGCGTGGACTGCCACACCATCGTCACCATGCGCAGCAAGATGGAATACGCCATGGAGCTGAACGAGCGCGGCAAGCAGCAGCCTGTGAAGATAGGCCTTGCGCCGGTGCAGCGCGACGACACCGAATACGAGTTCGACATTGTGATGAACATCGGGCGGGACCATATAGCGACTACCAGCAAGGATGTCACCTTTCTGGACGGCTTTGGGGCGGTGATTACGCCGGAGCTTGGCCGGCAGCTGCGCGCATGGCTGGCCGACGGGAAGGAGCCGGAGCGCTGGTTCTGCGCCGATTGCGGCGCGCGCATCCGGGACAGCGCCAGGGGCACCGCACGGGCCCGCGCCGCGGCCACGCAGGAACACTTTGGCCGCGCGCTGTGCGAGGCCTGTACAAAACAGGCCCTGCGCGAAGAACGAGCCGCGCAGGCCCGGAAGGAGGCGAACGGCAATGATACCGGCCAGCCGCCGCAGGGCTGAGAAGAACCGCTTGCAGCAGGCGCGGCAGCGCCGCGGGCTGGATTGGGAAAAGGCGCTGGCCGCGGACCTGAATGAAGAGGGCTGGGCCCGGTGCTGGCCCGCAGGCTGGGGCGGGCAGCCGTGGGACATCTCCGCCGTGCTGGAGGGGTACGCCTATGCCATCGAGTGCAAGCATATCGCCCGCGGGAACCTGGGCTACTCGGCATTCACCGCGAACGAGATAGAAAACCTGTCCAGACACGAGGACGCCGGGGGCATCAGCGTGGTGGCCGTGCTGCGGGACGAGCCGGAAACCATGCGCTTTGTGCCGTGGTTCGCCATTCGGGAAGCCGTGCTGGGCGGCGGCCGCGGAAGCGTGAAGCTGGAGGAATACCCCGAAACGCTGAACGGCACATGGGAGGTGCCGCACCCATGATGATGACACTGGACGGCGAGTGCCGGCTGGCAGATGTGCCGCGTGAGCTGTACGAGCGCCTGACGCGGGAGCTGACGGTGCCGAACCCGGCATGGCAGACGGCGCTGCGCCTGGGCCGCCCCGCCTACGGCATCAAGAAGCACCTGCTGTTGTACCGCGTGGAAAACAGCGAGCTCATCCTGCCCCGCGGCATGGCCATGCAGGTGTGGGCCCGCAAGCCGCACGGCGCCGTGAGCAGAGACCTCACCCACACCTGCACGCCGGTGGAGTTTGCGCATTGCGCTATCCGCCTGCGGGACTATCAGGCGCAGGTGGCGCGGGATGTGCTGGGCAGCCGGGTGCCGCAAGGGGTGATTTGCATGCCCTGCGGCGCAGGCAAGACGGAAACGGGCCTGTACATTCTGGCGCAGCTGCGCCAGCCCGCGCTGTGGATTACCCACACAAAAGACCTTCTGGAGCAGACTGTGCAGCGCGCCCGGGCGCGCCTGGGCCTTGAAGGGCCGGAGTTGGGGGTATTGAGCGGCGATGAACGCCGCCCGGGTACACATCTCACTGTGGCCACGGTGCAAACACTGTACCGCATGGAAATGGACGGCCTCGCCCACCTGTTCGGCGCCGTTATTGTGGACGAGTGCCACCGCGTGGTGAATAACCCGGAAAAGGCTAGCATGTTTGCCGCTGTGCTGGCCCACCTGCCCGCAAAATACCGCTATGGCCTGACGGCCTCCGAGCACCGGGCCGACGGGCTGGAGGCCACCATCTATCAGGTGCTGGGGCAGCGCATCAGCGGCGTGGAGCAGGCGGCGCTGGAGGCCGCAGGCAATGTCGTGACGCCCACTGTACAGCCTGTGCAAACTGCGTTCCGTTACATGCCTGCCCCGCGGGAAGAGCGCACAGATATCCAGCGGCTGCTTCGGCACATGGCGGCTGACGAAGGCCGTGCACTGCTGATATACAGCTATCTGGAGCATGAGCTGCTGGACGGGCACACCTGCCTTGTGCTGGCACAGAGCCTGGCCATACTGGAAAAGCTGTTTGCACTGGCACAGCGCGCAGGGCACCCCGCGGCCTATATCAGTGGGGCGAGCAAAAAAGCAGACCGCGCCGCAGCCATTGCGGGCATGCGTGTGGGCACGCTGCGCTGCCTGTTCGCCACCTATCAGCTGGCAAAGGAGGGGCTGGACATTCCCCGCGCGGACAGGCTGTTTCTGGCCAGCCCCGTGCGGGACAGCGTTATCGTACAGCAAAGCGCCGGACGTATCATGCGCCCGGCGCCGGGTAAGGCCGATGCCCTGATATACGATTTTGTGGACAGGGCCGTGCCCGTCTGCCGCAGCCAGCACACCGCGCGGCGCAGAGTGTATCGTGCACTTAAATGCAGTATTCGCCCGGATTTTAACATAAAAGAAAAGGAGTAAGAGCAATGAGTATTTTTGACACACTGAAAGCAATGAACGAGCAGTACAAGGCCACCCAGGCGGCGCCGGACAACGCGCGTATCCCGGACGGCAAGTATCGCGCCATCTGTAAGGAGGCCCGCCTGATAGAGCCGTCAGAGACAAAGCCCATGCTGCTTTCCTGCAGCTTCATCATCATGGAGGGCGATTACGCGGGCCGCATGCTGTTCATCAGCCAGCGCATTGTGGCCGAGCAGACGGCCTTCTCGTACCTGAAGCGTTTCATCGCGCAGATGCAGGTGCCCGTTACTGACTTGTATCAGCTGGAAGCGGCCCTGCCGGAATTTACCGGCCGCATCATTACCGCCAGCGTAGTGACGAGCAAGGCCGACGCCCGTTACCAGAACGTCTATGTGGACGAGTACATCGGGAAGGGCGACATCACGCCCTACCTGAAGCGCGATGCGCAGCAAAAGCCCTTCGGGCCGGCCGCAATAAACGGGTTCCAGCCGGTAGACATTGACAACGACGACCTGCCGTTCAATTAAAAAATAAGGAGCGCACCCATGCTGAAACCGGAAAATATCCCAGACGAATTGAAAACACTGCCGCGCTGGGTGTGCTACCGCCTGCCCGATAAAACACCCCTGAACCCGCGCACCGGCGGAAATGCGGGAAGCACGCTGTCGGGCACCTGGGCCGATTACGAAACAGCAGCCGAGGCGGTGACACGCCTCGGCTGCACGGGCATCGGGTTCGTGCTGGGCGGTGGCATTGTGGGCATCGACGTAGACCACTGTATAGACGGCGCTACCGGCGAGCTGAACGAGGTGGCGGCAGCCGTGCTTGCGGCCACAAAAAGCTATGCGGAGCTTTCGCCGTCCGGCACCGGCCTGCATATTCTGTGCAGGGGCAACAAGCCCGGCGCCGCGTGCAAAAACACAGCGGCGGGGTTTGAAATGTATGCGGAGGGCCGGTATTTTACCGTGACGGGAAATGTGCCCGGCGAGGCGAGGCCCTTCTGCGAGGACCAGGCCGCGCTGGACGCTTTGTACAGGAAATATCTGAAGAAGGAGGCCGGGGCGCCGTCTGCGCAGCGCAGCCTGCCCGCGCCGCCGGCACTGGAAGACGCCGAGCTCGTGCGCCGCGCTGCGGCAGGCAGGGACGGCGCGCGCTTTGAGGCCCTGATGGCGGGCAGCTGGCAGGGCTACTACAAGAGCCAGAGTGAGGCTGACCTTGGCCTGTGCAATCTGCTGGCGTTCTGGTTCGGGGCTGACGCCGCCCGTATGGACAGGGTGTTCCGCACCTCCGGCCTGATGCGCAAAAAGTGGGACGAAAAGCACGGCAAAGAGACCTATGGGCAAATGACCATCGGCAAGGCGGTGGCAGACTGCCGCGAGGTATATTCCCCACCGCAGCCGGACGCCGCGGGGATGGACGCCTTTTTCGCGCCGGGGGGCGCCGCACCGGCGGGGAGGCACAAGCGTTATACACAGGACGACACAGGCAACGCACTGCGGTTTGCCGATGCTTACGGCGAGCGGGTGCGCTACAGCCACACGGACAAATGCTGGTTTGTATGGAATGGCGCGTGCTGGCAGAGGGATGAGACCGATATCGTCAAGCGGCTGGCGGACGCCCTACTGGACGGCATGGAAAAGGAACTGTTCGGCCTGCATGACGAGGATACCGTCAAGGCCTTCAAGGCGCATCTGCGCCGCAGCCGGTCCAGCCGGGGCAAGGAGGCCATGCTGAAGGAGGCGCAGCATCTGGACGGCATCCCCGTGACGCCGAACATGTTCGACCGCCACAAGGGCCTTTTGAACGTGGCAAACGGCACGGTACGGCTGCGCACCGGCGAGGTGCAGGAGCACCGCCGCGAGGATTACCTGACGCGCATTGCCCCGGTGGAATACAGCGCCGGGACCGCCTGCCCGATGTGGGAAAAGTTTATCGGAGAAATCACCGGTGGCGACGCCCAGCTTGCACATTATTTGCAGGTGATGGTGGGCTATATGCTGTCGGGTTCGACGCAGGAGCAGTGCGTCTTCTTCCTCTATGGGGACGGGGCCAACGGCAAAAGCACCTTTCTGGACACGCTGGCCGCCATGCTGGGCGATTATGCCATGAACGCCCAGGCAGAGACGCTGATGGAGAAAAACCGCAGCCAGGGCGGGGCGCGCAGCGACATCGCCCGCCTGAAGGGCGCGCGTCTGGTGACCACCAGCGAAACAGACGAGGGCGTGTTCCTGAACGAAAGTCTTATCAAGCAGCTGACAGGCGGCGACGCCATCACGGCGCGCTTTTTATACGGCAAGGAGTTCGAGTTCCGCCCGGAATTTAAAATCGTGATGGCAACGAACCATAAGCCGCGCATCCGAGGCACAGATACCGGCATCTGGCGGCGCATCCGGCTGGTGCCCTTTACGCAGGCCATCCCGGAGGAGAAGCAGGATAAACGCCTGCCGGAGAAACTTCTGGCCGAGCTGCCGGGCATCCTGAACTGGGCGCTGGAGGGGTGCCGCCAGTGGGTGGAGGCGTCTAAAAGCAGCCGCAGCGGGCTGCCGGAATGTGAGGCTGTGCGCACGGCGACGCAGGAATACCGCACGGAGCAGGACAGGCTGACGGTGTTTCTGGACGACTGCACCTACCCCAGCGCCGGCCAGACGCTGCAGGCGGCCGTATTCTACCGCATATACCGCGCCTGGGCGCAGGACAACGGCGAGAGGTTCCCTGTGAGCAGCCAGCGCTTCGGGCGGGAGATGAAAAAGCATTTCGCGGCCCGGACGACGCGTGCCAACACAGAATATCTGGACATCGGCCTGACGCACAGCGGGCACAAATATCTCAACTGGACGCTGCAGCCCGCGCAAAACCGTCGCGAGCAGGCAAAAGGGCCGCTTTGGCAGCAGGAAAGGCTGCCAGAAAGCTGAGGTGTGGTGGATTGTGGTGGTTTTCGGCCTTTTTGTAAAACTTTTCTCCTGAGCAGATTTTTTTCTTCTCATCTAGGGACTTTTTTATTTTCTATAAAATCCACCACAATCCACCACAGAAAAAATAAGGTTGCTGAGCAAAAATGAAAAGCAGGGAGGCTGAAGCTATTGTCGAAATTTATCATTAAAAATTTCATGAGTGGAATTTGAGTTATGGGCAGTCAACACTTGTTGTGCTAATTCTAATGAGATATAGCTTTAAAAAACCACCAATAAAGGTGGGATAAGATAAAAAACTATCACTTTTTTGAAAGGAGTTTGGCCATATCAGTGTACAAAAGACAGAGCTTATGCATCTCTTCAGAATTTAAATTTTCCAGAATTTCTAATGAAAACTTACCTCGAGTACCATTAAACGCAATATGAAATGTTGGAGGCGTGTCCATTGGCGGCTGCTTTTTAAGTTTCTCCTTTAGAAGCTGTAAAATTTGGGAAAGTTTGCTTTTTAAAGCTTCAACAATAAAGTCCGTGGAGATAGAAAGAAATAGGTTTTCAGCAACCCATATAATCACATCTGGAGGTATTGGCCCGCCTATCTCATCGGGGATAGTGGTTACACGGATTCCATCCTGAGAAAGCTGATCAAGTTCCTCAAGGGTGGGCTCAATCTCGCGGCAGTCTACACAATCTATAGTAATAGCATCTGGAGAAATCCCAATGTCATGAGAAAACATTTAACTCACATCCTTTCTTAGAACCAAATGATACCATAAACCGATGAAAAAAACCATTATGAAAGTGGAGGAATGACCTTTGGACTGGAGAAAAGAGGCTGAGAACGAGCTGAAGGCACATGAAAAGCGGAAGGCGGCGCTGCGCAGCCTTTCCGAAGAAATTCGCGAGCTGCAGGCGCGCACATATGGCAGCACGGCTCCGGCCACAGACGCGGTGCCTGTACAGGGCGGCACGAGCACGGCTGAGGGGCGGCTGATTGCGGCCATAGACGAGCTGGAACGCAAGAAGGAGGCCTACCGCGCCACCAAGCGAAAGGTGGATGCGGTAGAGCGCGGCTTAACCACCCTGACGGTACAGCAGGTGGATATTCTGGACAGGTTTTTCATTCACCGCACGCGGGGACATGTGCAGGCGCTGGCTGAAGCATACCATGTGGAACAAAGCCGGGTTTATACTTTGAAGGATGATGCCGTGCGGGATTTTACGCTTGCCCGCTATGGAGTAGTTGATTCCTGAAAAAGAGTGGAAAAAAAGAGGAGGTTTTTTTTAAAAATCTGTGGTATGATGATAAAAAGAGAAGCCGGGGAATTACTCCCCGGCTTTGTTCTTATCAATATAGCTGGCAATAAATTTTTTGATTTCGGTAGTAGGTGTGGTTTCGTTCTTTTCACACGCGGCGCGGAAGGCGGCAAGGACATCCGGCTTCAAATCGAGTGGAAACCGAACATAGGTTTTGCGGTTGTATTTCTGCTGGCTTTCATACTTTCCACCCATAGTTACACCTGCTTTCCATAAGCCTGCAACAACCGGCTGCTCACCTGCACCAGAACTGTACCGGACAGCAAAACCGTGATGAGCTTCAACCACGCAGGCCAGTGCAGGGCGACGCCAAAAACCAGAGACACGACAAGCGCCCAGAAGGGCGTATCCTGCTTCTTCATTTGCTATTTCCTCCAATTTGTTATATACTATAATTGTCCCCCAAAGGGGGCCGGGGCTTTCGCCCCGGCGGGTTGAGGTTTTAGGACTTGAGTGCTGTAATTAGTGCGGCGACCGCTACAATCGCTTTGATTATCAGCTCTGCAAGTTCCTTGGGCTTCAGCCCTTTTTGTTTGGGTTTCCTGCTCATGGTGTTCACCTCCCTTCCATGATTATAGTATAATACACGGACGTGTATTTGTCAAGCGATTTTCCATGGATTTGTATATATTTTTTAGCCTGCGCTTTTCGGCGCGGGCTTTTGTTTTGCCTGAAGGGAGGCGGTATTTCTGAAAAATCCCCGTTATGCGAATGGGGCCCTGCGGAGAAAATACCGTGCCAGACTTAAGGCGATAGGTGGCGAATGCGGCATATGTAAGGGACGCTTTGGGCCTATCCATTATGATGAGCCTTCGGATGCAGCGCATCCGCTGTCTTTTGTAATAGATGAAATAAAGCCTGTATCCAAGTGGAGACAATTTGGGTATTCATCACCGCGTGCAGCTGCTGAGGATTGGGAAAACCTCCAGCCCGCCCATTATTTCTGCAACGCACAAAAGAGCAACAAGGTGTATGGAGGTGATAACCCCAAAATAAGATATTGCCCAAAAATCAGTGATGGGGAATGGTAGAGGGGGAGGGGGCCCATCCCCCCTACGCGGCGCCCCCGCAGCCGTCAGCGCCGATTTACACACAGGGGATTTTTTGAAAGGGGGAGCGCGGGATGGTGAGGATGAAAGCGGCGACGGCCAGGGGAAACCGATTGGAGGAGTTGAAGGCGCTGGCGCGGGTGCTGGCGGAGAATATCGACGCATGCGAGGACGCCCGCGCGCTGCCGCCGCTGGCCAAGCAATACCGTGAGACCATATATGAAATTGAAGAGATAGAGGGGAAGGAAGGCAATGGCGACGAGATCAGCGAGCTGCTCTCGGCAAGGCAGGCTGACGGGAAGCCAGGAGCCGTGCGAAAGGCGCGCGCCGGCTTACCGAAGCAGTGACGGGATGGACGCCGCCCGGCTGCTGCACATAGGCGGCACGCTTTTGGACCCGTGGCAGAGCGACATTTTGGCCGACTGGATGGGGCGGGACGCGGCGGGCAGATGGGCCGCCCCCACCTGCGGGGGAAGCGTGCCGCGCCAGAACGGAAAGAGCCTGCTATTACAGGGGCGCGCGGAGGCGGGCATGCTGATGTTCAACGAAAGTGTCATTTATACAGCGCACCTGCAAAAAACGGCCACCGAAACCTTTGAGGAAATGCGTGATTTTTTTGAGGGCCCTAAATTGCGCGGACATGTGGCAGAGATAAAAACGGCCCTGGGCCGTGAACAGATTATTTTGAAAAGCGGCGCGCGCATCAAGTTTCTGGCCCGCACCCGGAACGGCGGGCGCGGGCAGCACGGAGACCTTTTGATTTTTGATGAGGCACAGGAGCTGGACGAAACGCAGCAGGGCTCGTTTTTGCCGGCCATCTCTGCCAGCCTGAACCCACAGACCATTTATGCAGGCACGCCGCCGGGGCCGGACTGCGCGGGAACGGTTTTCCGCAGCCTGCGCCAGCGCGCGCTGGAGGGCGGCTTGAAACGGACGGCGTGGTTTGAATTTTCGGTGAAGGACATTGGGGATGTGAAGGACAAAGGGCGCTGGGCGGCCACGAACCCCGCGCTGGGGCGGCGCATTCAGCTTTCCACGATAGAGGGCGAGGCGGAGCAGCTGGACGCGGACACGTTTGCGCGCGAACGGCTGGGCTGGTGGAGCCCGGCGGGCGCTGAACGCCTTGACTATGCCATAGACCGTGCGGCATGGGAAAGCTGTGCCAGCGATGCACCGAAGCCGGAGGGCAAAACGGCCTACGGCGTGAAGTTTGCGGCGGACGGCAGCGCAGTGTGCCTGTGCGGCGCGGTGCTGCCGAAGGCGGGCCCCGCGCGGGTGTCGCTGATAGAGCTGCAGCCGGCTGGGCGGGGGCTGGCGTGGCTGGCTGAATGGCTGAACACCCGGTACGGCAGGGCGAGCTGTGTGGTGATAGACGGGAGGGGCGGCGCGGAAGTGCTGGTGGAGCGCATCCGCACCGTATGGAAGGCAAAAAACTCGGTGATACGCCCGGCGGCGCGGGAGGTGGTTGCGGCGGCGGGTGTTTTTATCAACAGCGTCAATGAAGGCGGGCTGACATGGTACCGCCTGCAGCAGGGGCTGAACGAAAGCGCCGTGAGCACGGTGAAGCGGCCGGTTGCCGGGGGCTTCGCCTTCGGCGGCGAGGCCAGCCTGCCGGTGGAGGCCTGCGCGCTGGCCCTGTGGGGCGCGAAAGCAAGCAAACGTGACCCGACGCGCAAAATGCGCATCGGATAAGGGGGAAACCAATGACAACGCTGAATTTTGGAGACGTGCGGGGCCTGACGGGCATGGAGCTGAATAAGCTGCACGAGCTGGCGGACGTGTACGCGTACCACCAGGGCCGGAACGCGATTAAGGATAAATATTACGAGGGGCACGTTACCCTGAGCGATGTGAACATCGGCATTGCGCTGCCGCAGGGGTTCGGCAGGCTGGAGGTAGGCTGCAACTGGGGGCAGAAGGCGGTGGATGCCCTGGCGGCCCGCAGCATGTTCGACGGCTTTGTGGGGGCCGCGGGCGGCACCCCGGCGCTGGAGGGGCTGGTGGCGGACAACCGCCTGCTGGCCGAATATGCCAAGGCGTGCCGGGATGAACTGAAGTACGGCTGTGTGTTTGCCACCCTTTCGGCGGACGGGAGGACAGGGTGCAAGATACGCTTCCATTCCCCCGTCGCGGCAGCCGCCCTGTGGGACGGCGAGAAGGGGCGCATCGGCTGCGGGCTGGCCATTATCGACACAGTGCCGGATGAGAAGGACAGGGGAAGCTGGCGGCCCTCTCTGGTCAATTTTTACACGGAGGACGCGGTGCTTGTACTGCGTGCGGAAGGTGCCCTGTGGCATGCGGAACGCCACCGGCACAAAATGGGCCGCCCTTTGATGGAGCCGATGATATGGAACGCGACCAGCGCGAAGCCGTTTGGGCGAAGCCGCCTGAAGCGGGCCGTCCGCTCGCTGATAGACGACTACATCCGCACGGTGGCCAATGCCACGATTGCGCTGGAGTTCGACACCACACCGCAGAAGTATCTGCTGGGTGTGACGGACGAACAGTACGATGCCATTATGTCGGACAAGTTCCGGCAATATGTGGGGAGCATTCTTACTGCGACCACGAACCCGGAAACCGGGGAAAACCCCGCCTTCGGCCAACTGGCACAGGGCAGCCTTGCACCGCATGTGGAAAAGATGCGGATGACGGCCACCCAGTTTTCCGCGGCCACGGGGCTGACGGTGACGGACGTGGGCGTGGTGAACGACGCGAACCCCACCAGCAGCGACGCGATTCTGGCGCAGAGCCAGAGCCTTGTGCTGATGGCACAGGAGCTGAACACCGGGAACGGCGACGCCCTGAGAACCATTGCCCTGATGGCGCAGGCCATTGCCCGCGGCGTGACGGCAGAGGAACTGACAGAGGAGGAACGCGAGGTTATGGCGCATTTCAAGAACCCGGCCATGCCGAGCGTAGCGGTGACGGCGGACGCGGCGATCAAGATCGCTTCGGCCCGGCAGGAATTTGCCAGCACCGACACGTTTCTTGAGATGATAGGCTTTGACCAGGCGGACATCCGGCGCATTAAGGCGCAGGAACAGCGTGTGCGCGGGCAGAGGGTGCTGCTTGAGGAGGCGGGGGCGAGCGATGCGGATACCGGAGAAGGCGTGGGCTGATTATGTGGAGCGGCTGAGCCGCCTGAACGAAAGGGCCGGGCAGCTTATGGCGCAGTACATAGAACGGCACGGCACCGGGGACGCGGCGGCGCTGGCGGACTATGCACACGCCCTTGTGGTGAAGTACGGCGAAGGTAACGCGGAGCTGGCGTGCCAGATGTATGACGCGATGGCCAAGGCGGCCGGCGCGGCTGTGCCGCCCGCGGCGCCCGCCGAGCCCGCAGGCTATGGGGAGGTGGCGCGGATGGTGGAGGCCATGCGGCGCAGCCCGCCCCTGCTGCGGGGCGGGGTGAGCCGCCTTGTGAAGCGGGCCGGGGCCGACACCACACTGAAGAACGTGCAGCGGGACGGGGCGGAATTTGCATGGGTGCCGCACGGGGACACCTGCCCGTTCTGCCTGATGCTGGCAAGCCGCGGCTGGCGGCGCGCGGGAAAGAAAACCCTGCAGGGCGGCCATGCGCGGCACATCCACGCGAACTGCGACTGCGAATACGCCGTGCGCTTTGACAGCAACACCAACGTGGCGGGATATGACCCGGAGAAGTATCTGGCGCAGTATAATGCGGCGAACGGCGACATCAACGCCATGCGCAGGGCGCAGTACGCACAGAACAAGGACAAAATCAACGCGCAGAAGCGGGCGGCGTATGCGGAGAGGCATCCCAAAAAGAATCAAATGGTTATCAATGGAAAGACACAAGGTGTCCCATTGAATATCCGTACTGCCTTAAAAGCCAATCCCAACTATGCTAATGGGCGCGAATACAAGATAAACTGTCAACGCTGCGTTCAGGCGTACGAGTTTCGCAGGCGTGGTTATGATGTTGAAGCGTTGCCAAAACCATCTCAAAATAATATAATTAAATGGGGTAATGAATGTTTTGTGGATTCGAACGGGAACACACCCCAATTTGCTTTCTATCAAACCAAAAAGAACATACAAACAGAATTGCAAAATGCACCAGATGGAGCGCGGTATATAATATATGTCCAGTGGAAAGGCCGCAATAGGGTAGCCCACGTTTTTATCGCCGAAAAATCTGGAAGTTCAATACACTATGTTGACCCACAGACTGCGGACGGCGATGTTTCAAGATATCTAGACTTAGGACGGGATGGTCGTTTTGGATTTTTACGGATAGATGATAAACGCTTGACCACGGATATGCAACTTATAAATGCCACTGTAAGGTGATTTGTATGGATAAATTACAGTTAATTAAGGATTTCTTTGAAAAAGATGAAGAATTCCCCGCCAAAGTTCTGCACATTGAAGAACTTGGCCAAGACATGTATGAAGTTGAACTTAAAGATGAAGAAGGCAAATACATGACACAAGTTGGAATTATCGATGGCGTAGGTGTCCTCGTGCTTCCGGAATAAGCTAAAGCCAAACCAGTAGATGTTGATGGAGAACAGATTCGAGCGGAAGTTCACTGGTTCCAAAATGGAAGCAGTAAAGTGAAATTCAAAGTAAAGGAGTGGTTGTACGATGAAGATTGACAAGGTTCGTTATATTGGGGAAACGGTGCCTCTTGAATTGACACACGGCAAAATCTACAGCGTACTTTCCATTGAGCGCGGTTGGTACCGTGTTGTTGATGATACTGGAGAGGACTATCTTTACCCTGCTGGGAATTTTGAGGTTGTAAAAAGCTAAACCACGATGCAAAAGCACCGTGGTTTTTTCATGCCCGTTTCCAGCGGCCTTGCGGCCGGACACTTCCCGCGTACAGGTGCAGGGCTTTGGATGCGGCACACCGGCCAAGGCTGTGTAGACGGCTAGGCGCGGGCGGCTGGTGTAGAGAGAACATTGCGGAATGCTGGCGGGAATGGTATACTGAATACATCTAAACAGAATGGCGGGAACCCGGACGTGAATTTTGTATGCAGGCTGGATAAGGAACTGTATAAGGTTGTATCGGATGAGATACAGACGGATGAAGTTATTATTACGAACCAGCAGATTTTGCATGTGAATGAGGGGCATCCTGGCACTTACGAACGTTTTGCGCCTCATCTGCAGACGGTTCTTGAAGCACCGGATTATATTCTGAGAGGGAACAGGCCCAACACGGCTCTGGTGATAAAAAATATATTTTTAGAGGATGCTGCCGGTAGCAGGCTTGAAATCGTTCTTCGCCTGAAAGTAAGCGGCGACCCTGAGAACTATTCAAATTCAATTATCTCCATGTGGCATATCAGTGATAAACGTTACCGCCGCTTATTGCGGCAGAGTGAAGTGCTTTACAAACGTGAATAGGAATGTTATAATGTGCATAGGATAAGAAAGGTGTTTGAGGTGGTCAATTTCGTGGCAGCCACACGCCGCTGGTACCGACAGGGGAAACCCGAGAGATGCAGGAGAACGCCACGCCTGCCAAACACCGTTCTGATAAGGGGGGTCGCAGAAATGCGGCTCCTCTTCCTTTTAAGGGCCGCTCACCGCAAGGAGAACGTGGATTGAAAAATATACAGAGAGGGATGAAAAGTATGGGCTTCACTTTAACTGAAAAAGAAGTTCTGGAGTGGCGAGAATTGGCCTTTGCCGCGAAGCCGTACCGAGATGATGATGAGCACTATAACTATTTGGACTGTCCCGGAGACCCTGCTCGGGAACGTGCGAGTGCCGCAGTGCGTATGCTAAAACGCGCCGGCCTGTGGACAAAAGAAGACGAGAAAAAAGCGTTTGGCTGAACCACCACCTGTGGGCGGTGGTTTTTTTATGCGCTTTTGCACTTGCCTGCAAAGGCGCTTTTTCATGCCTGCCGCTGGCCGCACGAGGCCGGGGCGGGCATTTTTATTGCCCGGCGGCGGGGCTTACCGGCCGCGCAGACAGGCGGAGACGACCGCCTTACAAAGTCTATCTGAAGGAGCGAAAGGAGAAAACGATGAAAACAGAGGAGCTTAAGGCCCTGGGGCTGAACGACGAGCAGGTGCAGAAGGTGTTTGCCATGCACGGTGAGGACGTCAACCGGGAAAAGCAGGCAGCCGCAGAAGCAAAGGCACAGCTGACAGCGGCGCAGAGCCAGCTGCAGGAGGCAAACAGGAAGCTGGAGGGCTATGACCCTGAGTGGAGGCAAAAGGCCGCACAGGCGCAGCAGGAGGCCCGGCAGCAGCTGGACGAGATGAAGGCGCAGTATGCCGCGGGCAGCGCGGCGGCGGGACTGAAATTTACCAGCGGGAGCGCGAAGAAAGCGTTTTTGGCAGACCTGGCCGCGAAAAAGCTGCCGCTGCAGGAGGACGGGACGCTGCTGGGCCTTGAGGACTTTGTGAAGGCGTACCAAAAGGCAGACCCCGGGGCATTTGCCGCAGACGGCGGATACCCCAGCGTGAAGGATGGCGGCGACCCGCCCAACAGGCCGGGCGGCACGCCCAGAGAACAATTTGCCGAGTGGTTTTCACAGGCAGTAAGGTAAAGGAGAGAAAATAATATGGCATCTATTGACATCAACCGCACAACCACGATTGCCCTGCCGGGCGCTGTGTCCGGCGAGATATGGCAGAAAACGCAGGAGGCGTCTGCCGTTATGGCCCTGGCGCGCCAGGTGCAGCTGCCGGGGCTGGGCATGACTATCCCCGTGATTACCGGAGACCCCGAAGCCGGCTGGGTGGGTGAGACGGAGAAAAAGCCGGTGAAGCGCGGCACGCTGGCAACAAAGCAGATGACGCCCTATACGCTGGCTGTTATTGTGCCGTTTTCCAACCAGTTCCGCCGCGATGTGCCCGCGCTGTATGACGCGATTGTGCAGCGCCTGCCGGGCGCGCTGGCGAAAAAGTTTGACGCCACCGTGTTTGGCGGCACCGCGCCGGGCTCTAACTTTGACACCCTGGGCGGTTGCACGGCGCAGAGCATTCTGACAAGCGCCTACGGCGGCCTTGTGGCTGCCGATGCGGACATTGCCGCACACGACGGCATTTTGAGCGGCTGGGTGCTGGCGCCGCAGGGCAAGGCCATTCTGCTTTCTGCGGTGGACGGCAACGACCGCCCGCTGTTTATCAACAGCGTGGCAGAGGGCGCCGTGCCGATGATACTGGGCGCGCCGGTGCGCCAGAGCAAGGGCGCATACACCGCCGAGACGGCCTCTGCCGACGCGGTGGTGGGCTTTGCAGGCGACTGGACACAGGCCGTATACGGCACGGTGGAGGGCGTAAAAATCGCCATTTCCGACCAGGCCACCCTGACGGACGGCGAGAGCACCATCAACCTGTTTGAGCAGAACATGTTTGCCGTGCGCGCCGAGATTGAAGTGGGCTTCCGCTGCGACACCACCGTGTTCAACAAGCTGACCGGCAAGGCGAAAACGGGGGCCTGAGCATGGCGGAGTTTATCAACAGCCTGACGGGGACGCGCATGTGGGTGGCGCCGGAGCGCGCGGAGGAATATGTGCGCGCCGGACACAGGCCCGTGGAGGACAGCGCCGGTGCAGGGGCCAAAGCGGCCCCTGCACCGGTAAAGGCGCCGCGGGCTGCCGGGAAGCGGCAGCGCGCGCAGAAATAAGGCGGCCCACACTTCCCGGACAAGGGGGGGGGCGGCGGCAAAAGCCCCCGGCGCCTCTGGGG
This sequence comes from Oscillospiraceae bacterium, assembly GCA_018380115.1. GTDB lineage: Bacteria > Bacillota > Clostridia > Oscillospirales > Ruminococcaceae > Ruthenibacterium. The sequence goes on along the minus strand of JAGZUF010000008.1, from coordinate 11,066 downwards.
AAACCATAGTATACAACGGATGGGAGAGAACGACGAATGAAGTACGCCGAAGCGGCAGATGTGGAGGCGGGGTTCCGCCCCTTGAGCGCGGAGGAACGGGAGCGGTGCGAGGCACTGCTTGAGGAGGCGGCCCTTATCATCGACGCCTGCGGTGCGCAGGTACAGGCCGGCGCCAAGAGGCTGGTATCGTGCCGGATGGTGCGCAGGGTGCTGGGCGATGGTGAGGGCGGCGCCGCGTTGTTCCCCACGGGGGCGACGCAGGGCAGCGCATCGGCGCTGGGCTACAGCCAGAGCTGGACGATGAACAGCGGCAGCGTGGGAGAGCTGTACCTTTCGAAACTGGAAAAAAGGCTGCTGGGCGCCGGCAACAAGATCGGCGTCCGCAGCCCTGTGGAGGAGGCGCGCCATGATACGGGGGATTGACATTACGCTGTATGCGAAGAAGCAGGCCGGCGTGGATGCGTTTGGCGCACCCGTTTGGGAGGAGACGCCGGAGACGGTGCCAAATGTGCTGGTGGGCCAGCCAAGCGCCGAGGACGTTGTGAATGAACTGCAACTGTATGGAAAGCACATTGCCTACACGCTTGGCATCCCCAAGGGGGACACGCACGACTGGGACAACGTGACGGTGGAGTTCTTCGGGCAAAAGTTCCGCACCTGCGACGGTGTGACGCAGGGCATTGAGGCTATGGTGCCGCTTGCATGGAACAAGCAGGTGAAGGTGGAGCGGTATGAGTAAGCTGCGGGTGGAGCTGAACAGCGCGGGTGTGCGCGAGCTGCTGCGCAGCCCGGAGCTGCGAGCCCTTGTGGAAAAGCATGCCCGGGCGGCGCGGCAGCGGGCCGGAGACGGCTATGAGGTGTATACGGCGCAAACGCGCGTGGTGGCGCTGGTGGGAACCGCCACCGGCGCCGCCGAGGCCGACAACTTGAAGAACAACACGCTTTTGAAGGCGCTGAGGTGACCGGGATGATAGAGGAAACGGTGAAAAAGCACCTGGCCGCGAGGCTGGACGTGCCTGTGTACATGGAGCTGCCGGAGAAGCCCCCGGCGGCTTTTGTTCTGGTGGAAAAGACGGGCGGCGGGCGCAGCGGCCACATTTGCACCGCCACGGCGGCCATACAGGCGTATGCGGGCACGCTGCTGGAGGCGGCACGGCTGAACGAGGCCGTGAAGCGGGCCATGGACAGCCTTGCCCTGCTGCCGGAGGTGTGCGCCGCGAGGCTGAACAGCGATTACAACTTTACAGACACCGCGATGAAGAGATACCGCTACCAGGCGGTATACGATATCACGCATTATTGAGAGAGGAGAGACGGAAATGGATTCGAACAAAGTGACCGTGAGCAAGCCCAAAACGGGGGGCGCCATTTTCCGCGCGCCGCTGGGTACGGCGCTGCCCACGGATGCTTCCAGCGAGCTGAATGAGGCCTTCAAGGAGCTGGGCTATGCCAGCGAGGACGGGCTGACGAACGAGAACAGCCCGGAAAGCGAAAGCATCGGTGCGTGGGGCGGGGACGTGGTTTACACATACCAGAGCGCGAAGGAGGACACGTTCACCTTCACGCTGATAGAGGCGCTGAATGTGGAGGCGCTGAAGGCGGTGTACGGCGACGCCAATGTGACGGGGACACTGGAAACCGGCATCACCGTAAAGGCCAATAACACGGAGCAGCCGGCCTGCGCATGGGTGGTGGACATGATTCTGCGCGGGAATGTGGCCAAGCGCATTGTGATACCGAACGGCAAGGTGAGCGAGGTGGGCGAGATTACCTATGCGGACGAGGAGGCCGTGGGGTATGAGACGACCATCACCGCGGCCGCGGACGGGGACGGCAACACGCACTATGAGTACATCAAGGGGGCTGCTGGAGCATGATAAAGGGAAAAACCAAAACCGGCTTTGCGTTTGAGCTGGAGGAGGCCGTGCTGGACAACATGGAACTGGTGGACGCGCTGGCCGGGATGCAGGGGGACGACCCGCTGGCCCTTTCGGCGGTGGTGCGCATGGTGCTGGGGCCAGCGCGCGGGGCGCTGTATGAGCACCTGCGCACGGAGGACGGGCGCGTGCCGGTGAACGCCATCAGCCAGGAAATCATGGATATTTTTGAGGCGCTGGGCAAACCGGGAAAAAACTGATAGCCCTCGCCGGCATGATGGCCGCAGATGAGGACGCGCTGGCGTGTGATTTTGCGGAGACGTACGGGATATTGGACATGCGGGCGCTGCCGGCTGGGAAGCTGGCAACGCTTGCGGCCGGTTTGAGGGGAAATTCCCGCATTAAGCTGCGCCTTGCGGGAGCGGCGGCGCCCATTGACGCCCTGCTTTTGGCGGCGGCAGTGGACAGGCTTTCCTTTCTGGTGTGGGCGCAGACAAGAGATGGAGCGAAGGGGCGCCGCCGCCCCGGCTCTATTTTGCAGGCTATTCTGGGGGAAGGGGCCGCGGCCCGGCCCATACAGGCATACCGCAGCGGGGAGGATTTCAGCGCGGCGTGGGCGCGCATTACGGGGAGGTGAAGGAAAATGGCCACAGAGCTGGCAAAGGCGTATGTACAGATTGTGCCGTCCGCCCGGGGCATTCAAGGGAGCATCACAAAGGCGCTGAGCGGCGAGGCAAGCGCGGCGGGGATATCCGCCGGGCAGGACTTTGGCAGCCGGATGATGGGCACCCTGCGCAATGTGATAGTAACGGCGGGTATCGGCAAGGCGCTGGCGGCGACGATTTCAGAGGGCGCGGCCCTGCAGCAGAGCCTTGGCGGTGTGGAGACGCTGTTTAAGGAGAATGCCGCCCAGGTGGCGGCCAGCGCACAGGAGGCGTACCGCACGGCGGGGCTTTCGGCAAACGCGTATATGGAGACCGTCACCGGCTTTTCGGCCCGCCTGCTGCAGGGCCTGGGCGGAGACACCGCCGCCGCGGCCAGGCTGGCCGACACGGCCATTGCCGACATGGCGGACAACGCCAATAAGTTCGGCACAGACATGCAGACTGTGCAGGACACCTATCAATCTCTGGCGCGAGGCAACTATGAAATGCTGGACAACCTGAAGCTGGGGTACGGCGGAACCCAGGCGGAGATGGCCCGGCTTATCAATGACTCCGGCGTGTTGGGCGACGCCATGACGGCCACGGCGGAAAATGTGAACAGCATCGGCTTTGACAAGCTGATAGAGGCCATTCATGCGGTGCAGGAGGAAATGGGCGTCACGGGAACCACGGCCCAGGAGGCGGCCACCACGCTGACGGGCAGCTTCAACGCCATGAAGGCGGCGTTTTCCAACGTGCTTGGGAATCTGACACTGGGGAAAGATATTGGGCCCTCTTTACAGGCGCTGGCGCAGACCGTGACGACCTTTCTTGTGGGGAACCTTATCCCCGCGGTGTGGAATATTCTGAAAGCCCTGCCGGGGGCCGCTATCACCTTTATTCAGACTGCGGTGCCGCAATTGGCGGCGGCCTTTCTGCAGTTTCTTCCGCAGCTGCAGGCAGGGCTGACCGCCGGGGGGCCGCAGCTGCTGCAAAAGGGAACGGAGCTGCTGAACCAGCTTGTAAACGGGATTTTTATGGCGCTGCCGAATATCTTCAGGGCGGGATATTCTGCCATTGCGGAATTTGGGAACAGCATTTTTGCAAACCTGCCCCATGTGCTGGAGGCGGGTAAGAATATCCTGATGAACATTGTTTCGGGCATAGCGCAGATGCTGCCGCAGCTGTGGCAGAGTGCGGCGGGCATGATAGCCTCGCTGCTTACCGGCCTCGTGCAAAACCTACCTCAAATTCTGGCGGCGGGCTTTGATTTGGTGGTGAGCCTGATATCCGGTATTGGGAACGCACTGCCAAGCCTTGGCACTGCGGCAGGGCAGGCGGCACGCAAAATATGGGATGCTGTTAAAAATATCGACTGGCTGCAGCTTGGAAAGGATATCATCAGCGGGCTTATCAACGGCATTGGCGCGATGGCAGGGGCGCTGTGGGATGCGGCTGTCAACATTGCAAAATCGGCCCTGAACGCAATCAAGAGCTTTTTCGGCATCGCCTCGCCCTCGAAGGTGATGCGCGACGAGGTGGGCCGGTGGATACCGGCGGGTGTTGCGGAGGGCATTGAGAAAAACACAAGGCCCATTACGTCGGCCATGAACAGGCTGGCTGGCCTGACCGCCATGCCTCTGCGGGGCGGGCTGACGGACCTGCTGGCTGGAAGCAACGCGTTAAGCGGCGCGCCGGGCATGGCTTTGCAGCCCGCGGGGGGCGCACCTGTGCTGCAGCAGACTATTTACACGCACGACAGCCTGAGCCCCGCGGAGCTGACGAGGGAGGCGGAGAACTTTTTGGCGAGAGCGAGGTGGAAAAACCCGTGAATAAGGACACGGTGGTGACCTACGAGAGCGGCGGGCGCCGCATTGTGCTGCACAGCGCACACGGCAGCGCGCTGTGGGTGACGGAGATTACGGGCGCGTCCAGCAACAGCGTCGCCATCAGCGAGACACAGGGGGCCGCGCAGGTGGGCTCTACCATCAGCAGCCAATCTGTGCAGCCGAAGGACATCACGGTAAATGGGGCTGTGCTGAAGGAGCTGGAGAAAAACCGGCGCGCCATACTGGCGTGCATAGCGCCGGGAAGCACCGGGCGGCTGACCATCCGGCAGGGCAGCGAGGGCTGGTATATAGAAGGGGCGCCCAAGACCACGCCGGTATTTTCAGACGGCGCCAGGGTGCAGAGCTTTCAATTCGTGCTGCACTGCCCTTACCCGTATTTCAAAAGCACGGACGGCGGCAATTCACAGATAGCGGGGCTGACCAGGCTTTTCCGCTTTCCCTGCCTTTTGGAAGGGCGGTGGTATATCTCCAGGTATACCGAGAGCTTTTTTACGCCTGTGGAGAATACCGGCACGGTGCCGCTTGACTTTGAAGTGACATTTACGGCTGTTACCGCGGTGACGAACCCGGAGATATACCATGTGGAAAAGCGCACGTTTATTCGCATTCACAAGGTGCTGGAAGCGGGGGAGAGCATCACCGTTTCCACCATATACGGGCGCAAGGGGGCCATGCTGCGGCAGGCGGACGGCACGGAGAGCAACGCCTTCCGCTTTTTGGACATTGACAGCGATTTGAATATGCAGATGGAGCCGGGGCGCAACACCATCCGCTCTGACGCGGAGCATAACCGGGAGGGGCTGCGTGTGCAGGTGATATTGCCGAAGGGAGGCCTGCCGGGGATATGACCTTGTATGTGTATGATAAAGCCTTGCAGCGCGCAGGCATCGTAGAGGATATCCGCAGCCTGCAGTGGCTGGAGGAGTATCAGGACGCGGGAGAGGCGAAGCTGGTGTGCAGCGCGACGGAGAAAAACCGCGCCCTGCTGGCGGACGGAAACCGGCTGTACTGCACGGAGCAGGCGGAGAGCGCCATTGTGCGGCAGGCGGAGCTGACAGACGATGGAAAGGACGCGGAACTGACTGTGCGGGCTGTGTTTTCGGCGGCGCGCTGGGCTGACCGTGTGGTGATGGCGACAGAGCAGATAGAGGAAGCGGAAGCCGGGATGCTGGCCCTTGCGGAAAAGCACCGCCGGGGGCTGCCCGGCGCGACCGCAGCCGCGAAGGGGCTGGCCGTGCCTGTGGACACGCAGGCGACATGGAGCGGCGTGCTGGAGGCATGGCAGACACTGGCCAAAGCGTCCGGGCTTGGATTTCGCGAGATATTTGCACCGGAGACGGGCGTGGAGACCTTTGAAGTATATAAAGGCACCGACCGCACGCAGGGAGACGCCTACCGTGGATATTTTGGCGACGATATTGACAACCTCACGGACATCCGGATTGTGCAGGGCTCGGACGGGTGGAAGAACTGCGCCATAGTGGGCGGAGAAGGCGAAGGGGCACAGCGGAAGATTGTGACGGTGAGCCTGGGCACATACACAGGAGATGATCTGCGCGAGCTGTGGGTAGACGCCAAGGATATTGGCAGGAAGTATCAGATTGCCGCGCCGGACGGCAGCGGCGGATACACATATACCGACGCCACCTATACCGAGGAGGAATATGCCGCAGTGCTGGCCGCGCGCGGATTGGAGAAGCTGGCTGAATGCTTGCAGACGCTGGAGGTGGATGCAACCATCGGCCAGGGCCTGATGCAATACGGACGGGATTATGCGCTGGGGGATATTATCCCATTGAAGCTCACCCGGTACGGCCTGAGGCTTTCGGCCCGTGTTTCGTCCGTGCGCACCATTTACGAAAGCACCGGCAGGAGGGTGACCGCCGTGCTTTCTGATTTTGAGCTGACAAAGGAGGTTTCGGGATGATTTGTTTTCCCCTTGACAATACGGAATATGAAGCAAAGGACATGGGGGCATACCTTGGTACGCGCACGCGCGGCGTGTTTTCTGCGGAAGGGAACCTTGCCGTCTCGGCCGGCGCGGGAGGGCTGACGGTGACGGTGGCGCCCGGGCTTGCATGGCTGAAGCGAGATGAATACTGGGGGACCGCGGCCCTGAATGAAGCGGTCTTTTCCCTGACGCTGGATGCGGCGGACGGCGTACTGAAGCGTATGGATGCCATTGTGTGCCGCCTGGACAAGGTGGGGAACAAGGCGGAGCTTGTTGTAAAAAAAGGCTCCTTTGCAGAGGCGCCCACGGTAGCGGCGCCGGTGCGCGATGAAAGCTATGATGAGCTTTACCTTGCCACTGTGCTGGTGGACGCGGGCGCCACGGACCTGAGCGCGGAAAGCGTCACGGACCAGCGGCTGAACGAGGAATACTGCGGGCTGATGCGGGACGGTGTGACGGGCATTCCGACAAAAGCGATGCAGGAACAAGCTACCGCCCTGTTTAACAGCTTATATGAGCAGCTAAGGGGCCGGGCGGAGGAATTGGAGCAGGTGATAGAGGGCATTGTACACGGCAGCGAGGTGATGCTGCGCGCGGTATACGACAAAAACGGCGACGGCGTGGTGGATGAGGCCGCGGCGGTGCAGGCGTACACCCCATCGCCCCCATCGAGCGGAGGAAGCCCGTCAACGGCCAGCGAGACGTTTGACGGCCCTGTGCGCCTTTCGGTGGACGAGGCCACGGGCGCCGTAACGCTGCACGCGGTGAAGCAGGGCCTTGACGAAGAGGGTGCACCAGTGGGCGCAGAAATCATCGAGGAAGTGCCTGTGGAGAATGCCGCCAAGCTGGGCGGCAAGCCGGAGGCAGAGCTGAGCGTGGGCAATTCGGCCAAACTGGGCGGCAAAACGCTGACTGTATCTGTTTCGGGCACAACAGGAACAATTGATTTTGCATAAGGAGGAAAAACACAATGAGAAAACTTATCTGCGGAAATGGAAACACCTATGAGGTGCACGACGAGACCGTCTGCTGCCCTTCGGGCAGTGCGAATGTGCGGAATTACTTTGAAATCTACATGCCGGAAGAGGCAATGACGTTCGACCAGTTCGAGGCATTTTGCAAAAATGAAGAGGCTATGGACACGCTGCGCCTTCAGAGCATGCAGGGCGATGAGATACTGGCCCTTTCGCACTACACTGTGCCCGCCGAAATTGCCAAAAAGCGCGTTGCGCTGTACAACAACCAGACGGGCAGGCCCGCGGAAGAGGTGCGCCTGTATGCCAGAATGGAGCAGCTTACCTATACCGAACAGAAGCTGGCCGAACTGGGGCTGATGTGAGATGGCGCTGGAATTGAACGGCACAAGCATCCCGGCCACAGGAAACTTGAATTTGAATGGCACCTCACTGACTGTACTCAATCTGAATGCGACGGAGGTATGGAGAAAGGTGACGGACGTGAACGTGCTCAAGGCGGGCGCCTATACGGTATCGGGGAAAAATGGCGGCTCATATGCCAATACGTCCCAAATGTCCGCAAATTCCAACGGCGGAAAAACCGATGTGTATAACCATGCTATCTGCATCAAGGTATCGACAGGCGACCATACAAAGCTGCAGCTCGCCGGCAGCATGAAGCGCGCGCAGTATGCCATGTCCCGTGTGCGCGTGGGGAAATCTGACCCCCAGCTGTACAACAACCTGTACGGCGGAGAAGGTGAAGGCCCCGGCGATGAATATCTGGAATATCACTCCGGCTGGAATGGGAACCGCTGGATAGAGAGCCTCTCATTTTCACGGACGGTGACAGTGCCGAAAAACTCGACCATCTACATCTCGCTGCAGGGCACGAACACGACAAACGACTGGGCCAACTGGGGCACGGCAGAGCCGGTGCTGACAAGCATCATACTGAAACCGTAAGGAAAGAGAGAACTGTGAAAAATACCGGAAGGGGGCACTGCAAATGGCCCTTGTGATAAACGGCACAAGTATTCCCACAAGCGGGAAGGTGGTGTGCAACGGCACTTCGCTGAAACAACTGAATATCGGCGGCACGAAGGTGTGGAACAGCGGCATAGACCTGATAGCTGCTAACAACTGGACAAAAACTTCCTCGCAGGATGGCTTCTGGGGCAGTTCCACTTCACAGCTATGGCTGCGCGCCCAATGGCGTACAGACTGGTGGAACTGGATTATCGTGCGCAGCGCGGCGCTGAACCTTACCGGTTATACGCAAATTACTCTGCAATGGGACAACAACGGCGTAAGCGGCCCGAACTGGATAGGCTTTGGCGGGTTTTCTACGAATGCGAATCTGACGCAGGATGACTGGATTACCACACACATGAGCGCCGTATTGGACACAACGCAGGATGGCGCATCCGGCACAAAAACATTTTCTATTCCCAGTCAGTTTAGAAAGAACGGTGTGTATTTTTACGCCGAGCGCCACTTCTACAAAGCAAACGGTACAAACGAATATCTGAGGTTTTATAAAATTCTGATTTCATAAGGAGGTACAAATAAATGGCACAAGATGAAAAGTACGTCAATGCAGACGCAGACGCAGGCCCCGGCGCTGACATACCGGAGGATGCACGAGAGGAGGCTGCGCAGATATGATAGGCTCTAACCTTGTAACAAAGCGCATGCAGGCGTATGCGGGCAACTACACCAAGGGCCGCAGCCGCTACGGCAAAATTACAGAGATTACCGTGCACCATTGCGCGGGTATCATGAGCATTGATGACCTGGGCCGCCTGTGGCAACGTGTGGGGCGCGAGGGCAGCAGCCATTATGGCGTAAGCGGCACCCAGATAGGCCAGTATGTGAGCGAGGATGATATAGCCTGGACAAATAGCCACTGGGCGTCCAACTGCCGGGCTGTAACCATTGAGACAAGCAACAGCGGCGGCGCGCCGAACTGGCCGGTGGCTGATGATACGCTGCAAACCCTCATCAAGCTGGTGGCAGACATTGCACGGCGCAACGGCCTGCACCCTCTTGTGCTGGGCAAGACACTGACATGGCACAGCATGTACTCGGCCACAGCCTGCCCCGGCCCTTACCTCAAAGGCAAGCTGCAATATATTGCGGATGAGGCCAACAGGCTCAATGATGTCACGTTTGACGCTGTAACGCCCGGCCGCAGCTGCATTGTGGCTGTCACCGGGGCTGACGGCGGCAACCTCACGGGCGGCGACATCAGCTATTATCTCAGTCAGTGGGTGCGGGACAGCGGGCTTGACCCCAACACCGCGATTGTAGTGCGTGACGGTCTGGTGACAGTAGGACCCATCAGCAACGGCGACCAAATATTGCTCAAAAAATACAGCTATGAGCAGGGTTTGGACTGGCAGTTCGCAGAGTACATAGAGACGCCGGAGGAACCTGCAAAACCGGACAAGCCCGCGACAAATGAGCTGGAGACATTGCGCGCAGAGTTGGAGGCGAGCAAGGCCGAGGCAAAGGCGCTGCGCAACAGCCTTGCCAGCATGACAGCAGAGCGCGACACAGCGTTGCAACAGGCCCAGGAGGCCGGGGAAAAGACCGAAGCTGCAACAGAACGTGCAGAGCATGCAGAAGCCAAAATAAAGGCCGCACAGGCGGCGCTGGAGGGCTGACAGGTGGAACTTTTGCAAGACATCATTACGGCGGTGCTGCCCTTGGTGGCGGCCTTTGCGGGGTGGGCGGCGGGGCGGTTAAAAAGCAACGCAAAAAAAGACAAAGCTATGGAGCAGGGCCTGAAGATGCTTCTGCGCGCCAAAGTGATAGACTTAGGCTTACACTACATCGAAACGGGCGAAATACCACCCTATGGGATGGAAACTCTGAAAGGCTGCTATCATGCGTATGAGGCGCTGGGCGATGGCGACCACTCTGTGGGTGACATTGTGCGGCGCTGTGAACAGCTTGAGATTCGCAACGGATAAAGGAGGATTTATATGGACGTATCTATTTTCGGGCTTGCCACTGTGGTGGCCATCACGGTACTGTGCTATCTGGTGGGCATCGTCGTGAAGGCAACGCCGTTTGACAATAACAAGTACATTCCCATTGCCTGCGGCTTTGCAGGCCTTCTGTTGGGCCTTGCGGCCCTCTATGTGGGTATGCCAGATTTCCCGGCAACAGACCCCATCACGGCCGCGGCCGTAGGTGTGACGTCCGGCCTTGCCGCTACGGGTATTGACCAGGCGGTAAAGCAACTGAAGAAATAATACAGGCCCCGGCATTTGCCGGGGCCTACTGGTTTTAAAGAGGAAAGTACGGTGGAATCATGTGTTCTTTCATATAAAGGACAATGGCACTGATAATCTGGCCATTGGAAGGCGGATCTAGCAATGTTCGGTTCATTAGATGTTCCATCGTGGCGCGGCCTTCTCCATTCCATCCATCGCAGATGCTGCGGCGAATACTGGATTCGATGCTTTCTGCTGACACTCCGCACGCTTCTGCCACTGACGGATAGATTCCCTTAATAATTTTAGTGAGCAAAGACATATCGTGATATGCTGTTACAATGGCTAGGCCAAGGTATTTGTAGGCCACATAATTTGGAGTGATGCCCATGGCTACTAAAATTCCCGACAGACTGCGCATATATTATCCGCCCACTTTCTACAGTTTTCGCGTTTCAGCATAAGCAAGGGATTCCATAAAAGCAATCGAACCGAAGGAAGTTTTTGGAAATCGCTTGTTTTCGCTGTTTTTCGGTTGGTAGTAGAAAGTATATCAGATAGTTC
>JAGZUF010000069.1 GCA_018380115.1 Oscillospiraceae bacterium | reverse complement strand
TTCTTTACAAGCGTGTACAGTCGAAAGGCTTTGGGATGGCGGATTGCTGTTAGCGCTTGATACCTCCTTTCCCACCGGTCTGTTTTTCTACAAGAAATTTCCTTGTATTATTTATTATAACATTTTTGTAATTAAAAGTAAATATTGTGCGTATACAGGGCGTGCACGGAAGATCTGCATACTTGCGCGGCCGCTTCAAAGACGGTATACTGGTCTTAAGACAGGCGGTGGATTGATTGAAGGAGCAAACAGGCTTTGACGTGGCGATTGCCGGCGCGGGCGCGTCGGGGCTTGCGGCGGCCGTCACGGCGGCCGGCGCGGGCGCGCGTGTGCTCTTGATGGAGCGGATGGACCGCGTCGGCAAAAAGATACTTGCGACAGGAAACGGACGCTGCAACCTGACAAATCTTGAAATCAGCGCGCGGCATTATCATACCAGGGATCGGGCTGCGCTTGCAGAGATGCTTGCGCAGATGCCGGCTCAAAAAACGCTTTCGTTTTTTGAGGGGCTTGGGCTGCTGTGCAGTATGCCGGAGGATGGAAAAATATATCCTTATTGCTTTCAGGCATCGATGGTGCTCGATTGCCTGCTTGCCGCCATACGGCGGCGGCGGCGCGTCTGCACCGCGCTGAAGTTTGATGTCGCGGCCGTTGAACCGCGCGGCCGGGACTTTGCGGTTCTGTCTGCGGACGGCCGCTGTGTGACAGCACGATGCGTTATTCTGGCAGGCGGCGGTCTGGCCGCGCCGAAGCTGGGCGGTACGGGCGGATTGTATCAGGCCGCCCGCGATTTGGGGCATACGGTCACGCCGCTGTATCCATGCCTTGTCCCGATCAAATGTAAAAACGCCTTTGCGGGCGGTTTGAAGGGCATCCGCGTCCGTGCGCGCGGCGTATTGACCTGTGCGGGGCGCAGGCTTGGGGAGCAGGCGGGCGAATGGCTGTTCACGGATTACGGCCTTTCGGGCATCCCCGCATTGCAGCTCTCCTGCCTGCTGTGGAA
>JAGZUF010000068.1 GCA_018380115.1 Oscillospiraceae bacterium | reverse complement strand
CAGGCATACATCTCCTCCATGGCGATGGCGGCGCTCGGCGCGCCGATGCCGGTGGAGGTGACGGTGATCCGTTCCCCCTTATAGGTGCCGGTGCAGGTGTTGAACTCCCGCATAAAGGCGACCTCCTGCGAATCGTTCAAAAACTGCTTGATTACATTGACACGCCACGGGTCCCCCGAAAACAGCACATATCTGCCGACGGTTTCGGGCGTCCCGCCCATATACAGCGTGGCCATATCAGCCGCCTCCTTTCAGCATCCGTTCAAATTGTTCAAACCGCTCTAAAAGCTGTCCCTCTGTAGGCGCGCCGGCACAGCAGCCCTCCTGCTCAATCACAAAGGAGGAAAGCACCGTGCCCAGCATGGCGCATGTCCGCGGGTCCTTTCCGCGCAGGAAGCCGTACAAAAACCCGGCCACGAACGCGTCGCCCGAGCCGGTGGCGTCCATCACCGGGCCGCCGCAGGTGCAGATAGGCACATGCGCTTTTTGCAGCCCTCCGTCCGCCTTAAAAGAGCAGTCGCTCCCTTGCCGGCCGAGCGTGGTGATCAGCAGGGAGCAGCGTCCCCGGTCCAGCATGGCGCGCAGATCGACGCCTAAAATCTGTTCGATGGCCTGCCGCTCCACCTCGTTTGTGAAAATAATGCTGCTGTAAGAGATCAGCTCCTCCAGAAAGTCCCGCGGGAAGGCGTCCATGTCCCCCTTCATGGAGAACACCAGCGGCAGGCCATACTTTTTACACATTGCAAAGAACGCCTCATTGTCCGGCCGGGAACCCACCGTCATCACGCCGAGCCGCGCCCCTGTAAAAATGCCGTCGGGCAGCGGCCGCGCGAACCGGGCGTCCATGGCGCCGGGATAAAACAGGGTGATATGCTGCCCCTCGTTGTCCTGAAGCAGGTAGCACACGGAGGTGCGTTGCCCCGGCACCACCTCGGCGGCGGCGAGCGAAATGCCGCCCTCCTCCAAAAAACGCTTAAAGCCGATCTGTTCATAGTCGTCCCCCACCCGCATGACCGGCAGGCTGC
>JAGZUF010000067.1 GCA_018380115.1 Oscillospiraceae bacterium | reverse complement strand
ATGAAAGTCTATTACCTTGCCGCCCTGCAGTTCCGGGTAGTTGTGCAGGTCTATCTCCACCATTGTCAGCTTTTCCCCGCTGGCGCTCTCTACGCTGGCGCCCTGAAAGCTAAGGCCGTCCACGCCGCCGCTATATTTTCCTACGGGGAACGAGCCGCCCGTTACAATCACTTTGCCGCCTAAGGCCCCGACATCGTAGGAATATTGTCCACGTTGAGAAATTGGTTTCAATGTACCACCGGTAATCCTAAGTTCATGCGGAATATCTTTTCCCCCATGGCCTATGTTATTCACATTTGCACATGCGCCCCCCAAAGCGTTCCCGTGCGTATAACCATAAACCAGTGTATATCCGCCATTTACAGTAATATCTCCTGGTACGGGAGAAGCATTGGGATATTGCTCGGTATATGTATAAGTCGGCGCCTGAAGCGCCCCGGGCAAAACACTTGCTGCATGAATAGGAAGCGGGGCCTGAGAACCCGCACCGATGCCTGCACCGTGGTAACTGCCATAGGCTTTGATATTGCCGCCGTTGATGGTAAGGCCGCCCCCCTCCAGCGTACAGCCCACACCACCGCCTATGCCGCCGCCTATGCCCGCGCCGCCGCCATGATTATATTGGCCAGGGTTGAGCGTATGCGCCTCTATATTGCCACCTTGGATGGTAAGGCTTCCACTTGCCTCACGCGGCCCGCCACCTATGCCCGCACTACAAGCACCGCCTGTGACAGTCAGCGCGCCCGGCGTCTCACTGTCCATCTTCCACAGCGGGTCGCCCTGCTTCAATTCCGTACCGTTTTTCAGCGTGCAGTCATACGGCACGCGCCCCTGTTCGGGCGTGATGGCTTCCCCTACCGCCGTCTGGTTCCACACGCTGTCGTCTATTACAAGCACAGAGCCCTCGCCGCAGCGAATCGCGGGCCGCTCGGTGTTCGCTGGTGTCACAGCAAGTGTATTTGTACTTCCATCCGCCAGCGTGAGGTGCACGCTGGTGCGCTTTTCCGGCAGTATCTCATATCCGCGCTCGGCAGGCTGGCCG
>JAGZUF010000007.1 GCA_018380115.1 Oscillospiraceae bacterium | reverse complement strand
CGAGAGTAATGAGTAAATAACCCCATCAAAGCCTGATTCTTGAGGGAAGGAGGTAAAAATGTCAGTAACAAAAGACGGCGACACCGGTCGCTGGATGTCCCAGATCCGCGTGACGGACTGGACGGGCAAGACCATCCACAAGAAGAAGCGTGGCTTTGCCACCAAGAAGGAAGCCCTTCAATGGGAACGGGACTTTATCAGCCAATCCACGGGCAGCCTCGGCATGACCTTCGGTGACTTCATCGCCCTGTATGTCAAGGATATGGAGCACCGCCTCAAGCCCTCCACCGTTGCCAGCAAGAAATGGCTGATTGACCTGAAGGTAACGCCTTTCTTTAAGAAAATCCCGCTGAACGAGATCAAGCCCACTCATGTGCGCCAATGGCAGAACTCCCTGACCAGCTATCGGGATGAAAATGGCAAGCCTTACGCCCAGACCTATCTCAAGTGCATCAACAACCAGCTCACGGCGATTTTCAACTACGCAGTCAAATACTATGGCTTGAAAGAAAACCCCTGTCACAAGGCGGGGAGCATGGGCAAGAAGAAAGCCGACGAGATGCTGTTCTGGACAAAGGACGAGTTCCAGACCTTTATCGAGAGCATGAAAGACCGGCCTGCCAGCTACACGGTATTTATGACCATGTACTACACGGGGATCCGGGAGGGAGAACTGCTGGCGCTCACACCGTCGGACATCGACTTCGAGAAGAAGACCCTGACGGTGAACAAGAGCTATCAGCGCCTCGGCAGAGAGGATATTATCACCACTCCGAAAACGCCGAAAAGCATCCGCACTATCCCCATTCCCGACGGTCTTTGCACCTGTTTGCAGGAGTATATGTCCCATTGCTACGGACTGCAAAAGGACGACCGGCTCTTTCCCTATACCAAGAGCTTTCTGTATCACGAAATGGAGTATGGCTGCAAGGCATCAGGTGTGAAGCGGATTCGGGTGCATGATATTCGCCACAGCCACGCCAGCCTGCTGGTGGAGATGGGCTTCTCACCGCTGCTGATCGCGGAGCGGCTCGGACATGAAAAGGTGCAGACAACGATGGACACGTACAGCCACCTGTACCCCAACAAGCAGGTGGAGGTAGCCAGACAGCTTGACGGCATCATGCCGTGAGCCTCTGGCTACAAAAATCGCTGCAAATGTAGCCAATTTGTAGCCACTAAAAAAGAAAAATCCTGAAAAACGCTGTATTACCAACGCTTTTCAGGATTCCAAAAACACTAAATATTTATTCCCACTCAATAGTTCCCGTGGGCTTTGGGGTGAGGTCGTAGCACACGCGGTTGATGCCGGGCACTTCGGTGATGATGCGCTTTGTCACGCGGTGCAGCACATCGTAGGGTATTTCCTCTATTTCTGCCGTCATGGCGTCCACGGTGTTCACGGCGCGGATGATGGCGGGCCATTCCTCGCAGCGCGCGTTTCCGCGCACGCCCACGCTCTTCATATCGGGCAAGATGGTAAAATACTGCCACACCTTTTTATCCAGCCCCGCGGCGGCAAACTCTTCGCGCAAAATGGCGTCGCTCTCGCGCAGCGCCTCAAGGCGCGGCCTGGTGATGGCCCCAAGGCAGCGCACGCCAAGCCCCGGGCCGGGGAACGGCTGACGGTACACCATGTCGTACGGCAGGCCCAGCGCCGCGCCGCACGCGCGCACCTCGTCCTTAAACAGCTGGCGCACGGGCTCTACCAGTTCGAATTTCAAATCGTCCGGCAGGCCGCCCACGTTGTGGTGGCTCTTTACCACTTTGTTTGTCTTGGTGCCGCTTTCGATGATGTCCGGGTAGATAGTGCCCTGCGCGAGGAACTCGATGCCATCCAGCTTGCGCGCCTCTTCTTCAAACACGCGGATGAACTCGGCGCCGATAATCCTGCGCTTCTGTTCAGGGTCCGCCACACCGGCCAGCTTGCTCAAAAAGCGCTCCTGTGCGTCCACATACACAAGGTTTGCGCCCAAATTGTCGCGGAACACGCGCACCACCTGCTCGGGCTCGCCCTTGCGCAGCAGGCCGTGGTTCACATGCACGCAGGTAAGCTGCGGGCCGATAGCCTTCAAAAGCAGCGCCGCCACCACAGAGGAATCCACCCCGCCGGAAAGCGCCAGCAGCACCTTTCTGCCGCCCACCTGGCGGCGGATATGCTCTACCTGGGCGGCAATGAAGCTCTCCATATCCCATTCGCCGCGCACATGACATTCGTCGAACAGGAAGCCGTGCAGCAGCGCGGTGCTGGCCTGTTCGTCCGCCGGCAGGGCGTCGATGTGCCGCGCGGCCGGGGCGCCGTCGAAATCAATGGCCAGCATGGGCAGCCCGCAGGCCAGCACCTCAGGCAGCGGGGCCACGGCCTCGCCCGCCAGCATGCGGTTGGGCCCGCCGTTCAGGATGAGCGCACGCACATTGCCCAGCGCAGCCAGCTGCTGCATGGTGATGTCGTGCGGGTGTATCTCGCTGTACACGCCAAGGCTGCGCACCTCGCGCGCTACGCGGGCGCTCTCCTCGCTGCCAAGGTCTAATATAACGACCATATCCTGTGTCATAAACTACACGCTCCCTTTTCATCTCTGCGGCCGGGCGCCCGGTGTCTCTGTGCGCCCGTGTGCGGGGGCAGGCGCCGTTTCTGCCCGTTTTTTCTATTATACATGCTTTTTTTCATCAGCACAACGCCTTCGGCCTGGCTTTTGTGCCCGGGCCGCGGCATTTTGCACCGCATGCCCCGCGCTGTGGCGGCGCGCAGCTTTTCCAAAGCCTGCAAAGCGGGCAGAAACAAAGGCGCACCGGCGCGGGAAAGCATTAGTTTGGAACCGGCGGCCTGAGCGCCTGCCATATTCAAACGGCCCGGCGGGCCAGACGGCTCACCGGGCTTTTTAACGCTGCTGCCCGCCAAAAACGCCGGGAAATTCTCTGGCGGCCCCAAATACCGCCGCACCTCACGAGTGGGCGGCCTGTGCAAAACACAAAAGCCCTGCCGCGGCTTTTGCCGCCATGGCAGGCGGCGCCCGCCTTGCGCCCCTGCACCGCCAATTCGGCCTGCCGGGCAGGAAAAAGCGCTGTTCTCCACTTTAGGCAGAACCCGTTCTTCTTCTGCGCATTGGCTTTTCACTTCACAGCGCCGCGCCGCACATAGCGCCGCCCGCGCGCTGTGCGCGGGCATTGCACTTTGCAAAATTCCGCCTGTCCATAAGCGGAGCCTGCCCGCTGTGCGCAGCTCTTGCTTTGCGAGGGGCGCGGCACGTCTGGCGGTAGCCGGGCAGGCTTTCCGCACGCGGCACACGCGCGCTGCCC
Organism: Oscillospiraceae bacterium; assembly: GCA_018380115.1. Taxonomy (GTDB): domain Bacteria; phylum Bacillota; class Clostridia; order Oscillospirales; family Ruminococcaceae; genus Ruthenibacterium. The sequence goes on along the minus strand of JAGZUF010000007.1, from coordinate 98,288 downwards.
GCCGCAGAAAAAACGGAGCATATGGCTCTGGGGCTTAAAGCCGCGCCTGCCCCCGGCGGGGCCGCAAGTTCGCTGTGCATTAGCTTTTCATTCCATAGGGCCGCACCCGCATATGATGAGCCTGCGCGCCTTTTGTGCATTGCCCTTTTACTTCACGGGGCCTCGCCCGCACATAGCGCCGCCCGCGCGCTGTGCGCAGGCATTACATTTTGCAAAATTCCGCCTGCTCATAAGCGGAGCCTGCCCGCTGTGCGCAGCTCTTGCTTTGCGAGGGGCGCGGCGCGTCTGGCGGTAGCCGGGCAGGCTTTCCGCGCAATGAAAAACGCATGCCGCAGCCTTTGGCGCACAGACGCCTTTGGCAACGCCATGCGGGCTCAAGCGATGCTTCGCAGGCGGATATTCCCGACGCCCGGCGCACGGCCGGCGCCCAGCTCTGGCCCGCCTGCTTCCGGGCCGGTGCAGGCCGCACGCGGCAGCCTTATCAGAACCCGCCGCTTTGCGCGGCTCGAAATGCGGCCCGCATCCCCGCTTTGCCTGTCCGCGGCAAGGCCGCCGCGCTATTCCTGCGGCGTCTGGGGCCAGGCCGCGAAAGCACGGCCAGCGCCCTCCAGGGCGGGCAGCATGTAGCCGCGGTTGAACTGCGTCACCGGCACGCGCTCGGCGGCCTCCATCTTCATGTGGCCCAGCGTTTCTTCCATGCGGGCAAGGCAGGGCACAGCCCCAAGGCCGCTGCCGCCCGCGCAGGCCACCAGCAGGCACTGCATGCCGCGCAGGGCGTGGCTGTGGGCCGTCTCGCAGCGGCGCAGCCTGTCCAGAAACGCCTTCAGCCCCTCGGCCATGTCGTGCCAGTACACAGGCGTCACCAGCACAAGGCCCTGCGCCGCGCGCAGCCTCTCATACAGCGCGGCAAAATCGTCCTTCAGCACACAGCGGCCCTCTGCACGGCACAGCCCCCAGCCGTCGCCGCAGGCCATGCACCGCTGCATGGCGCAGTGGTTCAGCCAAACCTCGTCCGCCCTTGCGCCGCCGGCCGCCAGCCCGCGCAGCACGGCGTTTTTGGCCGCAGACGTCAGGCCGTCCCGGTTGGGGCTGGCCCATATCAGCAAAACGTGTTCCATATGTGTTCCCCCTTTCTGCACGCGGGGCGCGCTTTCAGGAAAGCGCCTTCACCAGCAGGCGCATATACACCTTGATGAAGGTGAAGTAATCCTCCAGGCAGAGCTTTTCATTCTCGTGGGTAGATTCTGCCTCTTCGTCGCCCGCGCCGAAATTCGGCATGGGCAGACCCGTCTTTTCCACAATGTCCGACGCGTCCGAGCCGCCGCCGCGCCGGTATACGGCTGTGCCTTTGCCCGTCACCTCGCGGTATGCCTCCAGGCACATGCGCACAATGGGCTCGTTTTCGTCCACCACAAGGCATGGGTATTCGCCCAGCACCTCGTACTCGTAGCTGTAATCTGCCTGCGGGTGGGCGCGGCGCAGGCCGTCCAGCACCTCGCGTATCTGGCGGTGGCCTTCGGCCGTCGTCTCGCCGGGCACAAGGCGGCGGTCTATCACAAGATGCCCCTCTGACGGATACATGTTCACCGTATTGCCGCTTTCTATCATTGTCACCGAAAGCTTGCTCCACGCGCCAAGCTCTTCGCTGTAACGGCTTATGCGGCGGCCAAGCGCCATCAGAGCGGCGGCGGCATTCACCGTTTTCTCCAGCGCGTCTGCGCCCTCCGGGTGCGGAATGGACGTATGCCCCGCGGCCGAGCGGTAGGTCACCTTCACATTCAGCCCGCCGCAGTGGCTCACCAGCACCTGCCCGTGCGTTGGCTCGGGGTCTATGCCAAAGTCGCCGGAAATGAGCCCCTGCTCCAGCAGGTATTTGGTGCCAAGCCCGCCGGTGTTTTCCTCGTCCGACACCCAGGTCATCAGTACGCTGCCCGCGGGGGAAAAGCCCATCCGCTTCAGAAAGGCCGTGGCCATAATGGCCGCGCACACGCCGCCCTTCATATCCACACTGCCGCGCCCATAAAGATAACCGTCCGCCACCTTGCCCGCCCACGGGCCGTACAGCCCCGGGCTGCCCGCCACCGGCGGGAACACGTCCAAATGGCCGTTCCACACAAAGCGGGGGCCGGGCCGCGCGCCCTTCCACTCGGCTACAATGTTGGGCCTGCCCGGCTCTTTTTCATACACCTGCGGCGCAAAGCCCTGCCGCGCCAAAAACTGCCGCACCACCTCGCCCATGGCAGCCTCGCTGCCCGTCACGCTGGGCGTGCGCACGCACTGCTGGAAAAAAGCCAGCGCCTCTTCACGGTTCGCGTCTACCATGGCCGCAATGTTCTGCACGGAAAGCATGCCGTCTGCCTCTCTTTCTTTTGCAAACGGGCCGGGCCCGTTTTTTTCATTTTACCGCGCGCCGGGCGGCGCGTCTGTATCAAAAGCTACACAGCGCGGGCGTCTTTGTGCAGGGCACGCCCGCTTCATCTGTACCCGTGCCGCAGCACAGCCTGCCTGCCCGCTGTATGCGTACCCCTTACTTTGCAAGACCACGCCCGCCCCCGGCGGGCCTGCATGCCTTTTGTACATTGTCCTTTCATTTCACAGGGCCGCGCCCGCACATGGCGCCGCCCGCGCGCTGTGCGCAGGCATTGCACTTTGCAAAGCTCCGCCCGCCCGCAAACAGGGCCTACCCGCTGTACGCAGGCCCCATGCCCCGCAAAGCTCCGCCTGCCCGCAAACAGGGCCCGCCCGCTGTACGCAGGCCCCTCGTTTCACAAAGCCACGCCCGCCCCGGCGGGGCCGCAGGCCCTCTGTACATTGGCTCTCCATTTCACAGGGGCGCGGCAGCAGGCGCGCACTTTTCCCGTGCCGCGGGGTGTGTTTTCTCAGGAAAATATGCGCCCGCGCCCTCCCGCCTGACGACTTTGGCCGCCCCTTCGGCAAGGCGTGCCGCCCTGCCCCTCCAAGTGACGCAGGCTGCTTTTCCGCACTGCGGCGCATTTGCCCTGTCCGTGCCTGCGCCGCCCTGCCGGGGCGGCGCGGCGTGCCCTTTCCCTTTCGGGGCGCTTTCAGCCCAGCGGAAGCTGCGCGCGGCCGGAAAGCAGCATGGCAAGCGCCCACACGCCCACGGCTGCCAGCAGCACGCCCGCCGCGCGCACACAGTTGCGGAACACCACATTGTCCTTCACAAATTTCTGCGCCACCACAAACAGCGCCGCGCCAAGCGCAAGCACGCCAAAGCTGAGCAGCGGGTACATTTTGCTTCTCCCCTTCCCTGCGGGCCGCCGTGCGCCGCCGCGTGCGGCGCAAACAGCGTGCGGCCCTTCTGTGTGCATCATACCACCGCGCGCGGCGGCTGTAAAGCGTGCGGCAGAGTCAGGCCCCCCCCCCGGCAAAGCCTGGGGCTTGCGTAAGCCACGAGCCACGGAAGGGCACAACACGGACAACGCCCCTAAAGGGGCCGCAAATGGGCCGGCCAACTGTATTGCCGACTCATAGCAAGCCCCTGAAGGCGCCATTCTTATGCCCTGGTATTCTTGCCGCCCGTAAACGGGCCAGTGAATTCCTTGATGCTGATTTGGCCTGCGCTCTTGTCCTCCTCCAATTGATTTCGGACGTACTCCTGTATCTGCTTCCTGTTCCGTCCTACTGTGTCCACATAATACCCTCCGGCCCAGAAATGCCGGCCTCCATATTTGTACTTCAGATTTGCGTGCCTGTCGAAAAAACCATCAGATTGCTCTTCCCTTTGAGATACCCCATGGTTTATGCTGCACCGTACCTGGGTGGTATGCTGATGAGCATATGGATGTGATCTGGACACGCTTGTGCTTCGATGATGTCCACACCTTTCTGTTCGCATAATTTTCAGAGTATCTGTCCTGTATCCTTCCCGACCCGTCCATATATGGCGGACCACCTGTATTGGGGAGGCGAACACGAAATGGTACTGCCATCTTCATACTGTATGCTGTTAAACTTCCAATGTCTTTTTCTTTCATTGAAAAATCTTCTGGTGATTGCTGCTGCAGCTGGCCAGCCGCAGCTTCTATTCTGCCGGAAGGTTTTTCACTATATAATCCTTTTTACTCTCCCCGGCACAGCCGCAGGGCGCCGTTCCGCTAAAGCATACAAAGCAAAAGCAGGCCGCCGCGCGGGGCATTCCCCGCGCGGCGGCCTGCCTGCGCCGCTGTGCGCCGCTTTGTGCCGCTCTGGGCCGGGGCATTGGCATTGCGCCCCGCCCGCCCCGAAACGGCCCTCAGCCCATGGTGCACTGCGGCTTTTGAATGTTTATCTGATGCCCGGAATAGTTGCCCGGCACCTTTTCGCGCAGATATTTCGCCGTCTGCAGCAGCTTTTCAAAATCCACGCCTGTCTCCACACCCATTTTTTCCAGCATATATACAAAATCTTCGCTGGCCGTGTTGCCGGACGCGCCGGGCGCGAATGGGCAGCCGCCAAGCCCGCCCACAGTGGTGGAGACGCGCGCAATGCCGCACTGCATAGCCACCAGGCTGCACGCCATGCCCATGTTGCGCGTGTCGTGGATGTGCACGCCGAAGGTGATGTCCGGGAATTTTTCGCGCAGGGCCAGAATGGTGTTTTCCACCTGCACGGGCGTGGCCACGCCGATGGTGTCGCACAGGTCAATGTCGCGGATGCCCAGCGCATGCGCCTTTTCCACATAGGCCAGCACCTGCTGCAGCGTCACCTCGCCGTCGAACGGGCAGCCGAACGCGGTGGCCGCGTCCAGCACCACCTTCATGTCCGGATATGTGGCGAGGATAGTGCCCAGCTCTGCGAACGATTCCTCCAGCGTGCGGCGCACGTTTGCCATGTTGTGCCCCGGGCTTACAGAGATGACATAGCTTATCTCGCGCAGGCCGGCCTCGTAGGCGTTCTGCGCGCCGCGCAGGTTAGGCACAAGGGCGTAGGCGCGCAGGGCCGGGTATTTTTCCAGCACATACTGCGCCACCTCTTTCGCGTCCTGCATCTGCGGGATGGCCTTGGGGTGCACGAAGCTGGTCACCTGCACGGTGGTGCAGCCCGCGGCAACAAGGCGGTCGATAATCTCTTTTTTCAGCTCTGTGGGGATGAACTCTTTGATGCTTTGAAAGCCGTCGCGCGGGCCCACCTCCACCAGCTCTACCTTTTTCGGATATGTGTTCACTGCAAAACACCTCCTGTTGTTGTGCGCAGCGCAGGGCGGCCCCGGCATGCCTGCCCGCCGCCCTGTGTGCAAAAGGGCCTTTTCTGTGCCGCGCGTGCCCCGCAGGGCGCGCGGTCAAACCGGCGTGTGTTACAGCACGCCGTCCTCTTTCAGCTGGGCCACCTGTTCGGGCGTGTAGCCCAGCTTTTCGCCCAGTATCTCTTCGTTGTGCTGGCCCAGCAGCGGCGCGGGGCGGTCTATCTTCACCTTTTTGTTGGTGAATTTAATCTGGTTGCCCGTCACCTTCATTTTGCCCGCCTTGGGGTGCTCCAGCTCTACAAACATTTCGCGGGCGCCGGCGATGTGCGGGTCTGCCACCACGCGGTCGATGGTGTTGATGGGCCCCGCCGGGATGCCCACGGCCAAAAGCATATCCACTGTTTCGTCAATGGTCTTATCCTTCAGCCACTCTTCAATGATGGGCTTAAGCTCGGCGTGGTTCAAAACGCGCTCGTTGTTGTCGGCAAAGTGCGGGTTTTCCAGAAGCTCGGGCTTGTTCATCACGCCCACCAGCAGCTCGAACAGCTTGTTGTTGCCGCAGGCAATGATGACGTGGCCGTCCTTGGCCTTGAAGGAATCGTAGGGGTAAATGGCCTCGTAGCGGTTGCCGATGCGGCTGGGCACGCGGCCCGTGCACAGGTAGATGATGTTGATGATTTCCAAAGCGGACACCATGGAATCCACCAGGGCCACGTCCACCTTTTCGCCCTCGCCCGTCTTCAGACGGTTGATATACGCCGCCAGCACGCCCACGCAGCAGCTGATGCCGCCCATCACATCCGAAATGGCCGTGCCCGTGCGGGTGGGCGGTGTGTCGGGCCAGCCGGTGGTGCTCATCAGGCCGCTCATGGCCTGGCCGATGATGTCGTAGCCCGCGCGCTTGGAATATGGGCCGTAGTGCCCGAAGCCGGAAACCGCGCCGTAGATGATGGCGGGGTTTATCTTTTTCAAATCTTCATAGCCAAGGCCCAGCTTTTCCATCACGCCGGGGCGGTAGTTCTCCAGCACGATGTCCGACTGCTTCACAAGCTCGCGGAAAATCTCGCGCCCCTTTTCGCTCTTCAGGTTCAGCGTCATGCCGCGCTTGTTGCGGTTCAGGTTCATGAAATAGGCGCTTTCGCCGTTTACGATGGGGAAGTTGCGGCGCGAATCGTCGCCGCGGCCCGGCAGCTCTATCTTCGTCACCTCGGCGCCCATGTCCGCCAGCATCATGCCGCAGTAGGGGCCCGCCAGCACACGCGTAAGGTCCAGCACTTTTACTCCGTCCAACAAACCTGCCATGATAAGGTTCCTCCATTCTTTTCTGCCGCCGCAGTGCGGCGGGGTATGTGTGATGCGGCGCGCTGTGCGCCGCGCACTGCCTGCTTCGGGCAGCCCGCCTGCACGGGCCGCCCCGCCCCGCAGGCCGCCGCAGCGCAGGCCCGCGCGTGTGCGCGGCGCCCGTGCGGGGCAGGCGGGGCTTTGTTTTATTCACAGCCGGGCGGCACGCGCCCGGCGCCTGTTTTCTTCTTTACATTGTGCGCCGCACTGCAGGCCCCGCGGGGCCGCGCGCGGCTTCCGCGCCTTTTCGGGGGGCGGGCGTGTGCGCCCTTTTGTGATGCAGCTTTCACCTTCCCGGTTCAAAAACGTTTTGCGCCGCGCACCGCGCGGCTTCCGGAGTGGTGCGGCGGGCGGGGCCTGCCCGCCCGCCGCTGTTCCGGATGACAGGGTGCGCCGGTGCAGGCGCTGCGGCACAGCCGCAGCCCCGCCCGGCGCCGGGCCGTGCGCGCCGTGCGGCGGCCGTGCCCAACGTTAGGAGGGTACATGCGCAGGAGGGCCGTATGGCCCCGGCCCCCTGCGCGGGACAAACACTTTTATTTTGCCGCTTCGGCGCTGATGTCCTCTTCGGCATAAGCGCCCTCTTCCGCCTCTTTCGAGAACAAATCATCCACGAACTCCTTCGGCAGGGGCTTTGTGAATTTGCTTACTGCAAAGAACACAATAATGGCCACGATGGTGCCGGAAACGAACGGCGGGCAGCCCAGAATGTAGTCGCCGCCGGGCTTCACCATGTAGAAGAACAGCGTGCCAAGCCCGCCTGCCAGCATGGAGGCCACGCAGCCCGCGGTGGTGCCCTTCTTCGAATACACACCCGCGAACACAGGCACCACCAGCGTGCCGGCGATGACGCTGAACGCGTAAGAGTTCAGGTAAGAAAGCATGGGCAGCTCCATGAACGAGCCCACAATAACCACGGCGATGATGACAAACATGGTGATGTTGGACACCATGATGGTCCGCTTTTCGCTGGCATCCTTCTTAATGAACTTTTTGTAAATATCCACGCCGAAGGCGCTGCCGCTGGTCATCAGCACGCCGTCGATGGTGCTCATGGCCGCCGCAATAACGGCCACAATCACTATGGCGCCCAGCACGTTCGGGAAGAAGGTAAGCACCAGGTTCGGGAACACGAGGTCGGGGTTATCGAGGAACTGGTCGCCGAAATAGGCGCGGCCCATGTTGCCGATAATCATGCTGCCGATGAGGATGGCTCCCAGCCAGATGGACAGCACGATGGAAGAAACGTAAACCGTCTTTTTGTCCTTGATGGTGAAGTTCGTCTGCACAAGCTGCGGCAGGCCCCACGGGGTGAGGGCATACACAGCCGAGAACAGGAACAGGTTGCTCCAGCCCATCGGGCCCGGCGTCTCAAGCAGGGCCGGGTCGGACGCGGCGACGCCCGCGGCGATTTCGGTGGGGCCGCCCACGATGAAGAAGCCCGCCACCAGCACGGCCAGCATGCCGAAGGCCATCATGGCGCCCTGAATAACGTCTGTGTAGCAGCGCGCCATATAGCCGCCGAAAATAAGGTATACGCACGCAACGCCCGCCACCAGGAACACAGCCACCTCATAGCTCAGGCCCAGCAGGCTGGCCAGCGAAAGTGCGCCGCCCTTGATGACGCCCACCATGTAGGGAACCATGAAAATGATGATGACCACGGAGGCTATCATGCTTGCCGCATTGCTGTGGAAGCGCTTGCTGATATACTCCGGCAGCGTCATGGCGTTCAGGCGCACAGACACCCTGCGCAGGCCGTGCGAGAACAGGATAAGCCCGATGGGAAGCAGCACCACCTGCGCCACAGGCATCATCAGATAGGCCATGCCGGCCTTGTAAGCCGTGCCGGTGTTGCCGATGAACGTGGAGGCGCTGAGATAGGTGGAGCCGTAGGTAAGCGCGAACACCCACGGGCCCAAATTGCGGCCGCCCGTGAGGAAGCCGCTGAGGTTATTTGCGTACTTCTTGTTGCAATACACACCAATGCCCAGCATGCCGATGATGTAAATGCCCAGCACGATAAGGCCTGTTGTTGCAAGAGAGCCAGTTAACATGATTCCATCTCCTTTTTTCGCATTCGCACGAGTGGAGGGCGCGCCCGCATTGCCGCACGGAGGACACCCGCATTGCAGCACCGCCGCAGGGCGGCCCATTCGAACCTCAGCTCAGTTACCCGTCTTCAGGTATTTTACATACCGGTAGATGCAGTAACCCGCAGTAAGCACCGTCAAAGCGGGGCCTACGAACCAGCCGAGATATGTCGGGAAAGGCAGACCTAAGATCATAATCGTTCCTCCCTGTTGCAGTTCTTCATGGTGGCTTTTTTCGGAAATATTTTCTTTGCTTCCGTCTTTTTCCAAGTCAAGTGTAAACGTTTACATTTCGAGAAAGGCGCTGTGCGCCCCCTTGCGCCCTGTGCGGGGGCGGCACGCCGGTTTTCATGGAAAGGCGCGGCCGCGCGGCGCGGCGGCAGGGCTTTGCCGCGCGGCACAGCGCCAGAAAAGGGCTTTGCTTGCGGGCAAGCGCCCGCAGGCCGCAAGAAGAAAGCTTATTTCTTCTTCATCAGCAGCGCCAGCACGGCCTTCTGCGCATGCAGGCGGTTTTCGGCCTGGTCGTACACGATGGAGTGCTCGCCGTCAATCACAGCGTCCGTCACTTCCTCGCCGCGGGCGGCGGGCAGCGGATGCATGTAGTAGGAAACGGGCTTGGCAAGCTTGAAGTGCTCGTCAGAGATGCACCAGTCTTTCTCGAACTGCTTGCGGTACTCTTTGTCCTCCTCCTTGCTCATGCCGTGGGTGCTGCCCCAGCTCTTGGCATAGATGACATCGGCGTCGGTGGCGGCCTCGTAAATGTCGTTGGTGATGGTCAGCTTGCCGCCCGTCTTTTTGTAGGCGTTGTTGGCAAACGCCATGTAGTCGTCGTCCAGCTCGTAGCCCTTCGGGTAGGCCAGCGTCAGGTCTGCGCCCAGCAGGCTGCACGCAATCAGCATGGCCTGCGGCACGCCCGGAGATTTCACGCGGTCGGAATACGCCCAGCTCATCACAATTTTTTTCTTCTTCCAGCCGGTGCCCAGCTTCTCCTGCAGGGTCATCAGGTCGCCCATGCACTGGCAGGGGTGCTCTTTGTCGTCCAGGCCGTTGATGACGGGAATGGTGGTGGCCTTGCGAATCTCGTTCATGATGTCGCGGGCCATGCCGTACTTCTCAAGGTCGTACAAGCGCACCATCAAAGCGTCCAGGTAGCGGCTCAGCACAAGGCCGGTGTCCTCCCAGGTCTCTTTGTTCTTGCGCTGCATGTTGTCTTCGCTGTAATACTGCGCGTGGCCGCCCAGCTGCGTCATGCCCGTCTCGAAGGAGACGCGCGTGCGGGTGGAGGGCTGCGCAAAAATCATGCCCAGCGTCTTGTTTTTCAGCAGCTCGTGCTCGGCGCCCATGGCGTTCTGGCGCTTTAAGTCGAACGCCACGTCCAGAATGGTCTGCAGCTCTTCGCCCGTGTAGTCCATCAGGGTAACAAAGTCTTTTCCGCGCATATCGGTTCTCATAAATGCTTTACCTCCTGTTTTGTGAAAAATATCTATCTGGCAGGGCTGACGAATGTTCCCCAGCCTTGCTTACCGGTAATGCGGCCCTCCGCATACACCGCCTGCCCGCGCACATAGGTGCGCGCAACACGGTAGTGCATGGGAATGCCCTCGTACAGTGCGGCGCTGCCGCGCGCCTTGGTGAACAGCCTTGACGTGTCCAGCGGCACGGGCGCCTCGTTTTTCGCCACCAGCACCATGTCCGCGTCCGCCCCGGCCTCAATGCGGCCCTTTTTGGGCGCAAGGCCCAGCATCTGGGCGGTGCTTTCGGCCGTGGCCTTTGCAATGGCCTCAAAGCTGAGGGTGCCGTCCGCCGCCGCGTTCAAAAGCAGCGGCAGCGAAAGCTCCAGCCCGGGCAGGCCGTCGAAGGTGTGCCAGATATCCTGGCCGTTTTTCAGTTTTTCTTCCCGCAGGTAGGGCGCATGGTCGCTGCCCGTCATGGCAAACGACCCGTTTTCATACATCCGGCGCAGCTGGCGCATGCGCTGCCCGTCGCGAAGCGGCGGCTTCATGCGGGCAAACACGCCCGCGTGCGCGGCGCTTTGCTCGCTGAACAAAATGTACTGCGGGCATGTTTCGGCCCACACCCGCACGCCCTGGGCGCGCGCGGCCTCTATCATGCGCACGGCCTCCGGCGTGCTCACATGGCACACGCTGGCGCGGCAGCCCGTTTTGCGCGCGGCCTCTATCACCCATTCCACGGCGGCCGTCTCGGCCTCCACAGGGCGCGAGCGGCAGAAGGCCACCAGGCCGTTTTCGCCCGCGTCCATGCGGCGCTTTGTCTCGGCGGCCACATACTGGTTCAGCTCGCTGTGCACAGCCAGCAGGCGGCCGGTTTTTGCCACACGCTCCATCACGCGGCACAGGGCGTCCTGCGTTTCGCTGCACAGGCCGTAAAACTCAGCCTCACGGCCCGGCACCGGCGGCATGGTGAACGTCTTGTACGCCACGGCGCCCACGCCGGCCAGCTTTTCTATCTCGTCCAGGTTGTCTGCCCCGGCGCCGCCGTACAGGGCAACGTCCACATAGGCGCCGGCCTGCGCCTCGGCCCTGCGGGCCTCGAACACCTCTGCGGTGGAGGCGGGCGGGTTTGCCACAGGCATCTCGGCCAGGGCCGTCACGCCGCCCGCGGCGGCCGCCATGGTACCGCTGGCAAAATCCTCCCGGTGCGAAAGCCTGCCCCCGCGGATGTGCACATGGCTGTCTATCATGCCGGGAAACACCAGCATGCCGGCGGCGTCCACCGTCTCGGCAGCCGGGGCGGGCGCTTCGCCCGCCCGCTTTACGGCGGCGATGGCGCCCCCTTTTACCTCCACGCTGCCCTCAAAGCAGCCCTCAGGCCGCACGATGGTGCCGCCCACAATATTCAAATCGTTCATCTGTGTCCCCCTTTCCGTTCAAATCAAACGCTGTGTGTGCAAAGCCGCGCGGCGCCTGCCGCAGAGGGCCGGCCCCACCGGGCACAGGGCATGGGCCTGACGGCCCGCCCGCCGCGCCCCTTTCCGGGGGCGCCGCGCGGCAGCTTCGGCTTTTACTTCATCAGCGCGTCCATGGCCGCCGCGGCGCGTTTGCCCTCGGCAACGGCCTCCACAACCGTGGCGCCGCCGTTCAGCCAGTCGCCGCCCACAAAGCAGTTGGTGCCCGCCACGCGCAGGGTGTCCCTGTCGGGCGTGCCCGCCACCAGCGCCGCGTCTGCCTTTTTGCCAATGGCAAACACCACCTGCGCCGCGTTCAGGGTGAACTCGCTGCCGGGCACGGCCTCAAAGCCGCGGCGCGCCTCGCCCGGCTTTTCCACCAGACGGTTGCGCACAAACGTCACGGCCGCGCCGCCGTCCGCCGTTTTGGCAACGGCAACGGGCGAAACCATGTACATCAGCTCTACGCCCTTATCGGCCGCGGCAAAGAACTCTTCGTCGCACGCGGGCATCTCGGCGCGTGAGCGGCGGTAGGCCAGCACGGCCTTTTCTGCCCCGGCCTCCAGGCTGGCGCACACGGCGTCAATGGCAGAATCGCCGCCGCCCACCACCAGCACGGTGCCGCTTACGGCTTTTGTTTTGCCGCTCTTCAAACCGGCCAGGTACTGCGAGCAGCCAGCCACAGGCGCGCCCTCGGCAATGTCCACGCCGCTCATGCGGTCCTGCGCAAGGCCGGCGCCCACAAACACGGCCGCATATTCCTGTTTCAGCTCTTCCAGCTTTTGGGCCGTGACGGGCGTGTTGTAGTGGAAGCGGATGCGCCCGCACGCAAGCTCGGCCAGGTCGTTTTCCACTACGGCGGCGTCAATGCGCTGCGCCGGAATTTCGCGCGCCACCACGCCGGCGGCCGCCGCGTCCTTTTCAAACACGTCCACCTCGTGGCCCAGGCGCGCCAGCATGGCCGCGCAGCCAAGGCCCGCGGGGCCCGCGCCCACCACGGCGGCCTTTTTGCCGCTGGCGGGGGCCAGCTCCGGCGCATAGGCTGCGTTGGCGCAGGCGAACTTCTGCAAATCGCGGATGCGGATGGGCGCGCCGCAGTAGTTCATGGTGCAGTTTTTCTGGCACAAATTTTCACTGGGGCACAGCGTGCCGCAGATGCCGCCCAGCGGGTTTGCCGTTTTTATCACGCGCTTGGCGCTTTTCACGTCCTCATAGCGCAAATGGCGGATGAACTGCGCCACGTCCACCCCGGCGGGGCAGCCCTTCTGGCAGGGGGCGTCCACACAGTACAGGCAGCGCTTGGCCTCGGCCTGCACATCGGCCATGGTTTGCTTGATCTCAGTCATGTTTTCCGCCTCCTTCACCTGCGTACCATTGTCATGCAGCTCACCGGGCACACCTGCGTGCACAGGCCGCAGCCGTCACATTTTTCTTTGTCCACCACAGCCTTGCGGCTTTCGTCCAGATGGATGGCGCTGTACGCGCTGTCGGCGCACACGGCCACGCACCGCCCGCAGCCCACGCACTTTTCGGCGTCCGGCTGTGAATACAGCTTGTAGGCGCGCGAGAGGTCGTTGTGGCGGAAGATATTGGGCAGGGCCTTGCCGCAGAAATCGTTGATGGTTTCAAAGCCCATCTCTTCCATGTAGTTCAAAAGGCCGGCCGTCATGTCGTTTATAATGCGGTAGCCGTGGTGCATCACGGCCGAGCACACCTGCAGCGAAGAGGCGCCTGCCAGAATGAACTCTGCCGCGTCGCGCCAGTTGTAAATGCCGCCGATGCCCGACACGGGGATGTTCACCGCCTTGGCTATCTGCGCCACTGTGCGCAGGGCAATGGGCTTGATGGCCGCGCCCGAAAGCCCCTGGAAGGCGCTGCGCCCGTCCACATTGGGGTAGGGCACAAAGGTGCGGATGTCGATGCCGGGCAGGCTGTTCAGCGTGTTGATGGTGGCGATGGCGTCCGCCCCCGCCGCCTCGGCCGCGCGCGCCTTGCCGGGAATATCCTGCACAATGGCGGGCAGCTTGGGCATCACGGGCTTTTTCGTCTCTTCGCGCACCCAGGTGGTCACCATTTTGATGGCCTCCTCGCTGCCGCCCACCGTGGCGCCGCCGCCCGATTCGGCCATGCCGTGCGAGCACGAGAAGTTCAGCTCAAAGCCGTCGGCCCCGGCCTCGTCGAACATGCGCGTCACCTCGCGCCACTGCTCTTCCACAAGGCCCTCGGTGTGCAGCAGGCTCACCCAGACGCCGTGTTCGGGAAAGCGCTCCTTCAGCCAGCGGGTATCCTTGGCCCACTTTTCAATGTGCTTGGGGCTGCCCAGCTCGAAGTTGGTAAAGCCCACAATGTCGCCGTCGGCGCTTTTCACCGCGGTAATGCGCGGGTTCACGTTCTGCGCCTGGCTCAGGGTGTAGGCCAGCGTTTTCAGCACCGCGCCGCCCCAGCCCGCCTCAAAGCACCGGGCCACCATCTCCACGTTGGTGGTGGGCGGCGCCGAGGAGAGCATGAAGGGGTTCGGCATGGAAACGCCGGCAAAGTTCACTTTCAGGGTGGGTGCCATTTGTTCCTTCCTCCTTCAGTTTTTTCATACGGATGTTCTTGCACAGGCGTTTTTTGCCTGCGCCGGTTCATTCACGCCTTTTTCAGCGTTTTTTTCAGGTGGTTTTTCAGGCCGCCGTCCTCCACAATGCTCAGCACATGCTCGGGCAGCTTGCTGCCCTGGTACGTTTTGCCCGTGGTAATGTCTTCAATGGTGCCGTTCAAAAGGTCCACCACAATCTCGTCACCCTGGTTCAGCCCGCTTGTGTCTGCCAGCGTCACCACCGGGAAGCCCACGTTGATGCAGTTGCGGAAAAAGATGCGCGCAAAGCTTTGGGCAATCACGCCGCCCACGCCCGCGTACTTCAGCGCTATCTGCGCCGTTTCGCGGCTGGAGCCCGGGCCGAAATTGCTGCCCGCCACAATGATGTCGCCCTTTTCAATGGCGTCGGCAAAGCCGGGGTACGCGCGCTCCATGGCGTGCCGGCCAATCTCCTCATAGCTTGCGTCCATATACTCGCCCGGGGAGATGATGTCCGTGTTGATGTCGTCCCCGAATTTCCACACCCTGCCCTTTATCTGAGAATTCATAACTTCTTCCCCCTTTTCGGCACGTTTAGAAATAGGCGCGCGGGTCTGCAATGCGGCCCTCTATGGCGCTGGCCGCCACCGTGGCGGCGCTGCCCAGGTACACGCTGGCGTCCTTGCTGCCCATGCGGCCGATAAAGTTGCGGTTGCTGGTGGAGATGCAGCTTTCGCCCCCCGCCAGAATACCCGTGTGCGCGCCCAGGCACAGCCCGCAGCTTGGCGCCACAATGACGGCCCCGGCCTCTGTCAAGATGTCCAGGATGCCCTCCTTCATGGCCATGCGGTACACCTCGCGCGAGGCGGGCGAAACAAGGAAGCGCAGCCCCTTGGCCGCCTTTCTGCCCTTCAGCACGTGCGCGGCGGTGCGCAAATCGGAAATGCGGCCGCCCGTGCACGAGCCGATGTACACCTGTGTCAGCGGCGCGCCGGCCACCTCGGTCACGTCGTGCACGTTGTCCACATGGTGCGGGCAGGCCACCTGCGGCACCAGCGCGGCGGCGTCGTTCACATAGCTGCGCTCGTACTCGGCGTCCTCGTCCGGGTACAGCAGCACATAGCTGCGCTGCGAGCCGTGCGCCTTCAAATACTCCAGCGTCTTTTCGTCCGGCGGGATATACCCCGCCTTGGCGCCCATCTCCACCGCCATGTTGGAGATGGCCATGCGCTCGTCCATGGGCAGGGCGCGAATGGCCTCGCCGCAGTATTCCAATGCTTTATAAGTAGCGCCGGAATGGCCGATGGTGCGGCAGTCATACAGCACCATGTCCTTGGCGAAAACGCCCTTTCCCAGCGTGTTTTTCCACTCGATGCGGTAGCTCTCGGGAACTTTCAGCCAAATTTGGCCCGTGGCCACGACACCCAGCATCTCCGTAGAGCCGATGCCCGTGCCGAACGCGCCGAACGCGCCGGACATGCACGTGTGCGAGTCTGTGCCCACAACAAGCGTGCCGGGCTGGTCGTAACAGGCCTCTGCCAGCACCTGGTGGCACGGGCCCTCGTATTCGTGATAGTCCACGTCCTTGGCCAAAGACCAATCCTTCGTGAACTTCACGGCCTCCGCCTGCTTTATCTCGCACGGCGGGGTGTAGTGGTCGCTTATCACCACCACTTTGCTTTTATCCCAAACGCCCACGCCCAGCTCTTCCAGGCCCTGGGCTATTTCGATGCGCGGGCCCAGAATGTCGTCCATCATGGCAACGTCCACGTTGGCGTTCACAATCTCGCCTATTTCCACATGTTCCTTGCCGGCGGCGCGGGCCAGCGCCTTCTGTGCAAATGTCATGCCCCTCATTGCGTTTACACCACCTTCAGTAAAAAAGGGCGCCGCGGCGCGCGGTGTGCCCGGCACAGCGCCGCCCTCTGCTTCGAAACCTCTTGCCCGCCGGGCCGTCAGGCCCCCAGCCGGGTGCGGATGAACGCGTCGAACTCTGCAATAATCTGCTCGTTGGTTTTCTCGCGGTCATCCATCAGAAGGCCGTACATGGGCGGTGCGGGCAGGTCGCGCGCCTCAATGGCCTTCAAAAGCTCTTCCGTGTAAATGCCCGGCTGCCTGCGCAGGCTGCGCACGGGCTCGGCAGGGTGGCCCCCGCCGTTCTCGTAATAGCTGGAAACAGTAAGCCCGCACGTGGGCGAACCGTCGCACACCAGCACGGCCACCACGTCATAGCCCACAATGGCGTAATTTTCCATGTAATCCACCATCTGCTCGGCCAGTTTGCGGCAGCAGTGCCGGAACCCCGCGTTGTCGTACAAATTGCGGGAATGCCACCACCGCTGGCAGCCGATGTGCAGCACCTCCGGGCACGGCATCTGCATAATGCCCACGCCGTACTTATCCAGCGTGCGCACCACCTCGGTGAACATGCCGGGGTAGCGTGCAAATTCCTGCACCTTGTTGTTCGCGTTCAAAAGGCAGTTCGAAACGAACACTATTTTTTTCGAGCGGTCGTCTACATTCCGCTGCGGCATGCGGCACCCTTCCTTCCTCGCGTTGTGCCCGCGCGGGCGGGCGGCGGCCGCCTGCCGCCGCCCGGCGCCGCGGGCTTTGTAAAAAGCTGTGCTTTGCGCTTATTTCACGTCGTTCACAAGCTCCATCAGCTTGGCCATGTCCGGCTGCTCCTCCAGGTGGTTCACAAAGTCCACAATCTTTTCGGTGCGCTCTGTGTCGCCCTTGTAGGTGCGGTTGGCAAGGTAGCGGAACTTGTTCACCACGTCCTCGTAGGTGACAGGGTTGCGCCAGTCGCCCTTCGGGTCGTCCACGGTGGCGGAATACTGCGTGCCGTCCTTCATGGTGATGGTAACGGCGCTGGAATAGTGGGCCGGGTAGCGGCGCTCGAACTCGTCGTCCATCACCACGGTGGTGGCGGCAATCAGGCGTTTCACCAGCTCGTCGTTGATGTAATCGGTGTTCAGCTCATCCACGGTGAACTTGCCGTTTTTGAAGGCGATAGCCGCCTGGTAGGGCATGCTGAACTGCAAATCCACAATGTTGCGCGGCGCCCACTTGCAGGGCTCAGCCAGCAGGTGCATGGTGTATTTAGAGGAGCGGATGTCGATCTTCTCGATGTCCTCGGCATTGGGGTGGTATTTCTCCACAATCTCAAGGCAGGCGTCCAGGTGCCCGCCGGAGTAGCGGCAGCACGGGTACACCTTGATGGAAGACTTGGTGAACGTCCAATCCTCGCCCAGGCCCTCGGTGATGTACTTGGAGTCATAGTGGTCCTGGAAGGAATAGGCGTGCAGCAGGCCATCCTTGCTTTCAAAGATGTCGGACGGGCCGTTGAAGCCCTTTTCGGCCATGCGCGCGGCGATGATGGAGTTCATGGCGGGGTGGCCGGCCTGCAGGCGCTTTGTAAAAGAGCCCTCGGTGTTCCAGGCCATCAGGCCCGCCACCATGCTGCCCGCAATGCCCTGGGCATACACGGTTTTCTGCTCGTCCAGCTTCATCAGCTTCGCAGCGGAGACGGCGGCGCCCATGGTGCCGCAGGTGCTGGTGGGGTGGAAGCCCTGGTAATACATATCGCCCAGGTAGGCCGTGCCCATGCGGCACACCACTTCGTTGCCCAGCGAGACGGCCTCGATATACTCCTTGCCGCTGCGGTGCAGCATCTCGCTCAGCGCCATGCTGGCGGGGAAGGTGGCGGGCGACGGGTGCGCGTTGGATTCGTTGTGGTCGTCCACAAAGTCCAGGCCGTAGCACTGAATGGCGTTTGCAAACGCGGCGTTGGGCGCGGCAACCTTATCCTTGCTGCCCACAATGGTGGCCTCGGCCGGGCCGCCCATCTCCTCTGCCACCTCGCGCGCAATGGTGCTGGAGATGACTTCGCGCGTGCCCAGCATGGAAGCCAGCACGTCCAGCGTCAGCGTTTTCGCCTTGACGACGGCCTCTTCAGGCAGGTTCTCGAATTTGGTGTTCACCGCCACTTCGGCAATCTTGGTTGCAATGGTCTTGCTCATTTTCTTTTCCTCCTGATAAATTATTGAATGCGGGACTTGCGCACATATACCTGCCCGTCCATGATGACGCGGGCGGTGCGAAGAATGGCGGCCGTTTTCAGGTCATACTGCCCGTCGTGCGCCTCCAGCTCCGACACCACCGGTATCACCCCGGCGGGATGGCCTATTACAATTTTGCGGCCGTTTTTGCCGCGCTCGCTCAGCACCTGATGCACAATGCTGCCCGGCACGCGGGCCGCCGTGCCCATGCACACCGTGCCGGTGACAGGGTGCGTTTTGTGCATCATCTGCATGAACAGCAGCCTGCTCACAAGGTCAATGTCCCCGGCGTCCACATCCTTGCCGTCGAACGTGCGGTAGCCTTGTGCAGGCGAAACAATGGCAAAGAAGGGCGAATACGGGCATTTTTTTGTGGCGTTCTGCCAAGTGTCCGTCAGGCCGATTTTCTCGGCGCAGCGGCCGCGAATCTCTTCAATGCGCGCCATCAGTGCGGCGTCGCCCTCAATTTCAGCGGGCGTCTCGGTGCCCTGCATGCCAAGGCTCTCGGCCCTGATGAACACGGTGGGCGTGCCGGCGTCCACCACAGACACTTCATACTGCTTGCCATCCTCGGTGGTGATGGTATCCGTCACATTTCCCGTGGGAAGCAGCTTGCCCGTGATGCCGCCCACACTGTCGGAGAAGTCCAGCTCGATGGTAGAGCCCAGCGTGGGCACGCCGTCAATGTGCAAATCGCCCTCTATCACCGCGCGGCCGTCCTTCACGGCCACCTTGGCGTTGATGATGGAATTCGTGTTCACCTGATGGATTCGCACGGTGGTGTACGGCTCTTCGGCCTTCACAAGGCCATGGTCGATGGCATAGGGCCCCACGCCGGCCGAGATATTGCCGCAGTTGGATTTGTAATCCACCTTCGCGTCCACGAAGCTCACCTGGCCAAAGGTGTAATCCACATCGGCGTCCTCGCGGCTGGGCGGGCCTATGATGGCCAGCTTGCTGGTCAGCACGTCCGCGCCGCCAAGGCCGTCTATCTGCCGCACATCGGGGCTGCCGAATATCTCAAGAATGTATTTGTCGCGCAGCGCCGGGTCCTGCGGAAGCTCATTTTCCATGATGAAAATGCCCTTGCTGGTGCCGCCGCGCACAATGGAACAGTTTACGCTGATGACTTCGTCTTTCATGAAAGCACGCTTCCTTTCACTTCACGATGCGGGTGCCGCTTTCGCCGCGCAGGGCAGCAGCAGCATTTTCCAGGCTGGCGATGACAGCCGTGCCGCCTGCCTTGGCGAACGACATGGCGGCCTGCACCTTCGGCAGCATGCTGCCCGGCGCAAAGTGACCCTCGCCGCAGTATTTTTCGGCCTCGGCCACCGTCATTTCGGCAAGGGCCTTCTGGTCCGGCTTGCCCCAGTTGATGGCCACGCGGTCCACCGCCGTCAGAATTACCAGCATATCCGCGCTGATCAGCTCGGCCAGCTTGGCAGAGGCAAAATCCTTGTCAATCACGGCCGGGGTGCCCACAAGGCGCCCGTCCTTTTTCACCACAGGGATGCCGCCGCCGCCCACGGTGATAACCACATAGCCGGAATCCACCAGCGTGTTCACCATGTCCTTTTCCACCACATCCACAGGCTTGGGGCTGGGCACCACCTGGCGCCAGCCGCGGCCCGCGTCCTCCACCATGGTGTAACCGCGCTCGGCCGCTATTTTGTCGGCCGTGGCCTTGTCGTAAAACGCGCCCACAGGCTTGGACGGCTTCTGGAAGGCAGGGTCGGCCTCGTCCACCAACACCTGTGTCACCAGCGTGCCCACGCTTTTTTGAATGCCGCGCGCGGCCAGCTCGTTGGCAATGCTGTTCTGCAAATGATAGCCGATATAGCCCTGGCTCATGGCGCCGCACTCGGGGAACGGCATGTCGGCCTTGATGGCCCCTGCCTCCGCCGCCGTGGACATGCCCAGGTTTATCATGCCCACCTGCGGGCCGTTGCCGTGGGCTATCACCACCTGGTTGCCCTGCTCTATCAGGTCTACAATGGGCTTCGCCGTCTGGCGCACCAGTGCAAGCTGTTCGGCCGGGGTGTTCCCCAGCGCATTGCCGCCCAGGGCGATCACGATTTTTTTCAATCTGCTCTCCTCCTAAACGTTTTTATCTCGCGGGGGAACCTTTCGGCCCCGTTTGATGGCTTTTTCCGCGGTGCGCGCCGGGGCCATGCGGCCCCGGCGGCACGCCGCCTTTTCAGTATTCCGCCTTCACCGGCGCGCAGAACACGCCGTAATCTTCGGGGTGGCGGTCTTTCAGGCTGGGCATCGAGGCCCGGCGCGCGGCCACCTCGTCCAAATCGAGCGTCTGCACAATGACGCCGCCGGCCTCCTGCGTCAGCTCTGCCAGCACCTCGCCCCTGGGCCCGGCCACCATGCTGTGCCCAAACAGGAACAAATCGTCCATTCTGCAGTACATGTTGGCCGCGGCCAGGAACACGTTGTTCTCCAGCGCGTGGCAGCGGATAAGCAGCGGCCAGATGTCGGCCTCCTGCACGCGCCACGCTGCGGGCATGAACACCACT
The DNA here is from genome assembly GCA_018380115.1 of Oscillospiraceae bacterium. Lineage (GTDB taxonomy): Bacteria > Bacillota > Clostridia > Oscillospirales > Ruminococcaceae > Ruthenibacterium. The sequence goes on along the minus strand of JAGZUF010000007.1, from coordinate 77,624 downwards.
TCGGCCCCCTTCAGCGCCAGAATGCGCGCGGGCTCGGGGTGGTTGTTGTCAGCGCATATCATCATGCCTATCCTGCCGTACTTCGTCTCGAATACGGGGTATTCGCCCGTGCGGGTAAAATAATCGCACTCGCTGCCGAACAAATGGTTTTTCGAATACACGCCCTGCACTTCGCCCTCGTCGTTTATCAACACCGCGGCATTGTTCAGCGGGCGCGTGGTGTATACCTGAAGCGCCAGAGGCGCAATAATGTAAACGCCCAGCTCTTTTGCAAGCGCGCGCAGCGCCGTGACGGCGGGGCCCGAAAGCCCCTCGGCCATATCGTACAGCCTTTCGCCGAACGCGCCCAGGTTATAGCCCGTGACGAACAATTCGGGCAGGCAGATGATGCGGGCGCCCTTTTCCGCCGCCTCGCGCACTTTTTTCTGCGCCAAGGCCAGGTTGTATTCCTTGTCGCCCAGCTTCGTCTCAAGCTGGATAAGCCCAACGGTCACCTGTCTCATGCTCAGGCCTCCTTCGGGGCGGCCTTGGCGGCCTCGGCCTTCAGGGCAGCATGCTCGGCCTTTTTGGCCGCCATATAGCTGCTGTCGCCCGCCTTCATCATCAGGTAGTACACCAGCATGGCCACCAGCGTGCCCACAATGATAGAGGCATCATACAGCCAGTGCAGTGCGGGCACCCACAGCCCAAGGAAGATGACGATGAAGCTGACGGCGATGGTGAGGATGCTGATGGGGTTCACACCGCCCTTGCGGTTCAGGAACACCAGCAGGCCCAGCAGGGCAATGATGACGCCCATGGCAATCATCGAGAACTGGTGCGTGCAGCCCAGCGTGCAGATGGCCTGCGTCCAGGACGCGGGCAGTACGAAGGACAAAACCACCAGCGCCACGGCTGCGGCAAAGCACAGCACATAGGTGGGCATGTTGAATTTTTTCAGGTTCGTGTACTTCGATTCATCCTCCGGCACATACAGGCTGCGCAGGTTCAGCTCGGTGCGGCAGATAAAGAAGTAGTGGCAGATGGTGATGCCAATGATGGGCCCAAGCAGGGCGCCGCCGCCGTTGAGGAAGAAGTTCATGTAAACGCCCATGTCGCTCACAAGCACCCACGGGCGAATCAGCACGCCCACAATGCCGAGGATAACGGCGGCCCACTTGAAGTTTATTTTGCCGCCCGTCAGGTGCACGATGGCCGTGGCCGGCGTCAGCGCGTTGGCCGCAATGTTGGTGGTGAGCGTTGCAATGATAAGGAACGCCATCATGCCGATGACAAGGGGCACATTTTCTATCATGCCGGTGAGCTGCACGGGGTCCCAAATGGCCTCGCCGAACATCACCACAGTGCAGCTTGTGACAAGCGAGCCCACAAGCGCCAGGCCCACGATGCCAGTGGGCACGCCGATGAACTGGCCCACCATCTGGGATTTCTGGTCTTTGGCCACCTTTGTCAGGTCGGTGACGGTAAGCGGCATCGAGCCCCAGTAGCTGATGTTGGAGTTCAGGCCGATAATGAAGAACGTCAGGAATTCCGTGGTGGAGGCAAAGGTGTTCTGCTGACGGATCAGCGGGCCCCATTCGCCTGCAGAGGTACGCGCCCACACCAGCAGCACCACAAGCCAGATAATCAGCAGCGGCGCACACCAGTGCTCCATTTTCTGTATCATGCCCATGCCCTTGATGAGGATGAAGATGTTCAGCACAAGGAACACGCCGAAGCACACCCATTTGCCAAGAGGCCACGCGGCCCAGGCCGGGAACAGCAGGCCCAGCACGGTGTTCAGCGCGCTGCCGCCAATCCAGAACTGGATACCGCACCAGCCCGCGGCCACCACGCCGCGCAGAATGGCTGCCACGCTGGCGCCGTTGAAGCCGAAGGCGCTGCGCCAGTAAATTGTGGAAGGAATGCCGTACTTCGCGCCCGCGTGACCGTTGGCCAGAATGGGGAACGCGATGATGACGTTTGCCAGCAAAATGGTGAACATGGCCCATTTCAAATCCATGCCGCCCACAATGAGGCTGGAGGCCAGATAATAGGTGGGGATGCCGATGTCCATGCCGATCCACGTTGCAAAATAACTGTATATGCCCCAGTTGCGCTCGCTTTTCTTGGTGGGCAGCAGGTCTTTTGCCACATTTGCATTGCCGCCCAGGTTCAAATCGAAGTCTTGCATGTAAGATACCCTCCTTCTTTCTGCGTTGTTACGCTTTGACGAATCAAAACCGTTGTGTGCGGCGCATGCCTGCGCCGCACCGGACCAGTTTGCAGGGCCGCCGCGCCTGCCGGCTTGCCGGGCGCCGTTTGCCAGCCGGCCCCCGCACCGGGCCGCAGCCCATGCGCATTTTCTCACCCATCCTTTCCTTTCTTAATTCAAAAGTAACCGCTTACACAAACGCTGCCGTTTCCCCTTCTGTCTGCGGCCGCCCGCCAATGGGCATGCTCTGCTTTGCCGCGCGGGGCCTTGCCCGCCTGTCCGGCTTTTCAAAGCGCCCGTCCGCGCGCCCGGCGCCCGCCGGGACGCCTCTCTGCTGTATTCCGTCTTTCGCCAGCCCTCTTGTAAACGTTTACATTTTCACCCTTTTTCTCTCTTTTTTTCAACCTGCTTCCATCAACTCAATTTTATTGATGTTTTGCCCAAATAGAACCATCCTGTTTTCTTCCCCGGTGTACCGGGGAAGGCGAAAAGGGGCCCCTTTTCCTCAATAGAACGCTTTGCCGGGGGCATTTTCACCTGCAGCCTGCAGCACTTTCAAAAAATTGCAAAAATTTTGTAAACGTTTACAATTTTCGCCTTTTTCATCGGCCTTACCGCCCCGGCGATAAGGCCGATGCCTTTGGTCCGTATGCTCATTTCGTCAAATCCTTCACGCTGGTGCCCTCCAGCAGAGTGCACGGGCACACATGGCGCTTTTCGCGCAGAAGCGGGCTTGCCTCGCCCCGTATCTGCGCCACCAGAATACGCCCTGCCGTGGTGCCCACCCATTCCTCATGCTGGTATACTCTGTGATACTGCGGGCTGGATAAATTTGCCCACACGGGCGTGCCCACCATGATAACGGAAATATCGTCCGGGATGGAATAGCCCGCGTCTGCCAGATAGCGCACGCCGCCCTGCGCATGCCGGTGATAGCCGAAAAACAGGGCCGTGGGCTTTGCGCGCCGCAAAAGCTCCTTCGTCATGCGGTAGCCTTCTTCCATGCTCAAATCGCTGGAAGATTCCACCTCCATGCCGCCGCCCAGCTTCACCTGCTCGCGCACCGCGTCATAAAAGCCAAGGTCGCGCTCTACCGCGCTGGACACACGGCCGTTCCACTCCACCACGCCAATGCGCCTGTGGCCGTTCTGCGCTAGGCACTGCCCGGCCAGAAAACCGGCCTGGTAGCTGTCGTCGCCCGCAAAGTACGAGTCGTTCCGCTCTCCATCCCGGCGCGGGGCTATCTCGCGGCCAATCACCACATAGGGAATATTCATTTTGCGCAAAAGCGCCGTGTTCTCCCACCCTGCGTTCGTGGGGCCCAGAATGACGCCGTCCACGCGCTGTGCAATGGCGTTTTCCAAAAGCCTGCGCTCGCGCTCCGGGTCCTCGCGGGTGTCGCAGATCATGGGCATAAAATCATTCGCAAACACCACGTCCTCCACGCTTTCGCACACGCGGGTGAAGTAGATGTTGCTGAACTGCGGAATCAAAATGGACACAAGCCCCCGCTGCTTTGCGCGCAGGCTGCTGGCCACGGCGCTTTTCGTGTAGTGCAGCTCCCGCGCGGCGTCCAGCACGCGCTGGCGCAGCTGCGGGCTCATTACGCGGTCTGTGCTGCCGTTCAGCACATACGACACCGTTGCGGTAGAAGTGCCCGCCAGCTTCGCCACGTCCTTGATGGTGGCGTAATACGCCTTCTGCCCTGCCAAAAGGTTGCCCTCCTCACAAAGCCCTAGCTTTTATTTGCCGGGCGCGCGCCCCTGCGCGGCCCGCGCACACCGCCTCTCAGGCATGCGCCCCCTCGTTGTAAACGTTTTTCCATACACAAGCATAACAGGTCGCGCCGCAAAACACAATTGTTAGTTTTCATAAATATGCAGGGCGTTTTTTGTCTAAAAATTCTGCCGGGATTTGCCGTTTTTCCGCCTGCAGCGCCTTGCAAAAGGGGCGCAATGCTCGTACAATGGTAACCGTTTGAACAGGGCTGCCGCACCCGCAGCGGTGCATGCCCGAAAAAAGGAGGGAGCTTTCTTGTCTATTACACCGGCGTTTTGCGAACAACACTTCGGCGCGCGGCTGCGCGCCATTGCGGCGGACCTGCACAGCCACCCTGAGCTCAGCTTTGAAGAGATGCGTACCACACAGAAAATTCTGGAAACCCTGCGGGCCCTGCCCGGCGTCGAGGTTTTGGCCGTAGGCGCCAAAACGGGCGCGGTGGCGCGCCTGGCGGGCGGGCCCGGCCCGGCTGTGGCCCTGCGGGCCGACATTGACGCCATTCCCCAACACGAGGCCGTGCAGCGGCCGGACGCCTCTGTATACGAGGGCAAAATGCACGCCTGTGGGCACGACATCCACACCACCGCCCTTCTGGGCGCGGCCATGGCCCTGTGCGAAGAAAAAAGCGCCCTGCACGGCGATGTATATTTCGTCTTCCAGCCCGCGGAGGAGGCGCTTTCCGGCGCAAAATACCTGGTGGAGCAGTGCGGCCTGTTCCATGCCATCCGCCCCGCGGCCATGTTCGGCCTGCACAATTACCCCGAGCTGCCGCTGGGCACCGTGGGGGTGAAGCAGGGCCAGCTGATGAGCTATAAGGACGTGTTCGAGCTGCGCTTTGTGGGCCGCAGCGGGCACAGCAGCATGCCGCAGAAGAACATCGACCCCATTGTGGCCGCCGCGGCGTTCATCCAGTCTGTGCAGACCATCACCAGCCGCAACGTGGGTCCGCTGGAGGCTGCTGTGGTCTCCATCTGCCAGGTGCACGCGGGCACGCCGCGCAACCTGGTGGTGGACGACGTGCTGCTTTCGGGCAATATCCGCACGCTGGACGAGGATGTGCGCGCGCGCGTGCTGCGGCGCTTTGAACAAATTGCCCGCGGCACGGCGGACGCCTACGAGTGCCGGCTGGAAATGGACGTGCACCCCATTGTGCCCGGCGTGAACAACCCGCCCGAATTATACCGCATCGCGCTGGCTGCCGCCGGGGCCTCGCTTGGCGAAGAGGCCGTGACACAGCCGCCCGTGAACCTCGCCTCGGAGGATTTCTCCGTCTATGCCCGGCATGTGCCCGCCTTCTTCTACTTTCTCGGCTCCGGCGCGCCGGGCAGGCCGCTGTACTCCTGGCACAACGCCCACTTTCACCCGGATGAGCGCACCCCCATCTACGGCGCGGCCCTGCTGGCGCAAAGCGTGCTCTCGGCACAGGCCATTCTGTAAACGGGCGGCCTGCCCATGCCGGAAGCGTGAAATGCAAAAGCAGCCGTTCATCCAGGGCCGGTGAGGCTGCATGCCCGGCATGCGAGGCTCTGCATGCCGCGGTGGCGCCAATTTCATCTGGCAGCAGAGGTCTGCGGTTCAGGGCAGGTGCAGTTTCACAAGGCAAAACGCCCGCTGAAGGCGGGCAAACAAACGCCCGCCCAAGGCAGGCGCGGTTTTGCAGAGTAAAACGCCCGCTGGCGGCAGGCGGTCAAGCGCCCGCCCAAGGCAGGCGCGGTTTTGCAAAGCAAAATGCCCGCTGGCGGCAGGCGGTCAAGCGCCCGCCCAAGGCAGGCGCGGTTTCGCAAGGCAAAGCACCCCTGCCGCGGAACACAAAGCAGCCCCTGCGCAAAGCGGCCTTGCCCGCAGCTTCCGTGCAAAAGGCAGAAGCAGAAAAGCCCCCATGGCAGGCCCAAAGGCCGCCATGGGGGCTTGTTTTCATGCTGTGCCGGAATTGCAGGGCAAAGCCCGCCCGGGCACGGCCCCGGCCCGCCGTGCAGGCTTTGCCGGTTCTGCCTGCCCTGCGCCCGTCAGCCCAGCGCCACCATGCTGAACACCAGCACGAACAGCGCCACCGTCTCGCACAGGCCAACCACCGTGATATACTGCGAAAAGCCCTTGCCCGTTTCGCCCAAGGCGTCGGCGCCGGCGGCACCGGCCTTGCCCTGCCCCACGGCCGAAAGCGCAATGGCCACGCCGGAGGCGATGCCCAAGCCAAGCAGGAAGGCGGGGTCTGCGCTGGAGGCCTTCATCTGCTGCATCAGCAGAAATCCGTAGATGGTCTGCGTCAGCGGCGCACCGGCGAACACCGTAAGAATGAACGGGGCCGCCTTATTGCTCATGTAGCACTTTTTCCATGCGCCGATTGAGGCCTGGCCCGCAATGCTGATGCCGATGGCAGAGCCAAGGGCCGAAATGCCCAAAACCAGCGCAGTTCCCAAAGATCCCATATCCATAGTGATGCTCCTTTTCGTCAATTATTCACTGAAGGGTTGAAATTTGTGCCCGCTCCATGACATATCCAAATGGGAGGAAAACTCCAGCGTATTCAGCCGCACCCCGTGGACAATCACCGAGAGGACATTCAGAATAAGGTTCAGCCCATGCCCAAACACCAGCAGAACAATGGCCAGGGCCACAAACATGAAATTGCCCAGCAGCGGGCCCGCCAGCTCGTTCACCGTTGCCGAGATGGCCGCGCCCGCCAGGCCCACCGCCCAAAGGCGGATGTAGGAGACAATGTCTGAAAAGACGTTGACAACGCCCAGCAGCACGGAAACGATGTTGATTAGGCTTGCTTTCACAGAGCCGGCTATGCTTCCCTCGTAGTTCGAGAACACAAAGTTCAAAACAAAGCCAACCGCCACCAGCACAATGGCCGCCGTGCCCACGGGGAAGCCGCCCAGCACCAGCCCAAGGGGGAACACCGCAGAGCTGACTACCAGGCTGAGCACCACATAATAGATGCCGAAAAGCTCCAAAGCAAGGCCAATGTCGCCCAGCAGCTTCAAAGAATGGCGGTCCCGCACGGCGCATTTGACATGCGCAATGGTAAGCTGAACCAGCGCCAGCGTAAAGCAGAATATCTGCAGGTTCTGCGAGGTGGTAAGCCCCGCGCCGCCGGGGCCGAACGGGTACCACAGCCGGCCGGAATAGGCGTTGGAGAACACCGGCACCGACAAATTCACAAGCCACTGCGGCACCTGTTCCGCGGGCATGCCAAACCAGCTGCAGGTTATGGTGCCCCAAACCACGGTGGAAAGGCCGAACAGCCACACAAGCACAATGGCGGGCGGCACAGCCTTTTTCGAGGCCAGCGCCCTGACGGTGGGCACCGCTGCAATAGCGCATATCAAAAGCCCGTAGCCGCCGTCGCCGAAGATAATGCCGAAGAACACAAGCAGGAACAGTAAAAACCAGCCGGAAATATCAAATTCAAAATACCCCGGCACGGTGCCCAGAAAGTCGGTCACCGGGTAAATCAGGCTCACAAACCGGTTGTTCTTCAGCTTGGTGGGCACGTCGTCCTCCGTGGTGGGGTCCTGCGCCAGAAGGCCCCATGCGTTCCGGCTTGCCGCCTGCTGCAGCCTGCCAAGGTCCTCTGCGGGGATATAGCCCTGGAAATACGACACCGAGACGTCCTGCGCGCCGCCTTCGGCCAGCGCCTCGTCCGTCATGCCGGTGGCATAGGTCTCAAACTCCAGCTCTTTTTCAAGGGCGCGGGCTGCAGCCAGAATGGCGCGCCCCTCGCCGGAATGTGCGGCAAGCTTTTTGTCAATGGCGCCGATGCGCCCGTCCAGCTCTGCGCACTGGCGGCGCAGCCCGGCGGTAGAGTCCTCAGGCAGCACAAGCCGGCAGGGCTCCAGCCGCGCAAGGGCCTCCTCTTCGCCCTCACCGCCTGTGCGCACAGCCAGGCATTTCACGCTGCGCTTGGTCCTTTCCAAGCACAGCGTCCTGACGCACTCGCCCAGCGCCGCATACTCGGCTGCCGGTATCTCGTACGGCACAAGCACCACGCCCTGCCCGGCACAGGCCCGCAAGGCGGCGGGGTCCACTTCGCCCCAGGGCGCCAGCCGCGCCAGCTCCGCCCGCAGGGCGGCCTGACGGCTGCTGCACTCCTGCCGCTCCTGCGAAAGGGCGGCAACCTCCCCGGCAATGGCCAGCGCCCTGCCGGGCGTCAGGGCTTCGGCCTGCGCGCCGCCCTTTTCCGGCTTGCCAAGGCTGGCGGCACACCGCTCCAGCGATGCAATCTGCTCGCGCAGCAGAGAGATGCGCTCGCCGCTGCCCTCGGCGATTTCAATATGCATAAGGCCCAGCCGGCGCAGCTTTTTCAGCGCGTCCTCCTTCTGCCCGCTCAAAACAATGAGCGACACCTTTTTCATGGGTACTATCACTGCGCCGCCACCTGCCTTTCCGGCGCCGGGCCGCTGCGCGCGGCAATTTTGCGCTTTGCAATTTTCGAGCGGACGACGGCGTTCACCTGCTGGTCCGCCAGATAAATGGATATTCTGCGGATATTCTCCTGCGTTTCGGGTATCTTCACCTTTTCAAACAGGTTCACCCGCTGTGCGGTTGCGCGCAGCTCTGCGTCCAGAAGGCGCACCTGCTCATCCAGCACCTGGGCCTTCAAATCCAGCTCCAGCGCCTTTTCCATGTGGTTGGCTGCCAGGTCCACCCAAAGGGGCGTGCCGTACAAATCGTAGTCTCCCCGTGAAAATTCGGCGCCCTCGAAGGTGGGAATGGCCACGCCCGCAATGTTGCCCTCGCCCACGCGGATGTTGCGCACGGAGACGGCCCCCTGCGGGAAAGCCTCCCGCTCGCTGAACACGGCTATCCATTCGTCAAAGCCCTGCTCCAGGGCCTCGCGCGCGCTGCGCACGGCGTTTGCCTGCGCGCGTATCGCGTAAATTTCCATCTGCAGCTGCTGCTTTTTCAGCGTAAGCGTCGGCAAATAGCGCTGGTACATTTTGAGAAGGTCCTTTTGCGCCTTTAATTCGTTTTTCGTCAGCTTGACGCTTGCCAAAAGGCACCCCTCCTTACTTCACAGGCCAGAATTCTTCCACAAGGTCTGATTTGATGCCCGTCTCGTCCTTTTCAAAGCACTCGGCCAGTATCTTCCAGCCAAGGCCCAGCGCATCCTCCAGCGAGAGGTTCACCGAAAGGTCCATCAGCTGGCTTTCGAACATCACGCCGTATTTCAGCAGCTTTTCGTCCCAGCGGCTCATGGAAAAGCCCATGTTTTTCTTTTCCAGCGTCTCCTTGTAAGAGGCATACAGCCGTATCATGGCGTCCATCAGGGCGCGGTGGTCCCTGCGGGTTTTGCCGTTCACGTTCTGCTTCAGGCGGGAAAGCGAGCCGAACGGCTCGATGCGCCCGCCCTTCAGATAATACTGCCCCTCCGTGATATAGCCCGTGTTGTCGGGCACGGGGTGCGTCACGTCGTCGCCGGGCATGGTGGTGACGGCCAGAATGGTGACCGAGCCGGAATTGGCGAAATCCACCGCCTTTTCATAGCGGGCGGCAAGCTGCGAATACAAATCGCCCGGGTACCCGCGGTTCGAGGGCACCTGCTCCTGCGTGATGGCAATTTCCTTCATGGCGTCGGCAAAGTTCGTCATGTCGGTCAAAAGCACCAGCACGTCCTTGTCCTGCAGCGCAAACTGCTCGGCCACCGCAAGGCTCATGTCGGGTATCATCATGCACTCCACCGTGGGGTCGGACGCTGTGTGGATGAACATGACAGTGCGGCTCAGCGCGCCCCCGCGGGAGAGCGTGTCTTTGAAATAGAGAAAATCGTCGTATTTCAGGCCCATGCCGCCCAGCACAATCACATCCGCCTCGGCCTGCATGGCAATGCGGGCCAGAAGCTGGTTGTACGGCTCGCCCGAAATGGAAAAGATGGGCAGCTTCTGCGACACCACCAGGGTGTTGAACATGTCTATCATGGGGATGTTCGTGCGCAGCATCCGGTTGGCCAGAATACGCCGGGTGGGGTTTACCGAGGGCCCGCCGATGGGCTTTTGGTTCTCGGTCAGCGCGGGGCCCTTGTCTATCGGCTCGCCCGAGCCGTTGAAAATGCGGCCCAGCAGGTCCTCGCTGAAGGACACCCGCATCTCGCGGCCCAAAAAGCGCACCTCGTCGCCCGTGGAAATGCCCTGCCCGCCTGCAAACACCTGCAAAGAGACAACCTCGCCGTCCAGCTTGTTCACCTGCGCCAGAGATTTTCCAAAGCGCGTTTGAATCTGGGCCAGCTCATGGTAGCGCACGCCGCTTGCGCGCACGGTGATTACGTTGCCGTTGATAGATTCAATCCGGTTATATACTTGGTTCATTCCTGTCCACCACCCTTTAACACAGACGCGGCCTGCGGGCTGACGGCCCCGCCTGCCTCATTATACAGTGCGTCTATCTCGCGCTCGGCCTTTTGAAACGCCTCGCTCTCAAATTCCGTATAGTTCCAGTCGATGAAGCGCTGGCGCATGCGCAAAAAGAAGCTGCGCGCCTCGTCCTGGCTGGAAACGGCGTAGCTGCTGCCCAAAACGCGGATGAGCTTATCTGTCACATACCTCTGGCGCGCGGCGCCGCAGTTGGCGTCCACCAAATCGAACGAGTTCTGCTGCAGATACACGGCGTCCAGCATATCCGCCTTCAAATAATCCGTATAATCGGCAAGGCTCGTGCCCTCTTCGCCCACTACCTTCATCATGGCGCCTATCTCGCTGCCGTGGGCCACCAGCCTCTTGCAGTATTCCATTTTCTCCGGCTCGATGACGCCCGGATATTTGGACCAGGAGATCAGCGGGTCGATAGCGGGGTATTTGCGCGCGTCCGACCGCTCGCGGGACAGCCCGTGGAAGGCGCCCACCACCTTCAGCGTGGCCTGGGTGACGGGCTCTTCAAAGTTGCCGCCCGCGGGGGACACGGTGCCGCCGATGGTGACGGAACCCACGCTGCCGTCCGGCAGAACGACGCGCCCGGCCCGCTCGTAAAAGGCGGCGATATACGATTCCAGATAAGCCGGGAACGCCTCCTCGCCGGGTATTTCCTCCAGACGGCCCGACATCTCGCGAAGCGCCTGAGCCCAGCGGGAGGTGGAATCCGCCAGCAGCAGGACGTTCAGGCCCATCTGCCGGTAGTATTCCGCAAGCGTCACCGAAGTATATACCGATGCCTCGCGCGAGGCCACCGGCATGGAGGAGGTGTTGCAGATGATGATGGTGCGCTCCATCAGCGAGCGGCCGGTGCGCGGGTCGGTCAGCTCAGGGAATTCGGTCAGCGTTTCCACCACCTCGCCGGCGCGCTCGCCGCAGGCGGCAATAATCACAATGTCCACATCCGCATATTTCGAGGTGGTGTGCTGCAGCACCGTTTTTCCGGCGCCGAAGGGGCCGGGGGTGCAATAGGTGCCGCCCTTCGCCACGGGGAAAAACGAATCAATCAGGCGCACCTTCGTCTCCATGGTCTCGGTGGGGGCCAGGCGCTCGCGGTAGCATTTTACCGCGCGCTTAACCGGCCAGCGGAACGCCATGGCAAGGGGTATCTCACGCCCGCGCGCGTCGGTGAGCACGGCGATGGTCTGCTCAATGGTGTATTCGCCCTTCTGTGCAATAGATTTCAGCGTGTAGCTGCCCAGCAGGGAAAAGGGGACGAATATCTTGTGGGTGAAAGCGCCCTCCGGCACGCTGCCGATGGCCTCGCCGGCGTGCAGCACCGCGCCGGGCTGGGCGGCGGGGGTGAATTCCCATTTTTTTTCGGTATCCAGCGCGCCGGCGTACACGCCGCGCTCCAAAAACCAGCCGGCCTTTTCGGCCAGAGCGGGCAGCGGGTTTTGCAGCCCGTCGTAAATCTGGCCCAAAAGGCCGGGCCCCAGCAGGGCCGAAAGCATCTCGCCGGTGAACTCCACCTCGTCGCCGCACTGGATGCCGTCGGTCATTTCATACACCTGCACCTGCGCCGTCGTGCCGCGTATGCGGATTACCTCGCTTTTCAGCGCGGCGCCCCCCACCTTCACATAGCAAATCTCATTCATGGAAACGTCGCCGTCAAATTCAACGGCCAACAGGTTTCCGTTTACGCTGACAACCTTTCCTTTGCTGTTTTCTGTCATGACAGAACCTCCAACCGATCTTTCCGCAAAATGGAATCGTAAATGCTCTGATAGGCCTCCCGGCCCGCCTGCGCGTCAAACTGGCGCATGCGCGCCATCAGCTTCAGCTTTAAGCCATAGTAAAACACGGCGTCCTCTGAAAACGGGTCCATAGGCCGAAGCGTGTCCAGAAAAGCCAGCCGGTAGCTGCACAAAAACTGCTCTGCCTCCATCGGGTTTTCCATATCCGCCGCCGTGCGCGCCGCCTTGAGCATCTCAGCGGGGAAATCGCCGTCCTCTGCGTCAAAGGGCTTTTTCATCCTCTCCGCACGCGCCTTGCCCAGCGCCAGGCGCAGCTTGCGCTCGCCCGCGTTCCACGCGTCAACCAGCGCAAGGCCGGTGCTTTCCAGCCTGCGCGGCGGCGCAAGCGTCAGCCAGCGCAGCCCCCGCTGCGCCTTTTTGCTCAAAAAGCTTTGGCAAAGCTGCAAAAAGCGCTCTTCTGTAATAGGCAGCGGCGCGCGTTCACCAAGGCCGTCCAGCGAGGGCAGCTGCGCAATCAAATAATACGCAGCCATCTCACTCGCCCTCTTTCAAAAGCTCTGTGACGCGCGGGCTGAGGTAGTTGGAAAGCATATCCACCACCGCCGGCGCGGAAAAATCGTAAAAAATGCCGCCGTCGCCCGCGGCAATGCGGAAGCCGCCGTCAAAGCGGTCGCTCGCCTGCAGCGTGACGCCGGCGCGCATATGGTCTTTCAGCTCCGCCAGCAGCATGCCCTCCAGCTTTTCAAGGTCTTCGCCGTTCAGCAGCACGGTCAGCTCCCCGGCGTCCGGGCGGGCGGCCCAGCTCTCCAGCGCGCGGGCGAGTATCTGCCCGAATTCGTCCGAAGAATACGCCTGCTCCACCTTGCTGTTCACAAGGGCTGCCAGCTCTCTGCACACACTTTCCCGGAACGAAATAAGCAGGTTGCGCCCGGCCTGGCGGATGGCCTCCTCGCTTGCCCGCACCAGCCGCTCGTTTTCGGCGCGGGCCTGCGCGGCAAGCCCGTCCGCCCGGGCCTGCGCGTCGGAAAGGATGGCCTCGGCCTGCTTTTTCGCTGCCTCAACGATGGAATCTGCCTGCGCCTGCGCCGCGGCAACGCCATCCTGCCTGATCTGGTCAATAAGCTCCTGCAATTGTATTTCCATAGGACGTTCTCCTTTTCCTTAGCTTTCATACAGTTGTTTGCGCAGGGCCAAAACCCCGGTAAGATACCTTCCATTCTATCATAGTATATATAAATTTTCTATAAACAATTTATAAATTTATAAATTTATATAAATATAGCATTTTTACCCGTGTTTTTTCACATATCGCTGCACTTAAAGCGCAAAACGGCAAAGCCCCGCGGCGGGCCAAGCGGCCGCCGCAGGGGCTTTTTGTCATGGCTGCTGTGCGGCGCGCCGCGCGGCCAGCCTGCGCCGAAGCTGCCGCTTTGCAAGGGCAAGGTCCTGCTCGCACAGCACGGGCAGGATGTCCGTCAGCTCCGGCTCCGGCAGGTCCCACCAGCGCAGGGCCTGCAAAATAGCCGTCAGCTCGCTGTCAAAGCGCTGCTTCACCACGCGCGCCGGGTTGCCGCCCGCCACCGTGTAGGGCGGGATATCCCGCGTCACCACGCTGTGCGCGGCAATAATGGCCCCGTCGCCTATCTTCACGCCCGGCATCACCGTGCACATGCGGCCGAACCACACGTCGTTGCCCACCACAGTGTCGCCCCGGCGCGGAAGCTGGGCCATGTGCGGCGGCACGCGCTGCGCCCACCGGCCGCCGAACACGGCAAACGGGTAGGTGGACGCGCTGCCAAGCCGGTGGTTAGCCGCGCCCATCACAAACTGTGTGCCGCTGCCAATGGCGCAGAATTTGCCAATCACCAGCCTGTCGCCGAACTGCGGCCAGTTAAACAGCACGTTGCGCTCTTCAAAATGCTGCGGCCCCGCCGCGTCGTCATAGTAGGTGTAATCTCCTATCTCGATATTCGGCGCCTTCACCACGTTTTTCAAAAAGCATGTAGTGCCGAACTCATTCGGAAAAATATCGTTCGGGTCTGGGTACCCGTTTTTCTCTGTCATTGCTGTGGGCTCCTTTTTTCTTAATTTTGCATCACTTCCTTTCTGTGGCCCGGCATCACGGCCACCGCCCGCTTTTTACGCATCTCTCTCATCATTTCTCTCCTTTTCCCGCGTGCAGCCCTGCGGCGCGGGCCGGAATTTTTTCATGATACCATGCGCCCGCGCCATTTGTAAAGTGACGCGGGCGCATAGCCTCACCGCAGGTAAAACAGCGCCCTGCCCGGCGCCGTCACGGCCACCTGCACGCCGCTTCCCCAATAGCGCAGGCGCTCTTGGCACACGCCGCAGGGCGAAAGCACCTTATAGGGCGCATGCTCGTCATCCCGCACTAGGCAAAGGCAGTGCGTCACCTTTTCGTTGTATTTGTGCGCTTCCAGCATGGCGCCCGTCTCAATGCACAAAATTACCGAGGAGTTGGCCGTCTCGTTGGCCACGCTGGTAAAATAGCTTCCCTGCTGCGTATGCACCACACCTGCGCCGCCCCAGCCTGTGGGGTAGCGCGTCTCTATCAGCTGCACCGCCCTGCGGTACATCTCGCGCTCTACCGCTTCGTCCCTCACACCGGCACCTCCTTTCGCACAGCCGCATCGGGCGGCCACACCACGCGGAATTCCTCGCACACCACTTTCATATCCGGCCCAAAGGCAAGGCCCGCCCGCTGCAGTTCCTGCGAAAAGAACGCCTCGTGCGCCCGCCGCCAGAAGGCAAGGCTTTTATCGCCCTCCCCCTCGCGGAAGGCGTGTGCCGCGTCCACTTCACAGAAGGGCACCACAGCCACCTTTTCCGTGCGGATGATGCACACCGCCTGCCCGTCTGCCCCCAGCACCACACTGTGCTGCCCGGGCTGCGGCAGGGGTGCGTGCTCCGCTTCATACAGCGGCTGGGCCGAGGCCGCCGCCGTCTTTTCGCCCCGCAGCACCAGCGCGGCCAGCGCGTCTGCATCCGCCCCAAACGCCCATGCGTCATACGCCTCCCCTGCGCCGCACGCCGCGGCATATTCCTTCCACATCTGCTGTGCCGTCAAATTTCTCTCCACCTCCATGCGCCGCGCACGGGAAATTCCCCGTCACACGCCCGCCTCTATGAAATGCCTTTCATACTGCTCCCAGTAGCCCTGGTATATCCGGCCCGCCTGCCCGTCCAGATTCAGCTGGTACATGCGGAATACAACGGGGATGTTCTTGGGCTGCCACTGTTCTTCATAAGAGTAGCAATACCGCATGCCCAGCCTGCGCATCACGCCGCCGCTGGCGGGGTTGTTTCTGTCGTGTGTGGCCGTGATATAGGGCACACCGTCCGCTTTCAGCAGGCCCGCCAGCGCCCGGCCCGCCTCTGTTGCAAAGCCCCTGTGCCAGAATTCCTTCCGCAGGGCATAGCCGAAATCGTGGCAGCCGTTTTCGTCCGCCTTGATATAACCGGCAGGCTCTTCCCGCCCTTTCAGGCAGACGGCAAAACAGTATTTTCCCTCCGCCAGCCGCTGTGCATAAAAGCGCCTTGTGTCCTCCATGCTTTTCGAAGGGAACCACGGCAGGAAGGTGTTCACCTCCTCATCCGCCAAAAGCAGATGCAGCGCGGCCATGTCCTGCACGCCGAAGCGGCGCAGCACCAGCCTGTCCGTCTCCAGCCGAATTCCGTCCATAACGCGCCCTCCCGAAGGTTCCTGCCGCGCCGGGGCGGCGTCCTCCCAGCGGCCCGCATTTGCCCCGGCCGCCGGGCGCCCCTGTGCGCCTGTTTTTATTTTACCAGACGCCGCCCGCAATTTCCACCCATCTCTGGCCGCGCTGTATTCGAAGGCAGGCGCCTACTTTGCATCCATCTGCTATGCCATGGTATTTGAACAATTTATAAAATGAGAATTCCGCGCCATTCTTCCGCAATTTTATAAACGGGCCGCTGCATAAAAAACGCAGGCGCAAAAGTGCGCCCGCGCTTTTATCATTCCGCCTTTTTGCGCCCTGCTTTCAGTGCCAAGGCTATTCCACCAGACAGCAGAGCTATCGGAAGCGAGCTCTGCACGAAGACATTTGTCTCAACGCCGGTTTTTACTCAAACTCCACTGTGGCGGGCGGCTTGCCCGTGCAGTCGTACAA
Organism: Oscillospiraceae bacterium; assembly: GCA_018380115.1. Taxonomy (GTDB): domain Bacteria; phylum Bacillota; class Clostridia; order Oscillospirales; family Ruminococcaceae; genus Ruthenibacterium. Next base: position 61,393 of record JAGZUF010000007.1, on the reverse strand, counting down.
GACGCGGTTCACATGCGGCACCTCGTTCACAATGCGGCTGGCGGCCTTTGCCAGCACGTCCCACGGCAGGGGCGCCGCCTCGGCCGTCATAAAATCCGTGGTGGCCACGGCGCGCAGGGCCACGGCGTAGTCGTAGGTGCGCTCGTCGCCCATCACGCCCACGCTGCGCATGTTCGTCAGGGCCGCAAAATACTGCCCCAGCGCCCTGTGCGCCCCGGCGGCTTCCACCTCTTCGCGGTAGATGGCGTCCGCCTGCTGCACCATTTTCACCTTTTCCGGCGTCACCGCCCCAATGATGCGGATGGCAAGCCCAGGCCCGGGGAACGGCTGGCGCGAGACGAGCCGCTCCGGGATGCCCAGCTCGCGCCCGGCCTGGCGCACCTCGTCCTTGAACAAATCGCGCAAGGGCTCGATAATCTCTTTGAAATCCACGCAGTCCGGCAGGCCGCCCACGTTGTGGTGGCTTTTTATCACCGCGCTCTCGCCGCCAAGGCCGCTTTCCACCACGTCCGGGTAGATGGTGCCCTGCACAAGGTAATCCACCGCGCCGATGCGCCTGGCCTCTTCTTCAAACACGCGGATAAATTCTTCCCCGATGATCTTCCGCTTCTGCTCCGGCTCTTCCACGCCCGCCAGCCTGCTGTAAAAGCGCTGCTGCGCGTTCACGCGGATGAAGTTCAGGCTGTACGGGCCGTTCGGGCCGAACACCGCCTCCACCTCGTCGCCCTCGTCCTTGCGAAGCAGGCCGTGGTCTACAAACACGCAGGTAAGCTGCTTGCCCACGGCGCGCGCCAGCAGCACGGCGGCCACGGACGAATCCACTCCGCCGGAAAGGGCGCACAGCACGCGGCCGCCGCCCACGCGGGCGCGCAGGGCGGCCACAGTGTCGTCCACAAAGGAATCCATCTTCCATGTTCCCTTGCAGCCGCACACGTTGTACACAAAGTTTGAAAGCATGCGCGCGCCCTGCTGCGTGTGCAGCACCTCCGGGTGGAACTGCACCAGATACAGCCCGCGCGCCGCGTCCTCGGCGGCGGCCACGGGGCAGCTTTCGGTGTGCGCCGAAACGGCAAAGCCCGGCGCGGGCGCTTCAATATAGTCGTTGTGGCTCATCCAGCACACGGTGTCCGCCTGCACGCCCTCGAACAGCTTTGAGGCGGCGGCGTCAATGTGTACCAGCGTTTTGCCGTACTCGCGCTCGGGCGCGCGGCACACCCTGCCGCCCAGCACATGCGTCATAAGCTGCGCGCCGTAGCAAATGCCCAGCACAGGCACGCCCAGGCCGAACAGCTCTTTGCCTATCGTGGGCGAATCGGGCAGATACACGCTGTTGGGCCCGCCCGTGAGGATAATGCCCCTGGGCTGCTTTTCCCGAATGGCCTCAAAGGCCTTTTTGTACGAGACTATCTCGGAATACACATGGCTCTCGCGCACGCGGCGCGCGATAAGCTGGTTATACTGGCCGCCGAAATCAACGACAAGCACCATTTCGTTCATACTTTCCTTCCCCCCGGCAGCCCTGCAAAGCCGCGCGGCGTCGGGCGCGGCGCACCTTGCGGGGCAAATTTCCACAGTTATACAGTATAACAAAAAAAGCGTGGAATTTCCACGCCTTTTTCCTCTTTTTTCAGCCGTCTGCGGCCCTTCTTTCCCGCACGGCCCGCAGGGCGCGCCGCACGGCGGGCCCCAGCACCAGAACAAGCGCCGCACACCACAGCGCAAGGTTTGCCGCCGCGCCAAGGCGCAGGTTCTGCCCCAGCGCCTGGCGGAAGCCCAGTGGCGCGCCGTGTACATAGTGCAGCACCAGAAACTGGTTGAACAGCGTGGTGGCCGCAAGCCCGCCAGCCAGCAGGGCATAGCCGCGGCGGCGCGTGCACAGCGCGCACAGCGCGGCCAGCACCAGCGCGGGCAGCAGGTACCGCTCGCGCATGCGCTGGGTGAAAAAGAACACTGTGAAGTAGTACAAAAGCGCCGCCTCGCACAGGCCGGGCGCCGCCGCGCGGGCGCGCCACAGCCACACGGCATACACGGCCAGCCCCAGCGCAATGCCCGCCCACAGCACGGCGTTCACCGTGGCGAACGGCACGGCGCCGCGCATCAGCGTGCCCGTAGGCGCGTGGTTCAGCGAGCTGCCGAAGGCGTACAGGTTCGCCGCGTTGCTCATCACCTCGTCGTAGCGGCCCGCGCCGCCCAGATAGATGCGCAACGGCAGGGCCAGCCCCTCGCCGCCGCCCAGCATGAAGGGCAGCCAGCCCGCCAGCCCCAGCGCCGCGCCCGCCGCCAGCGCCCCCAGCCGCCGCACGGCGCTGCCTGCGCAGCACAGCGCCAGGCCCAGCAACAGAAACGGCGCAAAATAGGCCATTTGCAGCTTGGAAAGGCAGCCCAGCGCAAAGCACAGGCTGGCCGCCAGGGCATTTTTGCGGTGCAGCGCCCAGAACACGGCCAGCACGAAAAACAAAAGCACGCAGTCCGTCTGCCCCCAGAAGGCGCAGTTGTATATGGCCGCCGGGTTCACAGCCCACAGCCAGCCCGCAAGGCCCGGCCTGCGCACGCCCTGCATGTGCCCGATGCAGTACAAAAGCGCCGCCGTGCCCACGTCGAACAGGACAGGCCACAGCTTGATAAGCACCATGGCCGGCATGCCGTTGGCGGCTATGGCGCCGCCAACCTCCTGCGAAAGCTGCATGGCGCCGCCGAACAGCCCGAACAGCGTGGGCAGCAGGGGCGGGTAATCCAGCGGATAAAGGCCCAGCGTGTTCTCATACATGGAAAGCCAGCTTTCGTGCGCCGTAACAGCCCACGGGATGTTGTAGCTCTCAAGGTCGTAGGCGTTGTAATACAGCGCCGCGGGCGCCAGACGCAGCGCCAGCGCCGCCAGCACCAGCAAAAGCAGCCCCCCTGCAAACCGCCGCCCCGCGCCGCTTTTTGCCGCACCTTTCATACCCTTCCGCCCCCTGCATGCCGCATGATAATACCAGTATATCAGAAAATGCGGCAAAACGCCATGCCCCGCCGCGCGCCGTGGCTTTCCGCGCCCCTCCGGCATAGTGTCCACCCGGCACGGCATCCACCCGGTACGGCATCCACTTGGCACAACCTCCGCCCGGCGCGGCGTCCACCCGGCGCGGCGTCCGCCCGGTACGGCGTCTGCCCGGCGCGGTATCTGCCCGGTGCAGCGTTCACCCGGCACGGTATCTGCCCGGTGCAGCGTTCACCCGGCGCGGTGTCCACCCGGTACGGCGTCTGCCCAGCGCGGCATCCACCCGGCACAACCTCCGCCCGGCGCGGCGTCCACCCGGTACGGCGTTCACCCAGCACGGCGTCTGCACGGCGCGGCATCCGCTCGGCGCGGTGTCCGTCCGACACGGCGTTCACCCGGTGCGGCCTCCGCCCGGCATGGCCCCTGCCCGGCCCTGCCGGGCCGCGTCACAAAAGCGCGCCGTCCATCACGCGGCTCTGCAAATACTGCGCAAACGCGCTGTATTCCTTCGGTGGAAGGGCGCCGGGCCACGACATTACCACCAGCGCATGGCCCCCGTTTCCCCGGTGATAGGGCGGGTGTATGTGCGGGTATGGATTTACCGCAAAGCCGCATCGCTCGTAAAAGCCCTTTCTGCGCACGGCAATGGCATCCTCCGGCGGGTCTATCTCCAGAACAATGCGCTTCCCCATGCCCTGCAAAAGCTCCAGCGCGCGCCGGCCGCAGCCCATGCCGCGCAGCTCCGGCAGGATGCAGAAATGCTCTACATACACAAAGCCCTGCTCCGCCGTGCAGGCGGGGCCGCCCTTCTGCGCGGGCGCCTCCCAGTACAACAGCAGCCCCGCAAAGGCGCCGCCGTCATACACAAGGCCGAAATGGTAGTCTTCGTCCCTCAGGGCCATGGCCTGCGCCGCCGCGCTGCGCTGCTCGTGCGGCGGAAAGCTGGCGCGGTACAGCCGCATAGCCCTTTCGTATCTTTTGTCCTCTGTGCCGGTAAGGCGTATCAATTCCATACAAAGCCATCCTTTCCATATATGCGGCCGCCGGGTGGGCGCGCCGCCCGTGAAGGCCGCATTCTGCCGGGGCGCCCGAAACATAAGGGCTTGGAAGAGCAGCCGCGCGCAGGCAGGAAGCCGCACACCCGCATGCCGCGCCCGGCATGCGCGTTTTGCACATGACGCACGCCCGCGTCCGGCACCGGCGCATCTGTGCGCCGGGCGGCAGCGGGCATTTTGCCGCACCATGCCCCGCCCTTGATAATAAGGCACCAGCCTCATCAGGCCGCAGCAGATATTTTGCCCGCTGTGCGCAGCTAAATCAGGCGCCAAAAGGCCGTACGCTTTCAAAGCCCCCTGCGGGCAGCGGTGCGCCGCTGCCGGAAGGCGGCCCCGCCCTACCTCAGCCGGGCAAAGGCGCAGAAGGCGGCGTGCAGCACCGCCATGATACCGCCGGGCCGCCCGCCCCCGCGGCGTCTTAAAAATTTTTCAAAAAGCACTTGACCTAAACCTGACTTCAGGTTTTAGAATAAATGCACGGCAGGGCGCACAGTGCGCCGGGCGCATGCCCGCGCGGCGCTCCTTGCACCAAAGCGCCCCGCCCTGTGCAGGCTTTGCCCGCATTTTCGCGCAAGGCCGGGGCATGCACACATTTTTCCAAACAGGGAGGACATTCCGCATGCAGGAAGAAAAACTGGCCCTTGCGGCCGAATGGGACAAAACCTTTCCGCAAGACAAGCAGGTGGCGCACAAAAAGGTCACCTTTCACAACCGCTATGGCATCACGCTGGCAGCAGACGTCTATACGCCCAAAAATGTGCAGGGCCCGCTTCCCGCACTGGCCGTGTGCGGCCCGTTCGGCGCGGTAAAAGAGCAGGCTTCCGGCCTGTACGCGCAAACCATGGCGCTGCACGGCTTTTACACCATGGCGTTCGACCCCTCTTTCACCGGGGAAAGCGGCGGCCAGCCGCGCTGCATGGCTTCGCCGGACATCAACACCGAGGATTTTCAGGCCGCTGTTGATTTTCTGAGCGTACAGCCGGACGTAGCCCCAGGGCAAACCGGCATCATCGGCATCTGCGGCTGGGGCGGCCTTGCACTGAACGCCGCGGCGATGGACACGCGCATCAAGGCCACCGTTGCCTCTACCATGTACGACATGGCGCGTGCAACTGCCAAGGGCTACTTCGACGCAGAGGACAGCGAGGCCGCGCGCTTTGAAAAGCGCCTGGCCCTGAACGCACAGCGCACGGCAGATTATAAAAGCGGCCAATATGCCCGCGCGGGCGGCGTGGCAGACCCTTTGCCCGCAGACGCCCCCTTTTTTGTGAAGGATTACTATGCCTACTACAAAACGCCGCGGGGCTATCACGCGCGCTCTTTGAATTCGAACGGCGGCTGGAACGTCACGGGCACAATGTCGTTTTTGAACATGCCCATTTTACAGTATGCAAGCGAAATACGAAGCGCCGTGCTGGTGATACACGGCGAAAAGGCACACTCTTGCTATTTCAGCCGGGATGCCTTCCAGGCCCTGAAGGGCAGCAATAAAGAGCTGATGCTCATTCCCGGCGCCGTGCATACAGACCTGTACGATAACCTGAACGTCATCCCCTTCCGCAAAATGGCCGCCTTCTTCCACAAATACCTGGGCTGAGGCCCGGCTGTAAAGCCGCCTCCCGTTCACCGGGGGGCGGCTTTTCTGCACCCTGCCGTGCAGCGCAGCCCCATGCGTGCTGCGGCGCAGCGCGCCCCGCCTGCATGCAAAAAGGCCCCATGCAGGGCATGGGGCCTTTTTATATGTGGGAATTACTCGTTGATCTTCGTCACAACGCCGGAACCCACCGTGCGGCCGCCCTCGCGGATAGCGAAGCGCAGACCTTCCTCGATGGCAATCGGGGTAATCAGCTCAACGTCCATGGTGACGTTGTCGCCGGGCATGCACATCTCGGTGCCTTCCGGCAGGCTGATAACGCCGGTCACGTCCGTGGTGCGGAAGTAGAACTGCGGACGGTAGTTGTTGAAGAACGGCGTATGACGGCCGCCCTCTTCCTTCTTCAGGATATACACCTGGCCGGAGAATTTGCGGTGCGGGTGGATGGTGCCGGGTTTCGCCAGCACCTGGCCGCGCTCGATCTCCGTGCGCTGGATGCCGCGAAGCAGGGCGCCCACGTTGTCGCCGGCCTGGGCGAAGTCCAGCAGCTTGTGGAACATCTCAAGGCCCGTCACAACGGTCTTCTTCTTCTCGTCCACAAGGCCCACGATCTCAACTTCTTCGCCAACCTTCACAACACCGCGCTCCACACGGCCCGTGGCCACAGTGCCGCGGCCAGAGATGGTGAACACGTCCTCAACAGGCATCAGGAAGGGCTTGGCGTCGTCGCGCTCCGGGGTGGGGATGAAGCTGTCCACAGCGTCCATCAGCTCCAGGATGCACTTGTACTCGGGGGCGTTGATATCCGTAGAGCTGCTCTCCAGCACCTGCAGGGCGCTGCCCTTGATGATGGGGGTGTCGTCGCCCGGGAAATCGTACTCGCTCAGCAGGTCGCGAATTTCCATCTCCACCAGGTCCAGCAGCTCGGGGTCGTCCACCTGGTCCACCTTGTTCATGAACACAACGATGTAGGGCACGCCCACCTGGCGGCTCAGCAGGATGTGCTCACGGGTCTGGGGCATGGGGCCGTCGGCGGAAGAAACCACCAGAATAGCGCCGTCCATCTGGGCAGCACCGGTAATCATGTTCTTCACGTAGTCGGCGTGGCCCGGGCAGTCCACGTGCGCATAGTGGCGGTTGTCCGTCTCATACTCCACGTGGGCGGTGTTGATGGTGATGCCGCGCTCGCGCTCTTCGGGCGCCTTATCAATGTTGGCGTAGTCGGTGAACTCGGCGTCGCCCTTCATGGCCAGCACCTTGGTGATGGCGGCCGTCAGGGTCGTCTTGCCGTGGTCAACGTGGCCGATGGTGCCAATGTTTACGTGCGGTTTCGAACGCTCAAATTTAGCTTTAGCCATTGGATTTTATCCTCCTTTGAATTAGACCTTATCCTGTAAGGCCATTGTACTAAAAGCACTTTGAAAAATCAAGTGTTTTTGCGGCAAAGAAAGCGGGGCTTCAGCCCTCTTTCTTTGCGCGGCCCGCCATAATGCTCTCTGCGATGCTCTTGGGCACCTCAGTGTAGTGGCTGGGCTCCATGCTGTACTGGCCGCGGCCCTGCGTTTTGCTGCGAAGGTCCGTGGCATAGCCGAACATGTTGCTCAGCGGCACAAGGGCGTCAATCTGCTGCGTGCCGCTGCGGGCTTCCGAGCCCTGAATCTGGCCGCGGCGGGAGTTGATGTCGCCAATCACGTCGCCCATGTATTCGTCGGGCACAATGACGGCCACCTTCATAATAGGCTCCAGAATGACGGGGTCCGCCTTGCGCATGGCCTCCTTGAAGGCCATGGAGCCGGCAATCTTAAACGCCATTTCGGAAGAGTCCACCTCGTGATACGAGCCGTCGTACAGCGTCACCTTCACGTCCACCACCGGGTAGCCGGCCAGCACACCCGCCTGCATGGCGCCCTGGATGCCCTGGTCGATAGGCCCGATGAATTCCTTCGGGATGGCGCCGCCCACAACGGCGTTGATGAACTCGTAGCCCTTGCCCGGCTCGTTCGGCTCGATCTTGATTTTCACGTGGCCGTACTGGCCCTTGCCGCCGGACTGGCGGGCATACTTCGTATCCTGGTCGGCCATGCGGCGGATGGTCTCGCGGTAGGCCACCTGCGGTGCGCCCACGTTGGCCTCCACCTTGAACTCGCGCAGCAGGCGGTCCACAATAATCTCAAGGTGCAGCTCGCCCATGCCCGCAATGATGGTTTGGCCGGTCTCGTCGTCCGTATAGGTGCGGAACGTCGGGTCCTCCTCTGCCAGCTTGGCAAGGGCGATGCCCATTTTCTCCTGGCCTGCCTTGGTCTTCGGCTCGATAGCCACGCGGATAACGGGCTCGGGGAATTCCATGCTCTCCAGAATAATGGGGTGCTTTTCGTCGCACAGCGTGTCGCCGGTGGTGGTGTTTTTCAGGCCCACCGCGGCGGCAATGTCGCCGGCGTAGCAGATGTCGATGTCCTGGCGGTGGTTGGCGTGCATCTGCAGGATGCGGCCCATGCGCTCACGGTTGTCCTTCACAGAGTTGTACACCGTGGTGCCAGCCTGCACCGTGCCGGAATACACGCGGAAGAAGCACAGCTTGCCCACGAACGGGTCGGTGGCAATTTTGAATGCCAGCGCGGAGAACGGCGCATCGTCCGAGGACGGGCGGCTCTCTTCTTCTTCCGTATCGGGGTTCACGCCCTTGATGTCCTCAATGTCCGTCGGGGCGGGCATGTAGTCCACAATGGCGTCCAGCAGCTTCTGCACGCCCTTGTTCTTGTAGGACGTGCCGCAGGTGACGGGCACGATGGTGTTGGCAATGGTCTCCTTGCGGATGGCCGCCTTCATCTCCGCCATGGTCAGCTCTTCGCCGTCGAGGTACTTCATCATCAGTTCCTCGTCGTTCTCGGCAATGGCCTCGATGAGCTCATCGCGGTATTTCTGGGCCAGCTCCTTCATATCCTCGGGAATATCCTCCACGCGGATGTCCTTGCCCAGGTCGTCGTAATAGATATAGGCCTTCATCTCCAACAGGTCGATGATGCCTTTGAAGGTTTCCTCCTTGCCAATGGGAAGCTGAATGGGCACCGTATTGGCTTTGAGGCGGTCGCGGGTCATGTCCAGCACGTGATAAAAATCCGCGCCCATGATGTCCATCTTGTTGACGTAAATCATGCGGGGGACATGATACTTGTTGGCCTGATGCCAAACAGTCTCAGACTGCGGCTCAACGCCACCCTTGGCGCACAGAACGGTAACAGAGCCGTCCAGCACGCGCAGGCTGCGCTCCACCTCCACGGTGAAGTCCACGTGGCCCGGGGTGTCGATGATGTTGATCCTGTGCCGGAACTTTTTGGCCTTGGCCGGGTCGTTCTGATACTCGGTATGGCTCCAGTAGCACGTGGTGGCGGCAGAAGTGATGGTGATGCCACGCTCCTGCTCCTGCGCCATCCAGTCCATGGTGGCGGCGCCGTCGTGCGTCTCGCCGAGCTTGTGGTTGATGCCTGTGTAGAACAGGATGCGCTCGGTGGTCGTCGTCTTGCCGGCGTCGATATGGGCCATGATGCCGATGTTTCTGGTCATTTCCAGAGAAACGTCTCTAGGCATAGTTTCCTCCTAAAAGTTCGCCACAGATCAATATCTGTAGTGCGCGAAAGCCTTGTTGGCCTCGGCCATCTTGTGGGTATCCTCGCGCTTTTTGCACGCGCCGCCGTTGCCGTTGCACGCGTCCATAATCTCGCCTGCAAGGCGCTGGCTCATGCGGCGCTCGGAACGGTTGCGGGAATACGTGGTCAGCCAGCGCAGGCCAAGGGTCTCGCGGCGCGCGGGGCGCACCTCCATAGGCACCTGGTAAGTGGCGCCGCCCACACGGCGGGCCTTGATTTCCAGCACAGGCATGATGTTTTCCAGCGCTTTTTCGAAGCTCTCCAGCGGGTCGTTGCCGGTTTTCTCCTTCACGATGTCGAAGGCTTCGTATACAATTTTCTGCGCAACGCCCTTTTTGCCGTCATACATGATGTTGTTGATGAGGCGCGTGACCATTTTGGAGTTGTACACCGGGTCGGCCAGCACGTCGCGCTTTGCAATGTTACCTCTTCTGGGCATCTTTCTTCCCTCCTTCATAAAATGATATCATCGGTACTCGAAAGTAATAAAACTCCCGTACGGCCGGCAGAAAAGGCGTTATCTATGATAAAGCCTTTATGCGGCAGATACTCTTTTGAACGGGTTTCCTTACTTCTTCGCGGCACCGGCCTTGGGGCGCTTCGCACCGTACTTCGAGCGGGACTGGCTGCGTTTGGCAACGCCCTGGGTGTCAAGCGTGCCACGGATGATGTGGTAACGCACACCGGGCAGGTCCTTCACACGTCCGCCGCGGATCAGTACGACGCTGTGCTCCTGCAGGTTGTGGCCTTCGCCGGGAATGTACGAGGTTACCTCGATACCATTGGAGAGACGCACACGGGCAACTTTACGCAGGGCAGAGTTCGGCTTTTTCGGAGTCATGGTACGAACGGCCGTGCAAACGCCGCGCTTTTGCGGGCTGTTGGCATCGCTGTAAGCCTTCTTCTGAGAGTTGTAGTTCTTCAGAAGGGCAGGCGCCGTAGACTTCTTTTCCATCACTTCGCGGCCTTTGCGCACAAGCTGGTTAAAAGTAGGCATGGTTTTCCTCCTTTCTTCAAAAATGGTGTTCCGCTTCACAAGATGTAGCGGCGCGTCGCGCCGCCGCACCAAGATGAAATGGGCATGCTGCGCCCTTGGCGCAACAAATATAGTCTACCCGAAATTTTGCTTTGTGTCAACAGAAATTTTCGCGCCGCCGCGCCGGAAAAGTGGCTTTTTCTCCCCTTTTCCCCTTTTCGTGCCGCAAAAGCCGGGGCGCCGGTATGGCCGGGGCCGTGCGCCTCACAGCCTGCCCCTGCGGAACATCAGCCACGCCAGCGCAATGGAAAGCCCGCCGCCCAGCAGGATAAGGAACGACACCTGCCCAATCAGCGCGGGCACGGCCACGAACAGCACGCACATCACCGCCAGCGGCGCCGCCGCAAGCAGGGGGCTTTTTGAAAAGTATTTGAACGCCAGCGCGCCGAACAGCGCCGGGATGACGGTGTCGAACGCAGGCTGCAGCACGGGCGCTTCCAGCACGGGCGTAAGCGGCACAAGGCACAGCACGCCCAGCATCAGCACCACCACCGTCACAAGGCTGGAGGTAGCCACAGACAGCGTGGACACAATGTCGTTTTCCGGCGTGCCCACCTCGGTGCCGCATATCTCGCGCGCGTTGGCGGCGCACGGCAGCTTCAGGTTGATCAGGTTGCCCGTGATGAACGCAAGGTAGCTTGCCCCGCCGCCCAGCATGGGCGCATACACAAGAAATTCCACCACGCCGCTTGTCCAGTACACAAGCGCCACCTGCAAAAAGCCCATGGCCGCGGCGCCCCAGTTTGGCCCGGCGCCCAGTACAAGGCCCATGGCCAGCGGCGCCGCCAGCAGAAGAAGGATGCCAAGGCCCACCCCGGCGCGCCCCCAGATGTGGGTGCGGCCCATATACTGCTCATAGTAGGCCTGCTTTGCCTGTTCCGTCACACGGTTTTCCATACAGCAGCCTCCCCCTTTCTTATGCGCCCAGCAGCACGGCGGCGCCCATGCCCACCAGCATGCTGCACGCCATGGAGAAATTGTCCAGCCAGGTCACCTTTTTCACGCGGGCGAAATATTCAAACACCGCCATGGCAAGCCCCGCCACAAAGGCCACCGCAAGGGGCAGAAAATCCCCGGTGCTGGTCCATGTGCCAAGGTAAGAGCCAATATAGGTGCTGACAAGGCCGATGAACATGGCCGTGAACATCACGTCGCCGAAGCTGCGCTTTTTTTCGCCCGGCGCCGCGCCGCCCTGTGCGGCGGGCTTGGGCTTTTGCAGCCTTTTCATATAGCCCTTCAGGCAGAACACGCACAGAATACACCCCGAAAGGATGCCCGCCGTCATTACAAAGCCGATGGTGACGAACGTCTGCGCCGTAAGGGCCGCGCTGCCAAGGCCGCCCGCCATGCCCGCCGCGCGTGCGGCGATGTCTGCGGCGTTGCCCTCGTAATGCAAAGCGCCCACCACCGAAAGGCGCAGCCACGGCAGCGGAATGCCCAGGCTGCCGCTGAGCGCGATGACGCCCAGCAGAATGGACACCGCAGGCAGCACTGTAAAGGTGGCGCTTGAGGTGACGGCCCGGCGCAGCTTTGCCTTGTCAATGCCCATGGCGACGCCCGCGCGCCAGCTGCGCACAATGAACACCACGCACAGGAAAATGACGAACGCCACCGCGCCGCCGGCTATCAGAAACATGGGCAGAGAATTCAACTGTTCCAGCATATGCTTTTCCTCCCCTTTCCCGGCACGGCGCGCCCCCTGTGCCGCCGCACCCTGCGCCGCCCTTCGGCGGCCTTTTGCTTTATTATAGCATAGCGGGAAAGTGAAGAAAAGCCCTGCCCGGCCTTTTATGCCCCGGCATACGCCAAAACGCCGCCCCGGCACGGAAAAGGCCGCTTTTTCCCATCCCCTCCTGTCTGCCGGGCAGCCGCGTTCGGGGCCGTGGCCGCCCATATGCGCTTTAAGGGGATGGTGCGGCCCCTGCATTCCTGCCCGGCCGCACCGGGCCGTCCCCGCCTCAGGCGGTTAGGGCAGCCGTGCGGTGCCCGGCCCGGCGCAGGGCAGGGAACATGCTGTGCTGCCGCCTTTTGCGGGCACTGCACACCACGCACGCCTGCATGCTTCCCGCAAGCGCACAGCCGGAACCGTTCTTTTCGTGCACTGTACGCCACGCGCAAACCAAAACAGCCCCGGCAAAGGGCTGCATGGCCCGTCGGGGCTGCGGTTTTACAGGAGGAACAGCAGGGCTGCTGCGGCCTGCCAAAGCCGCGGCGCGGCCGCAACATCCCGGCAGCTTTTGGAATACCGGGCCTTTGCCTGCCCCTGCACCCGGGTCAGAACGTGTCCTGAGTGTCTGTTTGACCGAACCCCTTTTGCTGCCAAAGGTTGAGTATTTCTTTGAATGTTCCTATGTCATATTTTTTTTCGTATCTTGCCGCCCGCAGCGCATAAAACAGCGTTATCATGGCCAAAAGCGCACACACAGCGATGCCGTACCACCCCATCAGCAGCGAAAGAGGGACGGTTAAAATAATAACGGCCATCAGCAATGCCCCAGACAGGATGCTGTCTTTTCTGAATCTGAAACGCTCCCGTTCATCCATTTCTTTTTTCATTCTTTCCACGTCTCCTTTGAGCAAATTATCAAGAGAGACTTGAAAGACTTCGCCCAATAAGAGCAGGCTGTTCACGTCCGGATAGCTTTTATCGTTTTCCCAATTTGAAATTGTCTGCCTTGAAACAAATATCTTTTCAGCCAGCTCCTCTTGTGATAAGTGCGCTTTCAAACGGTGATTTTTTATTTGCTTGCCAAGCTCCATCTTTTCCGCCTCCTGCTTGATGTGAAAAGTATAATCAAAGCAGCGGAATATATCAATCAAAGTTCTTTGACACAGCGGCGACACAGCGGCAAAAGCACTGTCAAAGGCGTTTGACAGCTGCATCGCCGCTTTCCCGGCCTGCTTCGCGCCGGGGTGTGAGAGGCGCCCCGCCCCGTTTTCAGCCCGCCGTACTAATTTTTGCAGGTTGTACAGTTCTCCATTCTGTCACACCGCCTTCGGGGCAGCCATTTCTTTTCAGCGCATGAAACGCTGCGGTGCATAGCCCGCACGGCTGCCCCGCAGCTTTTCATGCCCTGCAGCTGCGCAGCCCCGACGGGCCATGCAGCCCTTTGCCGGGGCTGTTTTAGTTTGCGTATGGTGTACAATGCCCACACAAGGCGGCTCCGGCTGTGCGCTTGCGGGAAGCATACAGGCGTGTGTGGTGTATGGCGCCCGCAAGGGAAGGGGGCACTGTATGCTTCCTGTTGCCGCACCGGGGCTTGACAGTCCGCGGCAGCCCTGCTTTTTCAGGCGGCAGGGCAGGCCCGCCGCACCCGCCTGAAAAAGCGGGCATAAAAAGGAGGGCAGCCTGCCCGGCTGCCCTCTTTTATAATAGATGAAAAAAGCAAAGCCCACCCTGCCGTCTGCGCCAAACCAAAACCTACCGCTTTGGCAGGTGGGTGCCCTGCCATGGGCTTCATGCTCCCTTCTTCCGCAAAAGCGGGAGGTCTGCAATTCACCCACGGACGCCGGGCTCCCGATAGTTGGTTAGTAGGATTTAACGTAGGCGCAACAAATCGCACAGGGCAGGCGTATGCCGCCTTCAGGCGCGGCGCAGGGCCGCGCGGTATCACAGCTCGATATCGTACAGCTCCTCCAGGCGCGCGGCAAACACCTCGCTCACCGCGGCCAGCTCTTCATCGTCCTCTACGATATCCAAAAACTCCTCGCCGTTTTCTTCGGCCACGCGCATAATGATGAGCTGCGCGTCCTCCTCCAGCATTTTTTCCGGGTCCTCCACATAGGGCACCACCGCAAGGTAGTGCTCGCCGTTGTGGTCTGCCGCGTCAATCACCTCGCACTGATGCTCCTGCCCGGCCTCATCCTCCAGCGTGATGATGTCCGGCGTATAATCCAGCTCTTCCTGTGGCAGAGCGTTCTGCTGTTCATCCATATGGGCTTCTCCTTTTGCGGCCCGGCGCGCGCCGGGCGTTCATTTCTTTTTCTATTTTAGCCTATGGCGGCGCCGCCGTCAAGCCAAACGATGGAATTGCGCTGTGCGCCGCACTGTGGTATGATGTTTCTGTCGGCGGCCGGAGCGGCGGGCAGCGCCTGCGCCCCGTGTGCCTGCATAACATTGCTTGCAAGGAGGCGGATGCCTTTGAAAAAATTGCTGTGTGCCGCGCTGTGCGCGGCGTTGTGCCTTTTCATGTTCGGGTGCAGCGGTGAAGAACAGCCGGGCCCGGGCGGAAGCACCACACGCCGGGCGGTGACATCCGGCGAGCTTCAGTTCACACAGCCCGCAGAGGGAGCGCCCATCGCCACCATCTCCACCACCATGGGTGACATCACCGTGGTATTGTTCCCCGAACAGGCCCCCATGGCGGTGGAAAATTTTACGGGCCTGGCAAATTCCGGCTACTATAATAATATGCCCGTCTCGCGCATTGTTGACGGCTTCTGCGTGCAGACGGGCCTCGCCGCGGGCGAAACCGGCGAGGGGAAAACCACCTGGGGCCAGGGGGCCTTCCCAAACGAGGTGACCGACGCGCTGCACCACTATGCGGGCGCGCTGGCCACGGCCAACGGCGGCGCGGGCGGCACAGGCAACCTCAGCCAGTTCTATTTCGTGCAGTGCCCGCAGGGCAGCGTATCCAAGGCGGACGCCGCTGCGCTGAAAGAGGCGGGCGTGCGCGAGGCGGTGGCAGACACCTACCAAAGCGCGGGCGGCGCGCCCTATCTGGACGGGCAGGACACTGTGTTCGGCCAGGTGATAGCCGGCATGGATGTGCTGGATGCCATCGCGGCTGTGTCCTGTGATGAAAACGGCGTGCCCGCCGAGGCCGTGACGGTGAACAGCGTCACCATAGGCACTTACAGCGCCGCCGTGTATGCGCCGCAGAGCAGCGCGCAAAGTGCGGCATCGGCTTCCTCTGGCAGCGGGGAAAGCGCCTCTTCTTCAGCTTCGGCGTCCGCCGCC
This sequence comes from Oscillospiraceae bacterium, assembly GCA_018380115.1. Lineage (GTDB taxonomy): Bacteria > Bacillota > Clostridia > Oscillospirales > Ruminococcaceae > Ruthenibacterium. The sequence continues at coordinate 46,124 of JAGZUF010000007.1, read as the reverse complement.
TCCTGACGGGAAGCGGCTCTCTGCGCCGGGCCGGGCTCCGCGCAGCGGCACCGCCGCTTTTCATGCCCTGTAACTCCGCAGCCCCCGCCGGGCCATACGGCCCCCGGCGGGGCTGTTTTAGTTTGCGCATGGTGTACAATGCCCGCACAAGGCGGCTGGTAGTGCGCTTGCGGGAAGCGTGCAGGCGCGCATGGTGTGCAGTGCCCGCAAAAGGCGGCAGCACAGCATGTTCCCTGCCCCGCGCCGGGCCGGGCACCGCGCGGCGGCGCCGCCGCTTTTCATGCCCTGTAACTCCGCAGCCCCGCCAGGCCATACGGTCTCCGGCGGGGCTGCATTTTAGTTTGTGTGCGCTTATGCTGTGCGTTCAAAAGCACGCCTGCCTCCTGCGCGGCGCGAAAAAGCCGAAAGCCCCCATGGCATGTGTCTGGCGCGCCATGGGGGCTTTGATGCAGCATACACGCTCAAGGCGCGGGGCAAAACAGCCGTCTGCCCACCCGCCCCGGCCTGCGTCAGAAAATGTGAACCCACCGCGGCAAAACGCCGGGCGCACGGAACGGCTGTGCCGCCTCGCGCGCCCGGCGCTCTGCTTTTCAAAAAATGCGGAAATCACGCCGCATTCGCCAAGAGTACGGCATCTGTACCGTCAGGCTCATACCGCGCTTTCGCCTGTATTCGCCGGGCGGGCACATTACACCACAAGCTCTTCGTCCGCTTCCTCTTCGGGCGCGGCAAACTCGGCGGCGCGCGGGTCCTGCTCCTCCAGGCGCTGCTCCACCTCGGGCAGGCCGGTGCCCGCCGGGATGAGCTTGCCGATGATGACGTTCTCCTTCAAGCCCATCAGCGGGTCTACCTTGCCCTTGATGGCGGCGTCTGTCAGCACGCGCGTCGTCTCCTGGAAGGAGGCGGCGGAGAGGAAGGAATCCGTAGCCAGAGAGGCCTTGGTGATGCCCAGCAGCACGCTTTGGCCCGTGGCGGGGCGCAGGCCCTCTTCCCCGGCCGCAATGCGCGCGGCAATGGCCTCGTTGGCGTCGCGGAAATCAGCCTTATCCACCGTGGAGCCTCCAATGAGGTTGGTGGACCCGGCGTCCTCCACGCGCACCTTGCGCATCATCTGCAGCACAATAACCTCGATGTGCTTGTCGCAGATATCCACGCCCTGCAGGCGGTACACCTTCTGCACCTCGCTGATAAGGTAGTTCTGCACGGCGATGGGGCCCTTGATGGCCAGAATATCCTGCGGGTAGGCAAAGCCCTCGGTAATGAGGTCGCCTGCCTCCAGCTCGTCGCCGTCGGCAATGCGCACGCGCTGGCCGAACGGGATAAGGTAGCTCTTTTCCGTGGGCGCACCGTTCTCGTCCACACCCTGCACCAGCACATGGCGGTTCTTTTTCGAGTCGTCAATGCTGGCCTTGCCCGCAATTTCCGTCATAATGGCAAGGTTCTTCGGGCGGCGGCTTTCGAACAGCTCTTCCACGCGCGGCAGGCCCTGGGTGATATCCTCGGCGGAAGCAATGCCGCCGGTGTGGAACGTGCGCATGGTGAGCTGGGTGCCCGGCTCGCCAATGCTCTGCGCGGCAATGATGCCCACGGCCTCGCCCACTTCCACAAGGTTGCCGTTGGCAAGGTTGGCGCCGTAGCACTTGGCGCACACGCCGTGCCTGGCCTGGCAGCACAGCACGCTGCGTATCTCCACCTTGCTGATGCCGGCGTCCACCACTCTCTGGGCGTCGGCGGCCGTCATCATGCGGTCTGCATGCACCAGCACCTCACCCGTCTCGGGGTGCACGATGTCGTGCACGGCAAAGCGGCCCTCCAGGCGCTCGGCCAGCTTCTCTATCATCTCGTTGCCCTCGCGGATGTCGGACACCATAATGCCCTGAGTGGCGCCGCAGTCGTCCTCGCGGATAATAACATCCTGCGAAACGTCCACAAGGCGGCGCGTCAGGTAGCCCGAGTCCGCCGTGCGCAAGGCCGTGTCGGCCAGGCCCTTGCGGGCGCCCTTGCCGGCAATGAAGTATTCCAGAATGTTCAGGCCCTCACGGTAGTTGGCGCGGATGGGGATTTCGATGGTCTTGCCGGAGGTATTGGCGATAAGGCCGCGCATGCCTGCCAGCTGGCGGATTTGCGCCATGCTGCCGCGGGCGCCGGAATCGGCCATCATAAAGATGGGGTTGCGCGGGTCCAGGTTCGCCTGCAGGGCGCCGGCCACGTCCTCTGTTGTCTTGGACCAAATTTTGATGACGCTGGCATAGCGCTCTTCGTTGGAGATAAGGCCCTTGTTGTACTGCTTTGTCACCTTTGTTATCTGCTCTTCGGCGCTTTGCAGCAGCTCTGCCTTCTGCGGCGGAATCACCGCGTCGCTCACGGCCACGGTGATGGCGGCCTTGGTGGAGTATTTGTAGCCCTGGGCCTTAATGCGGTCCAGCATTTCAGCCGTCACGGCGGTACCGTGGGTGTGGATGCAGCGGTCAATAATCTGGCCCAGCTTTTTCTTGTTCACAAGGAAGCTCACTTCATACTCGAACAGGCTGTCCTCTGCGCTGCGGTCTACAAAGCCAAGGTCCTGCGGAATAGGCGTGTTGAAGATGATGCGGCCCGCGGTGGTGTCCACCAGCTTCGAGCGCACCTGGCCGTTTACCTCCAGCGTGCGGCGCACCTTAATGGGCGCCTGCAGGGTGATAACGCCGTCCTGATAGGCCATGATGGCCTCGTTTTCATCGCGGAACACCTTGCCCTCGCCCTTGTCGCCCTCGTTCACCATGGTGAGGTAATAGCTGCCCAGCACCATGTCCTGCGTGGGCACCGTCACGGGCTTGCCGTCGGCGGGCTTCAAAAGGTTGCCCGAGGCCAGCATCAGCATGCGCGCCTCGCGCTGCGCCTCCACGGAAAGGGGCACGTGCACGGCCATCTGGTCGCCGTCAAAGTCCGCGTTGAAGGCGGTGCACACCAGCGGGTGCAGCTTGATGGCGCGGCCCTCCACCAGCACGGGCTCGAAGGCCTGAATGCCAAGGCGGTGCAGGGTGGGCGCGCGGTTCAGCATGACGGGGTGGCCCTTGATGACGTATTCCAGCGAGTCCCACACCTCGGTGCGGGTGCGCTCCACCATTTTGCGGGCCGATTTGATGTTGTTGGCAATGCCCTTTTCCACAAGGTCCTTCATCACAAAGGGCTTGAACAGCTCCAGCGCCATTTCCTTGGGCAGGCCGCACTGGTACATCTTCAGCTCCGGCCCCACCACGATAACAGAGCGGCCGGAATAGTCCACGCGCTTGCCCAGCAGGTTCTGGCGGAAGCGGCCCTGCTTGCCCTTCAGCATGTCCGAAAGGCTCTTCAGCGGGCGGTTGTTCGGGCCCGTCACCGGGCGGCCGCGGCGGCCGTTGTCAATCAGGGCGTCCACAGCCTCCTGCAGCATGCGCTTTTCGTTGCGCACAATGATGTCGGGCGCGCCCAGCTCCAGCAGGCGCTTAAGGCGGTTGTTGCGGTTGATGACGCGGCGGTACAAATCGTTCAAATCGCTTGTGGCAAAGCGGCCGCCGTCCAGCTGCACCATGGGGCGGATGTCGGGCGGGATGACGGGGATAACGTCCATAATCATCCACTCGGGCCGGTTGCCCGACACGCGGAATGCCTCCACCACCTCAAGGCGCTTGAGAAGGCGCATGCGCTTCTGGCCGCTGGCGTTTTCCATCTCGTCATGAAGCTGGGCGCTCAGTGCGTCCAAATCTATTTTTGCCAGCAGCTCCTGAATGGCCTCGGCGCCCATGGACGCCTTGAATTCGTCCTCATAGCGCTCGCGCATGTCGCGGTATTCCTTCTCGCTCAGAAGCTGCTTTTCCTCCAGCGGCGTCATGCCGGGGTCCGTCACAATGTAGGCGGCGAAATACAGCACCTTTTCCAGAAGGCGGGGCGAGAGGTCCAGCATGAGGCCGATGCGGCTGGGGATGCCCTTGAAATACCAGATATGGCTTACCGGGGCGGCAAGCTCAATATGGCCCATGCGCTCGCGGCGCACCTTGGCGCGCGTCACCTCCACGCCGCAGCGGTCGCATATTTTGCCCTTGTAGCGGATGCGCTTATACTTGCCGCAGTGGCACTCCCAGTCCTTCGTGGGCCCGAAAATGCGCTCGCAGAACAGGCCGTCGCGCTCCGGCTTCAGGGTGCGGTAGTTGATGGTCTCGGGCTTCTTCACTTCGCCGTAGCTCCACTCGCGGATCTGTTCGGGCGAGGCGAGGCCGATTTTGATAGAATCGAATGCGTTGAATTCCATGAATCGAACCCTTTCTTTCTCGATGTTCCTGTTTCGTGAAAGCGGCCGCGCGCTGTGCATTCAGCGCGGCGCGCGGCGCCGGTGTTAGTCTTCTTCGCCGTCCGCGTCGTCCGCGAACAGGTCGTCCATGGCGAAGCTGTCGTCCTCGGGTTCTCCGCCGTCCTCCACGTCTTCGATGCTGTAGTCGTCGTTCAGCTCGCTCTCCACCATCACGTCGTCGCCGATGGAGAGGTCTGCGTTATCGAAGCCCATGTCGTCGTCGTCATAGTTCTGCTTGATGTCGATCTCGTTGCCGTCCTTATCCTGCACGCGCATGTCAAGGCCAAGGCTCTGCAGCTCTTTCATCAGCACGCGGAACGCCTCCGGGATGCCCGGCTGCGGCACGGGCTGGCCCTTTACAATGGCCTCGTACGTCTTTACGCGGCCCACCACGTCGTCCGATTTGACGGTGAGTATCTCCTGCAGGGTGTAGGCGGCGCCGTAGGCCTCCAGGGCCCACACCTCCATTTCGCCGAAGCGCTGGCCGCCGAACTGCGCCTTGCCGCCCAGCGGCTGCTGGGTAACCAGGCTGTACGGGCCGGTGCTGCGCGCGTGGATTTTGTCGTCCACCAGGTGGTGCAGCTTCAAATAATACATATAGCCCACGGTTACGGGGTTGTCGAACTTTTCGCCCGTGCGGCCGTCGTACACCACGCTCTTGCCGTCCTCGGAAAGGCCCGCCTCGCGGAACATCTCGCGGATGTCCGCCTCGTGCGCGCCGTCGAACACCGGCGTCATCACCTTCCAGCCAAGGGCCTTGGCGGCGTAACCCAGGTGCACCTCCAGCACCTGGCCGATGTTCATTCGGCTGGGCACGCCCAGGGGGTTCAGCACAATGTCAAGCGGCGTGCCGTCCTCAAGGAAGGGCATATCCTCCTGCGGCAGAATACGGGACACAACGCCCTTGTTGCCGTGGCGGCCCGCCATCTTGTCGCCCACGCTGATCTTGCGCTTCTGGGCAATGTAGCAGCGCACCACCTCGCGCACGCCGGGCTGCAGCTCGTCGCAGTTGTCGGGGGTGAACACCTTCACGTCCACAATAATGCCGTACTCGCCATGCGGCACGCGCAGGCTGGTGTCGCGCACCTCGCGCGCCTTCTCGCCGAAGATGGCGCGCAGAAGGCGCTCTTCGGCGGTGAGCTCTGTCTCGCCCTTCGGCGTCACCTTGCCCACCAGAATGTCGCCCGCCGTCACCTCGGCGCCGATGCGGATGATGCCGCGCTCGTCCAGATCCTTCAGGGCGTCCTCGCCCACGTTCGGGATGTCGCGCGTAATCTCCTCAGGGCCAAGCTTCGTCTCGCGGCTCTCTATCTCGTACTCCTCGATGTGGATGGAGGTGTACACATCCTCGCGCACGATCTTCTCATTGATGAGCACGGCGTCCTCGTAGTTGTAGCCCTCCCACGTCATAAAGCCGATGAGGGCGTTTTTGCCAAGGCTGATTTCGCCGTTTTTCGTGGCGGGGCCATCGGCTATCACCTGGCCCTTCAGCACCTTTTCGCCTTTGTCCACAATGGGGCGCTGGTTGATGCAGGTGCCCTGGTTCGAGCGCATGAACTTGATAAGCTCGTATTCATCCGTGGTGGTTTTGGACGTGCGCACGATAATTTTGTCCGCCGTCACCTTTTCCACCACGCCGTCGTTCTTCGCCAGCACGCACACGCCGGAGTCGCACGCGGCCTTGTACTCCATGCCCGTCGCCACAATGGGCTGTTCGGTCACCAGCAGGGGCACGGCCTGACGCTGCATGTTCGAGCCCATCAGCGCGCGGTTCGCGTCATCGTTTTCAAGGAAGGGGATCATGGCCGTGGCCACAGATACCACCATCTTCGGCGAGACGTCCATGAAGTCGGCGCGGCTGCGCTCCACCTCCAGAATCTCATCGCGCCAGCGGCACGAAACGCGCTCGCGCAAAAAGTGACCCTCTTCGTCCAGCGGCTCGTTGGCCTGCGCCACAATGTATTCGTCCTCCACGTCCGCCGTCATATACACAACTTCGTCCGTCACCACGCCGCGCTCTTTGTCAATGCGGCGGTAGGGCGCCTCTATAAAGCCGTACTCGTTTATCTTGGCAAACGTGGCAAGGTACGAAATAAGGCCGATGTTCGGGCCCTCCGGCGTCTCGATAGGGCACATGCGGCCATAGTGCGAATAGTGCACATCGCGCACCTCGAAGCCCGCGCGGTCACGCGACAGGCCGCCCGGCCCCAGGGCCGAAAGGCGGCGCTTGTGCGTCAGCTCGGCAAGGGGGTTGTTCTGGTCCATGAACTGGCTCAGCGGGGAAGAGCCGAAGAACTCCTTCACCGCGGCCACCACAGGGCGGATGTTGATGAGCGCCTGCGGCGTCACCACCTCCATGTCCTGCGCCTGCAGCGTCATGCGCTCGCGGATGACGCGTTCCATGCGCGAAAAGCCGATGCGGAACTGGTTCTGCAAAAGCTCGCCCACGCTGCGGATGCGGCGGTTGCCCAGATGGTCGATGTCGTCGGTGGTGCCAAGGCCGTGGCCCAGGTTGTTCAAATAGTTCACCGAGGCGAAGATGTCGTCCACCGTCACCGTCTTGGAAATAAGCTTGTCGTGGTTTCTGCGCAGAAGCTCCTTCTGCTCCTCCACGTTCTCCGTCTCGTCCAGAATGGCGCGCAGCTCGGCAAAGCTGACGCGCTCGTTGATGCCGCACTCGGCCGGGTCGAACGAGAAGAACTCCTTCGCGTCCACCGTGCCGTTGGTGAACACCTTCACTTCCCTGTCGTCCACCGTCAGGTACACAAGGCTCACGCCCGCGGCCTCGGCGGCTGCGGCGGCCTCCTTGGTCACCTTTTCGCCCGCTGCCACCAGCAGCTCGCCCGTCAGCGGGGCAATGATGTCGCGCGCGGCCACATGGCCGGCAATGCGCTTTGCAAGCGCCAGCTTCTGGTTCATTTTATAGCGGCCGAAGCGCGAAAGGTCATACCGGCGCGCGTCGAAAAACAAGCTGTTCAAATGGCTCTGCGCGCTCTCCACCGTGGGGGGCTCGCCCGGGCGCAGCTTGCGGTATGTCTCCAGAAGGCCCTCTTCCTCGCTGGTGGTGGGGTCTTTGGCCAGGGTGGCCTCGATGCGCTCGTCCTCGCCGAAGAAATCGCGGATGCGCGCGTCATCGCCAAGGCCCAAAGCCCGCAGGAACACCGTCACCGGTATTTTGCGGTTTTTGTCGATGCGCACATAGAAGATGTCGTTTGAATCCGTCTCGAACTCAAGCCACGCGCCGCGGTTGGGGTTCATGGTGGCGGTGAACAGCTCTTTGCCCGTTTTATCGTAGCTTTTGCCGAAGTACACGCCCGGGCTGCGCACAAGCTGCGAGACAATGACGCGCTCGGCGCCGTTGTACAGGAACGTGCCGGAATCTGTCATCAGCGGGAAATCGCCCATGAAGATTTCCTGCTCCTTCACCTCGCCCGTCTCCTTGTTCAGAAGGCGCGCGGTGACGCGCAGCGGCGCGGCATAGGTGGCGTCGCGCTCTTTACATTCCTTGATGGTGTATTTGGGCTGGGAATCCAGGCGGTAGTCGATGAAATCCAGCACGAGGTTGCCGGAATAATCCTCGATGGTGGAAATATCGCGGAAGACCTCCTTCAGGCCCTCTTTCAAAAACCAGTTGTACGAGTTTTTCTGCACCTCAATGAGGTTCGGCATGTCGATGACTTCATCGATGCGCGAAAAGCTCATGCGCTCGGTTTTGCCAAGTTGTACGGGCTTGACTTTCACCATAATTTGCGACCACTCCTTATTTTTTCAGCATGTTCCGCTTCTTCGTAACACCGCGTAAGGCGGCCCTTCTGCCGGGGCAAAAATCGTCGAAATGCACAAATATTTTCGGCATATTTTTGGCACATGGGCACACAAGGCCATGATGATACATAATAAGTATTATAGGCCGGAAAAAGCGTGCCGTCAAGGGAAAAAACAAAAAAATAAAGCCAAAAAACGCATTTGAAACGCCGGGGGCCGTGTATTGTTTTTGCTTCATTCCGCCATTCATTTCCCCCAGTGCGGCACATATGGCGCGCCGAGCGGCAGGCCACATACCATATCTGCCGCGCACGGGTTTGCATTTCTTTTTCCGGCGCCTGCCTTCGTTTTCCTCCTTTGAGGACGGGGCTGAGGGCGCCGCGCCATACAGGGCCCTTCCATTTTTTGTAAAGGCCTGCACCCGCCCGCGCAGGGGCCGGGGCCTTTTGCACACCAAAAACGGCAATACATATCCCATGGCGAAGGCGCGTTGACGAAAGAAAGCGCTGGCTTTGGCGTCTGATGCACTCATCCAAAACCGCCGTGCCAAAACTGCACGGCACCTCGAAAACGGTAGTTTTGGATGCAGGGCGGAAAGGCTTTCCGCAGGCACCCTTCAGGCGCCCCATGAAACTCGCCGCCGCTATTTTGGGCGGCATCCCAATCAGCATATGCTTGCAACAGGGAAGCCTTTGAAGTCATCTCCAGATTTTCCCCCGCTTAGCACTGTGCATGAACCTTTTTACTAACCCTCACATACCATGACCAGTATTTCCACTGGCGGGTTCCCATAGGCTTGTAAATCGAAAGTTCGTCCGCTTGTCACGCAAGCATTCTCACCATACCCACTTTATGGGGCTTCCAGCATACAGGCTACACATCCCACCGCTGGGACGCTTTCGCGGGAGAGGCAAGCCCTCCTTTGCGGCAGCTCTCTGCCGACTTCTGCGGGCTACATACAATTTAGCTGTTGCCGCCTCGCATGCCATAGTCTTAGAGTGGACGTTTCCGAACGTTACCCCTCCATTCCATCCTTCGCCTTAATAGTTCTCCCAAGAAACTTACAAGGTTATGCCTTTACATATATTAGCCCTTTCCCCTTATAATTTAGTGTGTAGATTGCTATCTTATGGATGTGTTGAGCATGAACTGGTTCAATCGCATGACTTACCGGCAAAAGCATGACTTTTGGAAAGTAATCATCGTGTTTGCCATCGGCGCAACCTTAGTCTTGCTTACACCCGTTGTTTTTCATGCTTTTTCTAGCTGCTGATTCCAACCCTTGCATAAGCACACTTTTGGGTGCTCATTTTTTCTTAGCGCGTGACCTTTTCAATCACGAACGTGCCGCACGTATTTGCAATTCCAACTGGCATGCGGCGAACCATTTATGCCGTTCATCTTTCCTCTTTGAATGGCCTCCCCCTGCCTGTTTGTGCAGCTGGCCGGCCGCACTGCCAACACCGCAAAGGGAGCTTTTATTTCTCCACACTGGGCATCAGTCTTTTTTCACACCCCGCCTGGCGGGGACGTTTCCGGCAGACAAAAAGGCGCCCCGCAGCGGATTTCCTGCCGCTGCGGGGCGCCTTTGCTGCTTTTTGCGCCGGCTGCATACAGGGCAGCCGGCCTACTTTTTTGCCGCAAGGGCCGCGAAATTCACAGCCGCAAGCTCTTCGTTGATGCGCTGTGAAATGCGGCACATCTCGCGCCGGAAGGCGCAGGTGGCCTGCGCGCTGCGGTTGCACGCCGCGCCATCGTCGGCACAGCGCGTCAGGCGCCAAGGGCCCTCCACCACGTCTATCACGTCCTTCAGGCTGATGTCCTTCGCGCTGCGCGCCAGCTCGTAGCCGCCGCGGTTGCCCTTGAAGCTAGACACAAGCCCCCCCTGCGCCAGCTTGCCCAGTATTTTCAGGGCAAAGCGAAGCGAGACGCACATTTCCTCACTGATGCTGCGCGCGTCGCGCCGCGCCCCGCTTTTTGCAAGGCAGTACACAATGCGGATGGCATAATCCGTCTCCTGCGTGATATACACCGGCCCGGCCCCCTTAACTATACCGTTTCAATACAGTTAAATATAGCAGGCCGGGCGCAGTTTGTCAAACCTCAGGCCAGCGGAAAAGCCGTGCCGTTCACCTCCACAGCTGTGACCTGCGAAAGGTCCGCCGCCTGCAAAAGCTGGATGACCAGGCTACCGCTTGCCTGAAAACGCCTGCCCGGCACGCCCGCGGCGCCCTGCTTGATGTCCCACCAGCTCAAAACGGGCAGGCGCGTGCCGTCTTCAAAGCACAGGGCCACGGGCACATCCATCAGGGCGGCCAGGTCGCTTTCTGCAGCGGGCTCCCTGAGCTGCAGGTACACCGAGATGGGCGAAATTTCCAGCTTTTCCAGCGGGCTTTCGAAGCCCGCATCGGCAGGCTCTTGCAGCAGGCTGACGCCCGCGGGCTCATATTCCAGCCGGAAGGCAAAGCTGAAATGCCCCGGTACCACGGCGTCCTCGTCGTGCATGCGCGCCCCCACGCCGGAAGCGGAATTGTGGTACATATTCCACAGCTCTATCTGCGCCGTCTGCCCGCTCAGCGGGGCAGATACACTGGCCATCAGCACGAAGCGAAGCTGGTTTTCAGCCGCCTGCCCGGCGGGCAGGGGCTGTACCGTGACGGCCGTGGCGCCTGGCACATCCGTGCTGAAAGAAGCCACGTCAAACAGATATTCCTGTGCGCTTTTCAGCTTCGTGCCCTGCGGCGCGGTGACGGTAAACGGGATATACACACAGTGCCCGTCGCCCAATACGCCTTCCAGCGTGATGGACGCGCCGCCCACTGTCTGTGTCAGGCCAAGGCCCTGGCTCAGTTCGCCCAAAAGGGGCGGCTCCTGCTTTTCAAAGCCCAGAAAGGCTGCAAAATCTCCGCCCCATGCAAAGGCGCCCGCCGCCCCGGCTGCCAGGGCGCAGCAGGCCAGTGCCGCCGCCACAAGCAGGGCGGCCATGCGCTTTCTGCCGCGCCGTGCGCCCCGCGCGCCAGGGCGGCTTTGTGCCGGTGCGGGGCCTTCGCCGGTGTGCGTGTGCGGGGCGCTGCCTTTTGTGCGCGCGCCGGCCAAAAGCCGCTCAAGCTGTGCTTTTTGCTGCGCCCCGCTCAGCGGCACGGGGGCATACTCCTCCGGGCGCACTGCGGCCCGGTTCAGCGCGTCGTATTCGTTCTTCATTCTCCCTCGCTCCTTTCCCGAAGGCGGCGGGCCAGCCTTTGTCTGGCCCGGGCCACCCGTGTGTTTACAGCGCCCACGCTGATGCCGCGCGCGGCGGCCTGCTGCGCCGGGGTGCTGCCATAAAAATACCGGCCCAGCAGAAGGGCGCGGTCTTCGTCCGGCAGGCCGCGGAACATATCTTCCAGCTCCAGCGCAAAGTATTCGTCCGGCGTGTGCCCTGCTATGCGCTCCAGCTCCTGCGTGCCGCCCGCCAGGCATGTGCGCGCCGCACGGCGTACAGCGTCAATGGCGCGGTAGCGCGCCACGGCAGCGGCCCACGCCTTGAAGCTACGCCTGCCGTCAAACCGCCCCGCGTTTTGCCAGATGGCCAGCAGGGCGTCGGCCAGAATGTCGTCCGCGTCCAGCCCCGGCGCATGCCGCCGCACAACGGCGTTCAAAAGGCCGCCGTATTCGCGCACCAGCTGCTCGGCCGCGGCTTCCTCCCGCCGCGCCAGCGCCGCCGCCAGCTCCTGCTCTGTGTGATAAGGCTGCATAGCATTCACCTCTCTGCTCATTCCTTCTTTTTGAAAAGCGCCTTCATCCTCCTATACGCACGGCACAGGCCGCTTCTTACACAGCCCGGCATTTTTTTGCATAGTCATAGCCACTGGTTAAGGCAGTGGCCTGAGCAAACATTGTAAGAGCCCGTTACCGGCAGGCATCTCAAGGCGCACTGAGCTTTATTTCTCTTGCGGCACTTGCCCTGCAGCCCGTAAGCGGGTGCTCATCGTTCTAACAGCGGCCTTCTTTTATCGGCATTTTCCGGTTAGCGTCCTGCTTCGCTCAATGCTGAAAGCGAAAGCTTCTTTACAAGCTACCTCCGCCGGCTCAGCCGGTGGCTTCCGAAACCAAAAAAGCAGTACCCCGCGGCAGATGCCGCGGGGCACTGTATCTTTTCCGGCACAACCTGGCCGTGCGACGCACGCGCCCGGTGGGCCGCCTAAGGGCTGTCCTGCGCGGCGGGCGCAGAGCAGCTCCACTGGGCGGCGGGCATACCGGCCGCAAAATCCCCGCTCACCGCGGGCACATAATAGGCGCCGTACACGGTGCAGCCCTCGGCGCAGTTCTGCTGCGCCTCTTCGGGCAGCTTCACCCAGAAGCGGTACCACGGGGCGTACACCTCGCTGCCCTCGCGGTAGCAAAGCTGCACCGCGGCAATGTCCGCCGCGCTTTGCACTGCATAGGGCACGCTGGTAAGGCACCGGCCCTGCAGCAAAAGCGCCTGCGCGTCGCTTTGTGAAATAAGCGGATACTCCCCCAGCGCCCTGCCAAGCTGCGGCTGCTCGTAAAAAATGGTGCCGCGTTCCCCCGCGGAAAAGCTTAACTGCCCGCAGCTTGCAAGCACAAGCTGCTGCGCCAGCGGGGCGGCAGAGTCCCACACAGCGTGCGTCAGGCGCAGCGCGCCGTCAAAGGCATAGTCCGCCCGCACGGCGGCCTGGGGCGCCTGCATGCCCAGCACCGTGCCGTATTCGTCCGCAAGCCGCTGCACGGCCGCGGCATACGCCTGCACATCGCCGCCATCCAGCGCCGCGTTAAAGCCCCCGGCCAGCTCTATGCGCACACCGCCGCCGCGCGACGCCGTTATCACAGCGCCGTTCGTGCACACGGCTTCGGCGCTGGCCGGCGCAAGGTTATAGTCCAGCTGGGCCTGTTTTTCGGCCGCCGCCTCGGGCGTATCCTCCTCAGAGGGCAGCAGCCCGGCCGCCTCAAACCTCTCCAGCGTGGCCCGCCTCTGCTCTTCCGTGGGCGACACCTCCACGCTTTCCACCTCAAAGCCCAGCGCGGCCGCCGTCTGCCGCGCAAGGGTGCACAGCTCTTCCTGCGTGTATTCGCGTGCGCCGGTAAAATCTGCCGGGCGCGCGTTCTCATACACCGTCAAGGAAACCGGCATTTCTTCACCGTCCACAGGCCAGGCCGTGGGCAGAAGCTCGCTTTCACTTCGCACCGTCACGGCCTCCATGCCAAGGCCCGCGCCGCCCGCTTCCTCCAGCGAGAAGCCGGGCAGCCCGCCGTTTTCGGGCGCCGCACCATCCCCGGCGCCCGCGGCTTCCTCCTGCACGGCGGCCGCGCCGCTGCTTTGCAGGCTGTCCTTTGCCTGCTGTGTGCCCCCGCTGGCAAGGCCGTCCATGGGCATGCCCGCACTCAATACAGCCGCGGCCAGCAGCACGGCGCACGCCGCCGTGGCAAGCCCCGCGCCGAAGCGCACGGGTGCGCGCCGCTTCACGGGCCGCGCGGCGGCTGTGACGGCGTCCTGCAGCATGGCCTCGTCCACCTCGCCAATGGCGCGGAACAATGTTTCTGCCCTCACACCTCCACCCCCTGCTGCTGTAAGTAGGCGCGCAGGCGCTGGCGCGTGCGGCACAAAAGCGTGCGTGCCTTTGCCTCGGTAATGCCAAGGCGCCCGGCCGCCTCGCGCACAGGCATGCACAGGAAATAGCGCATCAGAAACAGCCTGCGCGCCGTGGGCTTCTGCGCGCTCAAAAAGCGTTCTATCAGCCCCGCAAGCTCTTTTGCGTCCAGCCCGTCCTCCACGCAGCCGGGCGCGGCGGGCTGTGCGCCGCACTCCTCCAGCTCGCTCAGCAGGGCCTGCGCCGCCCCGCCGCCGCGCTTTTGGGCGCTTTCAAAGGCTGCCTTGTCCAGCGCAAGGTTGCGCGTGATGCGCCCCAGAAACGGCGCCAGAAAGCATGGCCGCGCCGTGGGCATGGCGTTCCACGCGCGCAGCCAGGTGTCGTTCACGCACTCCTCCGCATCCTCCCGCACGGGCACCAGCCGCCCGGCAATGGCAAGGCAGTATGCGCCGTATTTTTCCTGCGTGTGCCCAATGGCCTCCGGCGCGCGCTGCCAGTACAGCTCCACAATGGCCGCGTCCTCCACAGGGCCCGCCTCCTTTCCTCATATGCAGATACCCCTGCCGTTGTTTTGTGCGCGGGGCCGCATGCCCCGCCCCTTCTGTTTATAAAAACGGCAAACACCGCGCGCTTGTGGCATTTTTTGTGCGCTGCCGCGCGCCCCGCCCCCGCGCCGCGCGCGGGCACACCCGCCCGGCTGAACCGGAGCCATAAGGGCCTGCCGCCCGTGTGCGCCGCAGGGCACGCGGAATTTATTTTGCACGCGCCGCCTGCCCGGACGCCCGCAGATGGGCAGCCGTCCCGGCAGAGGCTTTCATTCCAGCCTGCCTGACGCCTGCCGTTCGCAGCCCGCTTTGCCTCTTGCCTGGGGCAAGGGCCTTGCCGCGCGGCGCCTCTGCCGGCCCGCCCGGCGGCTGCTCTTTCAAAGCAAAGCCTCGCGCAAAACGCGTGGCATGCACAAGGGCAGAAGGGCCATGCCGCGGGCAAGGCCTCTTTAAGCGGTGCCGGAATAGATTTTCCATGCAGCCTTTGCCCCGCAGCCCGGAAACGGGCGGTTTTCCTCCCTGGCGAAAGCCTGTCCGTTTTCAGAAACCTGCTGCCGGCAGCCCGCTTTGCCCTTTGCCTGGGGCAAGGGCCTTGCCGCGCGGCGCCTCTGCCGGCCCGCCCGGCGGCTTCTCATTTCAAAAAAAGCGGCCGGGCTGTGCGCCCGGCCGCGGCTCTGTGCTCACAGGCACATCTCGTATATCTTTTTCACGTCCGCCGCACAGAGGCCCACATAGGCCTCGTTCTGCAGGGCGGGCGTGGCGGCCCTTTGGGCCATTTCGTCAAAGCGCTCGGGGCCGATGCCCACCTCGCGCAGCGTGGCGGGCAGGTGCAGCGCCTCCACAAAGAAGCGCTGCGTGGCGTCAATGGCGCGGTGCGCAATTTCCATTTGCCCCAGCGCGGCATCTATGCCCCACACATTCACGCCGTATTCGGCAAACTTGTGCGCTGTGGCTTCGCTCAGCACATAGCGCATCCACGCGGGCGTCAGAATGGCAAGGCCCACGCCGTGCGTGATGTCATAGCAGGCCGAGAGCTGGTGCTCCATGGTGTGCACGCTCCACGGGCACTCCTTGCCCAGCGCAATGGTGCCGTTGATGGCATGGCTGGAGGCCCACATCAGGTTGGCGCGCGCTGTGTAATCGTCCGGCGTGCGCAGGGCAATGGGGCCGAAGCGGATGCACGTTTTCAAAATGGCCTCGGCCATTCTGTCCTGCAAATAGCCCGTCTCGCATCGCGAAAAATACGTCTCCAGCGTATGGCTCATGATGTCCGCCGTGCCTGCCGCCGTCTGGCCCGCGGGCACGGTGAAGGTATAGGCGGGGTCCAGTACGCTGGCCACGGGGCGCATGGCGGGGTGGGAGATGCTGCGCTTTTCACTTGTCTGCCAGTTCGAGATAACAGCCACGTCGTCCATCTCCGAGCCGGTGGCCGAAAGCGTCAGCACACTGAACACCGGCAGCACCTGCGTCACCGGGGCCTTGCGCTCTATCAGGTCCCACGCGGGGCCGTCGTAAAAGCAGGCCGCCGCCACCACCTTGGCGCAGTCGATGGTGCTGCCTCCGCCCACGGCCAAAACGCCGCCCAGGCCGTGCCGGCGGCACAGCCCGGCGCCCCTGTCCACCGTGGTGGTGCGGGGGTTCGGCTCCACCCCGGCAAGCTCCACATACGAAATGCCCGCCCCGCGCAGCGCGCTTTGCACCTCGTCCAGCAGGCCCGTGCGCTTTACAGAGCCGCCGCCGTAGCACAAAAGCACCTTGTCCGTGCAGCGGCGGATAGCCGCAGGAAGCTTTGCAAGCTGCCCCCTGCCAAAAAATATTTCCGTGCCAATATGGTAATCAAAATTCAGCATATGCCTCTTCCTTTCCATGTGCCCGGCGCGCCTGTGCGCCCGCAAAAACGTCGGGTTTGCCCCGCCCGCAAAGGCGATGCGCAGCAGGCCGCGCGGCTCAATCCAGAAAATCGCGCAGCTTTTTTGAACGGCTGGGGTGGCGCAGCTTGCGCAGGGCCTTGGCCTCTATCTGGCGGATGCGCTCGCGCGTGACGTTGAACTCCTTGCCCACTTCCTCCAGCGTGCGCGGGCGGCCGTCCTCCAGGCCGAAGCGCAGGCGCAGCACCTTTTCCTCCCGTGGGGTGAGGCTTTTCAAAACACCGGAGAGCTGCTCTTTCAAAAGCGTGTGGCTGGCTGCCTCGGCGGGCATGGGGGCATCCTCGTCGGGGATGAAGTCGCCCAGATGGCTGTCCTCCTCCTCGCCGATGGGCGTCTCAAGGCTCACGGGCTCCTGCGCCACGCGCATAATCTCACGCACCTTGTCCACCGGCATGTCCAGCTCGGCGGATATCTCGTCCGCTGTGGGCTCATGGCCGTTGCGGTGCAGAAGCTGGCTGGACACTTTTTTCACCTTGTTGATGGTCTCCACCATATGAACAGGGATGCGGATGGTGCGCGCCTGGTCTGCAATGGCGCGGGTGATGGCCTGGCGGATCCACCATGTTGCATAAGTAGAAAACTTAAAGCCCTTGGTGTGGTCAAACTTTTCCACCGCCTTGATAAGGCCCAGGTTGCCCTCCTGGATAAGGTCCAGAAACTGCATGCCGCGGCCCACATAGCGCTTTGCGATGGACACCACAAGGCGCAGGTTCGCCTCGGAAAGGCGCTGCTTTGCCTTGTCGCCGTCCGGCCCGCCGCTTTGTATCTTTACGGCAAGGTCTATCTCCTCCTCCGGGCTCAGAAGCGGCACGCGGCCTATTTCCTTCAGGTACACCTTCACAGGGTCGTCGATATTCACGCCCTCGGCGGAAAGCGCGCTCTCCAGCTCGTCCACCGTTTCTTCGGTGAGGGTAAAATCCTCTACGTCGGCATCGGGCTCGTCCACAATTTCAATGTTGTTCGCGTCCAGCGCCTCATACAGCTTGTCCACCAGCTCTACTTCGAAGCCTATCTCCTCCAGGGCGTCGTTAATTTCCTTGGTGGTGATTTTCTGGTTGCGTTTGCCCAGCTCTACAAGGTTTGTGATGACGTTTTTCTTTTCTCCCATGGTATCTCCTTCTTATGCTTCATTGCGTTTCCGCAAAGGGCCGGGCGGCCCTTTGCGCGGGTGGCTATTTCTTTTTTTCCTTCAATTCGCGCAGGTAGGCGTCTATCTGCTGCGTCGTGCTGTGCGCCGCCGCGGCGCTGCCCGGCTGGCCGCCTTCGATGCGGGCAAGGTACATGTCCACGTCCTGCCCGGTGAAGCCCACATCGTAGTTCTGCGCCAGAATGCGGCTGATAAGGGCCAGCGTCTCCTCCGGCAGATGGCCCGCCAGCGAGGCGATGTCCGCCGTTTCCCCGGCGTCGTGCGCCGCCAGCACCAGCCGGTACGCCTGGCCCAGCCCTTCGTCCAGAAACTGGCCGGGCGCACAGCGCGCAGCGGCGCGCGCACAGAATTCGGGCTTTTTCAAAAGCGCCGCCAGAAGCTGCTGCTGCGCAAAGGCCACGCCCAGCGCCTTTGCCCCGCCCTGCGAATAGGGCACCTTCACGCGGCCCGCGTTGCCCTCGGCCAGAAGCTCTTTCTGCTTTCTTGCCCGCTGGCGGTAGCCCTGCGCCTTCACGGCTGCGGCAAGCTGCGTCAGAATGGCCGCCTTGTCCACATCCGTCTGCTCGGCAAGGCGCCCGGCGTACACGTCGCGCTCGGTGGCCGTCACGGCGTTTGCCGCCAGCACGCCAATGGCCTCCTTCAAATAGCCCACGCGGCCGTCCGGCCTGGCAAGGTCATATTTCGCGCGCCGCTTTTCCAGCTCGTATTCAATGGCGCCCGCGCTGCCGTTCAAAAGCTGGGCAAACTTTTCCGGGCCGTACTTTTTGATGAACTCGTCCGGGTCCTTCGCACCCGGGATGTTCAGCACCGATATCTTCACCGGCGACTGGCCGAACAGCTCGATGGCGCGCGCCGTGGCCTTCTGGCCCGCCTCGTCGGAATCGTAGCACAGCACCACCTCGTCGGCATATTCGCTCAAAAGCTTCACCTGTTCGGGCGTCAGAGCCGTGCCGCAGCCCGCCACCGCCGTGGTGAAGCCCGCCGCATGCATGCTGATGACGTCCATATACCCTTCGCACAGGATATAGCGCCGCACGCCGCTTTTCTTCGCCACGTTCAGCGCAAACAGCGTGCGGCTTTTTTTATACACCACCGTCTCGGGGCTGTTGATATACTTCGGCTTTTCCGGGCCCATGTTGCGCCCGCCGAAGGCGATGACGTTGCCGCGCAAATCGAAAATAGGCACCATCACGCGGTTGCGGAACACATCGTATAGGCTGCCCTTTTCGCTGCGTTTCACAAGGCCGGAGGCCAGCAGCTCCTCCTGCGTGTAGCCAAGCCCACGCAGGTGGTTGCGCACGGCGTGAAAGCTGTCCGGCGCATAGCCCAGGCCAAACCGCGTGATGACAGCGGGCGAAAGCCCGCGCACCTCGCGCCAGTAGCGCCGTGCGGCGCGGCCCTCTTCGCTTTGCAGGCACTGCACGAAAAAGCGCGCCGCGTCTTTGTTGATGGAGGTGATGCGGCTGCGCATGCGGCCCGCCTGGTCGTCCTCCTCCGGCAGGGCCATGCCCGCGCGGGAGGCCAGCGTTTTCACCGCCTCCACATAATCCACGTTGTTTATTTTTTTGATGAAGGTGATAACGTCGCCCCCGGCGCCGCAGCCAAAGCAGTAAAAGCTCTGCGTTTCGGGGTACACCACAAACGAGGGCGTCTTTTCGCTGTGGAACGGGCAAAGGCCCGTGTAGGTACGCCCCCGCCTGCGCAGCTGCACATAGCTTTGCGCCACGTCCACCATGTCGCTGCGCTGCACCAGCTCTTCAATATAGCTCTGCGGTATCATTCCCTTGCCCTCCTTTCCTGCGCGCAGCCCAGCGCCGCAAAGCTGCCAGTGTGCCGTCCGGCCCTGGCAGCGGCGCCGGCCATGCCTGCGCTGTGCGGGCAGACATTGCCCGCCTGCCGCGCCGGGCAGGCATTCTATTTCATGCGCCTGTTCAAACCTGTCTTTCGCGGGCGCCATGCGGCCCGCACCTGAAATTTTGCTCAGGCCCGTTCGAAGCCCTTATAGCGCGTGCCCTGAAACGTCAGGCGGCCCCTGTCGCCCTCGGCCAGCATGCCGTATTCCTCACCGCTCACGGCAAGCTCCATGCGGCTGCCGCTCTCCACCTCAAAAGTGGCGTAATAGCTGGTAAAACCGCCCATCATGTCATGGTCCGCCCCGGCACTGCGGCTCACCTGCGTGCGCTTAGCCACCACCCCGGCCTCCACTGTCAAAACGGGCGAAGCGTTGTTGCGCCGCCACCGCACGGCGCCGCGCGCCAGCGTCACCACAAACATGACGACGATAAGCGCAAACATGCCGAAAAACAAAATGGGGAACAGTGTATCCATCACCGAAAACATGCCGAAAGGTTCATCCATCCACATCTGCGTTTCCTCCTTATTGCCAGCGAAAAAACACGTGTGCCCGCCTGCGCCGCGCTTTGCCCGCACGCGCGCCGGGGGCCGCCCCCGCATGCTTCCGCAGTTTTCTCACAGCACGCCCCACTTCTGCGGCACAAACAGCTCTTCAAACGTGCGCACGGCGTATTCGTCGCTCATGCCGGATATATAATCCGTCACGGCGCGGTCCACCCCTTCCTCCCACATGATATACAGGTACGCCTGCGGCATATGGGTGGGGTTTTCATGGAAATGGGCGTACAGCGCCTCAATAAGCCCGTCCACCTTCTGCTCTTCTTTTTTTGCCACCTTGTCCACATACACGGTGCTGTACATAAACGCGTGCAGCGCGTCGTAGGCAGCCTGCCATTCGGGCGCCATGCCGATGTGCTCGGGCCCGTGGGCCACCACGGCCGCGATAAGGCTTGTAATGCGCTGCGATTTCGTCTCGCCCAGCGCCTGCGTAATCTCGCGCGGGATGTCGCACGCGTGCAGCACGCCCGCCGCCATGGCGTCCTCAATGTCGTGGTTCATATAGGCAATATGGTCTGCATAGCGCACCACGCACCCCTCGCGCGTATAGGGCCAGGTGCCCTTCGTATGGCAGATAAAGCCGTTCAGCACCTCTTTCGACAGGTTCAGGCCCTTTCCGGCGCGCTCCAGCTTTTCGGCCACGCGCACACTCTGCTCATAATGGCGAAAGCCCCCCGGGCACAGTTTATCCAGCGCGCGCTCTCCCGCATGGCCGAAGGGCGTGTGGCCCAAATCGTGCCCCATGGCAATGGCCTCGGTGAGGTCCTCGTTCAGCTGCAGGGCGCGCGCGATGGTGCGCGCAATTTGGCTCACCTCCAGCGTGTGTGTCAGCCGCGTGCGGTAGTGGTCGCCCTCCGGTGAAAGAAATACCTGCGTCTTTTGCTTCAGGCGGCGGAACGCCTTCGAGTGCAGCACACGGTCCCTGTCGCGCTGAAAGCAGGTGCGGTAGGGGCACGGCGCCTCCTCGCGGGCGCGCCCGCGGCTCTCGTCTGCAAAGCAGGCATACGGGCACAAAATTTTGTGCTCTGTCTGTTCAATGCGCTCGCGTACTGTCAATGCCGCCGCCTCCCTGCCTGTAAAACCGGAAAAAACCGTGCTATTTTATATATACGACAAAAGTGCGAAAAACCCTTTGTCTTTTTGCAAATTTTTTTCTTTCTGCTGAAAAAGGCGTCCGGCGGCCGCCGCGTTTTCCCGCTTCACGCGCCCCGGCCGCCTCGAATATCCGCCGCGCCGCCTGTTCAGGCCCCGGCGCCTTCCGGGCCGCACGGCAGCTTTTCCCAGGCTTTACGGCGCATTGCCGCGTGCCTGCGGGCACGCGCACAAGCCGCACGGCAGGCTATAACGCTTGCCGGCGCTGGTGCAGAGGCAAAGCGCCGCAGCAGCTGCCTCAGAACGGTGCGCAGCGCGCGGCCTGCCATTCCAGCAGCGCCGCGCCGCGGCAGAACTCGCGCGCCTTTTCGCACAGGGCCGCGCGCCCTTCCTCCAGCATGGCAAAGCACAGGGCCACGTCCGCCTCAAAGCGCGTGTCCTCCAGCCTTGCGCCGCATTCCGCCAGAATACGCAGCGCCTGCTCGTACTGTGCATACGAAACGCGCCACACCCCCGGCACCACCACCTGCATGGTGACGATGCGCGCCTTCTGAAGCGCCAGCGCCGCCGCGCCGCCGTAAGCGCGCACAAGCCCGCCCGTGCCCAGCAGCGTGCCGCCGAAATAGCGCGTGGTGACAATGACGCAGTCTGTTACGCCCGCGTGGCATATGGCCTCCAGCGTGGGCAAGCCGCTGGTTTTCTGCGGCTCGCCGTCGTCGGAATAGCGCATGCGCGCGCCCTCGCGCAGCACATAGGCGTACACGTTGTGGCTGGCTGTTTTGTGCTTTGCGCGCACGGTGTCCAGAAAGGCCAGGGCCTTTTCCTCCGTGTCTGCAAATGAAAGCTGCGCAATAAAGCGCGAACGGCGGTCTTCCAGTTCCGCCTCAGCCGTCCCCTGCACGGTGCGGTAGCTCTCCACCGCCGTCCCTCCTCGCATCAAACCAAAGAAGGGCGGCCCGCCGGGCCTCCCTTCCGCAAAAGGATGCTGGCACCGCGCGGGGCAAAAGCCCTGCGCGGCGCCGGCGCCGATAGATGGTAATAATTATATTTATTATACCTTATCTGTGCGTCTTTGTAAACTGCGGCAGGCAGTGTTCACAGCAATGCGCGCGCCCTTTTTGCCGCACTGCCGTGCGCCCCCTTTCTCTCCAAAGAAAAAGGGGCAGCCATAACGGCCGCCCCTTGAGGGTGCTTACTGCATATTGAAGCGCTTTTTGAAGCGGTCCACACGGCCGCCGGTGTCCACCAGCTTCTGCTTGCCGGTGTAGAACGGATGGCATTTGGAGCAAACCTCCACGTGGATTTCCTTCTTCGTGGAGCGCGTGGTGAACGTGTTGCCGCACGCGCAGGTGACCACGGCTTCCTCGTATTTCGGATGGATACCTTCCTTCATGTGTTTCACCTCTTTCTGGTTCTGATTCAGGGGGCCATGCCTTGTACATGCGCCCATCACAACCTTCAATGGGATGCTACCAGCATACACCATCCTGTGCGTATGGAGCAGCGATCGGAACGATTGCCCAAATATCATACCACACCCGCCGCGGGAATGCAAGAGCAATGCAGTTGCCGTCTTTCCCCTAGGCCATCGGACAATTATCGGGCCGAACTGCGCAATTCCCCTTCACCATCGAATGTCATGGCCTGAAAGCCGGACGTCCTGAGCCTGAATTTCACCGCCCTGCCTGTTTACAAAATTGCATATCATGCGCCGGTATGTCTCCTCCTGAAAGGGCAGCTTGCGCGTCATGGGGGAAAGGACAATCCCTTTCAGCAATTTTGCAAGCACACGGCCCGGAAATCTGCATTCTACATACGGGCGGAAATACTGCCCAAATCTTCCCTGGTTTACTGCATACTGCTCTTCGGCTATACCCCCAAGGCGGTATGAGAAAAACGACATCCGGGTTTCTGCTTCATTGGCAAAGGTTTTCGGCTTGTACCTTGTAGCCAGAACAGGCATATACAATTCAATATCGGCCTTGAATTTCAACGCGCGCCGGCCCGTGTTGTTCCGCAGGGCCTTTGTTTCTTCAAACATTCTTTGAAACATCATTTGCCTGTTTTCGGCGCATTGCCGGGTTTCCTGCGCGTCGCGCCTTACAAAATAATCAAGAGACGTCAAATAGCTTTTTACAAATGAACTGATAAAAAATTCAAGGTTTTCTCCGCCGTCGTGCTTAATTTCAGGTGAATAAGAAACGATTTCCCCTTGCTGCGCCGAATACTCACGCACTAAAAACTCTGAAAAAGAATTCAGCTTCAGCGACGAAAGCAAAGCGTCATGCTCAAGATACTCAACCTGTGTCTGCACAACCAGTTCATCCGGCCTCCGGCACATCGCCCGGCTCATTTCTTCCAGCAGTTCCCCGCTGTCAAAGCACAGCTGTACGCCCTCACCGCCGTAATAATTCCACATTGGCAGCGAATCGTTTTCCGATGTCAAGGACAATATGTAAATCGGAATATTTTGCAGAATAAACTCCAAATACTCAAAGACCGGGCATTTTTTTGCAATTTCAAGCGTGGCGGCTTGATAATTCAGGCCGCCCTCCATAACAAACCTCTCCAGCGGTTTGCTTTCAATATGCTTTTTTACAACATCAAGAAACACACGGCAGTCGTTGGGGTCGTTCATAAAATCAGACCGCGTCATACGCAAGCTTCCGCTTTTGAGAATGGCTTCAAACCCGCTGATACTGGTGTAATGATAGAACAGCCTGCCCATCCGTTTCCACCTCTTTTGCGCGCGAAACAATATTTTCAGGTTAAATTCATAAAGCGGGCGTCTGCCAAGGCGCCCGCTTGCTGGTTTTCTTGCATGCGCATGCCGCGCCCGGCAGGGCCGCAGCCCTGTTATTTATACTCTGCCGCCAGCGTCTGGGCCAGGGCCATTAGCGCGGGCTGGGTGTTCACCTCCGGCGCTTTCAGCACGGCCTCCATAAGCTGTGAAAGCACCCAGGCTGCCTTCTGCCCCATGATGCCCACGGCGGCAAGGTCTGCCGCCGTTACAGCCAGATGGCGCATGCGGTACGGCTCGCCGGAAAAGCACAGCGCGTCGTACAGCGCAAGCTGCCCGGCCCAGCGCACGTCCGTGCGCATCAGCGTGCGCACGGCTGCCTCGTAGTCAAACTCCGGCAGGCGGCACAAAAGGCGCTTGAGCTCCGGCACGCTCTGCGGCAGGGTGCTGGTGGCCGCCAGCCTGTCCAGCCCGGCCAGCACATCGGCAAAGCGCTGGGAAAAGCCGAAGCGCTCGCACACCAGCGCATAGTGTGCGCTGCACATGCGCAGGAAGCTCCACCACCGCGTCTCCATGGTGCAGGGCACGCTGCGCAGCTCCTCCAGGCCCGCACCCGTGCCCGTAATGCCATACTGCCCCAGCGCATTGCCCGCCACCAGCGGGCCTATCTTCTCCGGCGCGTCCGAGAGCAAAATATTCTGCACCGCCTCGCGCACCACCTTCGCGTGCAGCCGCGCAATACCGCCCACTGCCTGCATGGCGGCGGCGTATGTATCTTCATCAATGCCGCAGCCCTCTGCGGCACTGGCCGTGAAAAGCGCCAGCACGCGCGTTGGGTCCTGCTTATAAAAAGCCGCCTTGTCTTCTACAAGGCAGCGCAGCACGCCGTCCTTCAGCTCATAATCCTGCACGGGGCCCCGCATGGTTTCCATGGATACGACCTCTCCTTCTCATTATGCGCGGCACAAATGGCCGCCCTTTTCACCCTCATAGGCGCGACAGCTTTCGTTCCGAAGCGCCCTATTATTACTATTATAGCAAAGTTCGTATAAAAGTGAACGCAAAAATGTTTATTTTTTATGAAAAACATTATATAATATTTTGTAAGAAAAATCTAGGGGGCACAGCATGAACGGTTTTAACAGCAACCTGCTGGACGGCAAGACAAAGCTTCACTTCGTGGGCATCGGCGGCAGCGGCATGTTTCCGCTGGTGCAGATACTGCACGCGGTGGGGTACGAGATAACCGGCTCGGACGTGGGCGAGGGCGACATTGTAGACAGGGAAAAGGCCATGGGCATTCCGGTGTACCACGGCCACCGGGCTGAAAATGTGCACGGCGCGCAGCTTGTGGTGTATACGGCCGCCATTATGAAGGGCAACCCGGAAATAGAAGAGGCGCGGCGCCTGGGCATCCCCACGGTAGAGCGCAGCGTGATGCTGGGCTATGTGACAAACACCTACCCCTGCCCCATCTGCATTTCCGGCACGCACGGCAAAACCACCACCACCGCCATGACGGTGCAGATTATGGTCATGGCCGGGCTGGACCCCGCCGCCGTCATCGGCGGCAAGCTGCCCCTTATCGACGGCTATGGCCGCTATGGCGCGGGGCGCAATATCGTGGTGGAGGCGTGCGAATACCACAACACCTTTTTGCAGCTTGTGCCGCACACGTCCGTCATTCTGAATATCGACGCGGACCATCTGGAATTCTTTAAGACTATGGACAACCTGAAGGACGCCTTTCACAAGTTTGCCCTGCTCACTGAGCACCGCGTCATCGCCAATATCGACGACGCCAACACCGTGGCCGTGATGGGCCGGGTAGACCGCGATGTGCGCACCTTCGGCATCCGGCAGCAGGCAGACTACCGCGCCGTGAACGTGCGGGAATACCGCCCGTCGTTCTTCGAATTCGACGTGGCCGTGCACGGCGCGCCGGGCGTGCATGTGCGCCTTTCGGTGCCCGGCTACCACAACGTTTACAACGCGCTGGCCGCTTATGCCTGCGCCGAGGGCGCGGGCTGCACGCCCAGCCAGTGCGCCCAGGGGCTTGCAGCCTTCCGCGGCGCGGGGCGCCGGTTCGAGATATTGGGCGAGGTGAACGGCGTCACCATAGCGGACGACTACGCCCATCACCCCACCGAGCTGGAGGCCACCCTGCGCGCCGCTAAGGAGATGGATTACAAAAAGGTTTGGGCGGTGTTCCAGCCGTTCACCTATTCGCGCACACAGATGCTGCTGGAGGAATTCGCCCGCGTGCTGCCCATTGCAGACAATGTGGTGATGACAGAAATCATGGGCAGCCGCGAGCGCGCGGAGGACTACACCGTGCGCACAAAAGACCTTGCCGCCAAAATCCCCGGCAGCGTATGGTTTTCCACCTTTGATGAGGTGGCAGACCATGTGCTGGCCCATGCAAAGCCCGGCGAGCTTGTCATCACGCTGGGCTGCGGCGACATCTACAAAGCCGCCAAGCTGATGATGGCCCGCGCGCAGTAGGCGCCGCAAAAGCGCAGCAGGCCGTTTGAAGCAAGGCCATCAAACAAAAAATGCGCGGCATGGCCAAAACGGCCGTGCCGCGCATTTTTGCCTGCTGCAAGCAAAGGCGCTGAACCAGGCATTCGGGCGCATGGCATTGCCAGCGCGCCCCCCAAAAAGGAGGGCTTAGGCACACCGCCTCATAGGGAAGTAAAAATTGTTTTGGCCGGAACCGGCGTGTCAAATCACGCCGGTTCCGATTCATTTCGGAGCTGCCTTCCAACCCTTTCAATTCTCTTAATTCCAAAGTTAAATTTTTGCCTTCTTGTTTACGGCCTAACACATGCTCTCTTTCAGAATCTGTACGATCTCACCGCGGGACAATACCTTATATCCCCCGTTCATGACGCGTGTGGCATCGGCAAGCCCTTCCAGCATTTCCTCTGTAGCGCCGAGCTCTGAGATGTTCATGGCCAGGCCAAGTTCTTTCATCCAATTTTCCATGGCCCGAAGCCCTTCCTTCGCCACCTGTTCATCGGTTTTACCGGCAGGGTTCACATCCCACACATTCACAGCGAAGCGTTTGAACTTCTGCAGTCCGTAGGGCATGATGTAACGGTAATAAGGCAAAGAAACCGCCGCCAGCGTCATACCGTGGGTGGCGTTGGTGTAAGCGCCTACGGCCTGCCCAAGCATGTGTACCATCCAGTCGGCCGCCTTTCCCTTCGCAACCAGTGTGTTCAGCGCCCATGCAGCTGCCCACATGATATTGCTGCGGGCTTCGTAATTCTGCGGGTTCTTGTTTGCAATCCGGCTGGAATGGAGCAGGGAGCGCATGAGTCCTTCGCTGATATAGTCACTGGTGTTATCGTCCTCACCGGAAAAATACTGCTCGCAAATGTGGTTGAAGATGTCATAGATACCGGCAACCATTTGATAGTGCGGCAGCGTCAGGGTGTATTTCGGGTTCAAAATAGCAAACCGGGGCATGATTTTCTCATCTGCAAAGACATGGCCTATTTTTTGTTTGGTTTCCGGATTGGTAATGACGGCGCCCGCGTTCATCTCGGAACCGGTGCCCACCATAGTCAGCACACAGCCCACAGGCAGCGTTTCGCAATCCGGTTCCTCAAAGCGCAGATAATATTTTTCCCAAGGATCTTCTTTACAGTTCACGGAAACAGAAACTGCCTTCGCATAATCACAGACCGAACCGCCGCCTGCGGCCAGCAGAAGGTCAGCATGATGTTTCCGGGCAATCTCAATTCCTTCATACAATTTGGGCAGTGTAGGATTGGGCATAACGCTGGCGATTTCGGCTACATTCTTACCATTGTCCTTCAAAATCTGAACAACTGCATCATAAATACCGTTTTGTTTGATGGAGCCGCCGCCATAAATCAGCACCACGTTCTTTCCATATTTGGGCAGCTCTGTATTCAGATAGTTCAGAGAATCTTCCCCGAAATAGAGTTTTACCGGGTTGCAGTAAGAAAAATTGCCAAGCATGATTTATTCCTCCTTGATTCCGTTGAAAATGGCTTTACAGGCTTCTGCCGAACTCTTTGAGTTCGTTTAGCTTCTCTGGGGATTTGTTCTGTTTGCCATAAGCAGTGAAGCTCCCCATATCTTCCAGTTTCAAATACTCAATAAAGCCTTTCCGATACATACAGATACAAGCATCGTAGACCTCATCGCTGCCGGAGCTGAGAAACAGCGCCGCCCTTTTCAGATTTTCCGGTCTATCCGGTGCGTAAAACCGGCTGATTGCGCACTGCAGCTGGCCGGAAAAACCGAAGTAGTACACAGGCGAGGCCAATACAATCATCTCTGCCTCATCCAGTAGAGGGTAAACTTCCTGCATATCGTCCCGCTGAACGCATTGACGCTCATGGCCGGAATCTTTTCTGCGGCAGTAGTCACAGCCAAGGCATCCGGCGATTTTCTTTTGACAGACATTGATTATATCTATCTGATGGCCGTTTTCCTTTGCGCCTTCTGCGAAAGCCTCCACCATAGCAGATGTGTTCCCGTTCGGCCGGGGACTGCCGTTTAAGATAAGTATTTTCATCTCTTAATTCTCCAAAGAAAAGGTGACCGTCACATCACCGCCGCCCAGAGCTTCTTCCCAGCCAGTAAGATCGCCGATGTGGCCTAGCCGGGTATAGCTCCAGGAATTAGAGCCATAGAACATGACAATTTGATTGCCCTGATACAGCACGATGTCCCCGGCCTGTGTGGTGATCTGTTTGTTGCTGGCGGGAAGGCTTGCCTCAAGAGAACCGACCTTTTCAAAGCCGGAATAATCTCGCATCTGGATGGTGACAGGCCCCTGCTCCATCATTTTCACCAGAGCATCCACTGCTGCATTCTCTTCCAAAGTGGCAGCAAAGGTACTGCCGCCAGCCTGTACAATCATATTCATTACGCGGTTTTCCTCCATGGTTTCACTATCCGTTGATTGCGGTTCCGATGCCGGCGCCGAACTGGGAACAGGCTCTTGGGTCTGTTCAGAAGCAAGCCCATCTGGCTGGGATTCGGATGCTTCCGGCTCCGCCGATGATATAGTTTTCAATGATGTTTCTACTGGAACGGAAGAGCTGCTTTCCAGTTCGCCCTCAGCCTGTTCACTGTTACCGCAGCCTGCAAGCAGCACCGCCAAAGAGAAAACAGCAATCATCAATAAGGATAAAGCATTTTTCATTGCATTCACCACTTTCTTTTTAGCGAATACTCCAAGCCGCCTCGCTATTTTGAGAACCTTAGGCACAAGCACAGATTTTAACCGCCTTCGGCTCTTCCTGCATCACAACCGCCCCTTCCGCATCAGGGATGTCCCGAATGATTTCGCCTACAGCCGGAACAACGATACGCCCAGACAGCGGGTTTTTGATGCTGAGGACCGGCGTGGTAATTGTAGCCTCCACCTCGCTGCGTTCAAAGGCAAGGTCACAGTCAATCATTTCACAGTTAATGAGCTTCAGCCCCTTGCAGTAGCACAGAGGCTGCGTGCCGATGATTTTACAGTTTTCAAAGGTGACGTTCTCGCAGTACCAGGCCAGATATTCGCCTTTCACAATACTGTTGCGGACGGTGACGTTTTTGGCATGCCAGAAAGCATCCTTGGTGTCAAACACGCAGTTTTCAAAAATGGAATTCTCAATGTACTGGAAGGAATATTTCCCCCTCATGCGTACATTTTGAAAGTGCAGGTTGGCAGAGCGCATCATGAAATATTCACTCTCTGCATCGCACTCCTCCATTTCAATGTTGTGGACGGACCAGCCGAACTCCGGAGAAATTACATCGCAGCCGCGCATTTTTACGTTGCTGCATTCCCGCAGAGCCTTGATGCCGTGGAGCTTGGTGTTCTCAATGATAATATCATCAGAATACCACAGCGCCGCCCGGCAAAGTTCTGTCATCTCTGAATCCCGGATGGTAACACCTTGGTCATGCCAGAAAGGGTAACGCAGGTTAAAAAAACTGTGTGCCACCTGTACATCTTTACATTCTTTGAAAGCACTCTCGCCATCGGCCGGGCCGTCAAAAGAGCAATCCTTTACCAGAATGTCACTGTTGCCATAGAGGGCACGTTCTTCGTCAAAGGTCTGATTCTGAATTGTTCTCATAAGAACCTCCGTTTCCAATCAAATTTCATTTCTTTTTCTGTATCTGATAGAGTAGATAGTCAAGGCAGTCAATTTGCTTTTCCTCTCTATGAAGCTTTTCTAACAAATGCTTCCTATGCCCAGAAAGAAGCTGTATCTGCTGCTCTTCATCATCATTCTCCTGAAGAGCCATAAATTCCTCTACCATTTCATCTGCACATCCGGCATCCTGTAAATTCTGTAGAACAGTATAGGCATAAGGATTATCCGGCGCTCCATACTTTTCTGTTTTGTTTTTATCCATTTCAATTCTCCATCGCAGATGATGTTTCAGCTTTTTGTCTTACTGCTTACAGGAAGGCTCCGTTACAGACCTGTAATACCTGGCCTTTTACATGGCGTCCCATCTTGCTGGCTAGGTACAGGCAGGCATACGCCTGATCCATGGGATCGCATTCTGGGCCGGGGAAATAAACGAAATGGCCGCTATATTTTAACATTTCCGCCCCGCCGGGTTGCTCTCCCGCCTTATTGGCTAAATGCGCCGGGGTAACCGTAGCTCCGGGCGCTACCGCATTGCAGCGGATATTGGTATCGATGAGTCGCATGGCCACATTCTTGGTGAGTGTGTTCAAAGCCCCTTTGGTAGAAGTATATGTTGCCCCGCAGAAAGGCCGATTGCCGTTGACAGAAGATACGTTGATAATAACTCCGTCATTCTTGGGCAAGAAAATTTTCAGGGCCTCCCGGATATACCGCATGGGGCCGCCTAAATTGGTGTTCATCACATACATCATCCAGTCATCATCGGTTTCGTCGATCATCTTCTGTTCCCCGATGCCGGCATTGTTGATGAGGATGTCCACATCTCCAAATTTTTTCAATGCCGTCTTAAACACCCGCTTGGTATCCTCAGTGGAGCATACATCAGCCACCACGCCAACTGCCTTTCCTCCTTTTTGACGGATGCTTTCTACAACAGCATCCAGCTTTTCCTGATGCCGGGCAGTAATAACTACTGCCGCGCCTTCCTCTGCAAACAATTCCGCCATCGACCGTCCCATGCCATAGCTGGCGCCGGTAATAATGGCGACCTTATCTTTGAGCATTTGTGCTTCCATTTGAAATAACCTCTTTTCTTTTTTTCATTACTGCACTGCTTTTCTTTCTGCTTATCAGTGTACTGCCAAGTGACTTTAATATCAAATATTTATTATTTATCACATTTCATAATTGAATATTATAGATTTTTTTATTACACTGACTGATAGGAAGGTGAGTTAAATGGAACTGCGTTTACTGGAATACTTTTTAGCGGTGGCTAGAGAACAGAATATTACCGCGGCCGCCAAAGCGCTGCATATCTCTCAACCGGCCTTGTCTACACAGCTCAAAAACATGGAGGCCGAGTTGGGGAAAAAACTTTTGATTCGCGGGGTGAAAGGTTCACGCAAGGTTATTTTAACAGAGGAAGGCATGATTCTGCGCAAGCGCGCAGAAGAAATGCTTTTGCTGATGCGGCGGACGGAAGAGGAAATAACTGGCTTTGATGAAACCATCGCAGGCAATGTGTTTATAGGTACAGGTGAGACGGAAATTGTCCGCCTATTTGCTAAAGCTTCAAAAAAACTGCAGCAGAAATATCCAGACATTCGATATAACATCTCCAGCGGCAATGCAGAGTATGTTCTTGAATATCTGGATAAGGGGCTTATTGATTTTGGGCTGCTTTTTACGGAGATTGACGCACAGAAATATGAGGCCATCCCGGTTCCCATCAAAGATACATGGGGCGTTCTCATGCGCAAGAATTCACCCCTGGCAGAAAAAGAAATGATCTGCCCGGAAGATTTGTGGGATAAACCGTTGATCGTTCCCCAGCAAAAAGGAGACAATGCCTATCTGGGACGCTGGCTCCAGCGGGAAGAATCAGAACTGCATATTGTCGCTACTTATAACCTGCTTTTTAACGCCTCTCTGTTGGTGGATGAGGGGCTTGGATACGCTTTGTGCTACAATAAGCTCATCAATACTCAGGGCAGCAATCTTTGTTTCCGCCCTCTTTCTCCTCAGTTAGTGGCTCCCGGCTTTATTGTCTGGAAAAAATACCAGGTATTCTCTAAAGCGGCAAATATTTTTTTACAATACCTGCGGGAAATGCTTGAAACAAAAATGTGAAGCATAATCAGAGCTTGTCATTTTCCCCATCAATTCTTGTCATAAATAAAGGAAATAGAAGGGCAACAAGATGTGCTAACAATTAAAGCGGCAGGTAATGTAAACATATACACGCTTGCAATTTTGGCGAGTTTTCTGCCCGCAAAACGCTTGTTGAGTGCTCCTCTAGGCTCGTTCCTTTCGGTGACGGTCACGCATCTTGCGGACACTGAAATTTGAAACAGGCAAAAGAAAAACTCTATGCAAATGGTCCATCCATTCACATAGAGTTCCCTTCATTTTCGTTCACTTGGCATGGGGTCTGCATTTTTATTTTATAATCCTTCTTTATGCCCCCTGCCATTCGCCCCTTTTTTCATGCCTGTGCCGCCCCGGCTGGGCGCGTGCGCCGCGGCCCTTCACACGCCGCTTTGCAGCCCGAAGCTCACGCCCAGCGCGGCGTCCACCCTGCGCATCTCTTCTTCGCCCACGCGCCCGGCCCTTTCGCGCAGGCGGTGCTTGTCCAGTGTGCGGATCTGCTCCAAAAGCACCACGCTGTCGCGCGAAAGGCCGCCCGTGCCCGCCTTTACCGGAATGTGGGTGGGCAGGTTCGTTTTATCTTGCTTCGAGGTGATGGCCGCGGCAATTACCGTGGGCGAAAACCGGTTGCCGATATCGTTCTGCACGATAAGTACCGGCCGCACGCCGCCCTGCTCCGAACCCACCACGGGGCTGAGGTCTGCGTAAAACACCTCGCCGCGCTTCACTTCACGCTTTTCCATTCGGCTGGCCTCCTTTTGCAGTGTCAGCCATAGTGTGGCACGCTTTGCCGCGGCTTAAACGGCCGGGCGCACATTTCCTGTTTTTTCCGCGCCGTCCCCTTTTCGCAGGCGCGCTTGTTTTGCGTGCCAGCACGCCCAAAGCACAGCGCGCAAGCTCGCAGAAGGCCGCCCGCCGCGTGGGCAGGCCCGCCGGGTAACCGGGCGGTTTCGCGGCACGCCCGGCGGGCCGGGCATCACCTGGCCGCCTGTTTCGCTCCGGGCGCGCCGCCCCCATGCCTGTTTTGTTCTTCGCCTTGCGGCTGTGCCTGGGTGCCGGGTTCCGCGCCGCCCCCGCGCCCGCTTTGTTCTTCGCTTTGCGGCTGCGGCTTTGCGCCCTGTGCGTGTTCTGCGCGCCAGCGCAGCACGGCCTCCAGCCTCTGCTTCGCGCGCGCCTCGCTGCCCGCCTCGCCGGGCACATAATAGCGCCGGCCGCGCAGGCTTTCGGGCAGGCACTCCATGGCGGCTATTTTATCCGCCGTGTCGTGCGCATACACATAACCCTCGCCGTAGCCAAGCTCGCCCATCAGCCGCGTGGGCGCGTTGCGTATCACCAGCGGCACGGGCTCGTCCAGCATGTGCAGGGCGTCCTGCTTCGCTGCCTCGTAGGCCCTGTACACCGCGTTCGAGCGCGGCGCCAGCGAAAGGTAGATAACCGCGTGCGCCAGGTGCAGGTTGCACTCCGGCATGCCCAGAAAATGGCACGCCTGATAGGCCGCCACGGCAATTTCCAGCGCGCGCGAATCGGCAAGGCCGATGTCCTCGCTGGCAAAGCGGATGAGCCGGCGCGCCACATACAGCGGGTCCTCCCCGGCCTCCAGCATACGCGCCAGCCAGTACACGGCGGCATCCGGGTCTGAGTTGCGCATGGATTTGTGCAGCGCCGAAATCAGGTTGTAATGCTCTTCGCCCGCCTTGTCGTACAAAAGTGACTTTTTCGAGACACACTGCTCCAAAAGCTGCTTTTCCACATAGATGTGCCCGTTTTCGCGCCTGCCGTTCAGCACGGCCATCTCCAGCGTGCCCAGCGCGGTGCGCGCGTCGCCGTTTGCAAAGGCGGCTATCATGGAAAGGCACTCGCCGTCTATCTGCACGCCCTGCCCGCCGAAGCCGCGTTCGTCTGCCAGCGCGCGGCGCAGCACAGCCGTCACCTGTGCGGGGGTAAGCGCCTCCAGCACGAACACCTTGCAGCGCGAGAGCAGGGCCGAGTTTATCTCGAACGAGGGGTTTTCAGTGGTGGCGCCGATGAGCACGATGCTGCCGCGCTCCACATAGGGCAGAAAGGCGTCCTGCTGTGCCTTGTTGAAGCGGTGTATCTCGTCCACAAACAGAATGGTCTTTTGCCCGAAACGTCGCACGTCCTCCGCGCGCTCCATCACGGCCTTTATCTCCTTCACGCCGCTGGTCACAGCCGAAAAATCCACAAACTCCGCCTTTGTGCGGCGCGCAATAATGCGTGCCAGCGTAGTTTTGCCCACACCCGGCGGGCCCCAGAATATCATGCTGGGCACGTTGTCGGAATCAATAAGCTGGCGCAGAATTTTCCCCTCGCCCAAAAGCTTCTCCTGCCCGAAAAATTCCTCCAGCGTGCGCGGGCGCATGCGGCTGGCCAGCGGCCGCGCCACCTCGCCGCCGAAAAGCGTCTGCTGCTCCATGTGCATCCCCCTTTTTTGCCCCGGCACACCGGGGCCGCAAAGTATATTCTGTGCCAGGCCCTCCGGCCCGTTCTGTGTTTGAGTATAGCAAATAAGGCAAAACTATGCTATACTGGGGAATGCGAAATTTTGCGCTTTCGGCGTGGCGGTGCCGCCGCGCCGAAAGCGCCCGCAAAAAGACGGAAGGAGGCGCGCCGCATGGCCTACCGCCTTGCAAAGCAGAACGGGGACGCCGTGAGCGTGCCCCAGCTTATTTTCACAAAGCTGCCGCAGCTTGAGGACGACTGGCTGCGCGTGGCGCTGTATGTGGTGGCCACCGGGCAGACGGACGAGGCCGCCATTGCGCGGGCGCTGCGCCTGAAAGGCCCCGAAAGGGCCCGCGAGGCCCTTGTGTACTGGAAGGGCGTCGGCCTGCTGGAGACGGCGGACGCCCCCGCCGCACCGGCTGCAGACATCGCTGCCGCGCCGGTGCGCACGCGCCTTACCGCGCCGGAAATTGCGCGCGCCGCCGAGGGCGACCCCGCCGTCAGCCAGCTTGTGCAGGAGTGCCAGCGCCTTTGGGGCGGCATTGTTCCGCAGGGGGATGCGAATATTCTGGCCTCGCTGTATCTGGCGGACGGCCTGCCCATCGACCTTATTCTGCTGGGCGTGGCCCATTTCACCGCGCTGGGCAAACGCAGCGCAAGGTATATTGAGCGCGCGCTGCTGGGCTGGCAGGCCGAGGGCATCGATACCGCCGACGCCGCCGAGCGCCACCTTGCCCTGCTTGCGCAGCGCGAGAAAAACGAGGCCGCCGTGGCCGAGGTGTTCGGCCTGGAAAACGCCAAATTCACAAAGCTGGAAAAAAACATGATTGCCGCCTGGTTTGAAGAATTCGGCTATGGCCGCGAGATGATAGCCGAGGCGCTGGCCGAGGCGGGCGGGCACAGAACAGTGCGCTATGTGAACGGCATTCTGCGCGCGTGGTTTACAAAGGGGCACCGCACTGTGCGCGATGTAATGGCTGAAAACGCCGGCGCCATGCGCAACTTCCAGCCTGCAGCGCCCTCGTCCAGGCCCGTTTTGAGCAAGGGGCTGCGGCACGTGCCCAAATTTGAAAAGAACGGAGGCGCGGGGCATGACGAATGAAGAGCTCACACGAAGGGCGCTGGCCGTGGTGGCCGGGCGCCGCCAGAAGGCCCTTACCCTTGCGGAGGATGTGATGCGCGCTGCGCGCAGCGCCATTCCCCAGCTTGCAGGGCTGGAGCAAAAGCAGATGGAGGCCGGGCTTGCCGCCGCGCGCGCGGGCGTTGCCGGCGCGCAGAAGGAAAAGCAGGCCGCCCTGGCCCGGTGCGCCGCGCTGGAGGCGCAGCGCGACGAGCTGCTGCGCGCCGCGGGCCTTTGCGCAAAGCCAAAATTCACATGCCCGCTTTGCAGCGACACAGGCCGCCGCGGCGACGCGCTGTGCACCTGCGTGCAGCAGCTTGTGCGCGAGATGCGCGCGGCAGAGCTGAACGCCGCCTTCCCGCTGGAGCTCTCCACCTTCGAGGCCTTCCGGCTTGAGAAATATCCCGTTCAAATCGAACCCTCGCTGGGCATCCCCATGCGCGAACAGATGGAAAACGTGCTGAACTACTGCAAGCAGTACGCGCACGATTTCTCGCTTTCAAACCCCAGCCTTTACTTATACGGCAGTGCGGGCCTGGGCAAAACACATCTGGCCCTTGCCATTGCGCGCGAGGTGCTGCAAAAGGGCTACGGCGTGGTGTACGTCAGCGCGCAAAGCGCCTTCGACGCCATGGAAAAAGAGCGCTATTCCGGCGGGGACACACTGGCCGCGCTGGAGGCGGCCCAGCTTCTTGTGCTGGACGACCTGGGCACCGAATGCCTGTCGCCCTATACAGCAAGCTGCCTGTACAGCCTTGTGAACACGCGCGTGTGCCGCCGCCTGCCCACCATCTACACCACCAACATCGTGCGCGATGAAGACCTGCAGCGCCGCTACACCGAAAAGCTTGTCTCGCGCCTGCTGGGAAGCTGCGAGATGCTGGCCTTCTGCGGCGAGGATATCCGCCTGCAGGGCAAATAGCGCCGCGCGGGCGGAGCCGGCCTTTTTGAAAGGAGCCTCTTTGATGGACGATCTGGCAGAATTCCTTCTTGAGCTTATTCTGGAGGGAGCCGCCGGGGCCGCCGACTCCCGGCGCGTGCCCATGCCGGTGCGCGTGCTTGCCGCATGCGCGGTAGGGCTGCTCTGGTTCGGCACCGGGGGGCTTGTGCTGTGGTGCGGCCTTGCCACGCACAGCGCCGGGCTGGCCGTGCTGGGCGCCGCGCTGCTGGCATGCGCCCTGGCGCTGGCCGTGCACAAGGTGCGCGGCTTTGCAAAGCGCCGCTGACAGGCCGCCCTGCCCGCGTGCCCGGCATTTATCGTGAGAAAAGCCCCCGTGTGCAGAGGCGCTGTTCCGGCGCGTCGCGGGGGCCTTTTGTATTTTCTGCCGGGCGCGGGAGGGCGCTGTTACCACAGGCTCTTTTCTTTGCCGCGCCTTTATGTTACAATAAATGCCGTTGTCAAAAAACATCGAAATATTCTTGCATCGGTGCACAGGGGGACGCGCCTGCCTTCAGCGCCATTGCCTGTGCGGCCCCAGGTGGAAAAGCCGCAAAGCCCCGCCGGGCCGTCGGGAGGCCGGTGCGCCTTGCCGGCAATGCCCCCGCGCCGGTGCCTGTGAAGGAGCGAACATGGAGCAGAGAAAAGAAAACGTCATGGGCACAAAGCCCATCCGCACGCTTTTGCCGGGCATGGCCTTTCCCATCATGCTCAGCATGCTGGTGCAGGCCCTGTACAATGTTGTGGACAGCATCTTCGTCGCCATGCTCAGCGAAAATGCGCTGGCCAGCGTGAACCTTGTGTTCCCGGTGCAGAACCTGATGATTGCCGTGGCCGTAGGCACAGCCACGGGCATCAACGCCATTTTATCGCGCAGGCTTGGCGAAAAGAACTATGCCGCCGCTGAAAAGGTGGCGGCAAACGGCGTGCTTATCACGCTGGTTACATGGCTCGCCTTTGCCGCCTTCGGCGCGGTGGGCAGCGCCTGGTTTCTGGATATGTTCACAAAGGTGCCGGAGATAGCCGCAGGCGGCACGGTGTATATGCGCATCGTGACGGTGCTGGGCCTGGGCAGCTTTATGCAAATCACCTTCGAGCGCATCCTGCAGTCCACCGGCAAAACAGTGTATCAGATGATCAGCCAGATGACGGGCGCCGTCGTGAATATCATCCTCGACCCCATCATGATTTTCGGCCTTCTGGGCTTTCCGGCCATGGGCGTGGCGGGTGCGGCGCTTGCCACCGTCATCGGCCAGTGGTGCGGCATGGTGACGGGCATCGTCATCAACCACATCAAAAACCACGAGGTGCGCCTGCGCCCCGCGGGCTTTCGCCCCGAGTGGCGCACCATTCGCAGCATTTATCAGGTGGGCTTCCCCTCCATCATCATGCAAAGCCTCAGCAGCGTGATGATGTTCGGCATGAACAAAATACTCATTGCCTTCACCGAAACCGCCGTGAACGTGTTCGGCGTGTATTTCAAACTGCAAAGCTTTGTGTTCATGCCCGTGTTCGGCGTCACCAACGCGCTGGTGCCCATTGTGGGCTTCAACTATGGCGCGCGCCAGAAAAAGCGCATCACCGACACCGTGCGCCTTGCCTGTGTGATGGCGCTTTGCATCATGGCCGTGGGCCTGCTTATTTTCGAATTCGGCACAGATTTTCTGCTGGGCCTGTTCAATGCGTCTGAAAACATGTACGCCATGGGCCGCCCGGCGTTCCGCATCATCGCGCTCTCCTTCCTGCCCGCAGCGGTGGGCATCGTGATGTCCAGCGTGTTTCAGGCGCTGGGCGAGGGGCTCATCAGCCTTGTGATGAGCGCGCTGCGCCAAATGGTGTTCCTGCTTCCGCTGGCGTGGGCGCTGGCAAGGTTTGTGGGCCTTGAGGCCGTGTGGTACAGCCTTCCCATTGCCGAGGTGGTAGGCTTTGTGCTGGCGCTTGTGTTCTACCGCCACATTTACAACCACAAAATAGCGCACATCGAAACCGTGAAGTTCGATTGACCTCATTGACCTCTGCATGCAAAAGCAGCGCCCTGCCGGCAAAAGCCGGAAAGGCGCGTTGGCACAGGAACCCATCGGTTTTGGCTGCCGCCTTTGGCGCCCGATGCACGCAAAAGCCCGGCAATCCGTCAGGATTGCCGGGCTTTTTTGCACGCCACTTCTTCAGAAACGCCGGGCCAAAGCTGCGCAGCGCCCCGCAAGCGGCAATTTGGGAGGCAGCGCAGGGAGGCTTTCCGCAGGCAGCCTCTGTGGCTGTCACGGAAAGCCGAAGACGCCGGGCGAAAAATTGCCTTTCAGGGGCAACGACTTTCTGCGTCGGTGCGCCCAAACAGGGCGCCGCTTTTATAATCGCCGCCTTACGGCGGCAGCACAATGACGGAATTTTTGCCGTAATAGTCCCGCAGGGCCTCGTTGCGCCAGTTATCCGCATTAGGTGTGGCGTCGTCAAAGAAAAGCACGCGCGGCCGCACGGAATAGGGCTGCAAAACGGCGTCCGGCCGGGCGGCGTCCTCCAGTATTTCCACGCGGGCCTCAAATTCCGCGTGGTACTGCCGCGCCTGCCCGGTGCGCAGCGCGTTCCATGCCTGGATGCTGGTAAAGTTCAGCGTGTCCCGCATGGCAAAGCAGCTCACCGCCAGCAGAGCCGCCGTCACAGCCGCAAAGCCGAGGGTGCAGCGCCCCTGCGGCACGGCACCGCCTTCCGCCCACAGCCGCCTTTGCAGCCAGCCGAGGAAATAGAACAGGTTGGCGGCCATCCAAAAGAAGGCCGAATAGAAGATGATGTCCAGCAGCCTGTCCGGCCCGGCCTGCTTGAGCGCATACCATGTGGGGCAGAACTGCGCTGCATACAGGCCGAAGGTGAGCACGAAAAACAAAAGCGGCCAGCGGAACGTCAGGCGCGCGGCGGCCGCGGCGTTCCACAGCACGGGCAGCAGAAACACCAGCGCCAGTAAAATGGGCAGCGTCAGGTTTTTGTCAAGCTGCAAAACAGCCTCCTGAACGGCCCGCAGCACGGCCAGCGCCGCAGGCAGGGGCTCGCCGCCCTCGCTTTGCTGGCGCACGCTGTTGCCCGGCGCGCACACATTTACCAGAAAGCCCGCCAGCAGAAAGGCAAAGGGAAGCAAAAGCGCACGCCAGCGCCTGTTTTTCATCACGGCCAGCAGGCACAGCACGCACGCCGAAACCAGCAGCGTGCCGAAGGCCGTGACAAGGTTGCCGCCGCCCAGAAAAAGGCCCATCACACACAGGCCCGCCACAAAGGCGGCGCCGCGGCGCCCGGCTGCCTGCCCCGCGGCAAGGTACCTTGCCAGCACGCCGAAATAAAACAGCTGCACGCCGAAGAAAAAGGTGTAGAAAACAGCGCCGTTATACCAGTAAAAGCCCTGCACCGCGCTGGGCAGAAGCTGTGTGTCTATGCCAAGCCACACCAGCGCAAGCACCAGCGCCTGCCACCGGCCTGCGCCAAGCAGCCTTGTGAACAGCGAAAGGCAGAAAAAGCACGTGCCCGCCGCCAGCGCGCCCAGCGTGAGGAACGGCACCAGCGCATAAAAGCCGTTGCCGAACACGGCCGGCTGCAGCGCCATCAGGAACATGGCGCTGTAAGTGCCCTGCCAGTTGACGTACCGCTCGGCCACCTTCCCGCAGGCTGCCTGCACAACAGAGGCAAGCGAGTGCGTGGCCTGCCACGCCGCGTGAGTGGGCGCGCCGAAATGGTAATCGTCCGCACAGGGCACATTGTACTGCGCCACCAGCAGCATCGGCGCCAGCATCAACACAAGCACCGCCAGCACCAGCCAGAAAACCGTCTTTTCCGGCAGGCACAGCCCGGTCAGCTTTTGCAGTGTGCGCATCCTGCTCCCCCTTTCCACTGCAGCCGGGCCGCGCGCGGCCCGTGAATTAAAAAACACGGGAATGCACCCGTGTTTCTGCTTTTTGCGGCATGGCTCATTTTGCAAGCTCGCCCTTGCTGGCCGCCTTCAGGTAGGCGTTGATAAAGCCGTCCAGGTCGCCGTCCATCACAGCCTCCACATTGCCGTTTTCAAAGCCTGTGCGGTGGTCCTTCACAAGGGTATAGGGCATGAACACATAGCTGCGTATCTGGCTGCCCCAGGCTATCTCTTTCTGCACGCCTTTAATATCGCTTATTTTGTCCAGATGCTCGCGCTCTTTTATCTGGTACAGCTTTGCGGCCAGCATCTTCATGCACATGTCGCGGTTCTGGAACTGGCTGCGCTCGTTCTGGCAGCTCACCACAATGCCCGTGGGGATGTGGATGAGGCGCACGGCAGAGGACGTTTTGTTGATGTGCTGGCCGCCCGCACCGGACGAGCGGAACACCTCCATCTTGATGTCCTCAGGGCGGATTTCCACCGTTATTTTGTCGTCCATCTCCGGCATTACCTCCAGCGAGGCAAAGCTGGTGTGGCGGCGGCCCGACGCATCGAACGGCGAAACGCGCACCAGCCGGTGCACGCCGTTCTCGCTTTTCAAAAAGCCGTAGGCATTGTGCCCTTCAATGAGGATGGACGCGCTTTTCAGGCCCGCCTCGTCGCCGTCCAGGTAATCCAGCGTTTTCACGTTCCAGCCGTGGCGCGCGCCAAAGCGCGTATACATGCGGAACAGCATCTCGGCCCAGTCCTGCGCCTCCGTGCCGCCCGCGCCCGCATGGAAGGTAAGGATGGCGTTGTTCGCGTCGTACTCGCCCGTCAAAAGCGTCACAAGGCGCATCTGCTCCACCTTTTCGGCCAGGGTGTCCACCGTCTGCCGGGCCTCCTCAGCCATGGCCTCGTCCGTCTCGTCCTCGGCACACATCTCCAAAAGCGTCTCGGCATCGCTGCAAAGCTCCTGCAGCTGGCGGTAGTTCTCCAGCCGCTCTTTTATTTCGCCCATCTCGGCAAACACCTTGCCGGAATTGGCCGCATCGTCGTAAAAGGCAGGGTCTGCACTTTTATTCTCCAGCTCCTCCAGGCGCAGCCTGCTGCGCTCGATGGCCAAAGCATCGGCCAGGTCCGCCACCTCAGGCTGCAGCTCAGAAAGGCTGCGCTTCACTTCATCCAGTAATACCATACGTTTCCTCGTTCCTTCGCACTCTCTGGGCGGGGTGCCCCGCCGCATCACGGCTTCATTACTCTGGCCTATTATACCAAACCCACGCCCCGCTTGTAAAGATGCCCGGGGCCCTGCGCGGGCGGGAAAATGCGCCGGGCGCGGCCTGCGTCTTTCACACAAATACCTTTTGCTTTTTGGCGCGTTTTGCGGTATAGTGTAAGGTAAAGTAAGTTTGTCCATTTGCCCGCGCCCAATGTGCGCAGCACCCCGGCGCGGGCCTCCATGCCAAAGGAGGCATTGTTTTGATGAACGAATACCTGGGCTGTGAGTGCAGCGTGTGCCGCAAGCCCTTTGCAGCGGGCGATGACATTGTGGTGTGCCCCGAGTGCGGCACGCCGTATCACCGCGCCTGCTATGAGGCGGCGGGCGGCTGCGTGCACGAGGCGCAGCACGCCGCAGGCTATGCCTGGCGGCCGCCGGAAAGGCCGCAGCAGGAGGCTTCTGCGGCCGGCGGCCCGCAGAGCGCGCAGCCCACAGGCGGCGCGCCGCGCGCCTGCCCTTCCTGCGGTGCGCAAAACCGTCCCGGGGCGCTGTTCTGCGAAAACTGCGGCACGCCCCTTTCGGCCCGCGCCGGCAGTCGGCAGGGCCCTGCCGGCGCAAACCCCTATGCGCGGCCGGGCGGCCCCGCGCCGGGCTATGGGCAGCCCGGGTTCGGCGCACGGCCCGGCTGGGGTGCCGCCGCGGCACAGCCGGCCGCCAGCTTCGACGGCATCTCCGCCTCCGAGTGGCAGGCCTATATCGGCCCCAGCACGCCGTATTACCTTTATCAATTCGGCCGCATGGATGCGGCGGGCCGCAAATTCGGCTTCTGCTTTTCGGCGTTTTTCTTCGCACCGCTTTACTTTTTATACCGCAAAATGTACGGCTGGGCGGCGCTTGCCCTGGCGGGCAGCCTTGTGTGCAGCATCCCCAGCTTTCTTTCCATGTTCCAGCTTCTGGGGCTGCCGCTGGGAAACGCGCTGTCCGCCCAGGCTCTTGTGGTGCTTGCGCAGGTGGGCAGCATGGCTGGCCTGCTTTTACAGGTGTTCTTCGCCATGTTCGCCGTGTACCTCTACCGCCGCCATGCGGTAAAAAAAATACGCGCTGTGCAAAGCGAGGGCCTTGCCCCGCGCGAATATGCCGCGCGGCTGATGCGCACGGGCGGCACCAGCGTGCTTGCCATTGTGCTGGCGCTGGTGGCCTACCTGGCCCTGTGCTATGCCTTCGGCCTTTGGGTTGGCCCCGAACGCCTGATGGAGCTTGCCTCTTACTATGGGCTCACCGGCCTCACCGGCGGCTACAGTGCGCCGAACGGCGCCATTCTGTAACATTGTTTTCCGCCGCCGCCCGGCGGCTTCAGAATGAAAAAGGAAGGTAACAAAACATGCACAAAATACGCAAAGCCGTCATCCCCGCCGCAGGCCTGGGCACGCGCGTGCTGCCCGCCACGAAGGCCATGCCCAAAGAGATGCTGCCCATTGTGGATAAGCCCGCCATTCAATATATCGTGGAAGAG
Source organism: Oscillospiraceae bacterium (assembly GCA_018380115.1). Lineage (GTDB taxonomy): Bacteria > Bacillota > Clostridia > Oscillospirales > Ruminococcaceae > Ruthenibacterium. The sequence continues at coordinate 3,187 of JAGZUF010000007.1, read as the reverse complement.
GCCGTGGCCGCAGGCATTGAAGAAATTCTTATCATCACCGGGCGCGGCAAGGGCATTATGGAGGACCACTTTGACCACGCCTTTGAGCTGGAGCGCAATTTGGAGGCAAACCCCGCCAAGGCCCAGATGCTGGAGCAGTGCCTTGGCATCGCCAACCTGGCAGACATCTTCTTTCTGCGCCAGAAAGAGACAAAGGGCCTCGGCCATGCCATTCTGAAGGCAAAGCCCTTCACGGCAGACGAGCCGTTCGTAGTATTGTACGGCGACGACGTCATCATGGGCGAAGACCCCGTGGCCGCACAGCTCATCCGCGCCTACGGCGAGACGGGCAGGCCCTGCGTGGGCATCAAAGAGGTGAGCCGCGAGGCCATCCGCAAATATTCCTCTATGAAATGCACCCGCATCAAAGACAACCTCTACGACATCACGGACATGATAGAAAAGCCCGCCCCCGGGCAGGAGTTCAGCCTGTATTCCATTCTGGGCCGCTGCCTGCTGACACCCGACATCTACCCCCTTTTGGAAAACACGGCCCCCGGCGCGGGCGGCGAGATACAGCTTACAGATGCCATGGCCGTCATTGCCCGCACGGGCGGCATGACGGGCGTCGATTTCACTGGCAAGCGCTACGACATGGGCTCGAAGCTGGGCGTGATGCAGGCCCAGGTAGAGACGGCCCTGCGCCATGCCGAGATAGGCGAAGAGTTCCGAAGCTATCTGAAACAGCTTGCCGCCTCGCTGTGAGGCAGGCCCATTTCAGAAAAATGAAAAAGCACGCATAAAACAGCGCATCCTGCCAAAGCTCTGCTTGACAGGGTGCGCTGTTTTATTGTATAATAAATTGCTTGTCAGAAACGGCAGGCTATCCTTGCTTCCCTGCATCTGGACGGGGAGGCCATAAGTCCAAAAGGAGGTGCACAGAAATGGCAAAATACGAGACCATGCTGGTGACGAAGGCCGGCCTGGATGAGGAGGCGTCCGCCGCGCTGGTGGGCAAGTTCAAATCCATGATTGAGGCGAACGGCACCATCGATTCTGTTGACGAGTGGGGCACGCGCAAGCTGGCCTACCCCATCAACGATGAGACGGAAGGCGTGTACACGGTGATCAGCTTCACATCCGGCCCCGATTTCCCCGCAGAGCTGGACCGCGTGTACAAAATCACCGACGGCGTGCTGCGCACGATGATTGTCGCCAAACCCGAAGAAGCTGAAACGGAGGCAAAATAATGCTGAACGTGATTGCTTTGATGGGCCGCCTTGTGGCGGACCCGGAATTGCGCCATACCCCGAACGGAATTGCCACCTGTACGTTCCGCATCGCGGTAGACCGCAACTTCGTGCGCGCCGGCGAAGAACGCAAGGCAGATTTCATCGACATTGTCGCCTGGCGCCAAAGCGCGGAATTCGTGTGCAAATATTTTCATAAGGGCAACATGATTGCTGTAAACGGCAGCCTTCAGACGCGCAATTATGAAGACAAAAACGGCAACAAGCGCACGGCCTATGAAGTGGTGGCAGACAACATCCACTTCGCCGAGAGCAAGGCTTCCAGCGGCGGATATTCCGGCGGCTACGCCGCCCCTGCCGCAGCGCCTGCGCCCCGCGCCGTGCCCGAGCAGCCCGTGAATTTTGCGGCCGGCTCGGCAGACGATTTCGCCGTAATCGACGAAAACGAAGATTTACCTTTCTGATCATCCCGATAAGGAGGAACGAACCATGGCTTTTGACAGACCGGAAGGCCGCGCCGGCGGCCGCCCGCAGCGCCGCGGCCGCAAAAAGGTGTGCAGCTTCTGCGTGGACCGCATCGAGCACATCGACTATAAAGATGTCGCCCGTCTGCGCAAGTATGTGTCCGAGCGCGCGAAGATTATTCCCCGCCGCGTCACCGGCACCTGCGCCTTCCATCAGCGCGAGCTGACGGTGGCCATCAAGCGTGCGCGCCACGTGGCCCTGATGCCGTACGTAAGCGACTAAGCAGTTTCATATAAAAATCCCCCGCCTTCTGGCAGGGGATTTTTTATTTTGATGCCGGGACGCTGGCACACACTTGTACCCGGCCGCGGCAAAGACCAGGCCCTTACAGTGCCTGGCTCCACCTGTCCGCCGGGCGGGTAAAGTTCATTTTACACAGCCCGTGCAGGCGGCCAGGCGGTCGCCTCTGATGCCCGTCGGGGCGGGCTTATAGATGCGCGCAGCACCTTTGCAGCGGGCGTCGCGCATCCGCCCCGTGCCGGCGTTTCAGCTTATGGCGGGCAGTTCGCTCTCTTTCGCCGGGGCCGCCTCGCCGCCATGCTGCCAGGCGGCCCCCACATCCGCGGACGTGAAATACTCCGCCTGCGCGCCGGGAATAACCAGTCTGCCCCTCTTTACCCCCTGCGCGCAATAAATAAGCTCGTATTCGGCGCCGTCCGTCAGATAAAAGCGAAAGCCCGTCACAGTTTCACCGGCCTCCGCCCGCGTTTTCCTGTCTGAAACCGCAAGGCCGTCAAACAGCTCATACACAGCCCTGATATCGGCCTCCTGCGTCAGCACCTTTTTCTCCGCGTCCGCCGGCACGGTAAAGCGGTACATCTCAACACCCGTCACCTGTGCAGCGTCAAACGGAAGTTGCAGGGCCGTTTCCTGCGCGCAGCCCGCCGCAGCGGTGCACAGGGCCAGCATGCAAAGCAGCAGCGCCACCCTTTTCACCGTGAAACGCCCCCTGTCTTTTTTCCTGCCGCGCCGTGTATCCAGCACGCCGCAAGGTCATATTACAATACCCGGGCGGCTTTTGCAAGCAGGGGCAGTGCCTTTCAGACGGTGTGAAGCAAAAAAGGCGCTGGGATATGGGCGGTTTCGCGCTTATCGCCTCGTCGCAGGCATTTGCATGCCCAAGGCGGGGCCCGCATGGCTTTCCTGCAAGTGGGAAAGCCGCGCAGAGAAGATGCGGGCGCAGCTTGACGGGATACAGCTTGCTTCACTGTCCCGCCGGGCCGGCAGCTTGCCAGGGCAAAACGCACGCTGTATGAAGCGGCAGCAGCACTTTTTCTCTCCGTACCGGGCCTTTCAGGCCGGTCATAACCACCGGCTAAGCCGGGGGCTTGAGCTGGCCCTATAAGGGCCTATTACCGGCATACATCTCAAGACTCACTGAATTTTATTCCGCTCGCATCATTTGCCCCACAGCCCGTAAACGGGCAATCTCT
>JAGZUF010000001.1 GCA_018380115.1 Oscillospiraceae bacterium | reverse complement strand
CGCGCCCCAGGCAGAACGGGTCTTGCATATGGAAGGCGCACGCGTCCCTTTTTTCAGGCGGGGGCCGCTGCAAACGGGCCTGTTTTGCGCCTGCGCGGCCGGTGGTGATGCTTTTGGGAAAACGCCCCATGTGCGGGGAAAAGGCGTGCCGGGGATAAACCCTTTTGAAGCCTGCATATGCCACATGGGGCCGGAATGAACGGGGTGTGGCAGCACCGCAGCCTTGCGGGGGCCGTGTGTGCCTCATAAAGGTTACCTCAATGAAGAACGAAAGGGATACAAAGAAGGCGCACCGCAGCTTTGCCGCAGGCGAGTGCGTGCCAAAACAAAAAGCGGCCCCTGCAAAGCCGGGACCGGGCAGGGAAGCAATGATTTTGCCTCACCATTTCAGCACATCGTACAGGCAAGCCCCCATGGCGGCCGTCAGGCCTGCCATGGGGGCTTTTCGTCTTCTGCATCTAAATTGGCGGGGTAAACCCGCTTTGCGCTGCCGGGCAGAATGATTTGCCTGCCGCAGTAGGGGAAGTTCTGCTGTCTGCCCGCTGAAAGCGACGTGTTGCTTCGCAAAACTGCGCCTGTCTCCGGCGGGAGCTACATGCCCGCTGCAAGCGGGTACATTGCTTTGCAAAACCGCAGAACGTTCCGCTGCCAAAAACCATGGACGCCGCAGTGCATGCAAATTGCCTTTTCGGCAGGAGTAGCGGTTTCTCACCCGGCCCTGGCTGGGGCCGGAGCGATAACTTCCTGCTTTCGGGCGGCCTCTGTTTTTACATTGCCTCCACAAGCGCCTTTGTGTCACGCGCAATCATCAGCTCTTCGTTGGTGCACACAACCAGCACCTTCACGCGGCTGCCTTCGCCCGTGATATCGTTGATGTCCAGCCCGCGCAGCTTGTTCTTTTCGGCGTCGATAGAGATGCCCAGAAACTCCATATCCCTGCACACCTCGCTGCGCACATAGCCGTCGTTCTCGCCAATGCCGCCGGTGAACACCAGGCAGTCGATGCCGCCCATGGCCGCCGCATACGCGCCCACATATTTTTTGATTTGATAGTTCAGCATGTCGCTGGCCAGCTTGGCGCGGGCATTGCCCTCGGCTGCGGCCTTTTCCACGTCGCGCTTGTCGCTGGAGACGCCGGAAATGCCCAGCAGGCCGCTTTTTTTGTTGAGGTAATCGGCCATTTCCTGCCCGTGGATGCCCAGCTTCTGCTCCATATACGTCACTACGCTGGGGTCGATGTCGCCGCAGCGCGTGCCCATCAAAACACCCGCCAGCGGGGTGAGGCCCATGCTGGTATCCACGCATTTTCCGCCGTCCACAGCGGTGATGCTGCTGCCGTTGCCCAAATGGCAGGTGACCATTTTGATGTCCTTCGCGTCTTTGCCAAGGTACTGTGCGGCCGCCATGCTCACATAGCGGTGGCTGGTGCCGTGCGCGCCGTAGCGGCGGATGGAATACTTCTCGTACATCTCGTACGGCACGCCGTACATATACGCCTTTGGCGGCATCGTCTGGTGGAAGGTGGTGTCAAACACCACCACGTTCGGCACGTTGGCCCCAAACACAGCCTTTGCGCTGCGCAGGCCCTGCACATGCGCCATGTTGTGAACCGGGGCCAGGGGGGCAATTTCTTCAATTTTGTCGATGATGGCGTCTGTGACAAGCTCAGACTTTGTAAAGAATTCCGCGCCCTGCACCACGCGGTGGCCAATGGCGCTGATCTCGCTTTTATCCTTCACCACGGCGCCCTCGCCGGAGGTCATCATTTCCACAACCTTCATAAAGGCTTCCGTGTGGGTGGGGAAGGGCACCTCCTCCTCCCATTCTTTGCCGTGCGCCTTGTGCACGATTTTCGAGCCCTCGATGCCGATGCGCTCGCACAGGCCCTTGCACAGAACGGCCTCGCCGTCCATGTCGATCAGCTGATACTTCAGTGAACTGGAACCGCAGTTGATAACCAGTACTTTCATGTCTTTCCTCCAACATTCCGGTGCGCGCGGCACCTTTTTTCTTTGCCGAATTTATTATATAATGGGAAAAACAGGTTTTCAAGGGCCAACAGCCCGAAAACGGGCCGCCCGACCATTTTTGCGGCCCGGCAGGCGGAGGGGAGGCGTGCGGCATGCGCACTGCGGGCATTATTGCCGAATATAACCCGTTCCACAACGGGCATGCGCACCAGATAAGCCGGGTACGCGCGCTGGGGTTTGACGCCGTGGTGTGTGTGATGAGCCCCGGTGTGGTGCAGCGCGGCAGCCTCGCGCTGATGCCCGCGCAGGTGCGCGCCGAAGCGGCGCTTTCGTGCGGGGCGGACGTGGTGCTGTGCCTGCCCGCGCCCTATGCGGCGGCCAGCGCCGAGGCCTTTGCGGCCGCCGGGGTGCGCGCGCTCAGCGCGCTGGGCTGCGTACAGGCGCTGTGCTACGGCGCAGAGACGCCGGACGCTGCCGCGCATATGCGTGCGGCAAAGGCCCTGCTGTGCCCGGCCTTCGCGGGGCGCCTGCGCGAAGAGCTTGCCGCGGGCCTGCCCTTTGCAGCCGCCCGGCAGAGGGCTGCGCAGGCCGTGTGCGGGGAGGCGGGCGGCCTTCTGGCAAGCCCGAACGATATTCTGGGTGTGGAATACTGCAAGGCCATCCTGATGCAGAAAAGCGCACTGCAGCCGCTGGCGCTGGCGCGCCGGGGCGCCGCGCACGGCGCCCCGCTGGGCGGCGCGCAGGCGGGCGCCGCTGCGCCCGCACAGCAGACGTTTTCAAGCCTGCGCGCCGCGCGGCAGGCCGCGGGCTTTGCCAGCGCCACAGCCCTGCGGGCCCTTGCCGTGCAGCATGGCCTGGCCGCGCTGGAGCCTTATGTGCCCCGGAAGGCGCTGGCGCTGTACCTGCGCGCACAGCAGCAGGGGGCGGTGCTGGATGAAAAAAGCTTTTCCACGGCCCTTCTTTGCCGCCTGCGCGCGGGCTGCACGCAGGGCTTTGCCCATGTGCGCGGCGCGGGCGAGGGGCTGGAAAACCGTCTGGCAGCGGCAGCGCGGCAGGCGTGCACGGCCGAAGAGCTGCTGCAGCTTTTGAAAACAAAACGCTACGCCACGGCGCGCCTGCGCCGCTTTGCGCTGGATGCGGCGCTGGGGGTGCCTGCGGCCCTGCCAGCGCTGCCTTACCTGCATGTGCTGGGCGCGAGCGAGGCGGGCCTTGCCGTGCTGCGAAAGGCAAAGCAGACGGCCAGCCTGCCGCTTTCGGCCTCGCTGGCCGTGCTGGAGAAGGCGTCGCCGCCCGCCGCGCAGGCGGCGGCGCTGCACGCCGCCGCAGAGGATTTTGCCGCGCTGTGCCTCGCCGCGCCGCGGCCCATGGGCGCGGCCTACACGCAGAAATTTATTTCGCCGTAAAAGAGGTGAAAAGCGGTGGAAGGCACAGCAAAGCGCCTTATCATGGTGAACGGCCCCATGGGCGTGGGCAAAACGGCCGTATGCCGCCAGCTTGTGCGACTTTGCGCGCCCGCCGCCTTTCTTGACGGCGACTGGTGCTGGATGCTGGAGCCTTTTACCGTTACGCCACATACAAAGGAGCTTGTGCTCTCGAACATTGCGCACATGCTGGAAAGCTACGGCCGCTGCCCGGCCTGCCGCACGGTGGTGTTCTGCTGGGTGATGCAGGCGCCGGATATTGTGCAGCAGGTGCTGCGCACGCTGCCTGCCGGGCTGTTTGCGCCAAAGCTTGTCACGCTCACGGCCAGCCGCGAGGCGCTGGCAGCCCGTGTGGAAAAGGACATCGGCGCCGGCCTGCGCGGCGCAGACGCCGTGGCCCGCGCGCTGCGCTACCGGGAGGCATATGCCTGGGCGCCCTGTGTGGTGGATACCACGCGCTTATCACCCGGAGAGGCGGCGCAGGCCGTGCTGGCGGTGCTGTGAAAGCGGCAGAATCAAGTCAGGCCCCAGAAGGGCATACTGCTGGCAAGCCTCTCAAGAGGCACTGAATACTCTGCCTCCTGCATCACTTGCCCTACGGCCCGTAAACGGAATTTTTCCCATTGCGTGCAGCATCTTTTTGACATTGAATACCATCCCGCTTTGCCCGGAACTGGCAGCGAAAGCCTTTTACTCTCCCCGGTACAGCCGGGGGTGTCGTTTCGCTAAAGCAACTCCTTCACAAAACAGGCTCAGAAAAGGCCCTGAACGGAACCGCCCGTTCAGGGCCTTTTCTGCAAACAAAAACCAGGAGCAGAGCCGGTAGAGCCCAAAAGCCTTCCCGATGCCCGGAGACAACACCAGTGTACAGCGGGAAGCTGTTAGCGGGCCGAGATAAGAACAGGGAATGAAAAACAGGGCAGGCAAAAAGAGAAGTACTCCACCGTTGTTTAACAGCAGTGGGGCACTGCATACAGCAGAATGGATGCGCGGGCCCGTGGGCTTGGCTGATAAAGGCACTGCGGCGGTCTGCACCGGCAAAAAACCTCTCCTCCGGCGACGGGCGAAGCGGGCCGCCGGCAGCAGGCTGTCAGAGAGGGAAAGCCCTCGTGAAAGTGGCGCCAGCCCATTTGCGGGCAGCAGAGCCAATGATGCGCCAGGACTGCGGGCGAAATAAAACCCCGTGCGCGTTGAGGCGCATGCCGGAAACAGGCCCTTTACAGCCAGTGCAGGGGGCGTGACTTGCACCGCGTGCGCCCCTCCAGCGCAAACGGGGTACGCCTGCTTTCCCCATGGGCTTCTGCGGCGCACGTTCCGCCCTGTGCGGAGGACGGGCCTGCCGATTTGGGCGCGGGCCTTGGCCCGCCACAGAAAAACAACAGCTTGCGCGCCTGTGCACACAGCTTGCGCAAAAATGCTTGCCGTGCCCGCTGCCGCGGGCGTATGATGGAGCCGAAGGGGGAGAGGCGGCATGAAAATAGACATTGAACAGAACAGCGCCTATGAGGAGACGGCCGTCACCATCCGCTGCGCCGGGCTAAGCCGCGAGGTGATGGAGCTGCTGGCGCTGCTGCGCGTGTACGACGCAAAGCTTACAGGCAGGCAGGGCGGGGAGACGCATATTCTGAATGCAGCCGATGTGCTGTATGCCGACACGGCGGACAGGCATACCTTTTTCTACACGGCTGACGGCGTGTATGAAACAGAGCTTCGCCTGTACGAGCTGGAACAGCGGCTGGCGGGCGCGGGCTTTTTGCGGGCCGGAAAATCTCTGCTGCTGAATTTCGACCACATCCGCGCCCTGCGCCCCGATTTTGGCGGGCGCCTGCTGGCCACGCTGTCAAATGGGGAAAAGGCGGTAATCTCGCGGCAGTTCGTGCCCGCCTTTCGAAAAAAACTGGGCCTTTGAAGCGGCCTGCCGATATATACAGGAGGTATTATAACATGAAAAAATTTCTTTCCGTTGTTGTAGTGGTGAAGAACGGCGCCTGCCTGTGCTTTGCTGCCTGGGTGGCCATCTGGGGTGTGCTTGCGCTTGCATTCTGGCCGGGCGCCTCGCTGCGCGCGGGGCAGCTTCTGAGCATGCTGGCGGCCAGCTTGTGGATAGGCTTTTTACAGTGGCTGTGCTTTGTGCGCGAGAAGGGGCACAGGCTTTCCTATGCGGCGCGCACCATGCTGTTTGCGGCCGGGCTGTTTCCTGTGCTGGCGGCCTGCGCCTATTTTCAAAAGTGGTTCCCGCCCGAGAGCGCTGCGGCCTGGGCGGGGTTTACGGCCCTGTTCTTTCTTTTGCTGGCAGTGATAACGCTTTGCTTTGAGGCTGTGTTTGCCATACAGGGCAAGCGCTATGAGGGCCTGCTGGGGGAATATCACCGCCGCAGGGCCGGGCAGGATGCGCCGCCGCGAGAGAGCTGAATGAAATATGCGCAGCGCGGGCGCGTCGGTTGCCACCGGCACGCCCGCGTTTTGTTCTGCTGTAAAAACAGCGCAGCTTCTGCACAGCCTCACCGCAGGACGGGCTGGATGCCGGCTGCAAGGCACGCCAGCCCCACAAAGACGGAAAAGAGGCAGGCCGGGCGGCTGGTGCGTCCCTCTGTCTCCGGTTTTCCAGGGCGGCTGGCCAGCACGCGGATGGGCACCTGCTGGCCCTGCGTGTATTTCTATCTGCTGCCCAGGTGATAGCGAACCTCGTAATAAGCGCCTTTGTATGTGTAACCCGGCACGGAATACATCATGCCGCCGTGCTCGTGCGCTTTTATGCGTGCGGGCAAAGCGCCGCCCTTTGTTTTGACGCGCCGTTCCCAATAAGCGCCGTATGCAGCATAAATAAGCCATACGGCGGCGAAAAGATACAAAAGCAAATCTGCCATAGCGGCCGGGCACCTTTCATTTCTCTTTGCCCGTTGCACATGCTGCTGCGTCCAAAGGCAACTTGGGTGCGGCACGCACGGCGCAGCGTGCGTTTCTTTTGCACTTTCGGCACGGGCGGCTAATATTTCACTTGTGTTTTTTTTAACAAAAAGGTATAATAAATTCAAATCGCGAACCTGCGCCCTATGGGAAAGCGGGAAAGGGAAATACAAGTAGAGAAAGGTGATTGGAAATGGCATTGACGAACAATAAAAATGTCCTCACCTGGGTCAAAGAGATGGAAGAGCTCATGACCCCGGATAAAGTCGTGTGGATTGACGGTTCGGAAGAACAGCTGAAAGCGCTGCGCGAAGAGGCCTTCAGCACGGGCGAGATGCAGCCCCTGAACGAAGAGCTGCTGCCCGGCTGCATGCTGCACCACACCGCAAAGAACGACGTGGCCCGCGTGGAGGACCGCACGTTCATCTGCACCAAAAACAAGGAAGATGCCGCCCCCATCAATAACTGGATGGAGACGAGCGAAATGAAGGCAAAGCTCATCCCCATGTATACCGGCGTGATGAAGGGCCGCACCATGTACGTCATTCCGTACTGCATGGGCCCCATCGGCTCGCCGTTCTCCAAGGTGGGCGTTGAGGTGACGGACTCCATCTATGTTGTGCTGAACATGGACATTATGACGCGCGTGGGTGTGCAGGCGCTGCAGCAGCTGGGCGACGAATCAAACGATTTCGTGCGCGGCCAGCACGCCAAGGCGGATATTGACGCAGAAAACCGCTACATTGTGCAGTTCCCGGAAGAGAACGCCATCTGGTCCATCAACTCCGGATACGGCGGCAACGTGCTGCTGGGCAAAAAGTGCTTTGCACTGCGCATCGCCTCTTATCAGGGCATGAAGGAAGGCTGGATGGCCGAGCACATGCTCATCCTCGGCATTGAGGACCCGCAGGGCAATGTAGAGTACATCACCGCTGCATTCCCCTCTGCCTGCGGCAAGACAAACCTTGCCATGCTCATTCCGCCTGAAGTGTACGCCAAGCAGGGCTATAAGGTGTGGACGGTGGGCGACGACATCGCCTGGATGCACATTGGCGATGACGGCCGCCTGTATGCCATTAACCCCGAGAACGGCTTCTTCGGCGTGGCGCCGGGCACGAACGAGAAATCGAACCCGAACGCGCTGCACACCACCATGAAGAACACCATCTTCACGAATGTGGCGCACAACCTGGACAATAACACCGTGTGGTGGGAGGGCCTGGACAAAAACCCGCCCGAGAACGCCGAAGAGTGGACGGGCATGAAGGTGAACGGCAAAGAGTACACGGCTGCCGGCAACAAGCTGGCCCACCCCAACAGCCGCTTTACCGCCCCGGCCGTGAACTGCCCGTGCCTGTCGAAGGAGTTCAACAACCCCAACGGTGTGCCCGTAACGGCTATGGTGTTCGGCGGCCGCCGCGCCAAAACCGCCCCGCTGGTGTTCCAGAGCTTTGACTGGAACCACGGCGTATATGTGGGCAGCGCCATGGCTTCCGAGACCACTGCCGCTGCCGCCGGCGCCGTGGGCGTGGTGCGCCGCGACCCGATGGCCATGCGCCCGTTCTGCGGCTACAACATGGGCGATTATTTTGCCCACTGGATTGAGATGGGCAAAAAGCTGGGCGAAAAGGCCCCGAAAATTTTCCACGTCAACTGGTTCCGCACCGATGACGAAGGCCACTTTATCTGGCCGGGCTTCGGCGACAACATGCGCGTGCTGATGTGGATGCTGGCCCGTTGCAAGGGTGAAGTGGACGCCGTGGAGACGCCCATCGGCTATGTGCCCAAGGCTGAGGATATCAACATCGAGGGCCTGGACGGCATCACGCTGGACACTGTGAAGGGCCTGCTGGATGTGGACAAGGGCCTGTGGATGGAGGACGCGAACGGTGTGGAGGCGCTGTATGATGAAATTGGCGCCCGCGTGCCTGCAGAGCTGCGCAAACAGCTGGCCGACCTGAAGGCCCGTCTGGCGTAAAAAGTAAAAGGCCGATACGGCAGATGTGACACAAAATATCCCCCGTGCCAACCAGCCTTTGGCGCGGGGGATATTTCTTATATTTGCCATGGCAGAGAAGCCGCCGGAGAGGAGAAGAAGCAGCGGTACCATACAAAATGAAAAGAAAGGAATGATTCTAATGGAAAAGTTTGCGTTGCCCGTTTACAGAACGCCGGATTTTGAGGGCCTTGGGCTAGCAGATGCACCGGATGCAAAGTTTGTAGAAGCCCAGCAGGACGGCGTGGCGCCCGCAGGCTACCATGCCACTACGATGTTTCCGGAATATTTCCGCATCCATGGGGAATGGCATCTTGCGCAGGACAGCCGTATGGACTGTGCGGCCGTGCTTCGCGGCGGCGGGCTGTGTGTAACCGAGCTGCGCAATATCCGCCGCGGGGATGCGGTGGCTGTAGGGCGGACGGAAAACGGCACCGAGGGCATTTATGTGCATACCAGGGCATTTCGACGCCGGGGGCGCACGGAAGAGGAATTTGCCTTCCGCCAGGGCCGCAGCCGCGAGACGGCTTATTCCAAGGATTATGATTCCATTTACCGGCTGCTGAAATTTGAAAAACAGCACGGCAATATTCTGTGGGTGCTGGGCCCGGCCTGCACCTTTGACGCAGATGCGCGCCGGGCCTTTGCTGCGCTGGTGGAGGAAGGCTATGTAAACGGTCTTCTGGCGGGAAATGCCCTTGCCACCCATGACCTGGAGGTGGGCTACCGCGGCACAGCCCTTGGGCAGGATGTATACACCCAGCGCTCGGTGCCGAACGGCCATTACAATCATCTGGACACCATCAACGAAGTGCGGCGCTGCGGTTCTGTGCGCGCGTTTGTGGAGGCAGGCGCCGTGCAGGACGGCATTATGTATTCCTGTGTAAAGAAAAATGTGCCTTTTGTTCTGGTGGGCTCTATCCGCGATGACGGGCCGCTGCCGGATGTATACGGCAATGTGTACGAGGGGCAGGATGCGATGCGCAGCCTGGTCCGCAAGGCCACTACCATCATCTGTATGGCCTCTACGCTGCACACGGTGGCCACCGGGAATATGACGCCCAGCTACCGCGTGGTGGACGGAAAGGTGCGCCCGCTGTATTTCTATTCTGTGGATATTTCGGAATTTGCCGTGAACAAGCTGCTGGACAGGGGCAGCCTGACGGTAAAGACTATTGTGACCAATGTACAGGATTTTATCATGCAGGTGAAGCGCGGCGTGTGCGGCTGAACAGGGCCGGTGTGCGCGGCCGTGCTGGAAAGGGAGGATGAAATGAAATATGTGAAAAAGCTGCAGGGCCCGCGCGTATACCTTTCGCCCATGTGTGCGCAGGATGCGCAGCAGTATTATGAGTGGGTGAACGACCCGGCCGTGACGGATGGAGTGGGCACCACGGCCAATGTGATAAGCCTAGAGGGCGAGCAGCGCTGGCTTGCCGAAAATTCGGGCGATTACCAGTTTGCCATTGTGCTGCAGGGGCAAGACAGGCTTATTGGAAACTGCGGCATAAAAGAGATAGATTGGAAGCGCCGCTGCGGCGAGGTGGGCCTGTTCATCGGCAGTGAGGCGGATCGAGGCAAGGGCTATGGCAAGGAGGTGCTGCGCCTGCTGCTGGGCTACTGCTTTGAAACGCTGAACCTGCACAATGTGGAGCTGCATGTGTTCAGCTTTAATGCGCGCGCCATTGCGGCATATAAAAGCGTTGGCTTCCGCGAGGCAGGCCGCCGCCGCGAGGCATATTTCCTGCACGGTGCATGGTATGATGAATTGGCCATGGACATCCTTCAGCAGGAGTGGCTGACGCAGGTGCGCTGACAGTGCGCAGAGAAGAAAACAAGGGCCGCCGTTCAAAGAACGGCGGCCCTTGTCCTGTTATTGCTTCAGTGCTGTGCAGCCTGTGCGTCCTGTGCGGCGCGCTTGGCTGCCTCTATCATCTCATCTGTCACCACAGGCATCTGCCCCGTGACATAATATTTGGAGGGAATGGGCTGGCTGGGCCATGTGATAGGCGGCGCCGCAGGCTGCCTTGTCTGCTGCGGCTGTGCGGAGCTTTGGGAAGCGGGCTGTGCCATGGGGCGCACAGGCTGCGCATGCGGGATGCGGGGCCGCACGGGCTGTGCGGCGGGGGCCGCAGGCACATCGTCATCCAGTGAAATGGCCTGCCAGGCATGTACCCATTGCTCTTTGGCGCTTTGCTGCGGCACAGGGGCGGCAGCAGGCTGTGTTTCGGCAGCGGGCTGCACCACGAAGGCCGGGGATGCCGAAGCAGTGGGTGCAGGCGCCATTTTCGAGGGCTGGACGCCCTGTGACGCCAGGCGCTGTTCCTCGGCGCGGCGCGCCGCTGCGGCCAGGCGCTGCTCTTCAATCATGGCGCTGGTGATGTGCGGGATCTGCCCCGTGCGCGCGGCCTGCGCCAAGCGCATTTGTTCGGCGCGGCGCGGGTCTACCGCAGCGGGCTGCGGCACTGCATTCTGCCACTGCTGCGCAGCAGCCTTTTCCGCTGCCTCGGCGCGCTGGCGCGCAAGCCCGGCCTGGCGCTGCGCTTCGGCCTGCTGGCGTGCCAATTCAGCCTGGCGCTGTGCCTGCGCCAAACGTTGTGCCTCGGCGGCCTTTTCCGCCTCGGCCTCCTGGCGTGCAAGCTCGGCCTGATGCTGTGCCTGCGCCAGACGCTGTTTCTCAGCCAGCACCTGCGCCGAGGCGCTTTGGGCCTGTGCAGCGCGGCGCGCCTGCTCTTCTTCGGCCTGGCGGCGCGCCAGGCGCTGTGCCTCCTCCATGGCGGCCTGCGCCTGCTGTGCCTCGGCCAAAGCCTTCTGGCGTGCCTGCTCTTCTGCGCGCAGGCGTGCATCTGCGGCGGAAAAATCAATGGGCTTCCAGTGGTGTGTCTGGGCCGGCTGTTCGGCCTGTGCCCGCATGGGGGCCGGTGCTGCGGCGGGGGCAGGGCGCTGCGGTGCAGGCGTTTCCGGCGCGGCCTGCGGCTGGGGCGGTGCCGGGGCGCCGCCCTGTACGGGAACTGCGGCTTCAGCCGCAGGGGCGCAGACACGGGTGTGATCCAGCGTGTGCAGAGGCTGCAGGTGGCCGTCGTCCTCCTGCGGGCGGGCAAGGCCCATCTCCTCTGCCTTTACCAGCTTCTGCAGGGCGCGTATTTCTGAAATTTTGGCAATGCACAGCCCGATAGTGGCGGCTGCAAGGCCGCCCGTACACACCAGCATCAAAATCTGGATGCTGGTGGAAAACATGCTGCTCGTCAAAAGCAGCCACACACATACGGCCAGCGCGCAGCAAAGCCCGCCCACCGTGGCAATGGTGGCCAGTATCTTTCTTCTGAGTTCCTGTTTTGCCATGCTATCGCTCCTAAAATGTATCAAGGTGTTGCGGGGCACGTCACTTTGTGCCGAAAATACGGTCGCCTGCATCGCCGAGGCCCGGCACGATATAACCGTTTTCGTTCAGCTTTTCATCCAGCGCGGCCAGGTAAATGTCCACGTCCGGGTGGGCGGCCTTCAGGCGCTCCAGCCCTTCCGGCGCGCCGATAATGCCGATAAATTTGATGCTTTTCGCACCGCGCTTTTTGATTTGCGTGATGGCATCAATGGCACTGCCGCCCGTGGCCAGCATCGGGTCCAGCACAATGACCTCGCGCTCGGCAATGTCCTTGGGCAGCTTGCAGTAATACTCTACAGGCTCCAGCGTCTCCTCGTTGCGGTACAGGCCAATATGCCCCACCTTTGCGGCGGGAATGAGGGCCAGCATGCCGTCCACCATGCCAAGGCCCGCGCGCAGGATGGGCACCAGCGCCAGCTTGCGGCCGGAGAGCACGCGCGTTTTCGCCACTGCGATGGGCGTCTCGATAGCAACCTCCTCTGTGGGCAGGTCGCGCGTGGCCTCATAGCACAACAGCATCGCAAGCTCGCTTACAAGCGCCTTGAACTCCTTCGTGCCGGTGGTTTTGTCGCGCAGAAGGCTCACCTTGTGCTGCACGAGAGGATGGTCGAGAATCATTGCTTTGCTCATTATCGTATCTCTCCTTTGAAAAATTTGTCAAACGGATGAAAAAGCCCCTGTGCTTTCGCAAAAATGCGGGCTTTGGCCCTGCCTGGCGCGAAAACCCGCGCTCAGCGGGCTGCGCCGCCGCGCTCGCGCGCCTCGATGGCGGCCAGCTTTTCTACGCGGCGCGCATGGCGCCCGCCCTCAAATCCGGCGGCAAGAAAAGCGTCTACCAGCTCCGTGGCAAGGCCAGGGCCCACCACGCGCCCGCCCAGGCACAGGGCGTTGGCGTCATTGTGCAGGCGCGTGTATTTAGCGCTGAACACATCAGAACAGCAGCACGCGCGGATGCCGTTCACCTTGTTCGCGGCGATGCTGATGCCCACGCCTGTGCCGCAGAACAAAAGCGCAAGGCCGCACTCGCCCTTCACCACGGCGTCGCAGGCGGGCAGGGCAATATCGGGGTAATCTACCGCCTCGCCGGTATGGCTGCCGAAATCGCGGTATTCAATGCCGCGCTCTTCCAAGTGGCGTTTCACGGCCTCTTTCAGTTCAAAGCCGCCGTGGTCAGCGCCCAGTGCAACAGGTTTTGTCATACGAAAACTTCCTTTCCATGTAAGTGCTCACAGGCCCGCGCGAGCCAGCTTTTCGGCGCGTTCGCGCTCTGCCTGCGAGAGGCGCAGGTAACACGGGGCAAGGGCCTGCGCGCTTTGCGGCTGTACGCGCAGCGCGGCGCGGCACACACCCAGCGCCCCGGCGCAGCGCCCGTCCTCGGCCAGCAGGAATATATCCTGCTGGCCGCCGCCAAGCGCGCCCAGCACCAGCCCGGCGCCGTCGCCCAAAAGCCACAGGGGCCTGGGCAGGCGCAGTATCTGCTCTGTCAGGGCCGCCGCGGGGCTGTGTCCGTCCGGCCAAAGGCGCCGTGGTCCCTGCGGGCCCATGGCAAAGGCCGCATGGTACACCTCGCCCCGGCGGGCGTCCAGCGCGCACACGCAGCTTCCTGCCGGCGGGGCGCAGAAGGCAAGGCTCTCCAGCGTAGAGACGCCGGCGCAGGGGATATCATGCGGGAAAGCGAGGCCCTTTGCCACGGCAAGGCCGATGCGCAGCCCCGTAAAGCTGCCAGGGCCCGCCGTCACGGCAAGAAGGGACAGTTCCTGCACACAGAGGCGGCAGGCGCGAAGCGCCTCTTCGCAAAGGCACAGCAGGGTTTCGCTGTGAGTGAACCCCGCGCACAGGCGGCTTTCATAAACAAGCTGTTCATCCTGGCAAACGGCCACGCCAGCGGTTTTTCCGGCACAGTCCAGCCCAAGCACCGTCATAGCCCGGCCTCCTCGATGGTGATGATTCGCTCGTCCTCCGCTTCGCCCCGGCGGATGTCCACATGCACGGCTTTCTCCCCGCGGAACCAGCCCTGGGCCAGTTCGCTCCACTCTACGGCTACAATGGCGCCTTCGGCAAGGTAATCAAACAGGCCTGCTGTCTCCAAATCCTCCGGGCAGGCAATGCGGTACAGGTCAAAATGGGCCAGCGGCCGCGGCCCACGGTATACATTTACAATAGAGAAAGTAGGGCTTGCCGCGGCATCGGTGCAGCCCAGCCCTTCCGCCAGCCCGGCGCAGAACGTCGTTTTCCCAGCGCCCATGCCGCCGGTAAACAGCACCAGCGTGCCGGGTGCCAAGGCGGCGGCAAGCTGTGCCGCCAGCTTTTTCGTGGCGGCGGCACCGTGTGTCACATGCGTGCCAGCGTGCAAGCAGACCCCTCATTTCCCCATAAACTACCTTATTATAGCGTAAAACGCGTTTGATGTAAACCCTGTGCGGCGGCGCGGGGCATTGTAAGTTATGGAAAAGAAAACACCGCTGCAGGCCACAGCCTGCAGCGGTGTTTGTGGTAAAGAGGGGCTTGACCCCGGGCGGTGCGCTATTCCGAGGCGCCGGCCTTTGTGAACAGGCTGGGAATGGCGCAAAGCGCCGCCATACCCACCAGCGTGAACACGGTGCGGGCAAACATGCTTTGCCCGCCGCCGAACAGCCAGGCAACGGCGTTGAAATCGAACAGGCCCACAAGGCCCCAGTTGATACCGCCCACGATGATGAGAAGAATACAGATTTTATAGAACAGATTCATCCGGTTCCACATCCTTTCCCTGCGGAAAGGATGCCCCGAAAGCGTATGCTTTATACATGCCGCCTGTCTGCCGCGCCGGGCTGTGCCTGCAGCTGCACGCTGCAGCTCTCGCGGATGCCGAATGCCGCGGCATAGGCATTTTCCATGGGAATCCATTTTTCCTCAAAAGCCGAAAGCGCCGCAGGGCCGTTGCGCGCCAGAATGCGCGCCCTCTGCACTTCGGGTGAAACAGAATAATAGGCGCGCACATCGTAAAGCTCTCTGCTGAAAAAAGGGTGCAGGCTGTAAGCCCCCTCCACAATGATAAGCGGCGCGGCGGGCACGCTGCGCGTGCCCGCCAGTGTCATGCGCGAGCAGTCGAATACGCCGTAGCACAGCGCCCGTCCCAGATGCAGCGCGGGTGCAACCTCTTCGGCAAAGCGCTCGTAGTGCACGTTCCCGCCGGGCTGTGAAAGGCGCTGCGGCGTGCGCAGGGCGGGCGGAAGGAAGAAATCGTCCATATGCACACAGGCCCCGCCGAACGCCTCGCACAGCAGTGCGGCGGCCGTGGTTTTCCCGGCCGCGGCCATGCCGTCCAGCGCCGCTACGCAGCGGCCCTTTTCCCGCAGCACAGCGCCGATGGCCTGCGCCAGCGGCGCCAGGCCTGCGCCGCCGCGCGCGGCAAGAAAGCCCTGTGCGTCAGCTGTGCGCGGCATGGCCTGCGCGCTCCAGCGCATACACGATGGGCGGCACGGCCGCAAGCTGTACCAGAATGCCCAGCCAGGCCGAACTGAAGGCGCCCGCCACAAAGGCCGCCATGCCGAATGCGCCGCCGGATGCAGCCATCAGAAGGAACATCACGCAGCCCCATACGGCGCGGCCCAGCAGCATGCTGAGCACCAGCGAGGCATACAGCGCGCCCCATTTTTTGCCCGCCCCGCCGGTGAGCCTGGCCGAAAACAAGCGGTAGAACAGCCCGGTGAACAGGCCGTAAGCGGCCAGCTCAAAGGCCATGGCCACAGCGGTGGGGAACATGGGGGGCATGCTGAACAGAAGGCTGCGCAGCAGCGGCGCCACAGCGCCCACGGCAAGGCCCCATACAGGCCCGCATACAAAGCCGCACAGAAGCACAGGCAGGTGCATGGGGGCCAGCATCTGGCCAAATGTCTGGATTTGCCCCGTCAGGAAGGGCAGCACCAGAGCCAGCGCCAGGAACAGCGCAGAGTACACAAGCTTTTTGGTATTGTTCGGTTTCATAAAAGTTCTCCTTCACAAAAAAAGATACCGCGAAGCGGCGGCACAAGCGGGCGCCATGCCCCGTGCCGATACCTTCGTGGTATCTGTTCCAAAACACAATTCACAAAACCGGCGGCTTCGTGCCGCCATATCGTTTTTTATTACACCACATGTGCAGGCAAATGTCAAGGCCCGCCCGGCGTATGCTTTTTGCCATTTGAGCCGGTTGGGAAGGCAGAAAACCTTTCTGCATCAAAATGGCAGAAAGGAACGGCCGCTGTGCAAAACAGGCCGGCAGATTGGGCTTAACATTTATACTTCAATTTTATGGGGGAAAACTCCAGTACAAAATGTGCCTGCCCTATGCCTGTTTCCGGGTGGAATTTTGCAACGCGAAATTCAATATCGGCAATTCTGTGATGGTATTCGGGCTCACAATTACCCAATGCGATATACTGGCAGCAGCAGTATTCCAGCATTCCATTTTCATCGGGTTCAAGAGACGACGTTTCAAAAGGCTTCTCAATGTCAATTCCCAAAGAGCCCAAATACACAGCAACATCCGGAAATGCGGATCTGACCTGTAATCGGTAATTGCGGCAATAGCCGCAACCGCACAATGAAGATTCTGTGATGGAATGATAAAAAGCCCTTGTGCCGGAAACATTTACATTCATCTGCACTATCTCCAATTTGTTTGCCTGCTTAGTTAAAGGAGGCCTGCTGACAGCGCGCACAAAGGCCGCCGGGGAAAACCGTCTTGCAGCAGGCCTGTCCGGCAGAACAAAACAGGCCGCCCCGGAAATTCGAATGAAAAAGACAGCAGGCCCCCACGGCAAGCCTGACGGCTGCCCATGGGGGCCTGCCTGCGCGCACACTGAAAGCGCAAGGGGAAGATACTTCTTTTCCCGCCGGACGCCGGGCAAAAGGGGCGGGGTGCCGCTCAGTTTTTCAGGGCCTGCATGGGGGCGGGGATGCGCCCGCCGCGGTTTACGAATACGTCCGGCGCAAAGCTGCTCACCTTCATGATGGGCGCATAGCCCAAAAGGCCGCCGAAGTCCAGCACGTCGCCGGGCTTTTTGCCCACAGCGGGGATCACGCGCACGGCAGTGGTCTTCGAGTTCACCATGCCGATGGCGGCCTCGTCCGCGATGAGGGCCGAGATGACGGCGTCGCTTGTCTCGCCAGGTATCACCACCATGTCGATGCCCACGCTGCACACGGCCGTCATGGCCTCCAGCTTTTCAATGGAAAGGCTGCCGCGCTCGGCGGCCTTTATCATGCCGTCGTCTTCGCTGACGGGAATGAACGCGCCTGAAAGCCCGCCCACATGGTTCGAGGCCATGACGCCGCCCTTTTTCACAGCGTCGTTCAGCATGGCAAGCGTGGCGGTGGTGCCGCAGCAGCCGCAGCTTTCAAGGCCTATCTCCTCCAGAATGTTTGCCACGGAATCGCCCACGGCGGGCGTGGGTGCCAGTGAAAGGTCCACAATGCCGAAGGGCACGCCCAGCGCCTCGCTGGCAAGGTTGCCCACCAGCTGGCCCATGCGCGTTATTTTGAAGGCCGTGCGCTTGATGAGCTCGGCCACTTTGTCCAGGCTGGCGTCCCGGGGCAGCTTTGCCAGCGCTGCACGCACCGCGCCCGGGCCCGAAACGCCCACGTGCACCACACAGTCCGGCTCGCCGGGGCCGTGGAAGGCGCCGGCCATAAAGGGGTTATCCTCCGGCGCATTGCAGAATACCACCAGCTTAGCTGCGCCCATGCACATGTTTTCCTTCGTTTTTTCAGCGGCGGCCTTGATGATGGGGCCCATCATCTTCACGGCGTCCATATTGATGCCGCTTTTGGTAGAGCCCACGTTCACGCTGGAGCACACAAAATCCGTCTGGGCCAGCGCGTCGGGGATGCTGCGGATAAGCCGCTCGTCCCCGGCGGAAAAGCCCTTGTGCACCAGGGCCGAATAACCGCCTATAAAATTCACGCCCACGGCCCTGGCGGCGGCGTCCAGCGCGCGGGCATACCACACAGGGTCTGCGTCCGGCGCGCCGGCCAGCAGCATGGCAATGGGCGTCACAGACACGCGCTTGTTCACAATAGGCATGCCGTAGGTGGCTGAGATGTGCTCGGCCGTGCGCACAAGGTCTTTGGCGCGCGATGTAATCTTATTGTAAATTTTTTCGCATGCGCGGCGGCCGTCCGCGTCCGCACAATCCAGAAGGGAGATGCCCATGGTGACGGTGCGCACGTCCAGGTTTTCGTCCGAGATCATGCGGATGGTGTCGAGAATATCGTTTGTATCCAGCATGGCGGCCTCCTTACACCTTGTGCATGGCGTCGTACAGCTCCTGGCGGGTGCAGCGGATATCCACCCCAAGCTGCGCGCCGATGGCGCCCATTTTCTCCGAAAAAGCCGTGAAATCCACACTGGCGGCGGAAAGGTCCACCAGCATAATCATGGCAAAGGTGCCGCGCAGGATGCGCTGGCTCACTTCCTCCACATTCACGTTCACCTCTGCGCAGCCCGTGCACACCTTAGCAAGGATGCCCACGGCGTCGCGCCCTATCACAGTGATGACAGCTTCCATTTCCCTTACCCCTTTTCCAAGCGCCCGGCGCGGCCGGGCAAAAGTAATCCTTCAAAAGTATACCAGAAAAGCCGCTGCAATGATAGGCCTGCGCGCGTGAAATTTTGCCGTGCACAGCGCAGCGCGGCATTTACTTTCCCGCCCGCATGCCCTATAATGTTAGGAAAAGGCCCGGCCGGGGCTGCGCTCGGTGCGCCCGAAGGGCAAAGGGAAAGGGGAAAGACGGTATGGAGAAGATACTGAAGCTTCTGGAAGAAAACGCCCGCATGAGCGTGGAGGATATCGCCGGCATCACAGGCGACTCGCCTGAAGCCGTGGCGCGCAAGCTGGACGAATATGCCAAAAACCATGTCATCAACGGTTATCACGCCCTGGTGGATTGGGAGAAGGCGGGCGTGCCCCGCGTGCAGGCCATTATCGAGCTGCGCGTGTCGCCCCGGCGCGAAAGCGGCTTTGACGAGATAGCCGAGACCATTGCGAACTTTGAGGAAGTGGACAGCGTGATGCTGATGAGCGGCGGGTACGACCTTGCCCTTGTGCTGAACGGCAAGAGCTATCAGGAGATAGCCCTGTTCGTGGTAAAGCGCCTTTCCCCGCTGGAGGGCGTTGTCTCCACAGCCACGCATTTCGTGCTTCGCACCTATAAAAAGGAAGGCGTGCTCTTCGGGTTGGAGCCGCTGGACGAACGGGAGTTCGGGCTGTGAACTACGAGGCGCTTATCAGCCCGCGCGCGGCGCAGATGCGCCCGTCGGGCATTCGTAAATTTTTTGATATCGCAGCGGAAATGGAAAACTGCATCTCGCTTGGCGTGGGCGAACCCGACTTCAAGACGCCCTGGCCCATCCGCGATGCGGGCATCCGCAGCCTGGAGCGCGGGCGCACGTTCTATACCTCGAACGCGGGCCTGAAAGAGCTGCGCGAAGAGATATGCACTTATCTGAACCGCCGCTTCGGCCTTGCCTATACCGCGCCGGAGACGCTGGTGACGGTGGGCGGCTCGGAGGCCATTGACCTGTGCGTGCGGGCGTTGGTGCAGCCGGGGGATGAGGTAATCATCCCCGAGCCGTGCTTTGTGTGCTACGAGCCCATCACCACGCTTACGGGCGGCGTGCCCGTGCCGCTGGCCCTGAAGGCGGAGAACGCCTTCAAGCTGACGGCGGCGGAGCTGAAGGCCGCCATTACGCCGCGGACGAAGCTGCTGGTGCTGCCCTTCCCGTGCAACCCCAGCGGCGCCGTGATGCGCAGGGAAGACCTGGAGCCCATTGCCGAGGTGCTGCGCGGCACAGACATCGTCGTGCTCTCTGACGAGATATACGCCGAGCTCACCTACGGCGGCGCGCGCCATGTCAGCTTCGCCTCTCTGCCCGGCATGAAAGAGCGCACTGTGGTGGTAAACGGCTTTTCCAAGGCGTACGCCATGACGGGCTGGCGCCTCGGCTATGCCTGCGGGCCGAAGCCCATCGTGGATGTGATGACAAAGATACACCAATCCGCCATCATGTGTGCGCCCACCACCAGCCAGTATGCGGCCGTGCAGGCGCTGCGCCACTGCGATGAAGACATCGAGCGCATGCGCGAAGAGTATGACATGCGCCGCCGCTTTATTGTGAACCGGCTGAACGGCATGGGCCTTTCCTGCTTCGAGCCGGAGGGTGCGTTTTATGTATTTCCCAGCATTGCGCGCTCGAAGCTTTCCAGCGATGAGTTCTGCAAACGCCTTCTGATGGAAAAGAAGGTGGCGGTCATTCCAGGCAATGCCTTCGGCGCAAGCGGAGAAGGGTTTGTGCGCATCAGCTATTCCTATTCCATGGCGCACCTCACCGAGGCGCTGCAGCGCATCGGCAGCTTTCTGGAGGAGCTGGGCGTCTGATGCCGGATAATGTGCCGGGAAATGCGGCGCGCGTGCTGTGCAGGGCGTGCGCGGACTATGAGCAGGCGCAGGTGGACGCCGCGGTGGAGGCTGTGTTTGCATTCTGCCAAAACGCGGGGCGGCTTGGGCCGCACAGCCGCGTGCTGCTGAAGCCGAACCTGCTGGCAAAGCACCCGCCGGAGCGGGCCGTCACCACGCACCCGGCGGCGCATGGACGCCGGGCGGCATGCGCGCCGTTTATGAGCAGAGCGGCGTGGCCGCCGTATGCAAAGAGGCGGGCGCGGCGCTTTACCTCGGCTGCAAAGCGGGCGTGCGCAAAACGCAGGGCGAGCGCGTGCGCTCGTTCGAGCTGATGGAGCCCGTGCTGGACGCCGGTTTTATCATTGATATTCCAAAGGTGAAAACGCATGTGATGGTGGGCATGACGTGCGCTGTGAAGAACCTGTTCGGCACGGTGCCCGGCCTCTCAAAGGCGGAATTCCACATGCGCTTTCCTACCCCGGAGGATTTCGGCAGCATGCTGGCAGACCTTTGCGAGGCCGTCCGGCCGGACATGGTGGTGGCTGACGGCATTGTGGCCATGGAGGGCGACGGCCCGGCCTCCGGCACGCCGTATGCGCTGGGGCTCATCCTGGGCGGGCAAAGCGCCTATGATGTGGACCTGGCCGTGTGCCGCATCATGGGCATTTCCCCGCAGCGCGTGCCGTATCTGGCCGCCGCCGTGCGGCGCGGCCTGTGCGCCGCGCAGGCCGAAGAGGGCATGCTGTGCGGCGACGTGCAGGCCGCCGCGCCGCGCGCAGGCTTTCGCCTGCCCTCCAGCATGATGGACCTTACCTTTGCCCAAAAGGCGCCGCGGCCCATCCGCTGGCTTGTGCCCGGTGCGGAGAAATGGGTGGCGCCCCGCCCAAGGGTGCGCAGGGCGCTGTGCATCGGCTGCGGAAAATGCGCCGGGATATGCCCTGGCCATACCATCTGGGTGCGGGGCGGAAAGGCGCATATCTCCCGCGCGGGCTGCATCCGCTGCTTCTGCTGCCATGAGATGTGCCCGGTGAAGGCTATCGAGGTGCGGCGCTTTGCGCTGTTCCGCCGCTAGGCGGGCCGCGCGCTATAATTGAAAGGGAGGGGCCTGCCATGGAGGCGGTGACCGTGCTGGCACCGGCTAAACTGAACCTCACGCTGGGCGTGACGGGCTTTGCCGAAAACGGGTATCATACCCTGGATATGCTGATGCAGGCGGTGAGCCTGTATGAAAAGGTAGAGCTGCGCAAAAGCGCGGAGCTGCGTCTTTCGCTGCCCGGCTCGCGCGTGCCTGCCGACAGCCGCAACACTGCGGTAAAGGCGGCGCTTGCCTTTTTTCACGAGACGGGCCTGCTGGCCGGGGCGGACATCACTGTGCACAAGCGCGTGCCGGTGCGCGCGGGCATGGCGGGTGGCAGCGCGGACGCCGCCGCTGTTCTGGTGGGGCTGAACGAGCTGTACGGCGCGCGTCTTTCTGTGCGGCAGCTGTGCGCCATCGGCATGCAGGTGGGGGCGGATGTGCCGTTTTCCATTCTGGGCGGCACGGCGCGTGTGACGGGCGTAGGCGATATTCTCACGCCCATGCCGCCCTGCCCGAAATGCTGGTTCACAGTGTGCATGCCGCCGCAGGGCGTCTCGACGCCGCGCGCCTATTCCCGCTTTGACGAGCTGGGCACAGATGTGAAGGTGGATGGCGGGGCTGCTGCCGCTGCCCTGCGCGCGGGGGACCTGGACGCTTTGTGCGCGCAGATGGCGAATGAACTGCAGTATTCCAGCGAGAGCAGGGCCAATGCTCCTATTTGTGCCGCGCTGCGCGCCGCCGGGGCGAAGGCGGCGTTGATGACGGGCTCCGGCGCGGCAGTGTATGGCGTGTTCGAGACGCGCGCCGCCGCAGAGGCCGCCAGAACGGCGCTGCTGCAAAGCTGGCCCAGGGCGTGGGCCGTGCACCCTGTGCGTTGCGGGGCGCATGTGTGCCGCGGGCGCTGAGGGCTTGGGCGGCCTGTGCGGGCGCCGCGCTGCTTTTTGGAATAATATTCCACACGGCTGCCAACACTCTTTTGCGAAACGCAAAGGAGTGTTTTTTATGTTCACAGTCACATACGATTTTTACAGCGGCGCGCGGGCGCGCCGCCGCCTGCGCGCCGCGCGCATCGCGCTGTGCCTGGGCACGCTTGCATGTATTCTGCTGTCTCAGTTTGCCGCGTTCGCCCAGGTGTGCGCCGGCGTGCGGGCAGACACGCTGCGCCTGCACATTCTGGCCAATTCCGATTCGGAAGAAGACCAGGCCCTGAAGCTGGCTGTGCGCGATGCCATTCTGGAAGAATACGGTCCCCTGTTTGCACATCAGGCTACGCAGCAGGGGGCAAAGGAGGCCGCTCAGGCGCATCTTGCGGAGATTGAACAAACTGCCGCCCGCGTGCTGGCCGAGGCCGGGCGCCCGCAGCAGGTGCACGCCCATGTGGTGAACATGATGTTCCACACAAAGGAATATGATGGCTTCACCCTGCCCGCAGGCATGTACGATGCCGTGCGCATCGAGCTGGGGCAGGCGGCGGGGCACAACTGGTTCTGCGTGCTGTTCCCGCCGCTGTGCGTGCCCGCCGCCGCAGACGCGGACGATGGCCCTGCCTACCCGCAGGAGGAAGAAGAGGCTGTGCGCACACCTTACAAGGTGAAGTTTGCGGCCCTGGAATGGTGGCAGCGCCTGTGGGGCGGGGCCTGATGCCTGCGGGGCAATGCTGCAAACTGCACATACTTCTTTGCCTTCCGGCGCAGATAGTTGCAAAAACGCCGAAAGGGGCATTTTGTGTTAAATATTTATCAACCACCTCTTGCACACCGCGCCTTTTTATATTAGAATATGAAAAGACAGGAAGGCCTTGCCGCGGCATACGGCTGCGGGCGGGCCCTCACGATAAGGAGGATGTTTAGATTATGGCAGTAAAAGTTGCAATCAACG
Organism: Oscillospiraceae bacterium; assembly: GCA_018380115.1. Taxonomy (GTDB): domain Bacteria; phylum Bacillota; class Clostridia; order Oscillospirales; family Ruminococcaceae; genus Ruthenibacterium. Next base: position 228,889 of record JAGZUF010000001.1, on the reverse strand, counting down.
GCTTCGGCCGCATCGGCCGCCTGGCCTTCCGCCAGATGTTCGGCGCCGAGGGCTATGAGATCGTCGCAATCAACGACCTCACCAGCCCGGAGATGCTCGCGCACCTGCTGAAATATGACACCGCGCAGGGCCGCTATGACGGCCACACGGTGGAGGCCGGCGAGGACAACATCGTTGTCGACGGCAAGAAAATCACTATCTATAAAAACCCGAACCCGGCCGAGCTGCCCTGGGGCGAGCTGGGTGTGGACGTTGTGCTGGAGTGCACAGGCTTCTTCACCAAGAAGGACAAGGCCATGGCTCATATCCAGGCTGGCGCCAAGAAGGTTGTCATTTCTGCCCCCGCAGGCAATGATTTGAAGACTATTGTGTTCAGCGTGAACGAGAACACCCTGACGAAGGAAGACCAGATTATTTCTGCGGCCTCCTGCACCACCAACTGCCTGGCCCCGATGGCAAAGGCCCTGAACGACGCCTATCCCATCCAGAGCGGCATTATGACCACGGTGCACGCCTACACCGGCGACCAGATGATTCTGGACGGCCCGCACCGCAAGGGTGACCTGCGCCGCGCCCGCGCCGGCGCTGCCAACATCGTGCCGAACTCCACCGGCGCCGCCAAGGCCATCGGCCTTGTCATCCCCGAGCTGAACGGCAAGCTGATCGGCTCTGCCCAGCGCGTGCCCGTGCCCACCGGCTCCACCACCATTCTGGTGGCTGTTGTGAAGGGCAAGGACGTGACGGTGGATTCCATCAACGCCGCCATGAAGGCAGCCTCCTCCGCCAGCTTCGGCTACAACACCGACCCCATTGTCTCCTCCGACGTCATCGGCATCACCTACGGCAGCCTGTTTGACGCAACCCAGACGATGGTGACCAAGATCGATGACGACACCTATCAGGTGCAGGTTGTGTCCTGGTACGACAACGAGAACAGCTACACCAGCCAGATGGTGCGCACCATTAAGTATTTCGCTGAGCTGGGCTGATTCTGAGCAATTCTATGCGGGCCGCCCCTTTTCGGGGCGGCCCGCTGCTTTTTGCACCGTGTGCGGCACGGGCGCAGGGCCCCTTGCCCGCATTGGGAAGAATTTTTACAAATACGGCCTGCGGAAAACGGTTGAACTGGCATGTGAAAGCGGGTATAATGAATGCATATCATGGGGCGCGATGCCCTGTTTTGGCCGCATGGTGCGGCGCAAGGCTGAAAAGGGGGCGCGGCATGGAAGACTGGATGAAGCAGCCGGCAGATATCCGCCGCCCTAAACAGGGTCAGGGCGAACGGCGCGGCATGGCCGAGGTGCCGCTTGGCTCTGTGGAAATACCGGTTTCACAGCCGGCGCCCGTGCCGCAGCGCAAAAGCAGGCAGAGCGCGGGCGCACCGGGCACCCGGCGCGCTGGGGCGCAAAGGCCGCCCCAGCGGCCCGGCAGCGCGCCTGTGCGCCGCGGCCAGCCGCCGCGGAAAAAAAAGAAAAAGGTGTCCTTTGCGGGCTTTGTGGCCGCCAATTTTGCCGTTATTCTGCTTTTGGCAGGCGTCATCACCCTGTTTATCGAGCAGCCGTGGAAAACGGCGGGCCTGCCCGCCCCCGGCAGTGCGGCCTCTGGCTCTGGCAGCGAGGACGGCGCCCAAAGCGCGGCGCAGGGCCAGCAGGGCGGCACATCCGAAACCCAGCCTGCGGGCATCGGCCCGGTGCAGCAGGCCCAAGGGGCGCTGCCTGCCATCAGTGCCTCTACGCTGGCCCTTGCAGAAAACGGCCGCGTGGACATGAGCTATTTTGACGATGTTCTGTTTATTGGCGATTCTCTTACGCAGGGCTTTCAGGTATACACCAGCGGCATTTCAAACGCCAGCTATGCAGCGTATATCGGCGCCGGGCCGCGCACCTTTATTGAGGGCACCGTGACGAATATTGACGGCGAGACGGTGAAGCCTATTGACGAGATTTTGGCTGCCAGCCCCAAAAAAGTGTATATCCTGCTGGGCACCAACGCCATGGAGACGCTGACGGACGAGGCATTTTTGGAGTATTACGCCCGCTTTCTTGAGTTCCTTGTGCCGCAGCTTCCCGAAGATACGGTGTATTATATCGAAGCCATCCCGCCTGTGACGCAGGCCAAGGCGGCAGACGAAAACTTCACGCTGGAGCGCATCCGCGGTGTGAACGAAAAGCTGGCACTGCTGGCCTATCAGCACGGCATGCATTATCTGGACCTTTACGGCGCACTGTGCGGCGAGGACGGCTACCTGAAGGCGGAATATGCGGCCGACGACGGTATGCATCTGAACAATGAGGGCTACAGCGCCTGGCGCGAGATGCTGATTACACATACGGCATACAGTGCCGAAAACCCCTATCTGCCCGGTTCACCCTGCTATAAGGGCTGAGGCGCGGCAAATATACGGAGGAAACCATTTTGGCAGATTTCAGGAAAATGAAAGCACAGGCAAAAAAACGGCGCGCAAAAAGCCTGCTGGCGCAGAGCCTGCTGGCGGTGCTGGCAGTGGCGCTGGTGTTTGGCAACGCCTATTGTGTGGTGAAGCTGGTGCACGGCGAGGCTGTATTTGCCCTGCCCGCCGCGCGGCAGGCAGGCAGCGGCGGGCCTGCCGCACCCGAAAGCGGCGCTTCGGCGCCGGCACAGCCCGCGGCGTCGGGCAGCGGGCAGAGCACGGCGCAAAGCGGCGCGGCCTCTGCCTCCGGCAGCACGGCACAGGCGGCAGACGGCCGTGCCTGGAACACGGCCGCCAGGGCCGAGCGCACCCTGTATTCCGAGCGAACCGCTCAGGATGCGCGCATGCTGTCCGTGCCGGAGAACGGCATCGTCAGTCTGGAGTATTTCCGCACGGCCCTGTTCATCGGCGATTCCCTGACAGAGGGCTTCGGGGAGTATAAACCCCTGCAGGGCATTGCCACAGTGTACGGCTTTCTGGGCGCGTCCCCCAAGGTGTTTGCGGAAAACGGCGCCGTCAGCAGCAAGGGACTGAACCTTTCCTTCCCGGCAGTGTGGGATGCCATCAGCGCCCAGCAGCCGGACAGCGTGTATGTCCTGCTGGGTGCCAACACGCTGGTGCACGCCGAAAACGGCGACGCCTACCTTACCTATTACGGCCGCTTTATGGACATGCTGGCCGAGCGGTTCACTTCTATAGGCGTGCCTGTGTATATTCAGGGCCTGACGCCAGTGACGGAGGAATACAGCCAGAAGCATGTGATGCTCTCGCGCGAACAGATTACCGCCATGAACAATGAGCTGGCAAAAATGGCCACGGACCGCGGCATGTATTACATTGACACGCATGATTTCCTGGCGGACAACGCCGATTATCTGGACGCAGCCTATGCGGGCGGCGACGGGCTGCACATGCGCGACCAGAACGCATACCGCGTATGGGTGGAATATCTGGCCCGCCACACGGTGGATAACCGCATCTCGCGCAATTTCCAGACCACAAACGAGGGCTTTGCGGCAGAGATGGAGGCTATCTTCAACCCGCCTGCACAGCCGCAGGCCTGAAGCCGGAATACCGCACATATAGGCCGCCGCGGGCATATGCCTGCGGCGGCCTTTCGAAAGGACGGGAGGGCGCTATGCCGCAGCCAAAAGCAAAGAAGAGCGTGTTTGCAGCCCTTGCGTGCGCTGCGGCGCTGGCCGTGGGGCTTTTGTGCGCGCTGGTGAGCCGGGCGCTCACAGCCCCAAAAGCCATCCGCGTGGCGGATTATGCGGAGCCGGTTCCCAGCACTTTTCGCATGAAGGCAGACGTCACACAGGCGGACGGCATGCTGCTGGTAGACGGCTATGCCTGTATTGAGGGCGAGCGCTTTGAGCACATCGACACCTTTGTGGCGCTATACTCCGGCACGGGCGGCACGGCCCTGCGCCTGCCCACGAAAATGGTGCTCAGCGAGGAGGCTTATGAGGCGGGCGGAGGGCTTGCCATCGGCCAGATGGGCGGTTTTACCGCGCGCATCCGCGAAGGGGCGCTGCCCGCGGGCGAATACGGTGTGTACATTGCCTACCGCACTGATGGGCATGATATTTTGGCTGATACGGGCCGGAAAGTGAAGGTGGGCGCATGAAAAGACAGGCGGGCCGCCTGCGGCCTTATGCGCCCGCGCTGGTGTTCGGCGGGCTTTTTTGCGTGCTGCTGGCCCTGCACGCCGCAATGCCGGTGGAGCTGGGCGATGATTTGATGTACCGCGACATGCTGCAGCGCATGAGCCTGTGGGAGTTTTTAACAGACCATTATGCCACATGGTCTGCCAGAAGCCTTGTAGAGGCGGTGCTGTGCACGGTGGCGGCCCTGCCGCCCGTTGTATGGCGTGTGGCAGATGCACTGCTGGTGGCGCTGTGTGCATTTCTGGCCGCGCGAACGGCCGGGGCAGAGCAAAGCGTGTGCGGTGCGGCCGCGGCGGCACTGTGTTTTCTGTGCTATGACTGGACGGCCCTTTCCACTGCGGGCTGGATGTGTACCACGCTGGTGTTCGTGTGGCCGCTGGCGGCGGCCCTTGCGGCGGCGCAGCCGCTGGTGCAGCTTGCGCGCGGCGCGGCGCCGGGCCGCGCGCTGTGTGCGGCAAGTTTGTTTATGCTGGCCTATGCTGCCAACATGGAGCAAGTGCTGGTGGTGTACACAGGGTGCCTTGCGGGCGTGCTGCTGTGGCACGCGGCGGCGCGCCGCCGTGTGCACTGGGCCGTTTGGGCTCAGCTTGCCGTATGTGCGGCCAACGCGCTGTATGCAGCTACCTGCCCCGGCACGGCCTCGCGCATTGCAGGCGAGACGACTTCCTGGTTCACCGATTTCGGTATGCGCACTGTGTGGCAGAACGCCGAGCTTGGCATTTCAAACGCCATGTACCATGTGCTGTATCAGAAAAACATTTTGTTCTTTGTGTTTTGCACGGCGCTGGCACTGGCTGTGGCGGTGCAGCACCGCGCATGGCAGGTGCGCCTGTTCGGCGCGCTGCCTGCGGCGGCGGTGGCCGTGCTGGGCGTGGGTGCGCCCCTGGCGGAAAAGCTGGTGCCCAGCCTCTCTTTTTTTGCAAATGTATTCACAAAAGACGGCTACCTGAACCTGTTAACCGTCTATTCGCCCAAATATTGGCTGGCATTTGTTGTGCTGTGCGCTGTGCTGGCCATATGTGTGCTGAACCTTTACCTGGCTTTGGGGCATACACGGGCGGCCTTCGGCGCCATGGTGCTGTTCTGCGCCGGGTTCGCCTCTTACGCCATGCTTGGCTTTTCGCCTACGGTAATGGTATCGGGCCAGCGCACAGGTTTTTTCTTTTTGATGTCGGCGCTTATATGTACGCTGCTTTTGTGGCGCGCCATGGCCGCCGCGCGGGCAAAATGTGCCTGCCGGGTATTTCTGGCCGTGTGCGCCGTGTGCGCAGTGTGGTCGGCGGCCGGCCTTGTGGCTGCACTGGCGCAGCAGTGGGCATGAAGCGGCAGAAGGAGGCATGGCACAGTGAGTTGGGCGGAGGAATACCGCAGGGCGCAGCGCGCAGGGCAGAAGAGCTTCCGCGCCTGTGTGGCAAAGGGCGAGTACCCGTATTTGCAGGTGCTGGATGATATTCTGGAAAATGGCGCGGCAGATACGGCACAGTCCCTTGGGATAAAAGAGATACCGGCAGACCTGTTCGCAGGCACCAAGACAGACGGGCGTAAAACGGCTTTTGCGCCGAACTTTATGCCGCTTCTGGACGAAAAGACAGAGTTTGCCCGCAAGTGGATGGAGCTGTGCCGCGCCCAGCAGGAAGAGGGCATCCGCGAGCCGGTGCAGGCATTTGAATTTATGAACCGCTTTTATGTGCAGGAGGGCAACAAGCGCGTATCCGTGCTGAAATATTTCGGTGCGGCCTCCATCCGCGCACAGGTAACGCGCATTTTGCCCAAGCGCACCGGCACGCCGGAAAATGAGCTGTATTTTGAATTTTTAGATTTTTACCAGGTTACACAATTGAACACTGTGTGGTTCTCGCGCCCGGGCAGCTATGCCAGGCTTTGCGCTGCGGCAGGCCATGCGCCGGGCGAAGTGTGGCCGCAGGAAGACCGCCTGACGCTGGCCTCGCTGCAGCTGCGCTTTTCACATGCATACAAGGTGTGCGGCGGGGCGCGCCTTGCGGCCACGCCATCAGATGCGCTGCTGGCGTTCGTGGGCGTATATGGCTATAAGACAGCCTGCGCCATGACACCGTCCGAGATGGTGCCTGCCCTGCAGCGCATCTGGGCAGAGGTGCTGGCGTTGGGCGAGAAGAATGCGCTGGAGCTTTCCATGCAGCCTCAGCCGCAGCAGGCGGGCCCGCTGTGGAACCGCCTTCTGGGTGCGGCGGGCGTGGGGCCGCGGCTTTGCGTGGCTTTTCTGCACGAGCGCACGGCAGAGACCTCTGCCTGGACCTATGCGCACGAGATGGGCCGCGGCGAGGTGCAGCGCGTGTTCCGTGAAAGGGTGGAGACCTGGGCCTGTGAAGGCGTGCGGCCGGGGGAGGATGACGCTGCCCTGCTGGAGCAGGCGGTGGCCCGTGGTGCAGATGTGGTGTTCACCACTACGCCGAAGCTGATGCCCGCCACACTGAAGGCGGCCGTCACCTGGCCGCAGGTAAAATTTTTGAACTGTTCGCTGCATATGACGCACCCCTATGTGCGCACCTATTACGGGCGCATCCACGAGGCCAAGTTCATTTTGGGCGCCATTGCGGGCAGCATGGCGCAGGACGGCAGGCTGGGCTATATTGCCAGCTACCCCACCTACGGCATGACAGCCGGAGTGAACGCCTTTGCGCTGGGTGCCCAGATGGCAAACCCCCGCGCTGTGGTGTATCTGGATTGGACGGCGCGCCGCGGCAGCGATATCGAGCGGGATTTCCGCGAAAAAGGTATCCGCGTCATTTCAAATGTGGATATGAACCCGCCCGCCGCAGCGCGCGAGCGTTTTGGCCTGTATGAAGAGACGCCGCAGGGCGTGCGGCATCTGGCCATGCCGCTGTGGAACTGGGGCGAGTTTTACACAAAGATACTGCGCAGCATCTTTGACGGCACCTGGAAGCAGGCGGAAACACAGCCCGGGGCGCATGCCGTGAACTACTGGTGGGGGCTTTCCGCCGGCGTGGTGGATGTGCTGTGCTCGCACAGCCTGCCCCAGGGCACGCTGCGCCTGGCCGGGCTTTTAAAAAAAGCCGTTGCCCAGGGTTTGCTCCAGCCGTTTTCAGGCCCATTGTATGCACAGCAGGGTCCGGTGCAGCAGACGGACGGTGCCCTGGCGCCGCAGGATGTCATCACCATGGACTGGCTGTGCAGCAATGTTGTGGGGCGTATCCCTGCTTATGACGAGCTCATTGATGAGGCAAAGCCCATGGTGCGCCTGCAGGGGGTGGATGCCACCGAGAAGCCTGCGGCGCTGATATGACACACATAAGCCGTGCGCGGCGGAAAGGAGAAGGGCTGTGAAGATACTGGCAGTGGCAGATGAAGAATCCAGATACCTGTGGGACCATTTCAGCCCGGATAAGCTACGCGGGGTGGACCTGATTCTCTCCTGTGGCGATGTGTCGCCGCAGTACCTTTCCTTTCTGGCCACCTTTAGCCGGGCACCTGTGCTGTATGTGCACGGCAACCATGATGCGGTGTACGAGCATACACCGCCGGAAAGCTGCATCTGTGTGGAAGATACCATTTATGAATACGGCGGTGTGCGCGTGCTGGGGCTGGGCGGTTCCATCCGCTATAAGCCGGGACCCTTTCAGTACACCCAGCAGCAGATGGAGCGGCGCCGCAGGCGTCTGTGGCTGGCTCTGCGGCGGCACGGCGGGTTCGACATCCTGCTGACGCACGCGCCTGCGCTGGGCGTGAATGACGGGCCGGACCGTGCGCACGAAGGCTTCGGCGCCTTCACAAGGCTGCTGGATGAGTACAGGCCCGGTTATTTTGTGCATGGGCATGTGCATATGAACTACGGTGCCCATGTGCCGCGCACCTGTACCTATGGCGCCACGCAGGTGGTGAACGCCTACGAGAGATATTCCTTTGAGGCGCAGCTTCCCTTTTTTCTGCCGCACGCGGCGCGGGGGTGCTGAGAGCTGTTCCCCCCTCGCCCTGCCTGCTTTGTATGCTTTAGCGAAATGACAACCCCCTGGTCTGCTGGGGAGAGCAAAAAAGCTTTCGCTTCCAGCATCGAGCGAAGCGGGAAGAGATGAACAACTTTACGATTGCCAGGAAGATAATCTTGGATAAACGGCGCCCGTTTACGGGCCGCAGGGCAAGTGATGCAGGCGGCGGATTTTTTCAGTGCCTCCTGAGAGGCTTGTCAGTACGATGCTCTTTCAGGGCTTACGCAAGCCCCAGGCTTTGCCGGGGGGGGGGCTGACTTTGTATGCTTTTGCAAAGCATCGCCCGATTCCGATGGGGAGAATAAAAAAGCTTTTTCAGGTGCTAGATGAAGCGGGAAGAGAATAATCGAAAATTTCTTGTAATGCAAAGGCTGGCTTCGTATACGAAGCGCCCGTTTGCGGACTGTGCGGCAGGTGATGCGAACGGTGTTTTTTTAGTGCCCTAAGCGGGGTCTGCCGGTAGGATGCCCTTCCAGGGCTTAACCAGGCCCCGGCTTTGCCGGAGATTCTGATTTTACAAAGGCTCCCTGTACCGGCGGCATCAAAGGCTTTTGCCATGTCCGGAAAACAGCCGGGCAAAGTGGGAAGCACGCAGAACAATACAGGAATAAGAGAACTGGAATTGGAATGGACTGAACAGAGGCATCCCGCGGGTGCCGGAACAGCAGGGCGCCCTGTGAGGGGGAAACTGCGGCATGTGTCGGCAGATATTGCTTCCGGCAGGCCCCAGGGGCGCCTGTTCAACTATCGCCGCGGCCGGCCGCCGTGCCTGCAGAAGCGGGCTGCGGTTCTGTTTTTGCCCCGGCGCGCATATGTTCCCTTACAAGGGCGCCGCCGGGCCGCCCTGCGGCCTGAAAGACGCCCGGAAAGGGGGCAGGCAGATGCGGCAGGTGGTAATGGACTGCATCGGCACATTCGGTTACTGGGGCGTGTTTGCGCTTATTGCAGTGGAGAACATTTTTCCTCCCATTCCCAGTGAGGTCATTCTTACATTTGCGGGTTTCTGCACAGCGGCAACAGCTCTGCGCGTGCCGGGCGTGGTGGCGGCTGCTACTCTGGGCAGTCTGGCGGGCGCACTGGTGCTGTACGGTGTGGGGCGGCTGTTGCAGCCTCAGCGGCTGGACGCCCTGCTGGCAGGGCCGGCGGGGCGCGCCCTGCATATGGAAAAGCAGGATGTGGAGAAAGCAGCGGCATGGTTTGCAAAAAAGGGTGCAGCCAGCGTGTTTTACTGCCGCTGTGTGCCTATCGTGCGCAGCCTCATTTCCATTCCGGCAGGCATGGCGGGTATGCGCCTTGCGCCGTTCTTTTTGTACACTACGGCGGGCAGCACCCTTTGGAATATTCTTCTGGTGGGCCTTGGTGCCGCCGCGGGACAAAGCTGGCCGCGCGTGGCCGCGGCCATTGCCTCTGCCTCTAATGTGCTAAAGTGGGCACTGGGCCTTGCGGCCGTCGTACTTTTTGCCGTGCTGTTCATCCGCCGCCGCGCAGTTGACGCAAAGCGGCGCCGCACGCTATAATAGGCCCATGACAGCCTGCTCTGTGCGCAGCACAGCATAGCGTGTCTGGAAATGAGGCTTGCAAAATGGAAGAAAGGCATCTGCGTACCGCACAGCTTCTGGGTGAAGCGGGCGTGCACCGCCTGCAAAAGGCGCATGTGGCCGTATTTGGCCTTGGAGGCGTGGGCGGTTATGCTGCCGAGGCGCTGGCGCGTGCTGGCGTGGGGGCTCTGAGCCTGTTTGACGCGGACGTGTTCAGCCCTTCGAACCTGAACCGCCAGCTGTGCGCGGTGCAAAGCACGCTGGGGCAGCCGAAGGCACAGGTGTTTGCCGCGCATATCGCCGGGATAGACCCGGACGTCCGCGTGCAGGCGCACCGTGTGTTTTACCTGCCGGAGACGGCACAGGCATGGCCTCTGGACATTTACGACTATGTGCTGGATGCAGTGGACACCGTGGCCGCCAAGCTGGAGCTTGCCATGCGCGCCTATGCGGCCGGGGTGCCCATCATCAGCGCCATGGGATGCGGAAATAAGCTGGACCCCACCGCCTTTGCTGTGACAGATATTTTTGCCACGCACACGGACCCGCTGGCCCGCGTGCTGCGGCGCGAGCTGAAAAAACGCGGCGTGCCGCGCCTGAAGGTGGTGTACAGCACCGAGGCGGCGCGCACGCCATGCCTGCCGGGCGAGGAAAAGGGCACGGCGGGCCGCCCGGCTCCGGCCTCCGTCAGCTTTGTGCCGGGGGTGGCCGGGCTTATCATGGCAGGCGAAGCGGTAAAAGACCTTTCCGGCGTGCGATAGGCATCAAATTACAGGTGTGAACAGAAGCAAGGAAGTTTGTCTGCCGGCTTTGCTGTCGGGCGGGCTGTGCCTTGCCCCTGGTCGTTATGAACATGAGCGGCGCTGGATTATAAGGACGCCTGTGTGTGCATGAGAAATGCCGTTTGGCCTGCAGGAAAAGCAGGGACCCGCTTATCGGAGCGAAGCCCGGCCGGTTCTATGTGCGGGTGACGGCAGAAGACGTAAAAATGGATGTAAAATTCATGTGTGCGCTTTTGGGCGAAAAGGTGCGCGCTGCCGCGCAGGAAGAGCCAAGAGAGCTGCCTGGCCATGAGGCTGGGTGCACCGCCTTGTGCCCATGCCCAAAAGAGGTGTGCCCGGCAGGTGTGCGGATGTTCTGCGATGGAAAATAATTTGTTCCGCAGGCGTGTTTAAGCGCACACCGGGGGCCAGCAGGCCGTATACAGCCGTGTGGAAGATATATTGGGCCTGTCTGCCCCGCAGAATATAAAACAGAACAAAAGAGCCTGCGCTCTGGTCTCGAAAAGACAGGGCGCAGTTTTTTTGCGAAAAAATTCATTGACATTTGTAAATAAATATGCTAAGTTAAATTTAGCGACATATGTAGATGAAAGGCGTGAGAGAATATGAAGCGGGCACCCAAGCTTCCGGAAGCCGAGCTGGATGTAATGCTGGCGCTTTGGGAATTTACGCAGCCGGCGCGCACGGCATGCATTCTGGAAAGGGTGCAGGCGCGCCGCGCGTGGACGGTGTCTACCCTGAAGGTAGTGCTGGGGCGTCTTGTGGAAAAGGGCTTTGTGGAAGAGACGCGGCAGGGCAGGTTCACCCTGTACCGGGCACTTGTGCCGGAAGAAGAGTACCGCCGCAGTGAGACAAAGCATATGCTGGGGCGCTTTTACGGCAATTCTGTGAAAAACCTGGTGGCCGCGCTGGTGCAGGATGAAGGACTCTCGCAGGCTGACATTGCAGAGCTGGAGGACATCCTGCGCCGCGCGGGAGGAAAATCATGAGCGGCGCGCTGCTGGCGGCGGCGCGTGCGGTAGCCGCTGTGACGCCATGGGCTACGGTGCTGGTGCTTGTGTTCCTTTTGGGGCACAGGCTGGCCAGAGGGCATGTGGCCGCCCGCACATTCCGGCTTGTATGGCTGGTGCTGGCCCTGCGGCTGGCACTGCCGGTGGATGTCAGCCTGCCTGCAGCGCCTGTGCAGGTGGAGCTGCCTGCGGCAATATCTGAAGGGCAAGCACCCGGTGCGCAGACGCAGCCTGTGCCGCAGGCCGAAAGCAGTGAAGCGCAGGCCGTGCCGCAGCAGAACGGCGCGGTCTCCCTGCTTACCTGGCAGGAGCTGGCCGTTGCCCTGCCCTATGTATGGGCGGCAGGGGCGCTGCTGTTTCTGGCGTTCCATGCGGGGGCCTATGCCGTGTTCCTCTCCCAGCTGTGCGCCCGGCGCAGACGTGAAACAAACGATGCTGTATGCAGCGCCGTCTGGCTGGCTTTTGGCCGCAGGACACGTGTATACCGCACCGCAGGCCTTGCAAGCCCCATGCTGGCCGGGCTGTGGCGCCCGGCTGTCTACCTGCCTGAAGAGGTGGAGGTGGACGAACTGCCCTATGTGCTGGAGCACGAGGCGGGCCACCGCGAGACGCGGGATATTTTGTATGTGTTCCTGCTGATGGCGGCAAACGCAGTGCACTGGTTTAACCCTGCTGTGTACTGGATGGTGCGCACGGCGCGGCGCGATATGGAACTGGCGTGCGATGAGGCCGTGCTGGAAAATCGCCCTATGGAATACCGCGTGGCCTATGGGCAGGCCGTGCTGGACACACTGAAGCGCGGCCGTCTGCAGGGGCCGCTTGCCCTGAATTTTGCGGGCGACAGGCGCGCGCTGAAGGAGCGCTTTGCGCGCATGGTGGAGCAGACACCGCGCCGCCGTGCCCGCGGCCTGGTGGCTGCTGCGGTGTGCTGTGTGGCGGCAGCCAGCCTGTGCGTGGCGTTTACTGCGCCTGCCCCGGCGGCGCAGGCAGCGCCCAATGCATCGTGGATGGACGGCCAGTGGCAGTGGCCGGTGCCGGAATATGGCACACTGGACGGAACCTTTGAAAAGGGCGCAGTAGGCATTGGCATATGTGCACCGGCGGGCACCCCGGTGGTGGCGGCCCGCAGCGGGACAGTGGCGTCGCTTCAAATGCTGGGCCTGCCGCCGTCGGGCGGGGCATACGGAAATGCTTTGGTGATTTATCACGGCGATGGAAGCGGCTATTCGATGTATGCAAATTGCGGTGATATCTATGTGCAGCTTGGCGATGCTGTGGCGGCCGGGCAGCCGGTGGCGACCATGGGCAGCGCTGAAAGCGAGATGCTGTTTGCACTGTGGGTGCAGGGGGAGTGGGTAGACCCCATGGAATACCTGGCCTCTGTGCAGCCGCAGGGCGAGGTGGACTGGACGGTACTGGCACAACTGACAGCCGAGATTAACAGCCTTCAGGCGGAAAAGCAGATAGATGAACTTCAGGAGGAGATACGGCGGCTGGAAGAGCAGATCAGCGGTGTGCCCCAGACACCAGTGGGGGCGCAGACCCGGACAGATGAGGCGGCGCGCGAGATGCAAAAGCAATTTCTGGCTGCCCAGCAGGAATGGATGCGGTGGGTGTCTTCGAATTCCACGGCTTCCAGCGCCATGCAGCAGGGCGGGTAGCATACACATATCGGGAAAAGAGGAAAATGCTGTGAAACGAACGTTTCAAAAGGGCGCGGCCCTGACGCTGGCGGCGCTTTGGTTCCCCGTGGCCTTTTTTGCCTTGGCAGAGACGCCCAAAGAGGCGCTTGACAGGCTGAAAGAGGAACAGGAACGCATAGAGGAACAAATAGAGCAGGCAGGGCAGCGGCAGGAGGACGCCGCAACGCTGAAAACACTGTACCAGCAGAAGGCGAACAGCATTTTGGCACAGTTGGATGCCTTAAACGGGCAGATAAGCCAGCAGAGGGACGAGGTGGAAAAAGCAAACGAGGCGCTGGCCCAGGCGCAGCGCCGGGTAGAGGATGGGCGCGAGGCCTTTGAAAAGCGCCTTGTGGCCATGTATGAAACAAGATATCAGTCCAGCCTGGCGGCCCTGCTGGGCGTGGGCGATATCTCGCAGATGATGCGCTTTGCGGAAAACCTCACCCGCATTTCTGTGGCGAACAAAGCCCAGGTGGACGGCTATGCACAGGCAAGGCAGGAGATAGAGACGCAGGCTGCGGCCCAGCAGGCTGTTCTGGACGAAATGCAGCAGGCCAGCGCACAGCTGGAGCAGACGCGGCAGGAATATGCGGCCGCCATCCAGCAGGCGGATACGGCGCTTTCTCAAGCACAGGCAGACCAGCAGTCTTACGAGGCCGCCTATGAGGATAAGGTGCACGAGGTGGAGCAGGCCACAAAGGAATATCTGGAGTGGATTGCGCAGGACGATAACCCAGGCGGCCAGCCCCCGGTGGACGGAAGCTGGCTGTGGCCGCTGCCGGGCTACCAGCCGGGCAGCGGCTACGGCTGGCGCACCCTGAATGGCAAGCCGGATTTCCACCGCGGGGTGGACATACCCGCCCCTGCCATGACGCCCATCCGCGCGGCAGTGGGCGGCGTGGTAAGCGTGCAGCGGCACTCCAGCTACGGCAACTGTGTGAAGGTGAGCGTGGGCGGCGGCATGGTTGTTATCTATGCCCATATGACGTGCTGGGCCTCCGACCTTTCGAATGGCATGACAGTAGAGGCCGGGCATATCCTTGGCTATGTGGGAACCACAGGCAACTCCTTCGGCAACCATTTGCACTTCGAAGTGGACATCAACGGCCAGCCTGTGCAGCCGCTGGAATATGTATCGCCCGCGTAAGGACGCGGACGGCACGCACTTTGCATTTGCAGCCCTGCGGAAAACCCCGGCCAGGGAGGGGGCGGCGCCGCAGCGCGAGATACGGCATAAAGAAACCCCGGTGCTCTGCCAGAAGCACCGGGGTTTGTGCACAGCCCCTGTAAAGCGGCGGCCGTGTGTCTTTACGGCTGTGCGGCCGTGTAGCCCGAAAGGCGCGTGTGATACTGCGGCATACGGGCATCGTCCTGCCAGACGATGCGGTTGGAAAGGAAGCAGAAGGTACCGTCCCCGCCGGGCTGTACGGTCAGCTCATGGGTGAACAAGCGGTCGGTGCCGCGGCGAAGGCAGGCCACGTCCACAGCCAGCGTCAGCGTGCCGTCCGCATTTTCACGCACCTCCGTCACTTCGGGCACCATCTCCGGCAGCACGGCCCAATATGAAACGCCGTACGGCAAGTAGGTGTAACCGCCCGCACCGGCATCGTATGCAGCCTGTGCGCGCACCTGGGCGGGCGTGACAGGCAGATAACGGCATATGGCCTGTTCAAATTCATCTGCCGGCACAAGGCTGGGGGCGGCCGGGTCTGCCGGCGCATAATCCTGCCCAGCAGCAAGGCGCACCATGGCATCAAGGATGTCGTTCAGGCACACGCCGCCCATATCACCGGCCTGCCAGCTTTTTGAAAAGAGGTCGTTATCGCGGTAGCCGACAGGATTCAGGTATTGGGCGGCGGCGCTTTGAAAGGCCTGCGGCAGGGGCTGGGCGCGCAGCATGCTGTGGCCGTCCTCGTGCAGGGGGGCAAGGGCCAGCTCAAAAAGCAGGTTGCCTTTTTCCGTAAAGTGCCAGCTCTCGATGGCCGTCTGCCCAGGCCCGTCGGGGCGCGCAGCGCCTGCCCCGTCATATTCCAGCTTTGCCTGTGCGCAGAAGGCGCGGTCTTCCAGCAGGTAATAGCTGACAAGGTACACCTGCCCGCTGTCTGTGACACTGGCGGCCTCCAGCCGGGCGCTGCGGCCCTCCATGGCCGCTTGGCGGAAGGCCTCGAACATGCCGCTGGGCGCGCTTACGGCTGACACGCTGCCGTTTTCTGCCGCAAGCAGTGTCTCACCCGCCCCGGCCAGCGCGGTGCGCAGGGCTTCCGCCCCGCCCGGTTGCTGCTGCTCCAGCCAGGGGCGGCACACATCGGCCAAGGCTGCGGCCCGGCGCTGCAGGTCTGCCAGAACAGTGGCGTCCACGGGCTCCAGCCCGTTTTCGGGGAAAGCTTGCACGCTGCCCGGCGTGGGCGCAGCGGAGGATGGCACAGAAGCTGGCGCGGCCCCGCGCTGGGCACAGCCGCCCAGCACAAGAACGCCCAGCAGCACGGCCAGCAGTTTATAAGCTCGTTTCATATCCGTTCTTCCTTTCAGGCATGGGCGGGTGGTTTTAGGAGGCGGGTGCACCGCTCTGCTCCGGGCACGGCGGCACGGCCGCCCTGCCGCCTGTTCATCATACGCCGTTTCACAGCACGGCGCAACCCACGCGCCGTCGACAAGCTCTGCGCAGCGTAGAGCCTGCTGAAAACACATACAAAGGCCCCTTCGTCTGAAGGGGCCTTTGTATGCGGTAAAACGGCGAAGCGCCGAATTTATTGGCCGCAGGCGGCCTTGAATTCCGTCCACACCTGCACATGGGCCTCTTCGGCCTCGGCAGAGACGTTCTGAATCATTTCCGTCTGGCCGGAAAAATCCTCTGGCAGAGTGAGGAAGGGCTTGTATTCCTCTTCAATCAATTCATCTGCGGCCTGGTTCGTGCAGTAGTAGCCGATGTATTCATAGCACTGCTTGGAGACTTCCGGGCGCAGAATATAGTCGAGGAATGCATACGCGGCCTCTTTGTTGGGGGCGTTCGACGGGATGAACTGCGCCATGATGCCGAAGCCCACGCCCTCAGACGGGTACACCACCTTCAGTTCGGGGTTCGCCATGCATGCCATGGTCACCTGGCTGGTGTACATAACCGCAGCGGATACCTCGCCGGAAATAAGGTCATCCTGCACGTTGTCGTCTTTGATGAGGCGGATGTTGGGCGCCAGCTCCAGCAGCTTTTCGCCCGCCTGCTCAATGACGGCAACGTCCTCGGTGTTATAGCTTTCGCCCAGCACCTTCAGGGCCATGCCGTTGATGACGCGGTAGTTGCCGATAATGGCGAGGGAATCAGCCAGAGAGGCATCCCACAGGTCGGCGTATCCCTGAATGTCGAGCTCCACGGTAGAGGGGTCGTACACGATGGTCTGCACGCCAGCGCCGTAGGGCACGGTGTAAGCGTCCTCGGGGTCAAAGAACTGGCCCTGGTAAATGGGGTTCACGTTGCCGATATTCGCCAGCTTCGTTTTGTCCAGCTCGGTGACGAGGCCTTCGGCAATGGCCACTTCCACGATATAGTCGTCGGCAATCACCACATCGTAATCGCCGCCCTCGGCGGCCTCCAGCTTTGCAAGCATTGTCTCGTCGGTGTCAAAGCTGGAATAGTTCACCTTATAGCCCGTCTCCTCGGTGAAGGCGTCCAGCACCTCCTGCGGGAACATGCCCTCCCAGGTATACAGGTTCACTTCACCCTTTATTTCGGTGGGCTGTGTGCCGCCGCAGCCGGCAAAAAGGGCCAGCACAAGGCACAGGCACACGGCCAGGGAAAAAATTTTCTTCATAACGTTTCCTCCTGTTTGCTTGGCGTGGGCGCACAAGGCCGCCCAGCGCGCGGGTATGATGGATGAATGCGGGCCCAGGCTGCGCTGCGGCCCGCGATATACCGGCACACACAAGCTGGGGCCTGTGCGCGCCGCGGTATCTCAGTTTTTTCTGCGCCCCACCAGGGCGGAAACGGCCACCACCGCAACGGTGAAGGCCAGCATCAGTGTGCAAAGGGCGTTGATCTCAGGCGTGACGCCCGTTTTCAGCGAGGTGTATACCTTGATGGGCAGGGTGTTTACATTCACGCCTGTGACGAACAGGCTGATGATAACGTCGTCAAAGCTCATGGCAAAGCTGAGCAGCATGCCGGAGGCGATAGCCGGCGCGATAAGCGGCAGCGTGATGTCGAAAAACACGCGCGCCTCGCTGGCGCCAAGGTCACGCGCGGCTTCGGGCAGGCTTTTATCCAGCCCTACAAGGCGCGCTTTCACCAGCATGTAGATATATGGGATGCAGAACACAGTATGGGCGAGAATAAGTGTCGTCATGCCGAAGGGCAGCCCCAGCAGAGAGAAAAACGCCATGAACACCATGCCGAGAATGATCTCCGGCGTCATGATGGGCAGCATGGAGATATACTCCACCACATTTTTGGTGCGCGCCTGTATTTTTGTGAAGCCCACAGCCCCCAGCGTGCCGATGACGGCGGCCGCCAGCGAGGAGGAAAGCCCCAGCACAATGCTGTTCACAAGCGCCTCGAACATGGCTCTGTCTTTGAACAGTGTCTCATACCAGCGCAGCGAAAAGCCGCCCCACACGCTGGATATCTTGCTCTCGTTAAATGAATACACCACCACCAGCACGATAGGCAGGTAGATAAGGCACAGGATGACACCAAGATAAATATTGGGCAGTTTTGTACGGTTTTTCATAGCAGGCCCTCCAGTTCGCTGGAGTGGGTGATACGCTTATACAGGCTTATCATCAGCGTGGTAAGCACCATTAGCACAAGGCTGAGCGCAGCGGCAAAGGGCTGGTTGTGAGCCTTCATCAACTGGTCCTGTATCAGGCTGCCCACCAGCACTACCTTGTTGCCGCCCAAAATATCGGCAATGAAAAACAGGCCCATGGAGGGGATGAAAGTGAGAATAATGCCGGATAACAGCCCCGGCAGCGTCAGCTTCAGCGTGACAGTGCAGAAGGCGCGCAGGGGCGAGGCACCAAGGTCACGTGCGGCCTCCACAAGGCTCCAGTCCATTTTTTCGGCGCTGGAATACACAGCCAGAATCATGAACTGCAAAAGCGCATACACCATGCCCACCACCACGGCGGGGTAGGTGTACAGCAGCTTTAGGGGGGAATCCGTCAGGCCCAGGCCCATCAGGGCCTTATCCAGCGTGCCGTTGGCGCGGAAAATGATAATCCAGCCGTACAGGCGGATAAGCGAGTTCGTCCAGAACGGAATCATGATAAGCAGCATCAGCCTTTTCTTCCATGCGGCGGAGAGCTTTGCCATAAAATAGCCGAACGGGTAGCCGATGAGTGTGATGAGCGCCGTGCTGGTGAGCGCCAGCTTGAACGACTCTGCAAACGTCTGAAGATAGACGGGTGTGAGGATATTTTTGTAATTTTCCAGTGTGAAGGTGTGCACCACGCCCCACACCTCGGCGCGCTGCTGGAAGCTGAGCACCACCATGTAGATAAGCGGCCCGGCTACAAACAGAAGCGTGAAGATGTATAAGGGCGCCAGCATCAGCCACACGCCTGTGTGTTTGCGCCGCTTCATGCCTGGCCCTCCGTGTGGGTGTCCACCGGCACAGCATTCTGTGCAGACCAGCACACGCGCACGCCGTCGCCTGCGGAAAGCGCGATGTCGATGCCGTGGCGCGAGGCCACCAGCTCATCGCCGTTTTCCAGGGCCAGCGCAATGCGCAGCATGCCGCCCGCAAACGTCTTTTCCTTTACCATGGCGGGTATGCCGCCCTCTGTACAGAACTCCACGTGCTCGCTGCGCACGGCCAGCGTCACGTTGTCGCCGGCCTTTTTGCCGCAGCCGCAGCAAAGCGCGGGCACCTGCCCGCCCGCCGCGCGCACGGTAAGCACGCCATCGCGGTTTTCGGCCACCTGCCCCTTCACGATGTTGGCTGTGCCCACAAAGCGCGCCACAAAGCTGGTGCGCGGGCGGTCGTATACCTCGGCGGGCGTGCCCACCTGCTCGAAGCGGCCCTCGTGCATCACGGCAATGCGGTCCGACATGTTCAGGGCTTCCTCCTGATCGTGCGTAATATAGATGAACGTCAGCTCCACCTGTTTTTGCAGGCGCTTGAGCTCAAGCTGCATCTGGCGGCGAAGCTGCAAATCCAGCGCGCCCAGCGGTTCGTCCAGCAAAAGCACGCTGGGGCGGTTCACGATGGCGCGCGCAATGGCCACGCGCTGGCGCTGCCCGCCGGAGAGCTCTGCCGGCATGCGTGCGCCGTAGCCGGAAAGCTGCACCAGCTCCAGCGCGGCGTCCACCTCTTTTGCAATCTCGGCCCGCGGCATTTTTTTCAGCCGCAGGCTGTAGCCGATGTTTGCCGCCACAGACATATGCGGAAACAGTGCGTAATTCTGAAACACGGTGTTCACATCACGCTTTTCCGGCGGCGCAGCCGTCACGTCCTTTCCGCGCAGCACGACGCGCCCTGCGTCCGGCGTTTCAAGGCCGGCAATGATGCGCAGCGTGGTGGTCTTTCCGCAGCCCGAAGGGCCGAGCAGCGTTACAAACTCGCCGTGCTGCACGCTCAGGCTCACGCCGTGCAGCACGCCCGTGTCGCCAAAATGTTTTTCAATATGTTCCAGTTCCAGAATGGTGTCGCTCATGGGTTCTCCTTTTTGCTTTGCGGTGTGTGCGGCCGCAGCTTGCCATGCGAGGCGGAGCCGCCGGCACGCGGCAGGCCGGCCGCACATACAGATACATGTTAAGTATAAACAATTTTCACATTTTAGGCAAAGGCTTTTTGCGCAAAAGGCGCCCCTCGCAGCGAAAAGTTTTCTGCGCCGCAGGCGGGAAAGTTGTATAATTCCACCAAAATGGTATAAAAGGGTGCAAAGAAGCTGCGGGCAGGGCCTCAGATGCTGGGGCTGTTATTTTCCGGCGGCATATGGTAAAATAAAAAACAACTGCAGGCGGCCCTGCCGCCCGCACGGGCCGGCGTGCAGCTGCAAAGGCCGGAGCCGTGCGGAAAGCGCCAGAGCATGCGTGGGTGTGCAGGGGCGCGCCGCACAAAAGGAAAACGGGGGGCTGTGCATATGGAAAAGCTTCTTATCTTGGGGGCGGGCGGCTATGGCCGCACCGTGGCAGAGGCTGCGGCAGGGCAGTTTGAAACGGCCTTTTTGGACGATGCGTCGCCTCTGGCGGCGGCCCCATGCGAAAGATACGCGGAATTTGCGGGCGAATATGCCTTTGCATACCCGGCCTTCGGCGACAATGCCCTGCGCGCGCAGTGGCTGCAAAGGCTGAAGGCGGCGGGGTTCCGCCTGCCGGTGCTGCGCCATGCGCAGAGCTTTGTGAGCCCCAGCGCCGTGCTGGCGCCGGGCAGCGTGGTGCTTGCCATGGCCTGTGTGGGCACGGCAAGTGTGGTGGAAGAGGGCGCTATTGTGAACCTGGGCGCCATTCTGGACCATGACTGCACGCTGGGCGCGTGTGCGCATCTGGCGCCGGGCGCTGTGGTAAAGGCGGGCAACCGCGTGCCGCCGCAGGCGAAAATAGATTCCGGCTGCGTGCTGGCGCGCGCGGCTGTGCCTGGGAAGGGGAATGGTGTACATGTCTGAGCTGCTTATCGTTGGCTGCGGCGGGCTGGGCCGCATGGTGGGCGAGGTGGCGCTCGCCACCGGGAAGTGGAGCGGTGTGCGCTTTCTGGACGACGCTGTGCGTGGCGACGCCGTGGTGGGCAAATGCGTGGATTACACCGAGCTCACAGGCAGCTACACAGATGCAGTGGCCGCCTTTGGGGAAAACCGCCTGCGCCTTGCCTGGGCAGAAAAGCTGCTGGCCGCGGGCTACCGCGTGCCCAGCGTCGTGCACCCCACGGCCATTGTCAGCCCCTCGGCGATGCTGGGCGAGGGCTGCCTTGTGCTTCAGGGCGCCATTGTAAACACGGCGGCCCGGCTGGGCCGCGCCTGCCTTGTGAATGCGGGCGCGCTGGTGGATCATGACGCCGTGCTGGCCGACGGGGCGCATGCGAACCTGCACGCCACGGTAAAGGGCTGGGCGCGGCTGGAGGAGTGCCGCCACACCGAGGCCGCCGAGGTGGTGGCGCCCGAGCGCCGCGCCATTCCGGGCGTAGAGGCGGAAAGCCCGCTGGAAGAGGCGCTGTATGCCTTCAAGCTGGGAGAAAAGGCAAGCTATGTGAAGCCGTTCGGCGCCGGGCACATCAACGATACCTATGCCGTGTATGTGGGTGAGGGCGCGGGCGAGCTGCGGTATGTGATGCAGCGCATCAACACGGCGGTGTTCAAAAAGCCGCTGGAGGTGATGGAGAATATCTTCGGCGTCACCGAATACCTGCGCAGGCAGATACTGGCGCGCGGCGGCGACGCGGACCGCGAGACGCTGAGCTACCTGAAAACAAAGGCGGGCGAGCCGTATTATGAGGACGCAGACGGCAGCCCGTGGCGCTGCTATAATTTTATTGCAGATTCCGTATGCATCGAAAGCGTGCGCACCCCGCAGGATTTTTACAATTCCGGAAAAAGCTTTGGCGCTTTTCTGTGCGCGCTGGAGGGCTACCCGGCAGACACTCTGCACGAGACCATTGAAAAATTTCACGACACGCGCAAGCGCCTGGCGGATTTTGACACGGCCCTGGCGCGCGATGTGAAAAGCCGCGCGCGCCGCGCCCGGCCGGAGATCGCCTTTGTGCAGGCCAGGCGGACGGACTGCCCTGTTCTGATGGAGCTGCTGGAAAAAGGCGAACTGCCGCTGCGCGTGACGCACAACGACACGAAGCTGAACAATATCCTGTTTGACGAAAAGACGGGCGAGGGCCTGTGCGTTATCGACCTGGACACCATCATGCCGGGCCTTGCGCTGAACGACTACGGCGATTCTATCCGCTTTGGCGCCACCACGGCTGCCGAGGATGAGCCGGACCTCTCGAAGGTTCATTTCAGCCTGGAGCTGTTCGAGGCTTATACAAAAGGCTACCTTGAGGCTGCGGGCAGTGCGCTGACGCCAAAAGAAAAGGAATACCTGCCCTGGGGCGCCAAACTGATGACGCTGGAGTGCGGCATGCGCTTTTTGACGGATTATCTGGAGGGTGACACCTATTTCCGCGTGACGCACCCCGCGCATAACCTGGAGCGGTGCCGAACGCAGTTTAAGCTGGTGGCGGATATGGAGGCCCACTGGGCCGAGATGCAGGCCATCGTGAAAAAATACAGCTGAGGCCGGGCCGCCCTGCGGCGCGCCGGCTAAAAAGAAGGGAATGTTGAATATGGCGCATATTGAAACACAATGCCTGCACGAGGGCTATAAGCCCGGCAACGGCCAGCCGAAGGCCCTGCCAATTTACCAGAGTACAACGTATACATACGATTCTACCGACCATATCGGCCAACTGTTCGACCTGACGGCCGACGGACATATGTATTCGCGCATTTCAAACCCCACCGTGGCCTGTGTGGAGGAAAAAATAGCAGCTATGGAGGGCGGCGTGGGCGCGCTGTGCACTACGTCCGGCCAGGCGGCCAGCCTGCTTTCCATTTTGAACATCGCCAAAGCGGGCGACCATTTCATCTCGGCCTCTACCATCTATGGCGGCACGGTGAACCTGTTTGCCGTCACCCTGAAGAAGTTCGGCATCGAGTGCACCTTTGTGGACGCCAGCGCGCCGGAGGAAGAACTGCACAAGGCCTTCCGCCCGAACACGAAGGCGGTGTTCGGCGAGACCATTGCAAACCCCGCCATTGCGGTGTTCGATATTGAGAAGTTTGCGGGGCTGGCACACGCGCACGGCGTGCCCCTTATTGTGGATAACACGTTTGCCACGCCCGTGCTGTGCCGCCCGTTCGAGTGGGGGGCCGACATCGTTGTGCACTCCACCACCAAGTACATGGACGGCCACGCCGTGCAGGTGGGCGGCGTGCTGGTGGATTCCGGCAATTTCAACTGGGAAAACGGGAGGTTTGAAGAGCTCTGCACCCCGGATGAAAGCTACCACGGCGTGACGTACACAAAGCAGTTCGGCCGCGCCGCCTACATCACCAAGGCGCGCGTGCAGCTGATGCGCGATTTCGGTATGTACCCCGCCGCCCATACAGCCTTCCTGCTGGACCTTGGCCTGCAGACGCTGGCTGTGCGTATGGAGCGCCACTGCCGCAACGCGGAAAAGGCCGCGCAGTACCTGGCTGAGCGGCCCGAGGTGGAGTTTGTAAACTATCCCACGCTGCCGGGCAGCCCGTACCGGGCACTGGCGGAAAAATATCTGCCGCAGGGGTGCGCGGGCGTTATCTCGTTTTCCATGAAGGGCGGGCGCGAGGCTGCCGTGAAATTTATGGACAGCCTGGAAATGGCCAACAATGTGGTGCATGTGGCGGATATTTGCACCTGTGTGCTGCACCCGGCCTCCTCCACGCACCGCCAGCTCACAGACGGGCAGCTGGCGGCTGCGGGCATCACGCCGGGGCTCATCCGCCTTTCCGTGGGGCTGGAGCATATCGACGATATCCTGGCTGATTTGGAAAAGGGCTTTTCATCACTGAAAAAATGAGGCGCATGGCCGCAAGCCCTGGCAGAAAGACGAAAAAGACAGGAAAAATATAGTGAAATATCCAAAAAAGGGACGGCCGCGCAATTGGCCGTTCCCTTTTTCTCACTCTGTGATATAATCGTTTACATAGTTTACATATTACGTTACATCACGGCCTGTCTTATCCGGGCGGCCGGGGCGCCGTGTTTATTTTACCACAGGCACCGTCTGCACCAGGCTTGCAATATCGTTCTGCAAAGCGCGCAAAAAGTCCAGCCCCGGCTGGCCCAGCGGCGTTTTCCGTATGGCGATATCGCGGTAGCAGTTTTCCGTGCGGCAGGGCTTTTGCACCAGCTCTTCCCGCGCCAGCACCTCAAAGGGCATGGGGCTCACCCACATATAGCTGCCCTGCACGCGGCGCAGCAGGTCGAACTGGCTGCCGCGCTCGTACACCGCAATGCGGTTGGCACTGTGCAGCGGGCTGCTGGGCGTCTGCTGCTCGGCCGGCAGCACGGGGGTAAGGTCCCCGTGCACGATTTCGGGGTATTTGCGCAGAAGATGGTAGGGCACCTCGCCCAGTGCGGCCAGCGGGTGGTGCTCGCTCATCAGAAGCACCATGGAATACTGCCAAAGCACCTCTGCGTGCAGGCCGTTTTCCTCACACAGCGTTTCAAAATAGCCCGCGTGCTTGTCCTGGCAACGCAGAATGCCCAGCTCGGCCTCGCCGCTGGCCACGGCGTGCAGGATATCCATGGAGTTGGTCTCGCGGTAGTCAAGGTCCAGCGCGGTGCCGGTGGCGGAAAGCTGCGCGGCAAAGGCGCTGAACGCGTTTGAAATATAGCTGGCACGCGGCGCGGCCATGTGCAGGCGCGCGGCGGGCGCGCCGTCCCGGCGGTAAAGCTGGGAAAGGCTTTCCACTTGGGAGAGGATGCTGCGCGCATAGCCCAGAAAGTCCTCCCCGGCGCGGGTGGGCTGCACCCCGCGCGCCGTGCGGGAAAACAGCGTCTGGCCCAGCTCTGCCTCCAGCTCCTTGATGCTTTTTGAAAGGTTCGGCTGGCCCACATACAGGTTTTTGGCCGCCTTTGAAATAGAGCCCACACGCGCGATCTCCACTGCATATTTCAACTGCTGCAAATTCAAGCTGGCACGCCCTTTCCATATCGCCTCGGTTTCATTCATAAAAAATATGGCCGGTATTCCTATTATACATTACCCGCGCGGCAAAGGGAAGTGATAAAATTTTAACGAAGGCAAAACTCGAGCATTTGCCTCAATTTTATCAAGAGATCGGGGCGCCGCCCCGATACATCGTAGTGGAGGTTGTGTACAATGGGACGTTTTACTTTACCGCGTGACCTGTATCACGGCAAGGGCTCTATGGAAGAGCTGAAAAACCTGAAGGGCAGCAAGGCGATGGTCGTCGTGGGCGGCGGCAGCATGAAGCGCTTCGGCTTTTTGGATAAGGCTGTAGGCTACCTGAAAGAGGCCGGCATGGAAGTGGAACTGTTCGAGAATGTCGAGCCGGATCCTTCCGTCACTACCGTGATGAAAGGCGCCGAGGCCATGCGCAAGTTCCAGCCGGACTGGATTGTGGCTATGGGCGGCGGCAGCCCCATTGACGCTGCGAAGGCCATGTGGGCTTTCTATGAGTATCCCGAAGTGACGTTTGAGCAGCTGTGCGTGCCGTTCGGCTTCCCCACGCTGCGCCAGAAGGCACATTTCTGCGCCATCCCCTCCACCTCCGGCACAGCCACCGAGGTGACGGCCTTCTCTGTTATCACCGACTATGACAAGGGTATCAAATATCCTCTGGCCGACTTCAACATCACGCCGGATGTCGCCATTGTGGACCCCGAGCTGGCCGAGAAAATGCCGCCGAAGCTGACGGCGCACACCGGCATGGACGCCATGACGCACGCCATTGAGGCGTATGTGTCCACCCTGCACTGCAATTACACCGACCCTCTGGCTCTGCACGCCATCAAGATGATTCACAACGATTTGAAGAAATCTTACGACGGCGATATGGACGCGCGCGACCGTATGCACGACGCGCAGTGCCTGGCCGGCATGGCGTTCTCCAACGCACTGCTGGGCATCGTGCACTCCATGGCGCACAAGACGGGTGCAGCGTTCTCCGGCGGGCACATCATCCACGGCGCTGCCAACGCCATGTACCTGCCGAAGGTTATCAAATACAACTCGAAGAACGCCGAGGCTGCCGAGCGCTATGCTGAAATTGCAAAGTTCATCAACCTGTCGGGCAGCACCACGGAAGAGCTGGTGGACGCGCTGATTGCCGAGCTGCGCGAGATGAACAAGCAGCTGAACATTCCTCTGGCCATCAAGAACTACGGCGAGGGCGGCGTGATTGCCGACAAGAGCATCATCGACGAGAAGGAGTTCAACGACAAGCTGTCCGAGGTGGCCGCCAACGCCATCGGCGACGCCTGCACGGGCTCTAACCCCCGTCAGCCCAGCCAGGAAGAGATGGAGAAGCTGCTGCTTGCCGTGTACTACGACAAAGAGATCGACTTCTAAACAGCAAAAGGCTAAAAACTTCACATGCGAACAAATGCAGGCGGTGGCGGGGCACAGCCCCGCCGCCCTGCATTGGCTTTTCGGGCAAAGGAAGCGGAGCCGCCGCGGACGGCTTCGCTTTTTCTGAATAGAGTAAGGAGTGAAGAAAGTGTACAAGATCCTTGAGAAAAAGGCTCTGAACCCCACCGTGACGAAGATGGTTGTGGACGCGCCGCTGGTTGCCCGCAAGGCGCAGCCGGGCCAGTTTATTATCTTCCGCGCCACCGAAGACGGCGAGCGCATCCCCCTCACCATAGCGGATTACGACCGCGAGAAGGGCACTGTCACCATCATCTTTCAGATTGTGGGCGCGGGCACCATGGAGCTGAACGCCCTGAACGAGGGCGACTGCATTGCCGACTTCGTGGGCCCGCTTGGCACGCCCAGCCATCTGGAGGGGCTGAAAAAGGTAGCCGTGGTGGGCGGCGGCGTGGGCTGCGCCATTGCCTACCCCACCGCCAAAAAGCTGCACGAGCTGGGCGCCGAGGTGCACAGCGTCGTGGGCTTCCGCTCGAAGGACCTCGTCATTCTGGAAGAGGAATTCGAGGCGGTTTCGAACCGTGTGGTGAAAATGTCCGACGACGGAAGCTGGGGCGAAAAAGGCCTTGTGACGAACGCGCTGGAGGCCCTTATTAAAGAGGGCAACCAGTACGATGAGGTCATCGCCATCGGCCCGCTGGTGATGATGAAATTCGTGTGCAAGCTCACCAAGGAGTACGGCATCAAGACCATGGTTTCCATGAACCCCATCATGATAGACGGCACCGGCATGTGCGGCGGCTGCCGCCTGACGGTGGGCGGTAAGACGAAGTTCGCCTGTGTGGACGGCCCCGATTTCGACGGCCATGAGGTGGATTTTGACGAGGCCATGCACCGCGGCGGCATGTACCGTGATTTTGAGGCCCATGCCCGCGAGGCGGAATGCAACCTTTTGAAAAAGGAGGTCGAATAAGATGCCGAATATGGACCCGAAAAAGTGCCCCATGCCCGTGCAGGACCCTGAGGTGCGCAACAAGAATTTTTCCGAGGTGGCCCTGGGCTACACCGCCGAAATGGCTGTGAACGAGGCCAAGCGCTGCCTGCACTGCAAGAATAAGCCGTGTGTGTCCGGCTGCCCGGTGGGCATCGACATTCCCGGCTTTATCGCCAAAGTGGCTGAGGAGGATTTCGAGGGGGCCTTCGAGGTGCTGTCTGCATCCTCTGCGCTGCCCGCCGTGTGCGGCCGCGTATGCCCGCAGGAAAACCAGTGCGAGGGCAAGTGCGTGCGCGGCATCAAGACGGAATCTGTGGGCATCGGCCGGCTGGAGCGCTTTGTGGCCGACTGGCACCGCGAGCACTTCAAGGGCGAGCCGTCCATGCCTGCCTCCAACGGCCACAAGGTGGCCGTCATCGGCTCCGGCCCGTCCGGCCTGACGGCTGCGGGCGACCTTGCCAAGATGGGCTATAAGGTCACCGTATACGAAGCCCTGCACACGCCCGGCGGCGTGCTGGTGTACGGCATTCCCGAGTTCCGCCTTCCCAAAGATATTGTGCGTCAGGAGATAGACGGCCTGAAGAAGATAGGCGTGGATGTGGAGACGAATGTGGTTATCGGCCGCACGCTCACCATCGACGAGCTGTTTGAAATGGGCAACGAGGCCGTGTTCATCGGCAGCGGCGCGGGCCTGCCCCGCTTCATGGGCATCCCCGGCGAAAGCCTGAACGGCGTGTATTCCGCCAACGAGTTCCTCACCCGCATCAACCTGATGAAGGCTTACAAGGACGGTTCAAAAACACCCATCCAGCACGCGAAAAACGTGGCCGTGGTGGGCGGCGGCAACGTGGCTATGGACGCCGCGCGCTGCGCAAAGCGCCTTGGCGCCGAAAACGTGTATATCGTATACCGCCGCGGCATGGAAGAGCTGCCCGCCCGCAAGGAAGAGGTGGAGCATGCTGTGGAAGAGGGCATCATTTTCAAGACGCTTTCGAACCCCATCGAGGTGCTGGATGACGGCAAGGGCTATGTAAAGGGCATGGTCTGCCAGGAGATGGAGCTGGGCGAGCCCGACGCCTCCGGCCGCCGCCGCCCTGTGGCAAAAGAGGGCTGCACCTTCACGCTGGACGTGGACTGCATGATTATGTCTATCGGCACCAGCCCCAACCCGCTTATCCGCTCCACCACGCCGGGGCTTGAGACGAACAGCCACGGCTGCATCATCACCAACGGCGACGACGGCCTCACCACCCGCGAGGCGGTGTATGCCGGCGGCGATGCGGTGACGGGCGCGGCCACCGTCATTCTGGCCATGGGCGCGGGCAAGCACGCCGCCAGGGCCATTGACGAGTACATCAAAAGCAAAGCGAACTGAATGAAGCCGGCGCGCCAAGGCGCCGCTTTCCACAGGGCCCCGGCTGCGCAGGCAGCCGGGGCCCTGCCGCAGTCAGCGAAACGACAAGCCGCGGCTGTGCCGTGGAGAGTAAAAAGGCTTTCGCTGTCAGTTTCGAGCGAAGCGGGACGGTATTCAATACCAAAAAGATGTATCGCGCAACGGGAAGAACCCGTTTACAGAAGGCAGGGCAAGTGATGCAAGAGAGAAGTCAGCGCCTCTTGAGAGGCTTGCCGGCAGTATGTCCTTCCAGGGCTTACGCAAGCCCTCGGCTTAGCCGGGGGCCTGACTTTCCCCCAAGTGCGGGGCGCGCGCTTTTTCAAAGGCCGCAACGCTGCCCGGCGGCAGAAAAAGTGCAAAATGCACATGTT
The DNA here is from genome assembly GCA_018380115.1 of Oscillospiraceae bacterium. GTDB lineage: Bacteria > Bacillota > Clostridia > Oscillospirales > Ruminococcaceae > Ruthenibacterium. The sequence continues at coordinate 199,941 of JAGZUF010000001.1, read as the reverse complement.
CTGCCGGGGGCCGCGCCTTTTGGGCATATTTTGCAGCGCGCCTGCGCCGGAAAACAAAAGGCGGCGACGCATTGTCACAGCACAGGCGCCCTTACAAAAGTGCAAAGCCCCTGGCGCGCACCGGCTGAATGTGGTATCATGAAAGCCGTAAGGCGCGGGGGCGGCCCTGCGCCGCACGGAAGATACGGGCGCGCACGGCATGGCGCTGCGCGCGCTGAAAACAGGGGGCTATGTGATGGCACAGTATAAACTTGCGTTCCTCGGTACGGGGAACATGGGCGGCGCGCTGGTGGCGGCCGCGGCAAACGGCGGCCACGGGACCGCGTGCATCCTTTCGAACCGCACGCCGCAGAAGGCGCAGGCGCTGGCGCAGAAGTACGGCTGCGCAATGGCGGCCTCCAACAGCGAGGCCGCCGGGCAGGCGCAGTATATCCTGCTGGGGGTAAAGCCGCAGATGATGGCGGGCCTGCTGGCCGAGATAGCCCCCGTGCTGCGCAGGCGGCAGGCGGAGGGTGACGCCTTCTGCCTTGTCAGCATGGCGGCAGGCCTTTCACTGGCGCGCCTTGCCGAAATGACGGGCATTGCCTGCCCCATTGTGCGCATTATGCCCAACACGCCCTGCGCCATCGGCAAGGGCATGACGCTGGTGGTGAAAAATGAGTACGCCGGCGAGGCACAGGCGGACGAGCTGTGCGCCCTGCTTGCGGCGGCGGGTGAGTTCGACGTGATAGAGGAGAGCCTGATGGACGCTGGCAGCGTTATCTCCGGCTGCGTGGGCGCATGGGCGCAGATGTTCATCGAGGCGCTGGCAGACGGAGCGGTGGAGGCCGGCGTGCCCCGCGCCAAAGCGCAGAAGTACGCCGCAGGCGCCGTGCTGGGCGCGGCGGCGCTGGCGTTGGAAAGCGGGCGCCACCCCGGCCGGCTGAAGGACGAGGTGTGCAGTCCTGCGGGCAGCACCATTGCGGGCGTGCACGCGCTGGAGCGCGCGGGCCTGCGCGGCGCGGCCATGGACGCCGTGGCGGCGGCCTTTGCCCGCACGCGGGAAATGGGAAAGCAGTGACAAAAAGGGCGCCCTGCCGGGCGCCCTTTTTATACCGTCGTGTGGCCGTACCGTCATGTGGCCGGCAGAAGGTCACGGTAGGACAGCGTGGCTTAAAATGTAAAATTCCTCCTGGCTGGGCATATGCTTTTTCTCCATCGGCGCCAGCTGGCTGTCAAAACGAAGTGCTTCCTGCTCGTCGATGTGCATCACCGGGCTGTCGCGGTATATCCAGGTATGTCCGGCCAGCGCGCCGGGAAGAAGCTCTTTTACCAGCATGGCGGCAGGGCAGACGCCGTCCGGCATGCACACGCCGTACCTTTTGCAGCTTTGAAAGCCAAGCCCCACATAGTTGCTGGGGCTGCCGAATATCACCACAGCATCAAAACCGAGGCGCACTGCAAGCGCCATGGAGTGCTGAATCAGCATTTTTCCGTAGCCCCGGCGCTGGTACTCTGGCAGGATACATACGGGCCCAAAGGTGAGGGCTTCTTTTTCCCTTCCCGCTTCATCGGTAAGCTGCGCCTTTGTATACATGATGCTGCCGGCCAGACGGCCGTCCAGTTCCAGAACAAGGTCTAGCTCCGGCACAAAATCTTTGTGTCTGCGCATCACATGGGCAAGGTAATGCTCTACACATCCGGGCATATACAGGTTGTAAAATGCACTGCGAATCATGGCCTCCACCTGGGCATGCTCGTTCAGCTTTTCTCTGCGAATACGAAGCATTTCAAACAGCCTCCATCTCCAGTTCTTGTTCTGCATAGGCCCCTTCTTTGCCCGCCATGCGCCACAGGGTGCACACCGCGCCCAGCAAAAGCGCGGGCAGCACCATCAGCGCGCGGCGTGCGGCGGCCTCCATCAGGAAAAAGTACAAAAACAGGCCGAACACGCAAAGACGCAGGAAAAACCGCACGTCCCATTCCTTTTGGCGCAGGCTGGCCAGCGCATCCGCAAGGTTCAGGCCATACAGCATCACCAGATATGCGTTGCACCACACCCAGAACCCGCGGCACGAGCCGGTGAACACAGCATTGAAGGCGTTGGCCCGCAGCGGCCACTTCAGATACAGCAGCGCTTCGTAGCTGCCGTCGCACCACACGGTGGCCGTTTTCAGGGCGGAAAAGCGCAGAAATTCCGGCAGGGAATAGCTTTGATAAAGCGCAGCAAGGCGCGCCCGCATGGCCTCGGTGCGCGCGGCCATGGTGGCAAAGCTGCGGGCATAGTCCACGCAGTCCTGGCAATAGGCGCCGCCGCCATGCACAGACATGCACATCCACGTCTCCACCGGCAAGCCCAGCGCGTCATAGCGCGAAAAATCTACAAGGCCGCTGTGCATTACCAGCCACGCGGGCACAGCCATGCAGAGCGCGAGCGCCCCCAGAAGCACAGCCAGCCCCGCAAGGCGCTTTTTCACGGCCAGGCCGCCCATGAAGCAGATGGAAATGGCAAGCGCCACCACGGGCACGGCCAGCGTGCCCTTCATCAGCACACCCAGCCCGGCCATAGCCCCGCAGGCGGCGGCAGCGGGCAGGCCGCCGCCCTGTGAAAAGCGAAAAAGCAGCCATGCTTCGGCTACAAGGAAGAACATGGCGAAGGCATCCGTGTAAAAAACAGGGGCGTAAAAGATGAAATAATCTGCATATGCGCCGTTCAGCACAAAGTCGTCCAGCACGTCGGGAACAGAGCCGTACACAGCCGCAAGGTCTGAATGGGGGCTTGGCAGGGCCAGCAGGCCGAACACACACAGCAGGACAAAAAACAGCGCATAGCCTGCGCGCAGCGGCCATTCCAGCGCCCGCGGGCGCTGGAGGGCCGCAAGATGCCTTGCGGCCCAAAAGAATATAGCGGCAAGCGCTGCGGCAAGTGCCAGCACGAAAAGAATATCCTGCATGGCAAGCGCCGCACACACAAGCAGGCCGGCCATCAGGCATAAAAAACATATCCAAAGAGCTTTCTGCAGGCACAGCAGCACACGCCATGCCCCCCTTCCGCAGTTTTATCTTCTTTATTGATATTCTTCGAAGCGCACGCTGCGCATCACCATGCGCCGCCGCCCCCGCCGCCGAAGCTGCCGGAGGAAAAGCCGCCGGAAGCTCCTCCGCCGCCGCTGCTGCCGGAGCTGTGCGCCTGTGCGGCATAGGCCTCGCGGATGGCAGTGTTGAAGCCCTCGTGCATGGCGCGGCCCATATGTGCGGGGCCGTGCAGGCCCCAGCCCCAGGCGCACAGATACCATGCCGGGGCACAGTCCGCCTCAAAGCGGGCGCAGAATTCCTCTGTCATGCCGAATACATAGGCGTAGGGCAGCAGAGCCCAGCCCTGCTCCGGCGTCAGCCTGCCGCCCGCCGCGGCGTCCTGCTCGATATATTCGCGCAGGCCCAAAAGCTGTGCGCTTACCTCGTTGTTATAGGCCGTGGGCTTTACAATGCGCGGCGCCAGCACGGCCGCAGCCAGCACAAGGGCCGCAGCGCCCAGAACGGCCCACATGGGCAGCAGGGCCGTTGCCGAGGCGAAAAACGCGCATACTGCCGCGCCCAGCCACAAGAGCCCCGCCCCAACCGAGAAGGCAAGGCGCGTGCCGCGCGAGGCAAAGCGCCAGCGGTATACGCCGAAGTGCGCCACCAGCGCGGCGCCCAGCGCGCACACGCCGCTGGCAGCCCCCAGCACGGTGCCGCTCGCCAGCAGAAGCCCGCCGGCCAGCACCATGCCGGCCAGGAACAGGCCGGCGGCCAGCAGAGGCAGCGCAAGCGAGGCAGCCGCCGTGCCGGGCTGGTACAACTTGTTCTCACCGTCAAAGTGCTGGGCAAGCTGCGTTTTGGCCTTGGCAAGGCCCTGGGCAAAGTGCTCGTCCGCATGGGCAAAAGAGAAGCTTTTTCTGTTGCGGAACAGTGCATGAAAGAAGGTGCGCTGATAATCCGGCGCGGTTTCAGGGATGTCGGCCTCTTTGTGCAGCACGGCCTCCGGGGCCTTTTCGCTGCCCTGCATTTCAATGGAGAGCAGGCCCTGCTGGGCAAATTCATACACCAGCGCAAACAGGTCTCTGTCGTCTGCGCAGCTGTCCACGATATAGCCTACCTCAGCGGCGCTGACGCCCCGGGGCGGGGCTGTGCAAAGCTGCGGCGAGACGCCTGTGCGCTGGGCCGCAAGCGCGCGGGCCAGCGCCGCCGCAGCCACCGCAGCGGCAAGGCCCAGCAGAACGGCGGCCGCGGCCCACGGCGCCTGGCGGGCGCCTGTAAAATAGCCCTCGGGCAGCATGGTGCTCAGCACAATGTCCTGCCCGGGCTGGATGGGCTGGCCGCACACAAAGCTGGCGGCGTCCTGGCTCACCGTTACAGAGACGGCCTGCTGCGCCTGCGCGGTGAAGGCCTGCACGGCGCTTTCCGGCAGGGGCTTTTCAAACTGCACGCGCCAGCTTGCCTTCTGAATGGGCACCTCCCAGTTTGCACCGATTGGGGAATAGGTGAACTCGTCGTATTCGGGCACGCGGTCTGCCCCGAAGTCATAGGAATAGCACAGGGTATATACCTGCGTGCCGGCGACGGTTTCGTCCTCGTCCCCGATGCGGATGAAGAACACGCCGTCCTCGGTGAAGGTCTCGAAGGGCACGCCGTCCACCTGAACGTCCGTCACGCGCGCCTTGTAGGGCATCTGCACCGTCTCGCCGCCGGTGGCCTTTTCCTGCACAAGCGAGGTCTGCAAGGCGCGGTAAATGCCGTGGCTGGGCGAAGAAAAATCCACCACGATAGTTTCTGTCACATCCAGCACGGCGTTCTCGTGCAGCACGGCGCTGCCCTCGAAGCTGGTGATGGAATAAGCGGCGGCCCCGGCCGCCTGCGTCCTTATGGCAGGCGCAGCGCACATGGCCAGAGCCAGCACGGCGGCCAGCGCGCAAAACAGGCGTTTCAAGCTGTTTCCCCCTTTTTCTGCGCACCGGTGCACAGGGCGGCGCCGTATGCACCGGTGCAGAGCATCATATTTTACAGTATACCACATTCGGAAAGCGCATGCACCACCTTTCGGCGCGTGCTTGCAGGCGAGGTGCTTTTTGCCGCGCAAAGCGTTTCCCCGCCGCGCAAAGCGCCTTCCCGCCGTGCAAGGCGCCTCCCCGCCGCGCAAGGCGCCTCCCCGCCGCGCAAGGCGCCTCCCCGCCGCGCAAGGTGCCTTTCCGCCGCGCAAAGCGCGCCCGCTGCCGCCAAAGCGCCCTCCGCGGGCCGCCGGGCAGAAAAGCGGCCGCACAGCCGGCGGCATCGCTTTTTTATCCGGCCTTGCAAATAAAGGCGGGATACGGTATCATAATAAAATGCTGTGTGCCCTGTGTGCCGGGCATGCGGCATGGAAACAGGAAAAAGGAGAACACAGAATGCTGAAAAAAATACTGCAGGGCGTCGTGGTGGGCGTTGCCAATATCATTCCGGGCGTCAGCGGCGGGACCATGATGGTGGCAATGGGCCTGTACGATAAACTCATCCACGCCATTACGCATCTGCGCAGCGAATTCAAGCAGAGCATGAAGCTGCTTCTGCCCATTTTTGCGGGTGCGGGCCTTGCCATTGTTGTTTTGTCGCGCCTGTTCGAATTTCTGCTTGCAAACTATCCCATCCCCACAAACTTCGCCTTCTGCGGCCTGATTGCGGGCAGCCTTCCATTTGTACTTCACAGGGTGAAGGGCCATAAGGCAAGTGCAGGCAGGCTGGTCTGCTTTGCGGCCTTTTTTGCCCTTGTTGTGGGCATGGCCCTGATGGGAGAAACCACCGGCGCAGACGCCAGCGTCGCCCTCAGCCTTGCAAATGTGCTGAAGCTGTTCGGCGTAGGTGTCATTGCGGCAGCCACCATGGTGGTGCCCGGCGTCAGCGGCAGCATGATGCTGATGCTGCTGGGGTACTACAATGTTATCCTGAGGACGATAAACGATTTTATTGACGCGCTGCTGGCCTTCGACATGCCCATGCTGCTGCAGGCGTGCGGCTGCCTTGTACCGTTCGGCATCGGTGTGGTGGTGGGCATCTTTCTCATTGCCAAAATCATCGAGTTTATTTTCCAGCGCGCCGAGATACACGCCTATTATGCCATCATCGGCCTGATTTCGGCCTCGCCCGTGGCCATTTTGCTGAAAACAGACTGGGGCGGGTTCTCTGTGCTGATGTTGTGCGCCGGCATTGTGACATTCGCCGCAGGCTGGTTTGTGGCAAGCCGCCTGGGGGGCGAATAGCTGCCGGGCGCCCGTTTTTGCAGGCAGGCCATTTGTTTACACGGCCGGGGAAGGAAACGCCTTCCCCGGCTGTTTTGGCATCTGCCGGGCAGGGTAGGGCCGGCGTGCCGCATTTTTTTGCAAAATGTTGAAGAAACGGCGCAGCCCGCGCCGTTACATAGGTGCAGGGCGGAAAAGTGCGGGCCGCCCGCCGCAGGGGCAGCGCCCCCGTGCCACACCCCGCACGCATATAAAACGCCCCCGCCCGCACGGGGGCGCGTGTGGAGAGGGGGCAAGCGCGCGGCGCGGCACGATGACGCAGCAGGAATTCACAGTGCTGATAGGCCAGTATGAAAGGCTGGTGTACACCATATGCCGCCAGTTCGTGGGTGACGACGCGCTGGCCGAGGATCTTGCACAGGAGACCTTCCTCTCCGCATGGATACACCGGGACGACTGCCCGCCGGGCAGCTATAAGCCGTGGCTGGCGCGCATTGCGGCCAATAAGGCAAAGGACCATTTGAAAAGCGCCTATCACCGGCGTGTGCACGCGGAAGAGGATGAAAAGCTGCCCGTGCTGGCTGGGGCGGACCCTGCGCAGGGCCCCGAACAGCAGGCACTGGCGAAAGACGGCGCAGCGCGCATAGAAGCCGATATCCACGCGCTGAAAGAGCCGTACCACCTTGTGAGCGTGGCCTACTTCTTAGAGCAGAAGCCGCCTGAGCAGATTGCGCAGGAGCTTGGGCGCCCGGTGAAAACAGTACACACGCAGCTTGCCCGTGCGCGGCGCATGCTGCAGGCGAAATTGAGAGAAAGGGGAATGCAGGATGGAACTGTTCCATGAAAACGGCCATTTGACGTCCGAGGGGCTGAAAGCCCTGACGGAAGGCAGGCTGGACGAGCTGGCGCGGCTGGAAGCCGCCGAGCACCTGAGCTTTTGCGACGAATGTCTTGTGCGCTATACGGCTCTTTTGGAAGATGCCCCGCTTGCAGCCCCCAAAGCGCCGCTTGCACCGGGCGTGTGGCAGCGCATCCGCCGCCGCACCTGGCGCATCGTCACAAGCCGTTATGCCACGGCAGCCGCAGCGGCGGCGTTCGCACTCATCATCTGGGGCACGGGCGTGTTTCAGAATATGGGCACGCTGCGCGAGGCAAGGCCCGCCCAGCCGCCCGAGCCGAGGGCATACACCACCGTCACCTCGCGCATGAATGAATTTGTAAGCGAGACGGGCCGGCAGATAAGCGCGGCCGTCACAGACTTTTTCGCCCGCTTCCAAAAGGGCGCACAACAGTAAAAGGAGAGAATTACCATGAAACGGAAAAGCGGCTTTTTCACCTTCTGCCTTGCCTTCTGCCCCGGCGCGGGCCAGATGTACCAGGGCTATATGAAACGCGGCACCTCGCTCTTGGTGCTGTTCATGCTCATCATCATGCTGGGCACACTTCTGAACATGGTGCCTGTGGCTTTGTTTTCGCTGGTGGTGTGGATGTATTCGTTCTTCGACACCTTCAATATCCGCAGCCGCTTTTTGTCGGGCGAGGCCATGGAGCCCGACGCATGGCTGGTAGACCCTGAAAGCCTTGCAGGCGGCAACTGGAAAACGCTGGTGGAAAAGCGCCACCGCGTGCTGGGCATTGCCCTGGTGGCCATTGGCGTGTATGCGCTGTATTCGAACTTTATTGCGCCCGTGCTGTGGGGCATGGTTTCGGCATATCACCTGCACTGGCTGGGCACTTTGCTGAACAGCCTTACCACCACCCTTGTGGCCGTGGTGCTGATTGGCTTCGGCGTGTTCCTGATGCGCGGCCCTGCTGGCAAGCAGGCCCGCCAGCAGGAGGACGACTATGTCGCCTTCAAGGGTGCAGGCAGCGGGCAGAAGGTGCAGGAAGGGGAGAACGGCCATGAACACGAAGAATGAGCTGGAGCATGGCGTGAGCCCCGCCCCCACAGAAGAAGCTGCGCCCGCGGCCCCGGCGGCACAGCCGCATGCCGCGCCGGCGCAGCCTGCCCCGGCACCCACGCCGCGCAAGGTGCGCCGCGTGGGCACGTTCACCATGGGGCTGTGCCTGGTGATTGCAGGCATTGCGCTGGTGGCGGGCATGTTCCGCCCCGGATGGGATATGCTGAACCTGTTCAAGCTGACGCCGCTGGTGCTGGTGGCGCTGGGCGCCGAGCTTCTGGTGGCCTCGGCCGCCAGAGGCGACACAAGGCTGAAATATGATTTCCTCTCTACTGTGATGTGCTTTTTTCTGCTGCTGGCCGGCTTTGCGGGCGTGGTGGGCATGAAGGTGGCGGAATATGCCTCGCCTGAAAACGTGCAGCGCATGGAGGCACTGGAGAGCGAGTGGAATACCGCTGTAGGCACAGCTCTTGCAAAGGACAAAAACGTGGAAAATGTGAACGCCTATGTAAATTACGGCTTCAGCTGGCCCGAACACACCTTTGTGCCCGAAACGCTGGCCGGGCTGAATGGCGACGCGGCCGCAAGCATCACCCTTGCGGGCGAATATGAAGACGTGCAGGCGTTTCTTGCTGCGGCGCAGCCTGTGGTGCAGGCTGTGAAGGGCTGCGGCGTGGAAATGCCGGATATCTACCTTGAGGCCGACGGCCCGGAGGGGGCGCTTTATACGCTGGACATCTGCGGCGCATTCGACCACCAGCGCGCCGTGACAGACCTTGCGGGCCAGGTGCAGATGCAGCAGTGGGTGGAAGAGGCAGGCTGCTACATGGACGCGGACGAGGCCGGGCGGTGGAGGGCGGAAAATGCCGCGGCCGCCCGCGAAGAGGCACTGGCCCAGCGCGAGGAAGAACTGGCCGCCAGGGAGGAGCAGCTTGCAGAGCAGCAGGCCGCCCAGCAGGAGCGTGAGAGCGAGCTGGCCGCACTGGAAGAGGAGCTTGCCGCATGGCAGGCAGAGCTGGACGGCGCGGCCGCGTAAAGCGGCCCCGGCCTTAAATATAGAAACCACAGAGCCCCCGCGGCAGCCGTCAGGCGCGCCGCGGGGGCTCTGTCTGTATAATGTGCCAGGGGCGGACGGGAAGGGAAATGCCGTGCTTGCCCTGCGGCTTCGGCACGCTGCGCAGAAAAGCCCTGCGGCGGCTGAGGGAGCTATGGGGCATTTTTGCTTTCTGCCCCCCCGGATGGCAGGCAAACCCGCTTTGCACTGCCGCAAAGTGACTTTTGCGCGCCGCGGCAGGGACGGCGCAGGCCGCCTGCCCGCGGCGGCCCTGCGCACAGTGCTTTTCAGCGGCGCTGTGCGCAGCCTTTACGCATACTTTGCACAGAATATACCGGCCCGCGCTTGTGGTTTGGCCGGTTCCATGGTAAACTAAAAACAAGAATGTGCGGGCGCCGCAGCGCCGGGATGCGGCCGGGCGTGCCCGAAAGGAAGTGTGCGGGAGTGCTGAAAAACTTTACAAAGCAGGAAAAAAGCTGGATGATGTACGACTGGGCCAACAGCGCCCATTCCGTGATAGTGGTCACCATCCTGCCTATTTTTTACAACACTGTGGTGGAATACATGGCGGATGCCGCCTCGGGTATGACAACATGGGGCTATGCCACCAGCGCGGCTATGGCCATCGTGGCGCTGCTGGCACCCGTGCTGGGCGTGTTTGGAGATTTTAGAGGCATGCGCAAAAAGCTGTTTGCCATTTTTATGCTGGTGGGCGTGGTGAGCTGTGTAGGCCTTGCCGTCACCCCCCAGCTGGATTTCATGGCCCCCGGCGTGGCGGAAAAGGTGGGTATGGCGGTGCTGGCGCTGTACATCCTTTCCACCATCGGCTTTGCCGGTGCGAACCTGTATTACGACAGCTTTTTGAACGATGTCACCACTGAAGAACGCATGGATAAGGTATCCACCATGGGCTATGGTCTGGGATATATTGGCGGCTCCACCATCCCTTTGCTGGCGTTCCTCATCATGAACCTGATTCTGGGCAGTGACGCCATGCTGTTCTGCCTTTCGTTCGCGTTCGGCCTCACGGCGGTGTGGTGGTTCGTATTCAGCTTCCCGCTTTTAAAAAATGTAGAGCAGGTGAGCTATGTTGAGCGCGAGAAGGGCGCGGTGGGCAAGGCCCTGAAGGGTCTGTGGGCTACTGTGAAGGAGATTTTTCACCATAAAGAGATGTTCGTATTCCTCATTGCGTATTTTTTCTACATCGATGGCGTGAACACCATCATCCACATGTCCACCAGCTATGGCGACACCCTCGGGCTGGATTCCACCAGCATGCTGCTGGCGCTTTTGCTGGTGCAGGTGCTGGGCCTGCCGTTCTGCCTTTTGTATATTAAGGCCAGCGAGCGCTTCGGTGCGCGCGCGATGGTGGGTGTGGGCATCTGCATCTATATGGGCGTCACCGTGTTCGGCTTCTTTCTGCGCGAGGTGTGGCAGTTCTGGGTGATGGCCGTGATGGTGGCCACCAGCCAGGGCGGCATCCAGGCGCTGAGCCGCAGCATGTTCGGCAAAATGATACCGGATAAAAAGCGCACGGGCGAATTCTTCGGCTTTTACGATATCTTCGGCAAATTCTCGGCCATCATGGGGCCGGCGCTGGTGGGCTGGTCCAGCGCGCTGGCGGCTGGCATCATGCTGAAAAATGCGGGCGAAACGCGCGCCACGGCAAGCGAGGCCCTGCTGGCACAGGTGAACATGGACGCCGCACCCTGGGGCATTTTGAGCGTGCTTATCATCTTTTTCATCGGCGGCGGGCTGTATTTCTTCGTGCTGCCGAAATACCGCAAAAAGAAGGGCTGAACCATGCCGGAAGCATATACCCATATCCGCACCGCGCGCCGCACACTGGCGCAGAGCGGTGCGCCGGCGCCTGATACGCCCGCCTACGAGATGGGCGCCAACGGGCCGGACCCTCTGTTTGCCTACCATGTGCTGCAAAGCGCAAAAAAGCGCCCGTATGACCTGGCCGCGCTGGGCGAGCGCATGCACGAAGAACAGACGGGCCGCTTTCTGCGGGCCATGGTGTTCCGCGCATGGAGCGAAGCGCAGCGCAGCTATACCCTCGGCTTTTTAAGCCATTATGCGGCCGATTCCACCCTGCACCCCTATGTGGAGGCATTGTGCGCGCCCGGCGGCGTGTTCGGCGGCCCGTATGGCCACGGCTTCTGTGAAGCGGCGCTGGACAGCGAGCTGCACGAGCAGGACGGCCATGGCCGCGCCGTGCCGCAGCAGGACGCCGCGCCGGCTCTTTCACCCAAGGCGCTGGCAGAGGTTTGCGAGCTTCTGCACGCGTGCATTCTGGAGGTGTACGGGCTGGAGATTTCGCGTGAGGCCCTGGCAGATTGCTTCCACGATTTTGCCTGGCTGCACGGTATGTTCTGCGCAGGCGCGGGCAAGCGCCTTCTTATCCGTGCGGTGCAGTTTTTCATGGGCAGGCCCGGCTGGGGCATGAGCCATGTGACGCCCGCCCCGGCGCCGCAGGGGGGCTTTCCGGAGCAGTGGGAAAACCCCTTCACCCACGCGCAGCAGCAAAGCGGCCCTCAGGCGCTGCTGGCGCAGGCGCAGGAGCTGGGCAGCCAGTACCAGAAGGCCGCAGCCGCCTACTGGGAGGGTGTGCTGGACAAAGTGCAGCTTGCCGCCGTGCTGGGCGACAGAAGCTACCTTTCCGGCCTACTCAGCCGCGGCGGGCCGGAGGGCGGCGGGGATGTGCCGGGCGAATAAGCCGCCTCCCTCCCGCGGGAAGTGCTGCTTCAGCAAAGCCGCAGGGCCTCTTTGGCCTCTGCGGCTTTGCTATTCATATAAGGCCCACAAGCTATACTTGCGGGCGAATCTGGCACGAGCGTTGAATAGAAAAGAATACCTGTTTTAACAGAATGAACGATAGAAAACAAGAAAGTGGGCGCGCCACTATTAGATGGATTGGCAATGAATATCCAATCGTTTATGTTTCCGGTGCGAATTTTAAATGCTATATAAAAGACAGCTTGCGGCGAAGGGCAAATTGAAGTAAGGCCGCAGTAGAAGAAAAAACGAAAAATCAACGCCAAGTGCGGCTGGCGCTGCCCATTGCGCACCTTTCGCTGCGGCTGGAATAATGGCCCTTATAGGGCCGTTCTGCAAACCCCACGTTCAACATGAGGTTGTGATTTGCACGCGCTGCGGGCAGGGCGGCTGAAAAACAGGCCGCAGCCGCTTGCAAAGCGGGCCGAAATGCCGTACAATATAGGCCGGGCAGGGCGGCGGGCAGTTTCGCCCCCGCACCGTCCTTTGGTGGGAAACACAGCTTTCCGCCTGTGCGGCAGGGCCCGCGAAGGCATGCGTGGCCGGCAGAGCGGAGCGCGCCGGGCCGCCCTCCCCGGCCCCGGCTGCGGCCATGAGCCCGGCGGGGGAGGCACAGTGCCGCCCGGTGCGTACGGCAACACAATACCGGCCCCGCAGCCGCGGGGCCTTTCTGGAGGAAAAGGCTTTGAGCGAATTCACACTGGAAGAGCAGATAGCCCGGCGGCGCACGTTCGCCATCATTTCACACCCGGACGCGGGCAAGACTACGCTGACGGAAAAGCTGCTTTTGTATGGGGGCGCCATTCAGCAGGCGGGCATCGTCAAGGGCAAAAAGGGCGCGCGTGCCGCCGTGTCGGACTGGATGGAAATTGAAAAGCAGCGCGGCATCTCGGTCACGTCCAGCGTGCTGCAGTTTGAGTACAACGGCTGCTGCATCAATATCCTCGACACGCCCGGCCACCAGGATTTTTCCGAGGATACCTACCGCACGCTGATGGCGGCGGATGCCGCGGTGATGGTCATTGACGCGGCCAAGGGCGTGGAGGCGCAGACGAAAAAGTTGTTTCGCGTGTGTGCCATGCGCGGCATCCCGCTGTTCACCTTTGTGAATAAGATGGACCGCGAGGCGCGCAGCCCCTTCGACCTTCTGGAGGAAATAGAGCAGGTGCTGGGCATCGAGACATACCCCATGAACTGGCCCATCGGCTGCGGCAGGGAGTTCAAGGGCGTGTATGTGCGCGATAAAAAAGAGATACTGGCCTTTGAGACGGTGGGAAAAACCGGCACCCAGCAGGCTGCGAAGATACAGGCGCACCTGGGCGACGCGAACCTGGACGAGCTGCTGACCCCGGCGCTGCACGCCGTGCTGTGCGATGATATTGAGCTGCTGGACGGTGCCGCCTACGAGTTTGATAAGACGAAGGTGGATTCCGGCAAGCTGACGCCGGTATTCTTCGGCTCGGCGCTGACAAACTTCGGGGTAGAGCCGTTCCTTGCCGATTTCCTGCGCCTTTCGCCCCAGCCGCTGGCGCGCATGTCCTCGGCAGGGCTTATCAGCCCGCACAGCCCCGATTTTTCGGCCTTCGTATTCAAGATACAGGCCAACATGAACAAGGCCCACCGGGACCGCATCGCCTTTATGCGCATCTGTTCGGGCCGCTTTGAGCGCGGTATGGACGTTTACCATGTGCAGGGCGGCAAAAAGGTGAAGCTCAGCCAGTCCACCCAATTGATGGCCTCCGAGCGCGAGACAGTGGACGAGGCGTTTGCGGGCGACATTCTGGGCATTTTCGACCCGGGCATTTTCTCTATCGGCGACACCATCACCACGGCGAAAACACCGTTTGCCTATGAGGGCATCCCCACCTTTGCGCCCGAACACTTTGCGCGCATCACACAGGTGGACACCATGAAGCGCAAGCAGTTCGTGAAGGGAATGGAGCAGATTGCCCAGGAGGGCGCCATTCAGATATTCAAGGAGCTGGGCGGCGGCATGGAGGAGGTCATTGTAGGCGTGGTGGGCGTGCTGCAGTTCGAAGTGCTGGAATACCGCCTGAAAAATGAGTACAATGTGGACGTGCGGCGCACGGCCCTGCCGTATGCCTTCATCCGCTGGATAGACAATGAGGACGTAGACCCCAAGGCACTGAACCTCACCAGCGATACCCGCCGCGTGGAGGACTTCAAGGGCCGCCGCCTGCTTTTGTTCACAAGCGCCTGGAACATCACATGGGCCGAGGAGCATAACCCCGGCCTGCGCCTTTCGGAAGTGGGTAAAAACTGATATTAAAAAGGGCGGGGGCCCCGGCACAGCCGGGGCCCCCGCCCTTTTTGCCGCATGAGGCAGGAAAAAGCCCCCGGTTCTGCCGGGGGCGGGTAAAAAGCTTTGAAAATCGATGAGCGCAGGGCCGGAAGAAAGGTAAAGGAAATACAGCGGTTTTGCTGAAAAAGAATGGGCAAAAGCCGAAAAAACGCTGCGAGCCCTGCGCGGGCAGGGTCGGCTGCCTTAACAGCCGCTAGCCGGTGGAAGAAGGGATAATTTTCAGCGCCTCTGTACAGAGGCGGCAAGCATCGGTTTGCGGGCGGCTTTGCACGCCGTGACCGGCCTGCCCGGCCGGTCACGGCGTCATATAGTTCAGCGGGTCTGTCAGGCTGTAGTAGGAACCGGAGTTATCCAGCCACAATTCCAAATGGCAGTGGTTACCGGAGGAATAGCCCGTGTTGCCCACAAGCCCCACAAGCTGCCCCTGCGCCACGGCCTGCCCGGCCGAGACGGAAAGCTGCGAGCAGTGCGCGTACAGCGTGTAATAGCCGCCGTGGTCGATGCGCACATAATTGCCCCAGCTGTAATGCCAGCCGGCCTCCACCACGGTGCCGCCCGCACAGGCATAGATAGGCGTGCCAGCGGGCGCGCAGATATCTGTGCCGCGGTGGCGGCCCTGGCCGAAGCGGGTGGTGATGTAGGAATAGCCCGGCACGGGGAACGAAAGGCTGCCCGAACCCACATGGCCGACACTGGTGGCAAAATCATAAGATTTTGTGCCCACCACTACGATGCGGGGCGTCATCTCCTCCAGCACGGTGGTTTCCACCACCTCGCGCGCAACTTCTTCGCCGTTCACGCGCGTCACGTCTGCCACCACATGCTGGCGGCCATTCCGGCCGCGCTGCAGCACGCGCTGCGTGCCCTCGTAATAATCGTCCGATTCCTGCGTGATGGTCTCGTACGGCTGCACGTCGTCATATTCCTCGCGGTCCGTTATTTTTACCTGAAGGTAGGTTGGGTCTGCGCGCAGGGCGTCTGTCACGGCGGAGATATCCTCGATAGAGGAGGTGTAATAGATGCCTGGCACGAGCTCTATCTCCTGTGCAAAGGCCACGCGGTGAAACTCGCCGCCCGTCTCATACGGGGCGAGGGTGTCATCCAGCACCTGCTGCAGCGCCGCGCCGTCCGTCACAACGCCCACAAGCTGCCCGTTTACATGGATGCCGGTGGCGTTTTGTATTTCGTCGGAGGAATTTTTTACAATGGTGTCTGCCAGATAGCTGGCGGAGGAAAGAGCGGCCTTATCCACGGCGCGGATGGTAAACACGGGCTCGGCGTTCCAGGCCTGGTCTGTTTCATCCGAGGCGATGATGCGCTCGCGCACAAGGCTGTTGGCGGCCTCCCACACGTTTTCGTTTTCCACAAAGCCGATGATATCGCCTTTATATTCCACTGCAAGGGAATAGTTGGCGCCCAGCACCTGGCTTACGGTGAACACCAGTATGGCCAGCGCGCCCACAGGCAGAAGATAGCCCAGCGCACCCGCCAGCACGGCGCGGTGCTTTTGCACGCCGCTGCGGATGAAGGCAATGCTGCTGGTGCCGCTGCCGGCCTGCTTTTCCGCTTTCAGGTGGCGCATGCCGTGCGCCAGATGCACAAAGGGGGCCGAAAGGTCGCGCCACATGGTGCGGAAAAACAGCCCAAAGGGCGCCGCCACTGTTTTTGCGGCCAGCACGGCCCAGCGCCTTGCCCCGGCGGTGGCTCTGCGCAGGCCGCGCCAGAAGCAGCGCACCACATATTCTGTTTCAAAGCCCACGCGGTATAAAAGTTGCCCGAAGGCATTCACCACAAGGCGCAGCGGTATAGGCCCGCGGTGCGGCACCGCCACGGCGTCGTTGGCGCCGCGCTGCAGGCTGGCCACCACGCGGAACGAGACGGTGTCCGTATTGGCCTTTTTGGGCGCGCGGGGGCGCTTGTCCTGTTCGTTGTTTGCCATTGGGAAAGCTCCTTCGCTGAAAAGGGATGCGCGGCCCTTTTGGCCGCGCGGCATGCCCTGCGGCGCGCCGCGCACGGCGGCCTGCAAGGGAATAATTAATGACATTATATCACAAACAGCCGCAAAGGGAAAGCCCCGGCGCGGCGCGCGGCACACCGCACGCCGCGCATAAAAATGTGATTTGCTTTGCGCAGGGGCCTTGGGTGTGATATAATACAACATATTATGACCGCAAAGGGGCGAAGCCGCGGATGGAGACGCTGGAGGCACTGCGCAAAAAGATAGATTCCCTGGATGAAACGCTGCGCGAGGCATTTCTTGCCCGCATGGAGGCCGCGGCGGCCATAGCCGGGTACAAGGCGCAGCATGGCCTGCCTGTGCTGGATGCGGCGCGCGAAGAGGCCGTGGTGGAAAAAAACCTTGCAGCGCTGGGTGCGCGCGAAAAGGCCATGGCCCCCTATTATGAAGATTTTGTGCGCCACAACATGGCGCTTTCCCGCGCGCTGCAGCAGGCGCTTTTGGGGCGCGGCGCGGTGGCATACCAGGGCGTGGAGGGCGCGTTCAGCCACATTGCGCTGTGCAGGCTGTTTCCGCACGCGCGCGCCGTGGGTTTTGCGGCGTGGGAGGATGTGTTCCGCGCGGTGGAAAGCGGCGAGGCTGAATACGGCGTGCTGCCGTTTGAAAACAGCAGCGCGGGGGATGTGTCTGAAGTGCTGGACCTTTGCTTTTCCCACCCTGGGCTGTGCGTGTGTGACATGTATGATTTGCCTGTGGGCCAGAACCTGCTTGGGGTGCCGGGCGCGGCGCTGGGCGATGTAAAAACAGTGCTTTCGCACCCGCAGGCCCTGCGCCAGTGCGCGGGCTTTTTGAAAATGCTGGGCCTTGCCCGGCGCGAGGCGGCTAATACGGCGCTGGCCGCACAGGAGGTGGCGCGCCGGGGCGACAAAGCGCTGGCGGCTATTGCCTCAAAAGAGACGGCAGGGCTGTACGGCCTGCATGTGCTGGCAGAAAATATCAACGGCAGCGAGGACAACACCACCCGCTTTATTGTCATCGGCAGGGTGCAGCGGGCAAAGGGCAACCGCTTCAGCCTGCTGTTCACGGTAGACCACAAGGCCGGCGCGCTGGCGCGCGTGATGCAGGTGATAGGCGAAGAGGGCTTCAACCTCGAGTGCATCAAAAGCAGGCCCATGCCGCACGCGGCCTGGGAGTATTATTTTTATGCCGAGCTGGTGGGCGACTGCAGCGGCGCAGCGGCGCAGGCCCTTCTGAAAAAGCTGGGCGCCGTGTGCCGCACGGTGCGCGTGCTTGGCGTATACAGCCGCGGCGCGGCGGAAGGGGAGCGCGTATGAAACTGACGATGCGGCTTGGCCCGCGAAGCTATGACATCATTCTGCGGCGCGGCGCGCTGGGGCGCGTGGGGCAGCTTGTGAACCTGAGCCGCAAGGTGCTTGTGGTGACAGATTCCGGCGTGCCGCAGCAGTATCTTTCCACGGTGATGGCGCAGTGCCCGCAGGGGGTGCCCGTGGTGCTGGAGCAGGGCGAGGGCTCGAAGAGCCTTGCCGTGACAGAGCGCCTGTGCGCCGCGATGCTGCAGCACGGCTTTGCCCGCACGGACGCGGTGCTGGCCCTGGGCGGCGGCGTGGTGGGCGACGCCGCGGGCTTTGCCGCCGCATGCTATATGCGCGGCATCGATTTTATCAACTGCCCCACCACCACGCTTGCGCAGGTAGATTCCTCCATCGGCGGCAAGACGGCCGTGAACCTGGCGGGCACCAAAAATATCGTGGGTGCCTTTCACCAGCCGTGCCTTGTGGTGGCAGACCCGGACACCCTTGCCACCCTGCCCCCGCGCCATGTGGCGAACGGGCTGGCCGAGGCGGTGAAGACGGGCCTCATCGGGGACGCGGCGCTTTTCGAGCTGTTTGAAAAAGACGCCGCACAGCAGAGCCTTGAGGAAATTCTGTACCGCAGCCTTGCGGTGAAAAAGGCCATTGTGGAGGCGGACGAGCGCGAGGCGGGCTGCCGTGCGGCGCTGAACTTCGGCCACACCATCGGCCATGCCATCGAGGCCAGCCGCGGCCTTGCGCGCCGCCAGCTTTACCACGGCGAGTGCGTGGCGCTGGGCACGCTGCCCATGCTGGAGAGCCCGGCCGTGCGCGCGCGCGTGCGGAGGGTATACAGGGCGCTGGGCCTGCCGGTGCGCATCCGTTATGACGGGGACGAGATATATTCCCACCTTGTGCATGACAAAAAAGCCGCGAACGGCGCCATCACGCTGGTGAAGGTGAAGCAGCCGGGCAGCTACCGGCTGGAGAAGGTGCCGGTGGAGACGCTGCGCGCCGTGATAGGGGAGGGCATTGGATGAACGACACATACACGGGCGCCATCTCGCTTTCCATCTTCGGAGAGAGCCACGGCCCGGCGGTGGGGGCCACGCTTTCGGGCCTTGCCGCAGGCGTGCCGGTGGACGAGGCGTATATCGCGCGGGAGATGGATAAGCGCCGCGCCGCGGGCAGGCTGAGCACAAAGCGCACAGAGCCGGACAGGGTGCATTTCCTGTCGGGCGTTTACAAAGGCTTCACCACGGGCACGGCTGTGACGCTGGTGATAGAAAACACCAATACGCGCAGCGAAGATTACGAAAAAACGCAGGACCTTCTGCGCCCCGGCCATGCGGACTGGACGGCGCACCTGAAATACCGCGGCTTTCAGGACGCGCGCGGCGGCGGCCATTTTTCGGGCCGGCTCACCGCGCCGCTTGTGGCCGCGTGCGCCATTTTGAAGCAGATGCTGGAGAAAAGGGGCGTGGTGATTGGCACGCATCTGGCGCAGTGCGCCGGTGTGGAGGACGAGCCCCTTGCCTTTGGCGGCGAGGCTCTGGCGCGCCAGCTTCGCGCGCTGGGGGCCGTGGCGTTCCCTGCGCTTTCCAGCGTGAAGGCAAAGGCCATGCAGGCGGCCATAGAGGCCGCGGCCGCCGGGGGCGACAGCGTGGGCGGCGTGCTGGAGACGGCCGTGCTGGGCCTGCCCGCAGGGCTGGGCGAGCCGTTTTTCGGCAGTGTGGAAAGCACGCTGGCGGGCCTGCTGTTCAGCATACCGGCGGTGAAGGGCGTAGAGTTCGGCGCGGGCTTCGCCATGGCGGGCATGCGCGGCAGCGAGGCGAACGACGCGCTGCGCATGCACGCGGGCCGCACCGTCTCCACCACCAACCACAACGGCGGCGTGAACGGCGGTATTACAAACGGCATGCCCCTTGTGTTCCGCACGGTGGTGAAGCCAACGGCCAGCATCTACCAGGTGCAGCAGACGGTGGATTGGGCCGCAAAGCGCGACGCCACGCTGCTGATACACGGCAGGCACGACCCGTGCATCGCACACCGTGCCCGCGCCGTGCAGGACGCCGTGACGGCCCTTGCCGTGGCGGATTTGTGCGCGCAGCATTTCGGAAAGGACTGGCAGGTGGCGCAGGCATGGAATATGGGCTGATTGGCAAAACGCTGGGGCACAGCTTTTCAAAGCCCATCCACGAGGCGCTGGGCGGCTACCCCTATGAGCTGAAGGAGCTGCCGTGCGAGGCGGCTGCGCGCGCTTTTTTTGCCGCGCGCAGCTTTCGCGCGGTGAACGTCACCATCCCCTACAAGGCGCTGGCGCTTGAAGCGTGCGACGAGGTGAGCGAAGAGGCGAGGGCCATCGGCGCCGTGAATACGGTGGTGAACCGCGGCGGCAGGCTGTTCGGCTACAATACCGATTTCGACGGCTTCCGCCTTCTTGTGCGCCGCAGGGGCGTTTCGCTGGCGGGTAAAACGGTGCTCATTCTGGGCACGGGGGCCACGCAGCGTACGGTGCGCGCGGTGTGCGCCGCCGAGGGCGCGGCGCAGGTGCTTTGTGCCTCGCGCAGCGAAAAGTCCGGCGCGCTGCGCTATGAGCAGGCCGCCGCGCGGCAGGATGTGAACGTCATTGTCAACGCCTCGCCTGCGGGCATGTACCCGGACAACGGCACCTGCCTGGTGGATTTGGCCGCGCCCGGCGCTTTTCCGGCACTGGAGGCCGTGTTCGACGTGGTATACAACCCCCTGCGCACCCGTCTTGTGCAGATGGCCGGGGCGCGCGGCGTGCCGTGTGCGGGCGGGCTTTTGATGCTAGTGGCGCAGGCGAAATATGCCGCCGAGCTGTTTTTGGGCGCGCCCATTGAAGAGCGGCGCATCCTTGAAATATACCGCGACCTTCTGGCCGAAAAGGCAGGTCTTGCGCTGGTGGGCATGCCGTCGTGCGGAAAAACAGGCGTCGGCAAGGCGCTGGCAAAGGCGCTGAAAAAGCCCTTTGTGGACGCCGACGCTGAGCTTGTGCGCCGTGCGGGCAGGCCCATATCTGAAATTTTGAGGCCCGGCAACGAAGAGCCCTTCCGCCGGCTGGAGGCCGCCGTCACGGCAGACCTTGCCAAGCGTGGCGGCGCCGTGCTGGCCACGGGCGGGGGCGTGGTGCTGCGCGAAGAAAATGTGCGCGCTTTGCGCCAGAATTATGTGGTGCTGTACCTCGACAGGCCGCTGGCGCTTTTGAAGCCAGGCGGCGGCAGGCCGCTGAGCGCCACGCGCGAGGCGCTGGCGGGGCAGCTTGCCGTACGGCGCCCGCTGTACGAGGCGGCGTGCCACGCAAGGGTGGAAAACGCAGGCAGCTTCGAGGCGGCGGTGGCCGCCGCAAAGGAGGCATTTTATGAAGTTCTTGATCGTGAATGGGCCTAACATCAATATGCTGGGCGTGCGCGAGCCGGACATCTACGGCACGCTGACGTACGAGGGCCTGTGCAGCCATATCGCACAGGCGGCGCGCGGCATGGGCGTGGAGGCGGAATTTTTTCAGTCCAACTGCGAGGGGGACATCGTCACAGCCATTCAGGGCGCGCTGGGCCGCGCGGACGGCATCGTCATCAACCCCGCGGCCTATACGCACACCTCGGTGGCCATTCTGGACGCGCTGAAGGCGGTGGCGCTGCCCGCCGCCGAGGTGCACATCTCAGACGTGACAAAGCGCGAAGCCTTCCGCCAGCAAAGCTTTGCGGGCCTGGCCTGCCGCTATCACTTCGTGGGCGAGGGCAGGGATGGCTATGTGCACGCCATGGAGACGCTGAAGCGCGATATCGAGGGCAGCCTTGTCATCCTGCACGGCATGCGGCGCAGCGAATGGGAGGCCTGCAGGGCGGCGGGCGCCGTGGGCGCGCAGCTGCCGGAGGGGGGCTTTCTGCACTGCTCGCCCGTGGAATATTTCTGGCGCGTGGCGCCGGGCCATTATGCGGACGGCGGCGACTATGTGCTTTTGTGCATCGATGTGAAAAAGGTGCCCGCACCCATCAAATGGGAGGCCGGGCCCCATAACCCAAGCCGGTATTACCCGCACATTTACGGCGCGTGCCCCGTGGAGGCCGTGACGGCCGTACTGCCCCTGCGCACGGACAGCCGCGGGCAGTTTGTGAAAAACCCGGAGCTTTCCGGCTATGAAAACCGCTGAACAGCAAAGCATACAAGAGGGGAGAAACAAACCATGATCATCAGCACAAAGCGCGGCACGCCGCAGGCGGAGCTGGAGCGCATCATCCGCGAATTCGAGGCGCAGGGCCTTTCCGTCACCATGATACGCGGCACAGATTACAACGTGTTTGGCCTTGTGGGCGACACCACTGTGCTGGACGAAAAGCGCATCCGCGCGAACCCATATGTGGAGAGCGTACAGCGCGTTTCCGAGCCGTACAAAAAGGCGAACCGCCTGTTCCACGAGGCGGATTCCGTCATCGACGTGGCGGGCGTGAAGGTGGGCGGCAGAGAGAAGATAGCCGTCATCGGCGGCCCGTGCAGCGTGGAAAGCGAGGCGCAGATGATAAGCGTTGCCAAAAAGGTGAGGGCCGCGGGCGGCACCATGCTGCGCGGCGGCGCCTACAAGCCGCGCACCTCGCCCTATGCCTTTCAGGGCCTCGGCACCGAGGGCATTCTGGACATGGTGGCCGCGCGCGAGGCCACGGGCCTGCCCATCGTCAGCGAACTGATGAGCGAGCACGAAATAGACGAATTTGAACAGTATGTGGACCTTGTGCAGATCGGCGCGCGCAACATGCAGAATTTCCGCCTTCTGAAGGCGGTGGGCAAAATGAAAAAGCCCGTTCTGCTCAAGCGCGGCCTTGCCAACACGATTGAGGAGTGGATTATGAGCGCCGAATACATCATGGCGGGCGGCAATGAGAACGTCATTTTGTGCGAGCGAGGCATCCGCACCTTCGAGAAATACACCCGCAACACGCTGGACCTTTCGGTAGTACCCATCATCAAGGAAAAAACGCACCTGCCCATCATCATAGACCCCAGCCACGCCACCGGCAACTGGCGCTATGTGGAGAGCATGAGCCTTGCGGCCATTGCCGCGGGGGCGGACGGCCTTATCATCGAGGTGCACGAAAACCCGGAGGCTGCGTGGAGCGACGGCGCCCAAAGCCTCAAGCCGGAGCGGTTTGCCGCTGTCATCGAGAAGGGGCGCGCCATTGCGCGCGTGGTGGGCCGCGAGCTGTGAGCGCGGCGCAGGCGCACAGCCTGCAGAAAGGCGGCCACGGGAAAGGAGGCGGCGGCATGCGCGCCGAACTGACAGGGGCATGGCGCGGCGGGCGCGTTGCCGCGCCGCCCAGCAAAAGCATGGCGCACCGCGCGCTTATCTGCGCGGCGCTGGCACAGGGCGAAAGCCGCATTGAAAATATTGCCCACTCCAAAGACATCGACGCCACGGCGGGCGCCCTGCGCGCCTTTGGCGCGCACATCAGCTTTGCGGGCGGCACGGCGCTTGTGCGGGGCACAGGCGGGCGGCTTTGCACGCCGCAGGGGCCGGTGTGGTGCTGCGAAAGCGGCAGCACGCTGCGCTTTCTTATTCCGCTGGGGGCCATGTGCGGCGCGCCGGTGCAGTTTTCCGGCGAGGGACGCCTGCCCCAGCGCCCGCAGACGGTGTATGAGCACCTGTTCCGCGAAAAGGGCGTGGCGTTTTCGCAGAGCGGCACGGGCGTGTGCGTGAATGGGCGGCTTTCGGCGGGCCGCTTCTGTGTGGACGGCGGTGTGTCCAGCCAGTTCATCAGCGGCCTTCTGTTTGCGCTGCCGCTGCTGGGGGGCGCAAGCACCGTCTGCGTGCGGCCGCCGTTTGAAAGCCGCAGCTATGTGCAGCTTACGCGCAGCGCCCTGGCGGCGTTCGGCGTGCAGGCTGTTTGGCAGGACGAAAGTACACTTTTTGTTGAAGAAAATCAAAAATATACAAATTGTAATTATACAGTGGAAGGCGACGCCTCGCAGGCGGCCTTTTTCGGCGTGCTGGGCGCCGTGTGCGGCGGCGTGCGGCTGACGGGCCTGCGCCCGGGCAGCGCGCAGGGCGACATGGCCTTCCTCTCTGTGCTGAGGCAGGCGGGGGCGGCTATTGTGCAGGAGCCGTGCGGTGCCCTGCGGTTTGAGCGGGCCTGCCTTCGCGGCGGCGAGGCCAGCCTTGCCGACTGCCCGGACCTTGGGCCCATTTTGATGGTGCTGGGGCTGTTCTGTGAAAACGGCCTTGTGCTGCGGCAGGCCCAGCGCCTGCGCCTGAAGGAAAGCGACCGCATTGCCGCCATGGAGGAGGAGATACGCAGGATGGGCGGGCGCATCGAATCGGACGAAGGCACCGTGCGCGTATACAAAAGCGCGCTGCACGGCGCGGCCCTGTGCGCCCACAACGACCACCGCGTGGCCATGGCCATGGCTGTGGCGGCGCTGGCGGCGGGCGTGCCTGTGTCCATCGAGGGCGCCGGATGCGTGGAAAAAAGCTGGCCTGAATTCTGGCAGGTGCTGCAGGCCTGCCTTGGCGCGGAGGTGACGCTGCTGTGAACAAGCTTTTGGAACGGCGCTTTTGCATCGTGGGGCTCGGCCTTCTGGGCGGCACCTACGCCATGTGCCTGAAGCGGCTCGGGTGCAGGGTGACGGCTGTGGATATCGATGAAAAGGCCATTCTCTGGGCAGAAGAGCACGGCGTCATCGACGAGGGGGCGGCGCGCGCGCCCGAAGCTCTGCTGGCCGGGGCGGATGTGGTGGTGCTGGGGCTTTACCCCGGCGCCATGGTGAAATGGGTGCGGGCGCACGCGGGCTGCCTGCGCCCGGGCACGCTGCTCACCGATGTATGCGGTGTGAAGGGCGCCGTGGTGGGCCCTGTGCAGGCGCTGCTGCCGCCCGGCGTGGAGTTTATTGCCTGCCACCCCATGGCCGGGCGCGAGGTGGGCGGCGTGTGGAACGCAGACCCCGCCATTTTCAGGGGGGCCAATTTCCTCATCACGCCCACCGGGGCCAATACGCCCGGGGCCGTGGCGTTTGCAGGGGAATTGGGGCAGGCGCTGGGCTTTGCGCACATCTCGGTGCTGAGCTGTGAAGAGCACGACAGGCTGATCGGCTATGTCAGCCAGCTGACGCACGCCATTGCCATCAGCCTGATGAACGCCAATGCGGACGAGCACCTTGTGGATTATACAGGCGATTCCTTCCGCGACCTCACCCGCATCGCCAACATCAACGAGGCCCTGTGGAGCGAGCTGTTTTTTGCGAACAAAAGCGCCCTGATTGAAGAGATAGGCCAGTTCGAGCGAAGCCTGAACGACGTGAAGCGCGCGCTGGAATCAGGCGACGAGGCGGCCCTGAAGGCGCTGATGCGCCAAAGCGCCGCGCGCCGCAGGCTGTTTGATAAAAAGGAATAGTGCAAAAGGCCAAACGGCCCGCCGCTTTCCCGCGGCGGGCCGTTCGGCTGCGCTGGCGTATCCTTTCATTTCGCGGCGGGCAAAGCCTGCGCGCAACTGGAAATTGACGGATAGTTGCTGGACGGGGCCCCGGCTTCCGTGCTATGCTGAAAGGCAGACGGGAGGGACGGATATGAACACGGGAGAACGCATCCGGCAGCTACGCATGCAGAGGAATATGCCGCAGCAGGCGCTGGCGGACAGTCTGGGTGTGACGCGGCAGGCCGTGGCAAAGTGGGAGAGCGGTGCCTCGCGCCCCAGCGCGGCCAACCTGATGGCGCTGTGCAGGCTGTTCGGCGTTTCGTGGCAGCAGCTGGCCGGGCCGGGCGGTGCCCCGCAGAGGGCCGCCCGGCGTCATCGGCTATGCCGACGCGCCGGCAAAGCTGTTTGTGGCGGGTACACCGGCCCTGCTATATGTGCTGCCGGCTTTGGCGGGCCTTGCGGCCCTGGCGGCCGCCGCAGCCTTTTTGTATTTGAAATACAGGGAAAAGAGGGACGGAAGATGAGGCGCACGCTGCTTGCTGCGGTTTTTGTGTGCTGCGCTGTTTTTCTGTGCGCCTGCGCCGCCGGGCAGATGCAGGCTGCCGGCAGTACGGCGGCGCCGGTGCGGGAGGAGCTGAACGAGTGGCCGGAAAATGAATATACGGCTCTGGTTCCGCAGCCGGAAAACGGCACGCCCGCCTGGGCCCTCTGGTATGAGGAACAGGGCGTTTACGCCGTGTTCCTGACGGGCATCACCCGCGCCAAGGGCGAGCAGTATGTGCAGGCTCTGCGGCAGGCGGGGTTTGAGGAGGGCGAAGCCGGTGTGGAAGACGCTTCGGCGGGGTACCTGCTTCACAAGGGCGGCACAGTGCTGAGCGCGGCGGTTTCAGAGGGCCAGCTCGGCATCTATATTTCGCCGGGCGCTGCGCAGTGAGGCACCCGCAAAAGCGCGCGGCCCCGCGGGGCATATTGCCGGCTGCGCGCTGCTTCGCCTGCGGGGAAAGGCGGATGGGCTGCCCGCACAGGGCGCGGCCTTGCGCCCGCAGGCTGCCGGGCCGGGCTTTGGGCCTGCGCTGTGCCCCGGCGGGCCTTTTTATTTTTCCTCCGGCAGGGCGCGCGCCAAAGCTGCGCGCATCCGCCTGCTGCGTGCACAGGCGGGCGCGCATCCGCACACTTGCATGCCCTTGCACACTGTGGTATACTTTTCATCATACAGCCCGCCGTGCGGGCTTAAAAGGAGCATAGCAGCCAGATGAAACAGTCCATCTAAAAACAGGGCAGATGAATGCGGGTTCGTGGCAGGGCCACGGGCCGTTGTTTTGCTACTGTTTTCAGGAAGGGACTGTTTTTTGTGTTTTGGAAAAAAGAGGGCCGCTGCGTGGCCCTGATGTGCCTTGCTGCCTTTTTGCAGGGCATGGTGTTTTACGGCCCGGTGGCGTCGCTGTACCGCACGCAGGCGGGGCTGTCCATGGGGGATATCGCCCTCATCGAAAGCGTGTACTATCTGCTGGTGGTGGCGCTGGAGCTGCCGCTTGGCGCCGTGGCGGCAAGGCTGGGCTACAAACGCATGCTTGCCGTGTGCAGCGCGGTGTTTTTTCTCTCAAAGCTGGTTTTCTGGCGGGCGGGCAGCTTCGGCGCCTTTCTGGCCGAGCGCGTGATGCTGGCCTTTGTGGGCGCGGGCCTTTCCGGGTGCGACACCGCCTATTTGTATGTGGCGGCCGGGCCAAAGCGGGCGCAGCGCGCGCTGGGGTTGTACGGCGCGGCGGGCATGGCCGGGCTTTTGGCGGCCACGGCGGCCTTTACTCTGTTTTTTTCTGCCAGCTACCGGCAGGCGGCGCTGGCAACGGCGGTTGCCTACGGCCTGGCGGCTCTGTGCACGCTGGCGCTGCCTGCGGTACCCATGCAGGCCGAGGACAGGGCCGCGTTTTCCGCACAGATACGCGGCATGTGGCGCAGCCTGTGCGCCGCGCCGCGCTATGCCCTGATGCTGGCCGCGGATGCCCTGGTGGATGTGACGGGCCAGACGGTCACAGTGTTTTTAAGCCAGCTTGCCTATGTGCGCTGCGGCCTTTCGGGCGCACAGCTTGGCGCGGCTTATTTGGGCATGACGCTGGTGGGGCTTATGCAGGGCGTCTCTTATAAGGCTACGCATGCGCTGGGGCGCCGGGGTTTCAGCATTGCCGTGTGCATGCTGATGGCGGCTGCCTGCGGCGGGCTGTGCTTTGCGCGCGGGCCTCTCTGGTGTGTGGCGTGCGTGTGGTGCGTGCAGCTTTGCTGGTGCCTGTGGCAGCCCTTTGCCCAGACGATGCACAACGACAGTGTGCGCCTTGGCGCGCGCAGCGTGGTGCTTTCGGGTTATTCCATGGCGCAGAGCCTTGCCATGAGCGGGCTGAACCTAGGCTTTGGGCGGCTGGCGGATGCCGGGCTTCCGCTGGCCTTTGCCGCAGCGGGTGCCTTCTGTGTGCTGGCGCTTGTGCTGGCCGCGCTTTATTTCAGGCAGAACAAGAAAGGGTGCATTTCATGAACTTCAAACTGACGGCCACAAAAAAGACATATTACATCGTGGGCGGGTGCTCGGCGGCGCTGGCCTTGGCCGGGGCGGCGCTGTATCTGCCGGGCTATTACTTCGATCTCCTGTTCACGGTTTCCGCCATTCTGGCCGGGGCCATGTTTCTGCTGCTGGCGGCAGGCGAAGGAGTGAAAACGCTTGAGGGCAAGGCGGCGCTGGCCGCGCTTCTTTTGCAGCTTGTATATTTTTTCCCCGGTGTGCCGCAGAAGCTGGGCGGCGCGCTGGCATGGCCCGTGTTCGCCGTGCCGCACTTTATGGCCGCGGCAAAAGAGGGCGACAGCCTGCGCACGCTCTCGTTTCTGGTGATGCTGGCGGGCGGCGTGCAGCTTGTCTTCAGCTTTGTCCCGCTGGAGGCAATGTTCAAGGGCGTGTTGGCCGTGGTGATTGCGCTTTCCCAGCTTCTGCTTTGCGCTGCGCTGGCCGGGCGTGAAAAGCACGGCGCCGGAAAAGTGGAATAAGCGGCCGGGCCGCCCGCATATGGATTTGTGGACAAGGGGGACACGGCCATGACAAAAATGAAAAAGCTGGCGGCGCTGGCGCTGGCCTGTGCGCTGGGGCTTTCGGCCTGCGCCGGGCCGGGCGGGGCGGCGCCCTCGCACAGCGCCCCAAAGCAGGATTTTACAAGCGTGCCCTCCGGCATGGGCAGCGCACAGGGGGCTGAAACGGCGCAGCCCATGCGCTACCGCAGCATGTGGTTCAGCTATCTGGAATGGCCCATGCTGGATACCTCCAGCGCCGGGGCCTTCACCGCCAGTGTGGACGCTGTGCTGGACAACTGCGTCTCGCTTGGGCTGAACTGCATCACCGTGCAGGTGCGCCCCTTTGCAGACGCCACCTATGAGAGCGAGCTGTTTCCATGGAGCCATGTGGTGACGGGCACACAGGGGCAGGCCCCCGGCTTTGACCCGCTGGAAATATTCATTGCCCGCGCGCATGAAAAGGGCCTTGCCTTCGAGGCGTGGGTAAACCCCTACCGCGTGCGCCTGAACGAGACGCGCCCGCCCAACCTGGCCGAAAACAGCCTGGAGAACACCCACCCCGAATGGGTGAAGCAGGCGGCGGGCGGCGCTTATCTGGAGCCCTCGAACCCGGATGTGCAGGCCTATATCTGCAAGGGTGTGGAGGAGATTGTGAAAAACTACGCCGTGGACGGCATCCAGTTCGACGACTATTTTTATCCCACCACAGAGGAAGCGTTTGATGCGCAGGAATATGCCGCGCTGGGCGGCGGCCTCTCTTTGGCGGAATGGCGGCGCCAGAATGTGAACACGCTGGTCAAAAGCGTGTATGACACCGTGCACGCGGCCGCGGCCGAGGCCGGGCGCACCGTGGTGTTTGGGATAAGTCCACAGGGTAATAACGACAATAATTACAACGTTCAGTATAGCGATGTGGAGCTGTGGCTTTCCACACCGGGCTATGTGGATTATGTGATGCCGCAGGTGTACTGGGGCTACGATTTCCGCCTGCAAAGCGGCTCAGACCGGTTCGCTTTCGAAAACATCGTGGCGGAATGGCTGGCCATGCCGCGCAGCGAAAGTGTGGCGCTGGCTTTCGGCCTAGGCGCATGGCGCATCGGCGCGGGCGACGGCTCCAGCGCCGAAACGCAGGAGTGGGAGAGCGGCCACAACCTTGCCGATATGCTGGGCACACTGGAGGGCGCCGGGGCAGACGGCTATGCACTGTACCGCTATGCCAGCCTGTTTGATAACCCCGAGTACGCCCAGCTTGCCGCACAGGAGGCAGAGGCCCTGCGCCAGCACGCGGCGTGAGAAAAAGGGAATACCCCATTTTTGCATGGAAAAGGAAAAAGCCCCGCGGCGCTGCATGCAGCCCCAACCCATACATAAAATGTGCGGCATGCACAAGAGGCGGAGTTGATTTCATCTGCATCACCTGCCCCGCAGCACGGAAATGGGTGGCTTACCGTTTTAACGAAAGCCTTCCGGTTTTCGGGCGGTTTCTTTCGGCAGCTTACTCCGCTTGCTGAAGGAAGCGAAAGCTTTTTGCGCGGTATCTTTAACCGGAACAGGCGCTGGGGTCCGAAATCAAGAAGAAAAAATCCCCCATAGCGGCCACAAGGCCCGCCATGGGGGATTTTTTTACATGATATGCCGGAACTATAAAGGCAAAACGCCTGCTTTTTTGCCCTGCCCCGGCCAAAGCGGGGCATACTGTTTTATATGGCGTATACGGCTTTAGCGGAAGATGGAATCTTTCCACTCTTCACATGCATAGCCTTTTTCACGCAGGACAGCACACAGCTTTTTCCCATTGCCGCCGGTGCCGGGGTTTTCCTCCTCGGCATAGTGGTACGGCACCACAAGGCCGGGCTTATGCTCCATTTTTTCAAGCTCGGCGGGGATGCGCGTTTCAAAATCCGGCATGTTCCACACGCCGTCACAGCACACGAACAGCACATCGCACGCAACGTCCTCATCCAGCACGTCGGTGTCACCGGAAATGTAATACCGCACGCCTCCCAGGTTCAAAAGCAGCCCAAAGCCGAACCCGGCAGGGTGGTTTTTGTTTTCCGCCACCACGGGCGTCACCATGGCGCCGCATTCAAACACGGCCGAGGGCGAGCCCGCGCTCACAGAGGTGAAATAGTCGGGGTTGATGTCAAAGGCCTCCATCAGCATGGCGCCCACGCTGAGCGTAGAGACATAGCAGGTGTCGTCCTTCTTCACCCTGGCGATATCTTCAGGGGAAAAATGGTCGCCGTGCGGGTGCGTAATGATGACGAGGTCCGCATCGTGCGGGGAATCCGGAACAAGGTACGGGTCCACATACACCACGACGTCGTCCACTTCAAAGCAGATGCAGCCGTGTTTTACAAAGCGGACAGATGAGAGGGGGTCCATAAAACAGCTCCTTACAGAAATGTTACGTTTTTTGCGGCGTTTTCTATTTGTATATTCGCATGGGATGTAGTATAATATGCCTCGACAGCACCAGAAGATATCCAAAAGGGCGCCGTGCGCACAGGATATATGTTATTGTAGCGCCTTTTGATAGAAAAGTCAAAAACCGGAGGAAACTTTTGATGAAACACAGCGTTTTGAAACGGCTGCTTGCTCTGCTGGCCCTTTGCCTTGCCCTGGCACTTTGTCTTTCGCTTGCCGCGTGCAGCTCGTCGTCCGGCGGCGACGGGGAGGATGTGGCCGAGGATGACCAGATAAAGGCAGAGGCGGGCGGAAGCGTCAGCCTGCCGGAGGGCTTTACCGTGCCCGAAGAGGCGGGCCGCATTGCCACCCAGGCATCGGGCGACACCCTGTACGGCGCCTTTACCCTGACGAACTACAACACCACGGGCTATTTTGTGCAGAACGGCTCTGTCACCGTGACGGTGCAGGCTTCGCTGTGGACGGACGGCGTGGATACCCAGTGGACGGACGCCTATTTTGATTTGTGGAAACAGGGCAGCGGCGAGACACAGTATGTGGGCACCGTGCACTTTGTGGCGGATGACACGCCCCAGAGCTACACCTTCAGCGGGCTGGAGGCCGGCGCGTCTTACCGGCTGAGCTTCGGCTACAGCGACGTGCCCCGCTATAAGCTTTCGGGCAAGTTCTCCGTGTCCGGCATTACGGGCGAGGGCACTGCCGAAGAGCCCGTAGCCAACGAATGATACTACACGCCCGCATGCCGCGCGGCTGCCTGCCGCGCGGCCGGGGCGCTTTGGCTGCGCGCCTTTCCCCGCGGGGAAGGGCGCGTTCGCATAAGGCGCGCCCCGCTGCGGGAAAGCCCGTATGCGAATACTGAGTAAAGGACAGGATCTTATCTATGGAACAAAACAGCCGCAGCGCAAAGGTGGAAAAGAAGATACCCTCTGCGCTGCCCATCTACCTTGCCGCGGGCGCGTTTCTGCTTTGCGCGCTGGCACTGCCCATCTACCGGCTGTGGGCGCTGGTTGCCGCCGCCCTTATTGCAGCGGCTGCCTATGTGCTGGGCCAGAAGCTGTTTCGCCCGCGCACCGTGCTGGTGGACGCCCCGGCCGCCGTATATGCCACGGGCGCGCAGGAGGTGGACCAGCTGCTGCAAACGGCCCAGAGGAATGTGGACTCCATTGCCCGCCTGAACGAGGCCATTGAGGACGCCGGGCTCTCTGCCGCCATGGACCGTATGGAGCAGGCAGGCCGCGCCATTCTGGCCGAGGTTGCCAAGGCGCCTGCCAAGGCAAAAGATATCCGCAAATTCACGGCCTATTACCTGCCCACTGCGGTAAAGGTGCTTACCACCTACGCAAGGCTGGACACCTCCGGCGCAAAGGGGCAGAATGCGCAGGCGCTGATGGCCGAGGTGAAAAAGAATGCAGATACCATTGCAACGGCCTTTGAAAGCCAGTTGGATGCCCTGTTTTCGGGCGAGGCGCTGGACGTGAGCACAGATTTGAAGGTGCTGGACGGCATTGCGCGCGGCGACGGCCTTGTGGACGAGGGGCTGAAGGCGCAGCTGGCCGGCGGGGCGGCAGACCTTGGCGCCGGGGAGCCGGACGGCGGCCCCACGCTGACACTGTAAAAAGTGCAGAACATGCACGCAGACACTGCCGCACGGGCGCGCCCGGCGGCCTGCTTTTGAAATTTTCGAGAAAGGAACCGATGCACCATGACAGATAACATCACCCCAAACCTGACGCTTGACGAGCCCGCCGCCCCCAGCCTCACGCTGGAGCAGGAGGCACCCGCGGCCCCGGGCCTTGCGCTGGAGCAGGAGGCACCCGCCCAGCCCGATGGGCAGACGCAGGCCGCCGAAGCCCTGAAGCCGCGCGGCGCGGACGCCCTTGCCGAAGAGAGCGGCCTTTCCGCCGAGGAAAAGCAGCAGGTGGAGGATTTTGCAAAGAAGATAGACCTTTCGAACTCTACCCAGATATTGCAGTACGGCGCGGCCAGCCAGAAAAAGGTGGCCGATTTTTCCACCTCTGCGCTGGAGAATATCCGCACGAAGGATTTGGGCGAGGTGGGCGATATGGTTACCGGCCTTATCACCGAGCTGAAGGGCTTCGACGCCACGGCCGAACAGCCCAAGGGCATCTTCGGCTGGTTCAAGAAGGCGGGCAACCAGGTGGAGGAATTGAAGCTGCGCTATTCGAAGGCCGAGACGAACGTGGATAAAATAGAAGGCATGCTGCAGGACCATCAGGTGCAGCTTTTGAAAGATATCTCCATGCTGGACACCATGTACGAGCGCAACCTGGTGTACTTCAAAGAGCTTACCATGTATATCATTGCGGGCAAGAAAAAGCTGGAGCAGGTGCGCGCCGAAGAGCTGCCCCGGCTGGTGGAGAAGGCCCAAAAAAGCGGCCTGCCTGAAGACGCCCAGGCTGCGAAGGATTTGGAGGACCAGTGCACCCGCTTTGAGAAAAAGCTGTACGACCTGGAGCTGACGCGCAATATCTCGGTGCAGATGTCGCCGCAAATCCGCCTCATCCAATCCAACGACACTATGATGGCGGAAAAGATACAGACGTCCATTGTGAACACCATCCCTCTGTGGAAGAGCCAGATGGTGCTTGCGCTGGGCCTTGCACATTCGCAGCAGGCTATTGACGCGCAGCGCGCCGTGACGGATATGACAAACGAGCTGCTGAAAAAGAACGCCGCGGCCCTCAAGCAGGGCACCATTGAGGCCGCGAGGGAGTCGGAGCGCGGCATTGTGGATATTGAGACCCTGCAGCAGACCAACCGCAGCCTGATTGAAACGCTGGACGAAGTGGTGAAGATACAGACAGAGGGGCGCGCCAAGCGCGTGGCCGCCGAGGCAGAGCTGGGGCGCATTGAGGGTGAGCTGAAGGCAAAGCTGCTCGAAATGGCGAAATGATGGCGCCCTGCAAAGGAGCATGAAGCAATGGATACAAAACGGACCCTGAAAGAAAACCGCCCCGTGGCGTGGCTGGTGCTGGCAGCGGCCGTGCTGGTGGGTGTGCTGGGCATTGGCACGGCCAAGGTGCGCGGTGTGGCCGACGTGGCGCTGGATTACTACCAGCAGAACATGGCGGCAGACTTTACAGCGCGTGAGACTGCTGCGCAGACCATTCTGGGCATTGCCGGGCAGGAGCTTGGCGAGGCCGACGCCAAGGTGCAGACGGCTGCTGCCGCCCTGGCGGAAAGCCAGGCTGCCGGCAGCCCAGGTGAAAAATATGCTGCAGGCACCAAGCTGGAAACAGCCGTGGGCATTGTGTACAACGCGCTGCCTCAGGCTGCGCGGGACCCGCAGAAAAGCGCCGCCCAGCTTGCGTGGAGCGAATTTGTCAGCCGCACAGACATTCTCTCACATTCTATGGAGCAGTATAACACCTATGCGCAGGCTGTAGAAAAAACGCTGGAGGGCTTTCCGGCTTCGCTTCTGGCGAAGCTGGCCGGTGTGGAGATGCAGGCCATGGCCTGATGCAGTGCGCAGAACAGGAAGGGGGACGCAGGATGAGACGCTTTTTTTTGAAAAAAATAGCAGTGCTGGCCGTGCTGCTGGCAGCGGTGCTGGCGGCATTCCCCGCATTTGCCGAGGTGGATATTACCCCTACGTCGGATTTTTACGTTTACGACGGCGCAGATGTCCTTTCGGAAACAACAGAAAGTGATATTATAAACAAAAATGACATTTTGTATAATGCCAGCGGCGCACAAATCGTGGTGGTAACAGTGCAGAGCACCGGCCGAATGACCACGGAGGAATATGCCTATGAACTGGCAAACAGCTGGGGCATCGGCTCTGCCTCAGAGAACAACGGCGTGCTTTTGCTGCTGTCTGTCGGGGACGAGGATTATCAGTGCATACAGGGCTCCGGGCTGGAGAAAGCGCTTCCCACCACGACGCTCAGCCGCATCCTGAACGAATACCTTGAGCCGGATTTTGCCGCAGGCAGCTACGACGCCGGCGTGCAGAAAACGTTTGAAGCGCTGTACGATGAGGTGTGCGCCATTTACGGCGTCACCGGCAGCGCAGGCGTGGTGCAGGGCGGCGGCGCCGCGGCGCCGCCGCCTCGGCCCCAGCCTGAAAGGGAAAGCGGCTTCGGCGTGCTTACCCTGGTGGGCCTGCTTGTGTTTTTGGTGGTGGTCATCGTGCTCATCAGTGTGGTGTCAAGTGCTGCGCGCCCGCGCAGGCGCTACACCTACGACCCCTATTACCGCCGCAGCTCCGGTGCGGATTTTCTCACCGGCATGTTCGTGGGCAGCGCCTTGCACGGCTCGCGCCGCAGGCGCCCGCCCAGGCCTCCGCGCGGCCCGTTTGACGGGCCGGGCGGGCCGTTTGGCGGCGGGTTCGGCGGTTTTGGAGGCTTTGGCGGCTTCCGCGGCGGCGGGGGCGGCTCATTCGGTGGCGGCGGCTTCCGCAGCGGCGGTGGCGGCAGCTTCCGCGGCGGCGGCGCGGGGCGCGGGCACTGAACGGCCCTGTTCAAAAAACAGAGGGCCCCTGTATGGTACTGCATCCATACAGGGGCTTTTTTGTATTGTATGCTTTAGGGGAATGACGCCCCCAGCAGAGCTGGGGAGAGTAAAAAAGCTTTGGCTTCCGGCATCGGGCGAAGCGGGAAGAGATGAACAACTCTTTACGATTGCCAGAAAGATAATCTTGGATAAACGGCGCCCGTTTACGGGCCGCAGGGCAAGTGATGCAGGCGGCGGATTTTTTCAATGCCTCTTGAGAGGCTTGCCGGTACGATGCCCATTCAGGGCTTACGCAAGCCCTCGGCTTTGCCGGGGGCCTGACTGTAAAACCGCCGGCTGTGCCGCCAGATGGCGCCCTGCAAAAAGCTTTCGCTTTAAGCGGCAAGCGGAGCGGCCTGCGTTGTCCAAAGCGGCGCGCCCGCCGGGGGCGCGTGCAGGCCCCGCCACGGAGGCGGCCGGAGGCGTTTCCCAGCCTTTGCGGCCCGGCTTTCCGTTTCAGGGGAGGCCTTCCGGCGCCAAAGGGAGAGCAGCTTTTTACTCAGAGATTTTTGCGCCGCTCAGCCCCGTGTGCCTGCGGTACACTTCATACAGGCCGTCCAGCAGCAGGTGCGGCACCACGGGGATGCTGCGCCGGCAGTGCGGCACTACCAGCCCTGCCAGGCCGCCTGTGGCCACCACGTCCGCCGGGCCGCCCAGCTCTGCCTCGAAGCGGGCCAGCATGCCGTCCAGCAGGTCTGCCGTGCCCAGCACGATGCCGCTTTGGATGCTTTCAGCCGTGTTTTTTCCAATGGCGTGGGCCGGGGCCTGTGTGGCAACCGCAGAGAGCTGGCTTGCGCCGGAGATAAGTGCATTCAGGCTCACCATCATGCCGGGCAGGATGCTCACGCCCTGCACGGCGCCCGCAGCGTCCAGCGCCGTCAGCTTGGTGGCCGTGCCCATGTCGATGACGACGGCGGGCATGCGGCAGCGCGCACGCGCGGCAATGGCCCCGGCCAGCAGGTCGGCCCCCAGCTCGTCCGGGTTATCAATCAGAATGGGCAGCCGGGGGCACAGCGCGCGGCTCAGCACCAGCGGCTGTGCGCCGCATAAAAGATGCAGCGCGCCGCGCAGCGCGCCCGTCACAGGCGGCACTACGCTGGAGAGAATAGCCCCTTGCGGCCTTGCCGCGCCGTGCAGGGCCAGCACCCCCTCAAGCTGAAGCGCATACTGGTCTGCCTCCAGCGCGGGCTGTGTGGCGATGCGGGAGAGAAAGGCCAGCGTCTGCCCCTCGTACCCGCCCAGCACGATGTTTGTATTGCCTGCATCCACACATAAGACCATGCGGCATCCCTCCTTTGCCCTGCCGCGGGCGGCCGCCCGCGTTCGGCTTTCCTGCCCCAGCGCGAAAAGCGCGGGGACACCTCCTCATTATAAAAGCTGTGCGGGGCCATTGCAAGTGCGCGCTGCCCTGCGCGTGCATTTTTCCATCAGGGCATGTATAAACCGGCCCGCCCACTCATAGGTATTAACAAAAATGCCCGGCACGGAACGCCGCGCCAAGGCGCAACAGGGGAAAGGGGAAATCATACCATGTTCGTATTCACATTCCGAAAAGGCGGCCTGCGCCGTCTGGCTGCGGTGTGCCTGTGCGGTGCAGCCATTGTAGGGGCGGCGGCCGCGGGCATTGCGTGGAACAGGGCACAAAGCACGCCTGCAAACGCGGCGGCCGGCCTTACCCAGCAGATAACCGGCTCGCAGGACCTCACCGCCTTTCTGGCAGGCTACGGCGTGGAGGTGGACCCCACCAGCGCCGAGGTGATGGCCGTGAAGGTGCCCCGCAAGTGGGATGAAAGCTTTGAGGCTTTTCACGCCGTGGTGCAGCAAAGCGGGCTGAGCCTTGAGAAGTGTAAGGGCAAGCAGGTGGACAAATGGACGGTGCCTGTGCCCGCAATGTGTGACGACGCGAAAAAGACATACGCTGTGGTGCTGGTATATAAAAACGAGCCCAAAGGCGCCTACCTGCTGGAAAAACCGTCCGGAGAGGTAAAGCCGCTGGCGCCTATCCAAAGCGGTACGGCACTGACAGACCAGGAAAAGGCCGCGGCGGCCGGTTTCGGTGCGGGCAGTACGTCACAGAGCGCGCCGCCTGCGGCCAGCGCCGGGGCTGATACCCAGCAACCCGCCAGCCAGGTGAACACCGATACCCAGCAGCCGGCCAGCGAGGTGACAGCCGGGCAGCCTGAAGAGCAGCAGGCCGCCGACGTGCTGGCACAGGACGCCGGCGCATGGCCCACGGAGTGAGCCTGCACCGGAAGAAAGCAAAAATCAGGCCTCCGGAAAACCGGAGGCCTGAGCAAGCCATGGCTGGGCATCATACCGGCAGGCCCTGCAAGAGGTATGGAAAAACGTCAATTGCATCGCATCGCTTATCTCACGGCCCGCAGACGGCTGCTTTGTGTGCGAAGCCAGGCCTTGCGTTGCGAGAAGCTTTTGACTATTTTCCTCCCGCTTCGCCTGATGCCTGGAGGGAATGCTTTTTACTCTCCCCAGCAGGCGGCGCATTGCCGCAAGAAAGCATTGCCCCTGAAAGGTGATTTTTGCGCACGGCTTTTTCAGACTTTATTGATAGCCACAAAAGAGGCCTGCGGAAGGCTTCCACGCTCTGCATCAGAAACTGCCGCTTCCGGGGTACTGCGCGGCTTTGGCCGGGCAGTTTGGGATGAATGATGTGCAAAAAGGCCCGGCGTCAGGCTTGCCGGGCCTTTTGTGTGCGTCGGGCGCCAAAGCTGCCAGCCAAAGCCGGTGGCTTTTTGCGGCGGCGTGCCTAAAAGGGGCCTCTGCCTCAAAACAGCTCCGCCCCTAGCCCCTACCCTTTTTGAAAAAGACGGCACCGTGCGGGGATACACTCATTTTGCCCTGCGCGCCCGGGCGCGCAGTCGGCCCCCCGGCAAAGCCTGAGGCTTGCGTAAGCTTTGGAAAGGCATACTGCCCGGCAAGCCTCTCAGGAGGCGCTGAATTCTCTCTCCCTTGCATCACTTTCCCCGCCTCCCGTAAACGGGGTTCCCCGCTGCGTGCTGCATCCTTTTGGTATTGAATACCCCATCTTGCTTCGCCCGGCACTGACGGCGAAAGCCCTTTTACTCTCCCCGGCACAGCCGGGGACATTTCGCTAAAGCCCAAAAAACAGAACGGGCGCCTGCCGGGCGCCCATTTTGTATGCTGGAAACCAGCCGCCGGGGAGCGGCTTGTGCCGAAGCCGGAAGGCCCGGAAAAGCCCGGCGGAGGAACAAAGGCGCAGCCGGAAAAGCACAGGGACCATTCAGATATATGGCGTGAACCCTTTGCTGCGAGGTTTTGCCGTATGCGCGCGGAAGGTGCCAAGCCCGCACTGCGCCGTCCAACGCGCTTGAAGCAAGGCGGGCCTGCGGGCCTCTCAAAAGGAAGAGGGAAAATCATATTCAATAGGCCCTTTCCCTGCCGCGGGGTGTGCAGCTCAGATAAGCCTGACGCCTGCCCCCAAATACGGCGGGGAAGCATTTTACAGAGAGAAGCGGCGGGGACAGGAGGAGCCCCTGACAGGGGGTATG
The DNA here is from genome assembly GCA_018380115.1 of Oscillospiraceae bacterium. Classification (GTDB taxonomy): domain Bacteria; phylum Bacillota; class Clostridia; order Oscillospirales; family Ruminococcaceae; genus Ruthenibacterium. The sequence continues at coordinate 161,447 of JAGZUF010000001.1, read as the reverse complement.
GAAGGGAAAGAAAATAAAAGAGAATGGGCAGAGGTGTGCTCCGCGGCACGTGCAGGTGCCATCAATATAGGGCCGTGTCCGCATCTGAAAAAGGTGCAGGCAGGGGCTGTGAAGCGCGCCGGAGGCGGCGGTTCCCCTTTTTCGCGTTATGTGGTATAATGTCTCCGTTTGACGGACGTAGCCAGCAGGCGCGGCATGGGCCCGGCGGGGGAGGATGCCCTGCCTTCGGCAGGCGCGGGCCTTAGGGCAAAGGAAAGGCATGGTGAACGGATGCCATGCCTCGCCTGAAGCATACAAACCCGCGGGCGCGGCACAGGCCCGGAAAGGCAGGTGCCCTGCCTTCGGCCGACGCGGGCTGCGGGGTAAAGGAAAGGTCCGGCGGATGGGCGTGATGCGGCCCGGCACCTGCACGGGGGCTGCCCCGCAAGCCGGGCAGAAAAAGGAGGGAGCAGCCGTGCGGCTGGATAAATTTACCGCAAAGGCGCTGGGGCTGAGCCGCAGCGAGGCGCGCGCGGCCATCCACGCAGGGCAGATTTGGATGGACGGAGCCGTGTGCCGCGCGCCGGATGCGCGCGTGCCGGAGGGCGCCGCCGTCTCGCACGCGGGGCGGCTTCTGTGCGCGAAAGAGTTCGTGTATATCATGCTGGACAAGCCCAAGGGTGTGGTGAGCGCCGCCGAAGATGAGCGCGACACCACCGTGGTAGACCTTGTGCGCGGCGAATACCCCCGCCGCAGCCTGTTCCCCGCAGGCAGGCTGGATAAAACCAGCACCGGCTTTGTTCTGCTGACGGATGACGGCCCCTTTGCGCACGATATTCTGGCGCCGGGGCGCCATGTGGAAAAAGTTTACAGCGTTCTGCTGGATACCCCTCTCACGCAGGAAATGATTTTCGGCTTTGAGGCGGGCGTGTGCCTGGCGGACGGCAGCCGCATGCTGCCCGCGCTGGCGCGGCCGGGCGCACAGGGCCCGTGCAGCGCCGAGGTGGTGCTGCGCCAGGGGGTATACCACCAGATAAAGCGCATGTTCGGCGTGTACGGCGCGGGCGTGCGCGAGCTGCGGCGCACGGCCATCGGCGGCGTTTTGCTGGACGGCACCCTTGGCCCCGGCGGCTGGCGCGAGCTCACTGCGCAGGAGCTTGCGCTTTTGCAGGGCAAACGTTCATGAAACAGACAAAAAATTTTCACATCTGTCCTGTACAATAGGCTTCCAAAGAGGGGGCAAAATGCCATTTTGGATGCCTTTTTCCAAATTACACAATAATCGCAATTAATTTTTGTGTAAATATGTTGCAAAAGCCAGAATCATTGTGTAAAATAGAGAGTACAGCGAACCTGGATTGTTGAATTTCACAATGGCAGACAGCGGTGCGGCTTTTTGCGTGCCGCCGCATGCAGAAGGGAAAAGGGTTATCTATGGCGAACAGAGTGTTTCAGGGCGTGATTTATCAGATGAAGGATGCCATCGACCGCATGGCAGGCGTTGTGGACGAGACGGGCACCATTATCTCGTGCACAGACCTCAACCGCATTGGAGAGGTGCGCGACGGCGTTGCATCCGAGCGGCTGGCCGCGGGTGACAGCTTCGTGCGCGACGGCTTCACCTATCATCTGTTCACTGCCAACAAACGCAACGACTACGCTGTGCTGGTGGAGGGCACGGACGAAGCGGCGGGGCGTTATGCGGCGCTTCTTGCCATCAGCCTGCAGAACATCAAGCAGTACCATGACGAGAAGTTCGACAAGGCGAATTTCATCAAGAACGTGGTGCTGGACAATATCCTGCCGGGCGATATTTACGCCAAGGCGCGCGAGCTGCACTTCGCCACCGACGTTTCCCGCGTGGTGCTGCTTATCCGCGTCACATCGGGCACGGATATTTCTGCGTACGATGTGGTGTCCGGCCTGTTCCCCGACAAGCAGAAGGATTTTGTATTCAACATTTCCGAGAACGACACCGTGCTGGTGAAAGAGATAAAGCGCGGCATCGACCAGCACGACATCGAGAAGCTGGCGCTTTCCATTGTAGACACGCTTTCGGGCGAGCACTATATCAAGGCCGTGGTGGGTATCGGCACGCCCATTGCCAACGTGAAAGACCTTGCCACCAGCTTCAAGGAGGCGCAGATTGCCATGGAGGTGGGCAAGGTGTTCGACACCGAGCAGTCCATCATCAGCTACGACAACCTTGGCATTGCGCGCCTTATCTACCAGCTTCCCACCACGCTGTGCGAGATGTTCCTCAAGGAGGTGTTCAAGCAGGGCGGCATCGAAAGCCTGGATGCCGAGACGCTGTTCACCATCCAACGCTTCTTTGAAAACAACCTGAACGTTTCTGAAACCAGCCGCGGCCTGTTTGTACACCGCAATACGCTGGTGTACCGCCTGGAGAAGATTAAAAAGCTTACCGGGCTGGATTTGCGCGAATTTGACGACGCCATCGTGTTCAAGGTGGCGCTGATGGTGAAAAAGTACCTTTCATCGAACCCCGCGAAATATTGACCGTGCGGCCCTTTCGGGGCCGCCCGCACAGAAAAAAGCATACGGCGCGGCCAAAGGCCGGGCCGTGCTTTTATGGCAGGGGCTTTTGCCCACATTACATAGGAGACTGGTTGCATGATCCGATTCGAACATGTCACAAAAGTGTATGAGAGCACGGGCGACGGCCCCGACATCACAGCCCTGCACGATGTGAACCTGCACATCCGCAAGGGCGAGTTCGTGTTTGTGCTGGGGCATTCCGGCGCGGGCAAAAGCACGTTTCTGAAGCTGATCCTGCGGGAAGAGGTGGCCACAGAGGGCCGCGTGCTGGTGAACAGGAACGACCTTTCCACCATCCGCCAGCGCGACATCCCGTACCTTCGCCGCGGCCTCGGCGTCGTGTTTCAGGATTTCCGCCTTATCCCCACCATGACGGCATATGAAAATGTGGCCTTTGCCATGCGCGTCACCAATATCCCCGAGCGGCAGATCAAGCGCCGCGTGCCCTATGTGCTGAACCTGGTGGGCCTTGCGGGCAAGGCCCACAGCCTGCCGCAGGAGCTTTCCGGCGGCGAGCAGCAGCGCATTGCGCTGGCGCGCGCACTGGTGCACTCGCCGCCTATCATTATTGCGGACGAGCCCACCGGCAACATAGACCCGGAGCTGAGTGTGGAAATTATGGAGCTTCTGCAGGCTATCAACAGTGTGGGCACCACCATTGTGGTGGTGACGCACGAGCGGGACCTGGCCCAGCGCTTCCATAAGCGCATGATTGTCATCGACCACGGCGAAGTGATAGACGACGGCCTTGCAAGGGTAAGGGGGGCGCGCGTATGAACTGGTCCAGCTTCAAATACCTTGTCAAGCAGGGCTGGCACAACATGGTGGCCAACCGCCTGATGACGGTGGCCTCGCTTGGCGTTTTGACAGCCTGCCTTGTCATCACCGGCATCGCGGGCATCCTCAGCGTCAGCGTCAGCAACTTTGTGCAGAGCCTTGGCGACAAGGACATGATAGAAGTGTTCATCTCCGACGAAGCCACCGACGAACAGATAGATTCCTGGCGCGGGCAGCTGCCGCAGCTTGCAAACGTGGCCTCGTGCGAGTTTATCTCCAAGGCGCAGGCCGTGGAGGATATGAAAGAGGAAATGGGCGAATACGCCGACGTTTTGCAGGATTACGAGGGCGAAGGCAACGAGGCGAACCCGCTGCCCGCCTCGTTCCGCATCTATGTAACGGACATCGCCCTGCTGGACGATACCGTGGCCGCCATTCAGCAGGTGGGCGGCGACATGTTCTACCGCATCAATTCGCCCACAGAGCTGGGCGACATTCTGGTGCAGATGCGCCGTGTGGTGAACGTGGCGGGCTGGGGCCTTGTGGCCGTGCTGGGCATCGTGAGCGTGGTTATCATTTCAAACACCATCCGCCTGACGGTGTTCGCCCGCCGCAAGGAGATTAACATTATGAAATTCGTGGGGGCCACTAACGCCTTCATCCGCATGCCGTTCTTTGTGGAGGGCATGACGGTGGGCGCGCTGGCCGGCCTTATCTCCACCGTGCTGGTGGGCGGGGCGTATTTTGCCGCCCTGAAGGCGCTGGCGCAGCCCGGCGCCATGTGGCTGGATGAATTCACCCAGTGCCTGTACCCGTTCCATGTGGTCATCCTGCCGCTGGCCGGCATTTTCATTCTGTTCGGCATGTTCATCGGCTCTGCCGGGTGCGCCTTCAGCATCCGCAAGCATCTGAAAGTGTAACGAAAGGGAACCTACCATGGCAAGACAGAAAAAACTGGTGCGCGCTGTGTGCGCCGTGCTGGCGCTTTTGATGCTGGCAACACTGGTGCTGCCCGCGCTTTCGCGCGCCTTTGCAGACGACGAGACGCCCGCTGAAAAGGTAGAGCGCCTGCGCAAAGAGATATCCGCCCTGCACGAGCAGATCAAGGACAGCGAGGCAAGCGAGAAAAATGCGCAGCAGACAAAGCTGTATTACCAGCAGCTTTCCAACACGTTGAGCGCGCAGCTTGCCGCCCTTCAGGAGGACATCGAGGTGCGCAAAAGCGACCTTGAAAAGAAAAATTTGGCCATTGCCCAGGCTGCGGAAGAGCTGGAGGCTGCAAGGGAGGCCTTTGAGGAGCGCCTGCGCGGCATGTACGAGATGCGCTCTTCCAGCAACCTTTCCATTCTGCTGGGCATCGACGACATCAGTGACGCCATGCGCTTTGCCGAAAACCTGCAGCAGATAGCCGTCAGCGACAACCAGCTCATCACCGAAATGCATGAAAAGCAGCAGAAGCTGGAAAGCCAGCGCGAGGAGATAAACGCCGCGCTGGACGAGCTGAACGCCCAGCAGGCCGAGCTGGAGAGCACGAAGGAATCTTACCAGCAGACTATCCAGAGGGCCGACGAAACTATCACGGCCGAGCAGGCCCAGCAGCAGGTGTTCGAGGAAGCGGACGCCGAGCTGCAGGCGCAGTTCAAGCAGGCCCAGAAGGAGTGGGCCGCGTGGGCGGGCTCCAGCACGGGCAACAGCTATGTGCTGGGCGACGGTAAGGGCCAGTTCCAGTGGCCTATTCCGGGCTACACCACGCTTTCCAGCGATTTCGGCACCGTGCGCTGGATATACGGTGTAAAGGACGTGCACCGCGGCATGGACGTACCCGCCCCTGCGGGCACGCCCATCTATGCGGCGGCGGACGGCGTTGTGTCTACCACGGCGCACTGGAGCTACGGCACCTGCGTGAAGATAAGCCATTCGCCCAGCCTTGTCACCATCTACGGGCACATGTCCGCCCGGGCGGAGGGCATCACGGACGGCGTGTTCGTCACGCAGGGCCAGCTCATCGGGTATGTGGGCTCTACCGGCAACTCTACGGGCAACCACCTGCACTTTGAGGTGAATGTGAACGGCACGCCCGTGTCGGCCTGGCCGTATCTGAACGGAGGCTGAACGCCCGCCCTTTTGGGGAAAGGATGAGTTTATGAACAAAAAGATAACGGTGAACCTGGCGGTGGCCATTGCCATCCTTGCCATGACCGTCACGTTCGTCGTCACCATGATTTTGTCCACACAGATATTCAACTCTACGGTATCCAGCGTGCGGCAAAAGCAGGTGATGTACAACAACATTGCCGAGATAGACAAGGCCGTGCGCGCCAACTATTACGGCGAGATAAACGACACCACCCTGTATGACATGATGGGCGCGGGCTATATGGCGGGCATCGGCGATGCGAACGCCCTGTACTATACAGCCGCGCAGTACACCGAGTACAAGGGCATCCAGTCCGGCAAGGTGGTGGGCGTGGGCGTGGACGTGGTGAAGGACTCCGCTACGGGCAGCGCGCGCGTGGTGCGCGTCTACACCGACAGCCCCGCCCAGCAGGCCGGGTTTGAAAAGAACTGGATGATAACCAAAATAGGCGATACCGACGTGAAAAGCCTGACCCTTGCGCAGGTGAACAGCCTTTTGCGCGGCGAGACGGGTACCACCGTTACGGTGACGGGCACGAACCTGGCCGGCGAGACGCAGACGGCAGAGCTGCAGCGCCGCCAGTACGATATGCCCAGCATCGAGTACACAGTGCCGCAGGGAAAGACAGGCGGCTATGTGCGCATTTACACGTTCAACACCAATACGGAAAAAGAGCTGGAGGCCGCGCTGGAGGATATGCTGGGCAGGGAAACGCCCATCGACAGCCTTGTGCTGGACGTGCGCGACAACGACGGCGGCAGCCTGACGGAGGCCATGGACGTCATTGACATGCTGTGCCCCGTGGGCACCATCGCCAGCCAGGAAAAGGGCGGCGAGGTGACGGTGCTGGATACCTCCGACAACAAAGAGGTGGCGTTGCCCATTGTGGTGCTGATGAACAAGAACACCGCCGCGGGCGCCGAGCTTCTGGCCGACAGCATCCGCATTTTTGAAAAGGGCCGCCTTGTGGGTGTTACCACGGCGGGCAAGGGCAGCATCACCTGCGAGCCCGTCGCCATGACGAACGGCACGGCCGTTTCGTTCACGGTGGGCAAGCTGCTGGACCACAACGGCCAGAGCTTTGACGGCACCGGCGTTGCGCCGGACGTAGAGGTGCCCCTGAGTGCGGAGGAAGAGCGCAGCTATTACACCTATACGGTGGAAAACGACCCGCAGATAGCAAAGGCCTTCGAAACGGCGGCCCTGCTTTTGAACCGCCAGCAGGGCGGGGCGGCGGCGTCCGGGGCGGAAAGCGCCTCCGGCAGCGCTGCGGCATCGGCCCCGGCCAGCGGCGAATGACGCCGCCGGAATAAAAACGGCAAACGCCGCGCCTGCGGCCGGGGCCGCAGGGCCCCGGCGCATGGCGCGGCACTTTTTTGCAGGCGGCTTCAAGCTGCCTGCGTGTGGGGAAACAGCCCGGCGCAGGCCTCCCTGCGCAGCACAGCCCGCTTCAAAAGGCTTTTGCGCGGTGAAAAAACTTCTTTTTCAGAAAATGGAGGCCGTCTGGCCGCCGCAGAAGGCCGGGAGCACAAAGCCGCGGGGCGGGCTGACGGCGCCGGGCTTTGGCGCACCCGAAAGCGCGGCTTGCAGGGGCCTGCCCAGAGGGCGGGCGGCGCACCGCCCGCCGGGGCTTTCATGCAGGGCGGATAAAAGGGCCCCCTTCTGGGCGCGCCCAAAGGCGCCCCGCGGATGACGCGGTATTTACAGGCTCTGCGCGGGGCGTGCCTCAACGGGGCCCTGTGCAGGCCGCCGGCATGGCCGGTGGCGGTGATTGGAGGGAATGAGGTGCCTATGGAGCTGACGGACATTGCTGTCATCCGCCGCCTGTGTGCGGCGCACGGCTTTTCTTTGTCGAAGGGGCTGGGGCAGAATTTCATCGTGAACCCCGGCGTGTGCCCGAAAATTGTGGAGGCCAGCGGCATCGACGGGACATATGGCGTGCTGGAGATAGGCCCCGGCATCGGCGTGCTGACAAAAGAGCTGGCCCTGCGCGCGCGCAGGGTGGTGGCCATAGAGCTGGATGCCCGCCTGCCCGCCCTGCTGGCCGAGACGCTGGCGGGCTTTTCCAACGTCCGCATCGTGCAGGGCGACGCTTTGAAGCTGGACCTTGCCGCCCTTATCCGCCAGGAGTTTCCGGGCATGAAGGTGGCGGTGTGCGCCAATTTGCCGTATTATATCACAAGCCCGCTTGTGATGAAGCTGCTGGAGGACAGGCTGCCGCTGCAGCACATCACCGTAATGGTGCAGAGGGAGGCCGCCCAGCGCCTGGCCGCGCTGCCCGGCACGCGCGGGGCGGGCGCGGTGAGCTATGCCGTGCACTACTATGCGTGCCCGCAGGTGCTGTTCAGCGTGCAGCCGGGCAGCTTTTACCCGCCGCCTAAGGTGACAAGCGCGGTGCTGCGCCTTTTGCTGCACGCGGCGCCGCCGGTGGCGCCGCAAAGCGAAAGGGCCATGTTCCGCACCATCCGCGCGGCGTTCAGCCAGCGGCGCAAAACGGCGGCCAACGCCGTCAGCGCGGGGCTGGGCCTGCCGAAGGCGCAGGTGGCTGCCGCACTGCAGGCCGTGGGGGCGCCGCCCTCCGCCCGGCCGGAACAGCTTGGGCTGGAGCAGTATGCCGCTCTCAGCGGCCTGCTGCTTCCCGCAGAATAGCGCCGCGGCACATATGCAAAAACGCCCCGCGCCGCCTGCTGAATATGCAGGCGGCGCGGGGTGCTTGCGGTATGAGGCCGCCGCGTGTGCGTCCATTAAGAGACAGCGTAGGGCGTTTCGGGCGGAATGGCAAGGCCGATGTTTTCCAAAATGAGGTCGCCGCTGCCGCTTTCCGGCAGGTAGTATACCTCCAGCGGCTGGCCGTCCTTTCCGGAAAAGTTGGCCTGCAGGGTGCGGGCCACGCTGTCCAGAAAGGTGCGGCACATCTGCTCTGCGTCATACATGTGGAATTCGTCCTTCTGCGGCTCCGGCGGGCCGGCAAACAGCGCGCTCTGCTGCGCAAAGCGCACCTTTACAAAGCCGTCGCCCTGCTCCACCGGGCCCGCGAGGGTGCAGTCCCACCCGGTCAGCTCGCCAATGGCGGCTATCACCCCGTCCGGCTGCGCGGGGGCGGGCACAGAGGCGGCGTATTGGGCATAGGAGCTCCCCATGCCGATATACAGCAGCACTTCAGCGTCTTCGCTGCTGGCGGCGCTTTGGCTTTGGGGCGCAGCGCTTGAGGCAGAGGTGCTTTGGCCCGCGGGCGCGCTTTCGCCGGTGGAGGACGGCGCCGCGCTGCACGCGGCCAGTGAAAGGGCCAGCGCCGCAGCCAGGGCCGCGGCGTGAAGCAGGTGCTTTTTCATTTCTGTTACCTCGTTTCCCAAAGGCGCGCAGAGGGCGCTGCGCCTTTGCTGTACCTTTATCATATGCCATATGCGGCCGGAATGCAAGGCCGTGCGGCAAATGCGCGGCAGTGCGCCGTGCAGCGATACAAAACAGATACATGGCGCGTATAGTATCATCATGGGCGAAGGCCGCCGCGCGGCGGCAGCATCATACAGGAAAGGCGGGCGGCACATTATGAACCGCATTTTGATTGTGGAGGATGAAGAGGCTATTTCCGGCCTGATTGCCATGAGCCTCGAGCGCGTGGGCTATACCTGTGAGGCGGTGAACGACGGCCTCACAGCGGCGGACCGCATTGAGCAGAACGCATACGACCTTGTTTTGCTGGACATTATGCTGCCCGGCCTGGACGGCTACGAACTGCTGGAATACCTGCGCCCCACGGGCACGCCGGTGATTTTTATCACGGCAAAGGGCAGCCTGGGCGACCGTGTGAAGGGCCTGCGCCTTGGCGCGGACGACTATATCGTAAAGCCGTTTGAAATAGCCGAGCTGGTGGCCCGCATGGAGAGCGTTTTGCGGCGCACGGGGCGCGGCGGGCGCATGCTGCGCGCGTGGGATGTGCAGCTTGACGCAGTGGCGCGCACGGTGACAAAGGCGGGCGAGCCCGTGGGGCTCACCCCGCGCGAGTTCGACCTTTTGGAGCAGCTTTTGCGCAACCGCGGCGCGGCGCTGTACCGCGACGCCCTGTTCGAGCGCGTGTGGGGCGGTGAGATGGACCCGGACACCCGCACGCTGGACCTTCACATCAACCGCCTGCGCAAAAAGCTGGGCTGGCACGATAAAATAACCACTGTATACAAGGTGGGCTACAAGCTGGAAAAAGAGGAGGCCGGGCCTTGAAATTTGCACAGAGGCTCTCCTGCGCCATGCTGCTTTTGCTGGCGGGCGTGTTTTCTCTGGGCGGCTTTGTGCTGGTGTATGTGAACTCCGCAGATATGCTGCGCCAGGCTGCGGCCCAGGCCGAGCAGTGGCACCGCATGCAGTACTATACGCTGGAGACGGAAGTGCTGGGCCTGATGGCGCGCGGCGAGGAAGTGACGGACGACGCGCTGACAGAGCGCGCCATGGAAATAGCCGATTTTGGCGACGACGGCAGCCAAAGCGGCATCTGGCTGGGAAATGCGGATGGTATGCTGCTGTTTTCCTCGCTTGGCGCGGCGGCCGCCGAGGCCAGCGAGAGCGTACAGGCCATCGGCGGGCAGGAATATTATCTCCGCCGCGCGCAGGGCAGCACCTATCTTCTTTTAGAGAGCACCGTCTCGGCCCCGAACAAAAGCTACCGCCTGCGCACGCTGAGCGATGTGACGGGCGTGTTTGCCGCGCGCGACAGGCAGCTTGCCCGCTTCTGGTGCATGGAGGCAGGCGCCCTCGGCGTGTGTGCGCTGGCTATTGTGCTGCTGACAAAGCGCATGACGCGCCCGTTGGATGAATTGTACGGCGCCTCGCGGCGCATTGCGCGCGGCGACTACACCGCCCGCGCCGAGGTGGCCACGCAGGACGAGATAGGCAGCGTGGCCGAAAGCTTCAACGCCATGGCCGAGGCCGTGCAGAAAAATGTGGACGCGCTGGCGCTTTCCGCGCGCCAGCGTGAAGAGTTCATGGGTGCGTTCACCCATGAACTCAAAACACCCATGACGGCCATCATCGGCTATGCCGACACCCTGCGCACGCTGGAGCCGGACCCCGAAAGCCGCCGCCGCGCCGCGGGCTATATCTTCAGCGAGGCAAAGCGCGTGGAGGCGCTGAGCGGCAAGCTTTTGGCCCTGCTGGGCCTGGCCCAGCAGCCCGCGGCCCTGGCCGCCGTGCAGATGGACAGGGTGCTGCGGCGGCTGTCCGCCTCGCTGGCGCCCGTGCTGGGCGCTGTAAAGCTGGATATGCGCGGCGAAAAGGGCCTGGCAGTTTTGGGCGACGAAGACCTGCTGGTGGACCTTCTGTACAACCTTGTGCACAACGCCCAAAAGGCAGCCCCAAAGGACGGCATGGTGCATGTGCTGTGCACGCGCGCGCCCGGCGGCGGTGTGCTTTTGTGCGTGCGCGACACGGGCTGCGGCATCCCGAAGGAAGAGCTGTGCCGCGTGACAGAGCCGTTTTATATGGTGGATAAATCCCGCGCGCGCAAAGCGGGCGGCAGCGGCATGGGCCTTGCCCTGTGCCAGAAAATAGCCGCGCTGCACGGCGCGCAGCTTCGCATCGAAAGCCAGACAGGCGTGGGCACGCGTGTGTCGTTCACACTGAAAGAGGCAAAGGAGGCGCAGGACGCATGAAACACCCTCACCCGCGCCTTGCGCGCCTGCGCGCAGCCGTGCACAGCCGGGCGGCGCGCACGGTGCTTGCCACAGGGGCGCTGGCGCTGGCCATCAGCGCGCTGCCCATGCTGGCCCTGCGCCTGACGGACATCGGCCTGCTCACCGCGCCGCACGCGCGCACACAGGCCACGGGCGCGCTGAGCCCCAAAGGGGACGACCTTTACCTTGTGCGCGCGCTGGCCCAGCGCAGCATTCAGGAGGGCGGCACGCAGAAGCCGCTGTACGGCGAAGTGGATATGGGCTATAACGGGCAGATGCTGATGGCCTCGTATCTGGACGAGATGCGGGCCGCGGGCGTGCTGTCCGAGGCGCTGGGCGTGCCGCTTGTGGACGGGCTGGAGGCGGACGATGCTTACCAGTGCACCTATCAGGCGGACACCGCGGGCTTTCTGACGCTGGCGCTGACGCAGCAGCAGACGAACAGCCGCCTGTGCGAGCTGACGGTGGAAAGCCGCACCGGCAAGGTGGTGAGCGCGCGCCTGTGCCTGATAAATGCCGGGCCTGTTGACGCGGCGGGCGCCAAAGCGGACATGCTGCGCGCCTACTGCGAATATCTGGGCCTGGATATGCTGGAGGACTGGGCCCCGTGCAGCGGCACCAGCTATGGTGAAGACGCTGTCTATTCCCGGGACGGTGAGGTGCTGCTGGCCGCCGGCACAGTGCAGGACGACACGCTGGGCGACCGTTACCTTCTGCTGAATGCACGGGTGCTGCCCGCAGACACCTATGCGCAGATGGAACAGGCGTTTGACGCCATGCAGGCGTCCGGCGGGACGCTTGCCGCGTGCGCGGGCCTGCAGAAGCTGGACGGCGGGCCCCAGCCGCTGGACGAGACGCGCTGCATGCTGCCGGTGAATGCCGGGGCGGGCGTGCTGCTCACCGTGCTGGACAAAGCCGCCATGCAGCAGGGCGTGCTGTGCGGGCAGCCGGGCTGTGCGCACAGCGCGAAAAGCGAATGTCCTGCGCTGGTGCAAAGCTCGCTCGGCGCCTTTGCGCGGGGCGGGCGCGTGTACGATTTGCAGTATGCTTTGCCCATCGAGGGCGTGGACGGCGCGCCCAGCCTTGTGCTGCGCGGCATGACGCAGGGCCTCACCGGCTGGGAAGAGCTGGCGCGCGTCTCTCTTGCGCCGTACGAGGCCTGCGGCCAGATGGAATGGTATGCAGGCGAAGATATGCTGTATCTTTTTCTCACAAGCGAGGCCCGCGGCCCGGAGGCGCCCTGTGCCCTGCTGGCGGTGGAGCTGGGCGGCGGCACGCCCCAGCCGGTGCCCGTCTCGCCGGGCACCGAGGTGCTGGGCGTATGGGACGGCCTTTTCGTATGCGGCCGCACCGTGCTGCCTGCCGCGGTGGGCACGCTTGAGCCCTATGCGCCCTACCGCGCAGCGGAATACAGCGCCGCCGCCACAGAAATATTTTTGAAATCGCCCGTCACTGGGGCCGAGCAGCTTGTGGTGCGGGCGCCATGCCTCGCATACGGCGACTGTGCGGTGGACGGCGGCATGCTGTACTTTACCGCCGGCGAGCTTTACCAGAATGCCGGGGACGGCCAGGTGGTGCGGCAGGGATGCACTGTGTGGGGCGCAGACCTGCGCCGGCGCGCGGTGCAGCCGCTGGCAGCCCTGGAGGAAAATGAGGTTTTGGATTTGGCGCGCGCGTGCGGCGGCTGGGCGCCTTTATACGGTGCCCGGCAGGAGTGGATGCAGCTTTCCACCACAGAGCGCGTGCTGGTGGACGCGCAGTATACAGACGGGTACGGCGAGTTGCGCGACTGGCAGGTTTACGGGCAGTGGGGTGAAGACATGCTGGTGGTAAACCGCGCCGGCCTGCTGGGCAGCGGGACGTACTGGGATGGTTATGCCCTCATCCCGGCAGACCTGTTCTGGGCTGGGCACACCGAGGCGGCCCGGCCCTTCCGCGAGGGGTCCGTGCTGGGCGCGCTGGCCGCAGCGCGGGAGGGCTGGTGATAACGCCCGCCGCGCCCCGTTTTTTCAAGCTGGCGGCCCCTGCGGCGCCCTGCCGTGCGCATGGTGCGCGGCAGGGTGCGGCAAGGGCCGCTTTTCTGTGCGCTTTTCGTTGCACATGGGGGCGAAACCTAGTATAATAACTATATATGTCTTTGTGAGCTGGGGGCGAAGCCGTGCATTATCTGGACAATGCGGCCACCACCGCCGTGGCGGATGAGGTGGCGGATGTTGCGTGCCGTGTGTTGCGCGAGCATTTTGCAAACCCCTCTTCGCTGTATGCGCCGGGCGCGCGCAGCGAAGAGGTGATAGAAACAGCGCGCGAGGCCGTGGCCGAAAGCCTGGGCGCGCGCCCGGGCGAGGTGGTATTCACAAGCTGCGGCACCGACGGCGACAACATGGCCGTGTTCGGCGCGGCAAAGGCCCGCAGGGCCTGGGCGGATCATATTGTCGCCACCGGGTACGAGCACCCCGCCGTGCAGAACGCCGTGGCCGCGCTGGAACAGGAGGGCTGGCGCGTGACGCTGGTGCAGCCGGACGGAACGGGCTGCGTGCCCATGCAGGCGCTGGTGGACGCAGTGGGCCCCAAAACGGCGCTGGTGACGGCCATGCACATGAACAATGAGGTGGGCAGCGTGCTGGACGCGGCGGCTTTGGCCGCGCAGGTGAAGCGGAAAAACAGCCGCACCTTTGTGCATGTGGACGGCGTGCAGGCCTGGGGCAAGCTGCCGCTGCGCCTGCGCGAAACGCAGATAGACAGCTATGCCGTGTCCGGCCACAAGGTGCACGCGCCCAAGGGCGTGGGCGCTTTGTATGTGCGCAGCGGCGCAAACCTTGCGCCCGTGTGGCGCGGCGGCCATCAGGAGCGCGGCCTGCGCCCTGGCACAGAGAACACGGCCTTTATTGCCGCGCTGGGCAGGGCCGCCCAAATGCTGGACGCCCCGGCCATGACGGCGGCGTGCGCCGCGCTCAGCGCGCGGCTGTGGCAGGGCCTTGCCCAAATAGAGGGCGCCGTGCGCAACAGCCCGCAAAGCGGGCACCCGGCCATTGCCAATTTTTCCGTGCCCGGCATCCGCAGCGAAACAATGCTGCATTTTCTGGAGGCAAGGGGCGTGTATGTCTCAAGCGGCTCGGCCTGCGCCAGGGGCGAGGCCAGCCACACGCTTTCCGCCATGGGGCTTGCGAAAGAGCGCATCGACAGCGCCGTGCGCGTGTCGTTTTCCTCTCACAGCACCCCGGCGGATGTGGACGCGCTTTTGGCCGGTGTGGCCGAGGGCGTGAAAAGCCTTGCGCGCGCGCGCCGCTGACGGCCCGCCGTGCGCATGCAGACGTAAAACAGAAAGAGGAAGCTTGCATGAGGGAACTGATACTCGCCTATCAGGGCGAGATGGCGCTGAAGGGCCTGAACCGGGCCACATTCGAGAGCATACTGGTAAAAACCATGCGCCGCAGGCTGAAAAGCCTGGGCGATTTCAGGGTGTACAAGGCGCAGAGCACCATGTATGCCGAGCCGCAGGACGATGCGGCCGCCGCGCATATGGACGAGGCGTTCGAGCGCGTGAAAAAAATATTCGGCATCGCGGCGGTGAGCCGCGCCGCCGTGTGCGATAAGACGTTCGACAGCATTTCCGCCACAGCGGTGGAATACCTGCGCGGCGCGCTTTCGGGCGCGGCCACCTTCAAGGTGAGCGCCAAGCGCTCGGACAAGGCTTTTCCGCTGAACAGCATGGAGATTGGCCGCGAGCTGGGCGGCGTCCTGCTGGCCGCCTACCCGCATTTGAAGGTGGACGTGCACGCCCCGCAGGTGAACGTCACCGTAGAGGTGCGCGATTTTGCCGCCTATGTGCACGCGGGCAAGCAGCCGGGTGCGGGCGGGCTGCCGGTGTCCACATCGGGCAAGGCGGCGCTGATGCTGTCCGGCGGTATCGACAGCCCTGTGGCGGGCTATATGATGGCAAAGCGCGGGCTCTCGCTCACCTGCATCCACTTTGCAAGCCCGCCCTACACCAGCGAGCGCGCCCGCATGAAGGTGCTGAAGCTGGCGAAAGAGCTTACACCCTACACGGGCAACCTGAACGTGTATGTGGTGCCCTATACGAAACCGCAGGAATATATCCGCGACAACGCGCCGGACGTGCTGTTCACCGTGCTCATGCGCCGCAGCATGCTGCGCATTGCGAATATCCTGTGTGAAAAAGAGCAGGCGAAGGCCATTGTCACCGGCGAGAGCCTGGCCCAGGTGGCCAGCCAGACGCTGATGGCCCTTGCCTGCACGGACGCCGCGCAGGGCCTGCCCATCCTGCGCCCGTGCATCGGCATGGACAAAACCGAGATAACGGATATTGCGCGGCGCATCGGCACGTTCGAGACGAGCATCCTGCCCTATGAGGATTGCTGCACCATTTTCACCCCGCCGCACCCCAAGACAAAGCCCACGCTGGCAGAGATAGAGGCGGCCGAGGCCGCCATGCCCGCCCTGGCGGAATTGGAGCGCGCGGCAGCCGCCGAAACGCCTGTGGAGGCCGTGTGCCTGTAAGAGAAGGCAAAACGCACAGCGGGCCGCGCGCCGCGGCCCCGAAAAGGGGGAGAAGCCGTTGACGGCAGAAATCATCGCCGTGGGCACCGAGCTTTTGCTTGGCGACATTTTGAACACGAACGCGCAGTTCCTTTCGCAGCAGCTGGCACAGCTTGGCGTCACCGTGCACTTTCAAAGCGTGGTGGGCGACAACCCCGCCCGGCTGGAAAGCGTGGTGCGCCTTGCCATGCAGCGCAGCGATCTGCTGGTGTTTTCCGGCGGGCTTGGCCCCACGGACGACGACCTTACGAAACAGACGGTGGCGCGCGCCTTTGAAGACGAATTGCGCCTTGACGGGGAAGAGCTTGCCCGCATCCGCGCATTTTTCACCGCCTGGGGGCGCACCATGCCGCCGAACAACGAAAAGCAGGCGTATGTGCCTGTGCGCGGCAGAAAGCTGCACAACGCCAACGGCACGGCGCCGGGCATGCTGTTCGAGGCAAAGGCAGGGGGCAAGTGGGCCGTGCTGCTGCCCGGCCCGCCCGCCGAGCTGCAGCCCATGTTTCTGAACGAGGTAAGGCCGTGGCTGGCCGGCCTGACAAACTGTGCGCTGCACTCGCTTACCCTGCGCGTGGCGGGTATAGGCGAAAGCCATCTGGAGGGGAAGGTGGCACACCTGCTTTCGGGCGAAAACCCCACCGCGGCGCTGTATGCCAAGACGGGTGAGGTGTTCATCCGCATTACGGCAAAGGCGCGGGATGCCGCCGCTGCCGCAGCCATGTGCCGCGCGCTGGCGGGCGAGTTTTACGCCGTGCTGGGCGACGCCGTGTACGGCGAGGACGGCGAGACGCTGGCGGCCGCCGTGGTGCACGCGCTGCAGAAAACGGGCGCCACGGCCGCCACGGCCGAAAGCTGCACGGGCGGGCTGGTCAGCGCGGCGCTTACCGATGTGCCGGGCGCAAGCGAGGTGTTCGGCTTCGGCGCGTGTACCTATTCCAACGGGCAGAAAATGCGCGTGCTGGGCGTTTCGGCCGAAACACTGCGGCAGTACGGCGCCGTTTCAGCCGAGACGGCCGCCGAAATGGCTCGGGGCGTGCGCCGCGCCGCCGGGGCAGACTTCGGCATCGGCATCACCGGCATTGCCGGGCCGGGCGGCGGCACAAAAGAAAAGCCCGTGGGGCTTGTATTTCTGGCCGCGGCATGCGAAAATAAGGTGTATGTGCAAAGGCTTCTCATTGAAAACCGCACGCGGGACACCGTGCGCGGGTTTTCGGCCAAATACGCGCTGGAGATGCTGCGGCGGCTGGCGCTTTCCCTGCCGCAGCCGGGGTGCGAGGCGTTCGAGGGCAGCGCGCCCGCGCATATGGGCGGCGCAGGGGCGCCGCGCGACGCCTGACAGGAACGTTCAAATTCTCGTTTGGAGGACGCTACTATGGATAAAAATGTGGAAAAACAGTTGATTGTGCGCACGTTCGAGCCGGATATGGCCGTGCTCAAGCAGGTGGCAAAGCAGATGAACGGCATGCAGGACGTGGCGCTGAACCTGTTCGGCCAGGCGGGCGAGGTGCTTATCGTCATCACCGCGCGCGCCCATGCGCCCGCAGCGGCCACCGAGCTTACCGAGCGCATTGCCGAGCGTTTCGAAATGGCCCTGGGCGATGCGGCCTATGGCCGCGGCAAGGGCAGCGTGGCCTATTTTGCGGCGGGCGAGCTGATGCAGGCCGAGGCGCTGGTGGCGGCGTCCGACCCAAAGACGGGCGGCCTTCTGGGCGAGGAGTTCTCGCACACGAAGCGCGGCGCGAATGTGTTCGATTTCGGCGATTCCAGCTATCAGGATTCCCGCGTGGCTGCAAAGATAAAGACCATGGCGGCAAAGAACTGTGACGCCACCTATCCGCCCCAGGTGGCAGCCGCGCGCGCCGCGGCTGCGGCCAAGTGCTCGAAGGCGGAGTTCGGCGTTTCCGTCACGGGCCTTGGCAAAGCCGGGCGCGATGTGTATATGGCGGTGGCCTACGGCGGGCAGGTGTATGTGCGCCGCTTTGCCCAGACGCCGGACGCGGGCAAGCGCTGCGCGCTGGCCGCGCTGGATACCATCCGCCGCCTTCTGCAGGGGGCGGATACACCTGCCATGCGCGTGTTCAAGGCCAACAGCGATTTTGACTGGGACGCCCCCGAGGCGCCCCGCAAAAAGGGCCGTCCTGCGGCGGGCGGCGCGGGCAATAAGAACAGCGGCATGCTGGCGCCCATCATTGTGCTGGTGGTGCTGCTTATTGCGCTGGGCGTGGCCGTGTGGTACTTCTTCACCCACTTCACCCTCGCGCCCGAGCCCAGCGTGCCTGCGGGCGGCTCCAGCATTTCGCAGTCCATTGCGGCGGACAGCGGCAGCCTGCCCGCCAGCACCTCGCAGTCGGCGGGCAGCACGTCTCAGGCGTCTGCCCCGGCAGGGCAGTCCATGTCCTTGGGCGAGGACGGCGCCTACCATCCCTTCGGCTGAGGCCGGGCGGCTGCGGAAAATAAAAGAAGTACAGAAAGGCGCGGGCCCCTGCGGGCCCCCGCCTTTCTCTGCATACGGCGTAGAAAACGGGCGGGGCCGGGGCTGTATGGCTGCACGCAGAGCATGATAAACGAAAACACGGGCCTGCCCGCCGGCTCTCCATGCGGCCCTTATTTTATAAAGAAAACGGCGCATGCTCCCACAAGGGGCAGCACGCCGTTTTTGCGTATATTTTTGTGCGCGGCAGGCATGAAGGCAGCCGGGCGCGACAAAAATAATGGACGTACCCTGCGGGCACGTCCATGCTGTTTTACAGTGCCGGAGCCCGCGCGGCGCGGCGCGCTTCGGCCTCGCGTTTGGAGAATACA
Organism: Oscillospiraceae bacterium; assembly: GCA_018380115.1. Lineage (GTDB taxonomy): Bacteria > Bacillota > Clostridia > Oscillospirales > Ruminococcaceae > Ruthenibacterium. The sequence goes on along the minus strand of JAGZUF010000001.1, from coordinate 142,973 downwards.
CAGCCGCAGTAATCCTGCCTGTACATGCCGTATTCCGCGCTCAGCGCCGTGGAACGGCGGAAGCCGTCCGCCTTTTTGAAATCGGAGGGCAGCCACTTCACGCTGTATTCTTCGGCAATGGCGCAGCCCAGCTCGTTCAGCTTTGCGGCGTTTTTATGCGGGCTTACAGAGAGCGTGGTGCAGAAATATTCACATGAAAGCTGTTTTGCCAGCGCCGCCGCGTGGCGCAGCCGCAGCGCATAGCAGGCGAAGCACCGTGCGCCGCCTTCGGGGATATGCTCCAGCCCCTTCACTGCGGCATAAAAGGCCTGCGGCTCATAGGGGGCCACCAGCACCTGCGTGCCTGCGGCAAAGGGCGCGGCCGCAGTAAAACGCGCCTGCTCGGCCGCGCGGTGGGCATATTCCTCTGCGGTGTCGATATTGGGGTTGTAATAATCCACCGTCACCTCAAAATGGGGGCACAGCGCCTCCAGCACAGCGCTGGAGCACGGCCCGCAGCACGAGTGTAAAAGCAGCCTGGGGCGGCGTGCGCTGTTCTCTTTCAGCACGCGCTCCATCTGCATCCTGTAATTTTCCGGCATGGGCTTCCCCTTTCCGGCGGTGACCGCCTGTGCTTTGCGGCTGCCGCCGCGGAATAAATATATCTGACGCTGTACAACATGCCGCGCCTGCGGGCTTCTGCCGCCGCTTCCGCCGGCATCTGTCCGCGGCATGGCGGCTGCTTCGGCGGGCTCTCGCCCTGCCTGCGGTACCACACCTATTATACCATATTCTGCGGCTGCATGCACGCGGGCGGCGGGCCGCGGGGCCTGTTTAGGGGCCTTCACATCCTTTCCACGCATTCTTTGCAAACTGTTCAGGCTTCTATCAAACTTTATTCACATTCTTCCTGTAATATCATAATTGCCACAAGGGCACATCACACAGGAAAGCGCAAGGCACAAGCCCCCGCCAAGCGCCATGTGCACTTGTTCTGCGCGCGGCGTGCGGAACTCCGCTGCCAAATGCGCGCCGGGGCTTACCCAAAGAACCGTGTGCGGGCAGAAGCCCGCTGCACAAGGGAACAAAACAAGCCGGGCCGCCCGTTATGCTGCTTTGCATGGGGCCGCCCGGCGGCAACCGGCAATCTTTCGGCACAGCCGAAGGTTTCTACATAAATCGATACGTTTTTCCTCTTCTTTCACAACAGCACGGGTGCCCGCTTTCCCCTTTTGGGGCAGGCGGGCATTCGTGTTTGTATCGGGAACTTTACAAAATGGTGTCAGCCGCACCGTTCACCGTATGGATGTGGTATAATATGTGTACCTGATGGGCACGAGCCGTAGGGCCGGGCGAAAGCCTGCCGGAGCATCCGTCATGCCTATGGCGGATGCGGGCCAAAGCCCGGCAGAAGCCCGGAGGCGCGGCATGCTGCCGCCCGGCACATATAAGCGCGGGCACAGAATGAAGCTGCCGTCCGAGGCCGCGCCTATAGCGGATGCAGGCCGGGGGCATGGGCCCGAGGGCTGCGGCGTCATATTTACTATTCAGGCTGGGCCGCACGGCCCTTTTGCGCACAGTGAGAAGACAGAAAACACCGCCCGGGAGGGCGCCAGGAGGAAACCGCATGACGAACGAAAAGATAGCGCGCATCAATGAGCTGGCGCGCAAAAGCCGCGCGCAGGGCCTGACAGAACAGGAGAGGGCAGAACAGGCTGCGCTGCGCCGGGAATATATCGACGCAATGAAGCGCTCGCTGAAGGTGCAGCTTGACAGCACTGTTCTGGTAGAGCCGGACGGCACGCGCCGCCCGCTGAAGAAATGACGCGGCGGGCCTCGTTCCACTGACAGGAGGAGGCCGCCGCACACACAGGCCGCGCAGGAAGGAGGGAAGGCTGCATGGCACAGGAACCGCACAGAGACATCCATCTGCCGCCGCAGGGCGCGGCGCCGCACGCACAGCGCCCCAAAACTGCGCCGCATGCCGTCCCGCTGGACGAGGCGGCCTTCCGCAGCCTGCCCCGGCAGGACGACAGCGCCGTGTTCACCGCACTGGCCGACGGTGCGGCCGCGCCTGCGCCGCACGCGGAGCAGGGCCTGCCCCGGCAGGGGGGCACCCGGCCTTCCGGGATGCCGCGGGGCGCAGTGCCCTTGGAGGAGGCCGCCTTCAGCACGGCAGGGCAAGCCCCGCAGGGGTGGCAGGGTGCGCTTGACAGCTCTTTTACCTGGAGGGAGGCCGCCGCCCCGCTGCCGCAGCAAGGCGCCTCTGCGCATGGCGCACAGCGGCCTGCGCGCGGAGCAGTTCCTTTGGATGAGGCCGCGCTGCGCGCGGCAGGGCAGGCCGGGCCCGCACAGCAGGATAGGTTCGAGGGCTTTGACGCCCTGAGGGACGGCGCAGGCGACCTGCCATTTTCTGCACCGGGCGCCCCGGCCGCGGGGCAGGCGCGCGCCGCGCAGGGCCAAAGCGCGCAGGCGGGCGGAAATACGCGCCCGGGCCGCAGCGTGAGAAAAGGCGCACAGCGGCCCGCGCAGGCAGGCGGCGCCGCCCCCCAGCACGGCGGCACCGGCGTGCAGGCGGGCAAAAGGGCAAAAAGGAAAAAGGGCCGCATGTGGAAAAAGCTTTTGGCGGCTGCCGCCGTGCTGGCAGTGTGTGTGGGCACGGCGATGGGCGCATATCTGGCCTGGGCCACACGGAACGACTTTCTCTGGCTGGACCTTGCCCAGCTTCCCCATAAAGATGCCAGCATCATCTATGCGCAGAACGCTCAGGGCGAATGGGAGGAATATGCGCGCCTTGAGGCAACCCAGCAAAAGCAATGGGTGGACATTGAGGACGTGCCCCAAAACCTGATTTATGCCTTTATTGCCGTGGAGGATCAAAGCTTTTACGAGCACCACGGTGTAAACTGGAAGCGAACCGTGTTCGCCGTGCTGAATGAAGTAAAGCACATGTTCACCGGCACTTATTTTGGCGGGGAGGACGGCATCAAGCAGGGGGCCTCTACCATCACGCAGCAGGTGGTAAAAAACCTGACGCGGGATGAAAACAACGACGGAATCTCCGGCTATTTCCGCAAGGTGCGCGAGATATGGCGCGCGCTGATGCTGGAGCGCGAATATTCAAAGGACGAGATCATGGAGGCCTACCTGAACGTAGCGGGCTTCACAGGGAATACCGCGGGCGTACAGGCAGAAAGCATGAAGCTGTTCGGCAAGCCGGTGAGCGAGCTGACGCTGGCCGAGTGCGCCAGCCTTGCGGGCATCACCAAAAACCCCGCCCGCTACGACCCGCTCACCCACCCAGACAACAACCTTGCCCGGCGCGATTATATCCTGTATGAGATGTGGCAGCAGGGCTATATCAGCGAAGAAGAATACAACGAGGCCACGGCCCAGCCTGTCGCCACCTCGCCGGGCAGTGTGGAAGTGAAAAAAACGCAGACCACCAGCTATTTCACCGATAAGCTCATTGAAGACGTATCGGACGGCCTGATGGAGGAATACGGCCTGGACAGAGCCGCCACAACAAACCTTCTGTACAACGGCGGCCTGCGCATTTATGCCACGGTAGACCCGGACCTGCAGGCCGTCATGGAGCAGGGCATGCTTACCGGCGGCTTCTTCCCGCGGGGCGGCGTGCAGACGGAGGCCTATGTATACGATGAGGACGGCAAGCGTGTGCTGGATGAAAACGGCCAGCCTGTGACGCAGCAGGTGACAGAGCGCGCGCAGGCCGCCATGGTGACGCTGGACTACGACGGCCGCCTGCGCGCCGTGGTGGGCGGGCTGGATGAAAAGGAGGGCAGCCGCGTGTTTAACCGCGGCACGGACGCTGTGCGCCAGGTGGGCAGCACCATGAAGCCCATCGGCGCCTATGCGCTGGCCCTTGCGCAGGACAAGATAAACTGGTCAACCCTGTTTCTGGACGATTACGTCCGCATGGAGGAAGACGAGAAAACCGGCGAGCTGAAGCCCTGGCCCGCCAATGTGACGAAGGTATATACCCAGAAGGAGATTACAGTGGCGGATGCCCTGGCCGAAAGCGTGAACACGGTGGCCGTGCGCGTGGGCGAGGAGGCGGGGATACGCAGCATTTACAGCTTTGTCACACAACAGCTTGGCATCACCAGCTTTGTGCCGCAGGACAGGGATGCGGGCCCCATGGTGCTTGGCTCTTCTACCTATGGCGTCACCCCGTATGAGTTGGCGGCGGCGTATATGATGTTTGGCTCCGGCGGCATTTACACCACGCCGCACTGCTTTGAAAGCGTGCAGACAGGCTACGGCAAGCTGTTGCTGGAGCCGCAGGTGGAGAGCCGCCGCGTGCTAGACGAAGACACCGCCTATGTGATGAACCGCCTTCTGCGCGGCGTGATGGAGGGGCGCGGCACGGCCAGCGGCTATTCTGCGGGCGGCGGTATGGACTGCATCGGCAAAACAGGCACCACGTCCGACAACAGGGACTATTGGTTTGTGGGCCTCACGCCCTATTATGTGACGGCCACCTGGTATGGCTACGATTCCGGCTTTGCGCTGAACACCAGCGCAGGCACCTCGGCGCCTATCCGCGCATGGAGCTGGGTGATGCGGCGCGCCCAAAGCGGGCTGGAGGCAAAGGCCTTCCCCACTGCACAGGGCGTGGTGCAGGCCAATTACTGCACCGAGACGGGCCTTCTGGCCTCGCCGGGATGCCCGTCTGTCAAAACAGGGTATTACAAGGCTGACGCCATGCCCGGCATGTGCGCTCGGCATGCGGCCTGAATGGCTATTCTGCATGAAGAAGGAGGAGATACCCATGCAGCGGATACACAAACTGGATGAAAGCGAGATGTACGATATCTATACCCGTCTGTTTCCTGAGGCGTTCCCAAAGGACGAGATACGCTCGTGGCGCAGCATCCGGCGCCAGCTGCAGGCGGGCAGGTATGAGGGCTGGGGCTTGTATGAAGACGGCGAGCTGTACAGCTATGCCTTCTTTTTTCACAGCGGAAACATTTTCTTTTTGGATTATCTGGCTACCCTGCCCGCCGCGCGCGGCAAGGGCCTGGGCGGCACATTCCTGTGCCTGCTGCAGCGGCAGCTGGCACCCGCCATGCTGATGGGTGAGGTAGAGGTGCCGGACGGCGGCAGCCACGATGAGCTGCGGCTGCGCCGCATGCACTTTTATGTCCGCCACGGCTTTGTGCTGGAGCCGGTGCGCTCCCGCGTATATGGCGTGACATACCGCGTTATCAGCTATGCCCGCCCTGCCTCTATGACGGTGGACGACGTGTGCGCTGCCCTGCGCGCCATTTATGAAGAGCTTCTGGCCAGCCGCCTGCGCATGCGGCTGCATGTGCGCATCTGGCAGCAGAAGCCCGAATTCTGAGCTGTGCGGCCTTGTGCAAAGCGTACGCGGGGCGGCCAGCGCAAAAGGCTGGGGCATAAAACACCCGACCCCATTTTGTGCATTGGGAATACGCCCGGCCCGCCTGTGCGCAGGGCCGTTTATCAAGGGCCGTGCAGCGCTCTGCCGCCGCTGCGGCAATCCATTTTTTCAGTTCTTTTTCTCACAGTTTGGCTATGGCCGGGCGCTCTTTCCACGCCTGCCGCCATAGAAAAGGGGCAGCCGGTTGTCCGGCTGCCCTTAAATATTTGGCCTGGTTTTCTAATAAAAGGTCAGTTGGTATCATGTTTTGTCACTTGTGTTAATGTGAGCTGCATCTGGTATTGGTGCTGTTCTCCATTTACGCCGGTTGTTTTCAATTCAAAGAATAATCCGTTTTGCAGGTCCTCTATTTGCGCCCTCGAAATAATGTCTCCCGCTATTTTTTCCATTGGGCTGGAAATATCCAGGCCGGTTCCTGTTTTATCCGCGGCGCCACTGGACAATAGAATCTTTTGTTCATTGCCCGACACAGCATAAAAAGCGGCGGAATATTCAACAACATCAGATAGTGCTTCCTGTTTTTCGGCTAAATCTCCACCGTAAAATATTTCTTCATTTGGAGTTAAGACGATTACGCCGTTGGAGATGGAAAATTGCTCATTTTCACCCTTAAAAGAATATACAACAAGAGATGGTTCGCCCTTGGAAGAAGCGCCGCAGCCGGTTAACATCAGGCAGCAACAAAAAAACAGTACCAATAAACCCATTCCTGCTTTTTTCATATGTACCTCTTTTTCGTTTCCCAAATTTCCGCCTTGTATTCTGACATAACGATATCACAGAGGGCCGAACAGGTCTATGCCATTTCAGCCTGCCGGCAGCCTTTTCCGCGTTTATATTTCAAAGCGGAATTGAAACAAGATTGCATTTGATGGTGTCTTCATGCTTTCCGGCAAAGTTATTTACAGGAGCGGCTCTTCGTTCTGGCGCCCGGGGCCTGGCTTTGTACACTGATACTACCTACACTTCCTTTATAATCTTAAGTTGGTTTATATTATAAGGTGTTCAGTAAATGTAAAGTCAAGACTGTTCGGCTATTTTAATCATTACCTGCGTGATGTACTCCTTTTCACTGGCAATCGTATAATCGGTAAGCTCACGCTCAAAGGAATATCCCGTAAGCATAATTCTGTGTTCATCAGCATAGCTTAACATCTTTTCATATAGTTCAGGAAGCCTGCCCCACCCGCCTTTCAGGTACCCGCACAGGTACGCTCCCTTTGGCTTTATCATAGAGCAGTTTTTCTTCCCATGCTCTGCCATCACAGTATATAAGCCATCGTATTTATCAAACTGCCCTGCCTGTATCCTGTCTAGGGAAAGGTAACTTCCCACACCCGCCCGATACTGTTCGGGCGACCAGATACTTTGTATATATTCAAAGACTTTCATGGGGTTATCTTCCTCAAATTCATAAGGAATGGTCAACAAATATTCTTCTTTCAAATCTGCTACTTCTATACGCATATCGATGATTTGCTGGCAGAGTAAAAGATGTTCCTTTTTCTGGTTCAAAACAGACTTGACCGCCTTTAGCTTGCGGATTTCCATGTCAATTTCCTTTTGCTTGCCAGAAACGGTATCAAGGAATCTCTGTTCATCAAAGGAATGGATAAAGGTTTTGATTTCCTCAATGCTTAGATTGATTTCTTTCAGCATACGGATATATTCAAAATCTATGCTCTGGGAATAGTCATAATATCTATATCCATTCTCTCCCTTGTGACACGGGGAAAACAGACCGATATAGTCATAATAATGCAGTGTGCGTTTATTCACATTGTGCAGTTTTGCGAATTGTGCGGTTGTAAGCCGTATCGTTTCACGCTTCACAAAAAATTCCTCCTTGACATTACACTTACTGAATGGTTTACGATAAGTATATATCAGAGGCAAGCAAAAGAAAAGGAGTTTGACAGAATATGCAAAACAACGTAAAGTTAAGAGAATTAAAGAAACAGGATATACCCGCACTGGAAGATGTGATAAGGAAAACTTGGGACTATGACAAGTTCGCAACGCCAAAGACAGCCCGTAAGCTGGCAAAGGTTTATCTTGCGACCTGTCTTACAAACCAGACTTATACACGGGTTGCGGAAGTAGACGGCGTTCCTGTGGGGCTGATTTTTGGAAAGGACATAGAAAAGCACCACTGCCCGCTTAAATATCGCCTGCACCAAATATCTGCATTATGTGGATTGCTGATTTCAAAAGAGGGACGGGGAATACTGAATTTCTATAAGGGTGTAGATGATATGGACAGCCAGCTCTTGAAACAGTGCAGCAAAGACTATAAAGGCGAAATTGCTCTATTTGCCCTGGCCCCTGAATACAGAGGGCTTGGGATTGGAAAAATGCTGTTCCACTGTCTGTTAGCCTACATGAAAAGCCAGAGTATCAGCGACTTCTACCTTTATACCGATACAAGCTGTAATTTCGGCTTTTATGAACATCAGGGCATGGTACGCCAACAGCAGTATAAACATCTTGTCAATATGAAAGGACAAAAAGGAGAAATGGAATTTTACCTTTATGACATGGCTGTATAACAGCACTATCTGTTATAAAAAATATCTTGAAACCAGAATAATAGTCAAAATAAGAGGGAGATACACAGTTGGTGCAATCTCCCTCTCTCTTTTATTGTCATATCAAGGCTCATTCAATCATGGTAAATTCGTGGTAAAATAATTGTTTTTTTAGTTGATGAACAGTCCTTAAAGGCTGTATTTATGCGGATAATCGGATTTTTAATATCAAGTTTGATTAACTTTCATTAACATCAATGGACAGGAAGAGCATTGCCGCCAGGGCGCGCCCTGCAATGCGCGTGCCTGTATATCCATCCGTGGTGTTTCATGGCCGGGGCTGCAAAAGCAGGCCGGGATAAAAAGAGAAGCCCCCGGCAGGCCGGAAGGCTGCTGCGGGGGCTTTTATGCGGCAGGCGCGATCAACAGTACATATTGTTCGCCTGCATATATTCGGCAATCTCTTTGCCGTGTTGCTGCTCCTGCTGCTGAATATTCATCAGCACGCCGCGGGCCTTTGCGTCTGAAAATTCAAACACCGAGGTGTTATACACACCTGCCACGTACTTTTCCGTGGCCAGCAGGTCTGCCAGAAGGTAGGCGTCCTGCTGCTTTTCCGCGCGGCTTGCGGAGGATTTCAAATCTTTCGCGGCCCTGCTGCGCGCGGGCATTTTATTCTGGCCGGGCAGCGAGGGCACCGTGCCGTTCAGCATCTGCGTCACAGTGTCGTAGTGGTTCTGCTCTGCCTGTTCTATCTTTTCAAAAATGTGCTTCAGCTTTGCATCGTGGGCGTTTTCTGCTGCGCGGTGGTATTTTTCAGCGCACAGCTTTTCTTCGTTCTGAATATCCTTCAAAAGGCTTTGTTCTTTTTTGGTGAATGCCATGGCACACACTTCCTTTCAGGTTTTGGTGGAAGTATTCCACCCGCCGGGCCGTATTATGTAACAGGCGGTGCAATTTTTATGCGGCGCCGCCTTTGCCTGCTTTTTTGGCTTTGGCGAAACGCAACCCGCGGCTGTGCCGGGGAGGGTAAAAAGGCTTTCGCTGTCAGTTTCGAGCGAAGTGGAATGGTATTCAATACCATTCCAAAAAGATGCGGCATGCAGCGGGAAGAAGCCCGTTTACGGGAGGCAGGGCAGGTGATGCAAAAGACAGAGTATTCAGCGCCTCTTGAGAGGCTTGCCAGCAGTATGCCCTTCCCGGGTTTACGCAAGCCCCAGGCTTTGCCGGGGGCCTGACTGCAGAAGGGAGGGCGTGTCACAGCCGCAGGCCCTTCACGTCCTTGATGCGCGAAAGGATGGTGTTGCAGCAGCAGGCTGTCACGCCCGGAAGCCTGTCTATCACGTCGCGCATCAGCGCCTCCATCTCTTCCGGGCCGGCCGCCACGGCATGCACATGCAGCTTGTTGCGGCCCGTGACGCGGTATATCTGGGTAACGGTGTCGTTGGCGCGCAGGGCCTCGGCCACCTCTGCCAGCATGCCGGGAGCGGTTTCCAGCTCAAAATAGCACGATACGGCGCCGCTCAGCTTCTGCGGGTTCACGATGGCGGTGTACTGCTCTATCACGCCGCGCTGCTCCAGCGCCTGTACGCGCAGCTTTGCCGCCACGCGCGAAACGCCGGTTTTCTGCCCAAGCTCTGAATATGACATGCGCGCATTCTCAATCAGAAGCTGCACGATTTTCTGATCCAGCTCATCCAGCCCTTCCAGAAACATGGCCCTGCCTCCTTTTCTTTGGGCCCATTATACCGTTTTTTCTTTCAAAAGGCAATTATGGTTTGACATGCAGAAAATGTAACGGTATAATATTTTCGAAACGTAAGTTAAAATTTTCGTTTAGAAAGCGGGTGCGACACCATGCGCCAGGGCGACCTGACACAGGGGCCTGTGATGAAAACCATGCTGCGCTTTGCGGTACCCATGATACTGGGCAACCTGCTGCAGCAGTGCTATAACGTGGCGGACACGCTGATTGTGGGCCGCTTTCTGGGGCCGGACGCGCTGGCGGCCGTGGGCTCCTCGTTCACGCTGATGACGTTCCTCACGTCCATCCTGCTGGGCCTTTGCATGGGCAGCGGGGCAGTGTTTTCCATCCGTTTCGGCCAGCGGGACGAACACGGCCTGAAGGAGGCTGTGTTCACATCCTTTGTGCTCATTGCGGCTGTGGCCGCAGTGCTGAATATTCTGGCTTTTGCGGGCACGGATTTTATCATCCGCTTTCTGCAGGTCCCCGCCGGGGTGCAGGGCCTGATGCGGGAATATCTGGTGGTCATCTTCTGCGGCATCGCCGCCACCTTTGTGTACAATTACTTTGCCTCGCTTCTGCGTGCAGTGGGCAACAGTGTGGCGCCGCTGGCGTTTCTTGCGGTTTCTGCCGTGCTGAACATCGCGCTGGACCTGTGGTTTGTGCTGGGGCTTTCGCGCGGTGTGGCTGGTGCGGCTGAGGCCACGGTGATTTCGCAGTATGTCTCCGGCCTGGGGCTGGCACTGTATACCTGGGTGCGGTGCCCCGGCCTGCGCCTGCAGCGCGCGCACTGCCGCCTGCGGCTTGCCCGCATGAAGGAGATAGCCGGCTTCTCCTTCCTCACCTGCGTGCAGCAGTCTGTGATGAACCTGGGTATTCTGATGGTACAGGGCCTTGTGAACAGCTTTGGCCCCACTGTAATGGCGGCCTTTGCTGCCGCTGTGAAGATAGACGCTTTTGCCTACACCCCCGCGCAGGATTTCGGCAACGCCTTTTCCACCTTTATCGCGCAGAACTACGGCGCGGGCAGGCATGCGCGCATCCGTGCAGGGGTGAAGGGGGCGGTGCTGGTTTCATTTGCATTCTGCGCAGCTGTTTCCGCGGTGGTGTGGGTGCTGGCAGAGCCGCTGATGATGCTGTTTGTCAGTGCGCAGGAAACGGCCATTCTGGCCGAGGGGGTGCGGTATCTGCATATTGAGGGCGCCTTTTACTGCGGTATCGGCTGCCTGTCGCTGCTGTACGGACTGTACCGCGCGCTGGGCAGGCCCGGCATGTCGGTGGTGCTCACCGTTATCTCGCTGGGCACCCGTGTGGCGCTGGCCTATGTGCTCAGCGCGGTGCCCGCACTGGGCGTGACGGGTATCTGGTGGGCCGTGCCTATCGGCTGGGCCTTGGCGGATGCGGCGGGCCTTGTATATTACCGCCTGCGGCGCAGCGCCCTTCTGGATATGCCGCGCACCCCCGCCGCGCCCGGGTGCTGAGACGCCCGGCGCGCATTTCACCGGTATGTGCGGCAAAAAGCGGCTTGTTTTGGCACCATTTTCCTGATACAATATGATAAGATAGGCACAGGGAAACCTGAAAGGAAAAGGAGATGGGCCGTATGCCAGAAGGAAAACGCGTGAGAAGGACGCCTCAGCAGATGGCGCAGGATTTGGATGCACAGATGGAAAAGCTGAATGCCTCCATTGCCGAGCTGGAAGAGAAAAAGACCGCCAGTGCCGCTGTGTTTGACGGCAAGATAGCCGCTGTGAGGGAAAAAATAAAAAAGCTGGAGGCAAAGAAAAAAGACGTGCTGGCGCCGAAAAAGCGCAAGACACGCAAGACGAAGGCCCAGCAGATCAAAGACCTTGTGCGCAAGGCGCAGAAGGCCGGCCTCAAGCCGGACGAGATAGCCAGCCGCCTTGGCGTCTCAATAGAAGAATAAGCCCGCAGCAGGCACAGCGCCCGGCCGTTTTGGCCGGGCGCTTTTCTGAAAAAGTACAGTGAAAGCCTGCGCTTAAACGCTGCCGGCTTTCTTTGCACAGCTTCAGCGAACAGAACTGGAGCTATCGGCTATGCTGGTGAGAATAAAGAAGCTCTGACTTCAAGCGTCGGGTGAAGCGAATTGGCAAGTATCAGGCTTGTGGTTTGCGCAGGTTTCTGATAGAAAAAGGATGCTGTTTGAATAGCGGCAGGGCGCATAATGCAGGCGGAAGAAATTCCGGTGGGCCTTGAGCTGCATGCCGATAAAAGGCCCCTATAGGGCCTGCTCAGGCCTCCGGCTTAGCCGGAGGCTTTTACTCTGGTATGATAGGCCGCAGCCTTGCCGCGCCGGAAAGGTGCGGCAAGGCTTTTCGTCCGTACAAAAAGGGCGGAAGGGGGCAGCCCCCTTCCGCCTTTTGTACGCCTACAGGCGCCTTACTTCATAAATTTTACGCCGCTGCGCCAGGCCTGCCCCACTTTTTCACCAATGGCATAATAGCCGCTCTGGAATGCATCGAACAGGAAGGCATTCAGCTTTTCCGGTGCCACGCGGCCCTTTTCGTCCAGAACGGCTTCGTCGGCCAGCACGTTCACAATTTCGCCCAGCACGCGGAAGCCCGCTTTATCCTGCTGAAGCTCGGCAACCTTGCACTCCAGCGTGACGGGGAATTCCTCCACAACAGGGGCGTCCACCCGCGTGCTTTTTACGGCGTGCAGGCCGCTGCGCGCAAATTTATCCGGCATTTTGTTGGCTGTGGCAATGCCGAAAAAATCGGCCTGCTCCAAGTGGGGAATATCGGCCACGCTCACCGTGAAGGCGCCGCACCTGCGGATATTTGCCGCTGTTTTATGCCCCTCGCTGATGTTCAGGGCCACCATGTTGTCGTTGCAGATGCCGCCCCAGGCCATGTTCATCACGTCTACGGTGCCGTCCTCATTATAAGTGGCGATCATCAGCACAGGCATGGGGAACAGATAGGGCTTTACGCCCAAATCTTTTTTCATTGCCAAAACCTCCGTTCATTCTGTTTGCCGGCGCCGCAGTACGGGCCGGCTCTTTTACTATAACCCGCCTGAGGCTCAAAAAGCAACACCCCGGCAAAGTGCCAAAGGCGTTTGCATCATGGCCCAATATTATTTTAATTGTCCATTCTCAAAAATTAAAAACCGGCATGCCGAAACATGCCGGTTTTTGGTGGGAGAAGATGGATTCGAACCATCGAAGCGAAGACGCAACAGATTTACAGTCTGCCCCCTTTGGCCACTCGGGAATTCTCCCATATTCAGTTGTAAAAAATGGAGCTGGCAGACGGATTCGAACCCCCGACCTGCTGATTACAAATCACTCGCACTGATAAGATAATTCCTACTCATTTTATATGACATCCAACTCAAATTATCAAAGAATGCTCTAATAATATAACAGATGTAGTACGGTTTGTCAAGTGGATAAACGAGGCTTTTTTGAGGGAGTCAAAAATTCCTCGGCTGAAAAACTAGATTCTACCCTTTTTACACCTGGCGCGGAATTTACTATTTCTAAGGCTAACAACGAAATTTAATATTTCGCAGCTTGCTATTGTAATTTGGAAAAAATTTGTGTGTTTACATGAAAAAATGAACGATATTTGCGATGGCTGGCGAATGGTTCGAAAAGCGTAATTTGCTATACTTTAATTTGGAAAATTATAAAATAATGTCTAAAAAGGGTTGGTGGTGTGCATTGAAGCAATATACATTAAAAAATCACAACGTGATTCTTGGAGCGGGCGTATTAAATTTTATGTGCCTAGGCCTCATGTATTCTTGGTCCAAATTTGCGACGGAAATCCGTGAGGAATTGGCGATGGACCATTCGCGTGTGACACTTGCCTATACGATTTGTATGGCAGTATTTACTGTCGGAATCCTCATGGACGGTGTCCTTGGGAAAAAATTGTCACCCCGGACATGTTCACTGATAGGAACATTTTTAACAGTGGCGGGATATGCACTTACCTCGTGTGTTCCAGTGGAAAATCCGGCTCTTTTGTATCTGAGTTATGGCCCTTTGGTAGGTTTGGGAATTGGTCTTGTATATAACGAATGGCTTAGTAACATTGTGTATTGGTTTTCGGATCGATCCGGCCTTGCTAGTGGATTGCTGTTGCTGGGAATGGGTTTATCTGGTGTAACGACGACACCCGTTATGGCTTGGTTGACGCAAACACTTGGCTGGCGGTCGTCCTTTCGAGTGATTGCGTTACTCTTCCTTGTGACGGGCTTGTTTTTTCGACGCTATCTGTTGCCGGTAGATGGCATGAGAAATTTGACCCCTTCAGCATCAAGTCGGTCGGTTGGTTTGGAGATGAATAGCTGGCAAATGCTGTGCCAACCGTGTTTCTGGTCCTTTGCATTGTGGAAACTAATTATCATTGGACTGGGACAAGCCTGTTCGGGTCAGCTGGCGGAAATTGTAGTGGATATGAATGGTGGAGATTTACTGCAACTAGCGGCAGTATCGCTATTTGTTGTATGTAACGGAATAGCAAGACTATTGTGGGGAATGAGCTGTGATCGGATTGGACGAGTTCGAACAATGCAGACGATTGCTTTTCTGGCAGTGCTTTCGACTTCTTTGCTTGTCTTTGGGTTTAAGCAAAAGGAGTTGTGGATTACGGTATTTGCGCTTTTGATGATTGCATTATGCTATGGCGGGGGTGCAACATTGGGAGCAAATTACATTGTGTCGGTATTTGGAAAAAAGTATTATCGTCAAAACAATGGCGTTAGTGCACTTACATGTCTACCTGTGAATATTGGGGCTACTTCTGCAATCGGCGTGGTGCGTACAGTAAGTGGAAGTTATCTTCCTTTTTTTATCGCCACATTGCCAGCAGTTTTTGCGGCACTTTTGGTAGCATTTGCAAGTACACATTTAATTCAAAAAATGAAGCAAAATACTACCTAAAATACAAAATAATTGCAGAAAAATAGGAAAATCTCTTTTTTGCTTGCGAGTTTTACAGAATGTCAAGGAAAAGGAAAAATGATACGATATTGATGGTACCATATCATTATCATTCGATGAGATGCGAAGAAAGGAATGAGAAAATATATATGTGCACATAGTACGGTGTTTGTGCATGCAAGAAGCGAGGAAGAGGGAATTGGCACAAAACGTGCCCGATGAAGAAAATTATTTGTTTTATGCCACAAGTTCTGAGCGGGAAGCACTTGGGTATGGTGTATAGCCAAGAGTTCGAGAAACTATGGGACTGCATCGGCAGATGAACTGCACCATGTTAGGCTTGGCATTCTGCGGTGGACTTTGCATCGAAGCAAAACGTTGAATACTATTTTGCGTAAAAACGGCTTTGAAGTGGTTTTAGCAATGTTTGAAATGGGAGAACCCTCGAAACAAGAGCAGAAATTTCCAAAGAGCGTACACTTCATCCAGAACGCTTTGAGATTATGTGTAACTCCATTGCACAGGCAAAGTTTTTAGAAAAACAGCAGACCCAGTTCAATATTGTATTGGGATTATGTGTAGGTCATGATTCGTTGTTTTACGAATACAGCCAGACGTTTACAGCCACGGTAGTGGTAAAAGATCACTTGCTCGCACATAATCCTGTAGGGTGCTTTGAACTGCGAGTCTGGTTACTTGTCAAATAAAATACATCTTCCTGATAAAAGCGAATAAAATATATATTTTGATGAGCTATTGAAAAATATATTAATATCGGAAATGTGAGTGAGAATTCATGTACAGCGAATTGAAAAAAGGTTCTGCCCTGAAAGGGCTAAAAGTAATAGACATGGGGCAAATGGTAGCGGCCCCTTACTGTACTGCGATGTTGGCGGATATGGGAGCAGATGTGATTAAAGTAGAAGTTCCAGATAGGGGAGATATTGCGCGAAACAGTTTGCCCAAACAGGATGGAGTAAGTACCTATTTCGTTACTTTTAACCGTAGTAAACGTGGGATTACACTCAATCTTAAAACCGAAAAAGGAAAAGAAGTTTTACGCAAGCTCATTCAGCGGGCGGATGTTTTGGTTGAAAACTTTCGCCCGGGTGTAATGGAGCGGCTTGGATTCTCTTATGAAGAGGTAGAAAAACTCAATCCTCGTATTATCTATGCGGCGATTTCCGGATTTGGGCAGAGAGGGGCATATGCAAATCGGGCATGTTTTGATCCGATTGCCCAAGCAATCAGCGGTATAATGAGTGTCACGGGTTCTACTGGCGGGGAACATGTTCGTTGCGGCGCTTCTATTGCAGATGTTTTGGCTGGGCAAAATGCTTGCTGTGCTATTTTGGCTGCACTTCGGTATCGGGATCAAACTGGTCAAGGTCAGTACATTGATGTGGCACTCGTAGATTCTTGCATTGTTGCTCTGTCCAGCATGAACCAGATTTATTTTACCACCGGAAAAATTCCCGATGCTCGCGGAAATACCTTTGAGGCAACGGCTCCGGGCAATACGTACTATACAAAGGATGGAGTTATCAGTATTTCAGCCGGCCAAGCACGGGAGTGGCCAAAACTGGCTCGTGTGTTAGGGCACGAAGAGTGGATTGAGGATGCGAGGTTTGTCACGGTAGATGCGCGTGTAAAAAATCGTCTGGAACTGGACGATCTTATTGAGAAAGAGACGATACAGTATTCCAGCGATGAGATTTTGGGAAAGCTTTTAGAAGTGGGTCTGCCGGCGGCCCCTATTTTGAATGTCGCACAAGTCGCCAATAATCCGCATTTTAGAGATGAGCGGGCAATGTATGTGGATGTGGAACATCCACAATTAGGAAAAGTAACAATTACCAATCAAGGTATTAAAATGACGAAAACTAACCCGTATGTGCGCGGTTGTGCGCCGATGCTGGGACAACACAATTATGAGGTCCTTGGAGAGTTGGGATATACGTCGGAAGAAATCGCTTTCATGAAGCAGAACGGGGAAATTTAACGTGTTTTGATGCGAAAGGGGAAAGGAGTATTTCGTGGGCATAACGGTTGCTGATTTATTGAAATTGAATATCTATCGTGAAAATGCACAGGTTGTGGTGTCAGAAGGATTGAAAAATGAGGTGCAATATTTCACGGTAATGGAAGCACCGGATTTTCATTTCGATAGCTTGACGGCTCATGTGTTTATACTGACGACTTTGTCGGCGCATCATGACAGTCTAGAAGAAGTCAATAGAATCATTCGCGGGCTGTGTGAGACGAATGTAGCAGCAATCGGTATCAAATTGGGACGCTTTATCAACGAGATCGATCCATCGACCATTGAAATTGTGCAAGAGTATCACGTTCCGCTGATTACCTTTAGTCAGAACGTGTTTTTTCGCGAAATACTGAGCAGCTCGCTGGCCTTAATTTCTGATACGCAGCGGGTCATTATTGATCAAATTAATATTATGAACCGTGAGCTGTTTGATGCGATTTTGCATCATTGCTCTTGGAAACAATTGATTAAGCTGCTTTGTGATAAAATAGAGTGTTATGGGTGCTGCATGGATGCCATGGGAACGAGAATTGCAGAGGCTAGTTCGCTTACAGTGGATTTAGATGTAAATGCAGTACGCGCTGCAATGGACCGTTTTTTTGTGCAGCAAGAGGAAGTGACCAGGCAGAATTATATGCAATGCGGAAATATCATCATATTTCCTTGCCGAGCAAAGCAGGAATTTTTAGGAGTACTGTGCATTGTTGTAGAAGATAACCGTACAGAGCTGGTTTTACCTCTTGCGGAAGCAATTGCAAATGCTCTCAGTGTCAAATTTTTAGAGCATAATCTCAAAGTACAAACAGAACGCGAAATGGTTGCATCTATCTTGGATGATGTTCTGTTTTCAGAACATAAAGATGAAAATGTGATCATTGATCGTTTAACACTTTTGAATTTTGAACCTCAGGAACATCATGTGCTGGTGGTGATTAAAGGAAGGGATAACGATTTTTCAGAGCGAAATTCATCTCGTACTTTGGATGTAATTCAAAACCTGTTTCAACAAAGGTTTGAATCCACTGTTGTTTTTGTTCGAGGAAGTCGTTATATTGCGCTTTTGTCCTATAAAAATGAAAAAAAGGCCGCGACCATGAGTAAAATTATGGAGTACTGTAGTACGTCTATTGAAAAGGTAACTCACCAGCGATTAGATATTGGGTGTAGTATGCCGGTTACCGATTTTCGGGAGATGCCGGAGTGCTATCAGCAGGCAAAACATGCGTTGCAGTATGGACGTATGGTGCATCCCGAAAGCCGTGTGTATTTGTATGATGATTACTTTGAAATGGGGCTTATTTCGTACGGCCTGCACACCAATGCGGGAGATACCTTTTTTAAGTGTATTATCAATCCGATTTTGGAGTATGACCGCAAGTATAAAAGTGAATTGTGGCCAACACTGGAATGTTGCTTTTTTCATAGTACGCTAGAGAATGTTTCTGCAAAACTCTATATTCATATTAGTACTCTTCGCTATCGACTTCAAAAGATTCAGGCGTTGACCGGATATAATTATTTTGATATTAAAGGAAGGATGTCGCTATATATGGCATACCTTTTGTACAAAGTCTCGCAGGAACAATGAAATGTGATTTTTTATAAAGAACGGGCAGGATTTAGAAATTCCTGCCCGTTTTTATATATGACAATGAGCACAGAAGAAAAAATTTTCTAGAAAAGCAGTAATATTTGGACCTTTTTTGAATGTGAAATCGGATGTCTCCTATAAAAGGAGAATGTTAGAATACAGGTGCAATTTGAATGGTGTCCTGCAATTTAAAGGAGGAAAAGCAGGAGAATAGAAATGCATGGGAGGGTTTGCTATGACGCTACAAATTGTAATTTCCTTTGCAATCATCCTTTTGATGATTGTGGGATTTGTTTCGGAGATTTTTCCGCTTTCTGTTACGGCAATGCTTGGGTGTTTAGCATTTTTTGTAACGGGTATCATTGATTCATCTACGGTTTTTTCAGGATTCAGCAACGATATTGTCTTTATGATTGCTGGAACCATGATTGTGGGTGAGGCGATGTTTCAAACGGGCGCAGCGCAGTTCATCGGTAAAAAAATTATCAAAGCGGTGGGATACGATGAGCGGCGAATGATTTTTGTTCTGATTTTGGCAGGTGGCCTTCTGTCGGCCTTCACCAGTAACTCGTCGGTCATGGCAATGTTTTTGCCGCTGATTCGTTCCGTGGCAGCCTCGTCCAATGGAAAGATAAGAGCTTCTCATATTGTGATGCCGGTTGGTATTTCCACTATGGTCGGCGGTGCTTGTACATTGGTTGGCTCTACACCGCAATTGGTGGCGCAAGGGCTTTTGGCAGAATCTGGTGTTCGTTCCTTTTCCTTTTTTGAGTTGGGATATGCAGGATTCCCGTTGTTGATTTTGTTGGCGCTTTGGTTCTCTGTCATTGCATATAAACCTCTGTGCAAGGCAACGGCCTACATGCCGGCAGTTCCTGATTATATGGCGGATATGAAGCAGGAAGAGGAGACAGAAACAAAGGCAAATCCTAAAATGTATGTCTGCTTTGTAATTCTGATTGCAATGGTCGTTGCCTTCTTGTCCGGAATTTGGACGGTGGGCGTAGTGGCTTCTTTGGCGGGACTCCTGTGTATTGTGACGGGTTGTATTTCCGCAAAGACGGCTTACAGCAAAATGGGATGGAACGCGTTAATAATCGTTGGTGCAACACTTGGAGTGGCCAGCGGCTTGAATGCAAGTGGTGCAGCAGAATACATTGCCAATGTCTTGGTCAAGGCTATGGGCCAGGATGCAAATATCGTGCTAGTGATCGCGGTTGTTGGTCTTATGTGCGTTATTATGTCTAACTTGTTGTCCCATACAGCGACCATTTCGTTGCTAGTTCCCATTTTTATTCCTCTGGCTCATCAAATGGGCATCGACCCTACTTTGTTGATTTATACAATTACCTGCTGCGTAATGTGCGGTTACGCTACTCCACTTGGGGTTGCTTCTTACGCGATGACTTTGGCGGAAGGTTACAGCTTCCGTGATTATCAAAAAATCGGAGGACCGTTCAATATTGTAGCCTATGTGGTGATTGTAGCGATTTGCTCGGCGCGTTTCATCTTTGGTTTCTAAAATTCCTTTGAAAAAACCAATTATCCTATAAACATTGGATAATCGATTCTTCTTTTTGATTTAGAGTAGGAAGAAATACAAATGACATTTGTGATATGTTTGATAATAAAAGGAATGTCAAAAAATAGTATCTAATTATATAAATAAACCATATTCGATAAAATTTGGTTTTCATTAATCACATTAAAGGAGTGGCTCATTTTGAAGTGTGGGATCAAGTCGATCGGCGCATATCTGCCCTATCACTATTTGTCAAGGGCAATCTTGAGTAAGGCATGGGGAGCTAAGTCCGGGAAAGGCGAGAAGAGCATTGCAGACGTGGATGAGGATAGTGTGACTATGGCGGTTGAAGCAGCAATGGGATGTTTCCGGTTTGTGAAACGTCAAAACATTGATGCGCTTTACTTTGCGTCCACCACGGGCGTTTATGCAGAAAAATTACATAGCGCGTTAATTTCTGTAGCTTGCGACTTGGATGATGATACGGTTTTTACGGCCGATTTCAGTACCAGTACCCGCGCAGGTACCAACGCTTTGAGAGCAGCTTTAGACGCTGCCGATAGCAAAGAGGGCCATAATGTTTTAGTAACGGCGGCGGATACGCGAAATGGATTTCCGAAATCAGCTCAGGAGAGCGGATTTGGCGATGGTGCTGCTGCGGTAGTAGTCGGAAGCGGGGACGGTGTGATTGCGCAGATTGATTATATCACTTCTGTGAATGAGGAAATCAACGATTATTGGCGCAATGAACAAGAAAAATATACGCGTCACGCAGAAGGCCGTTTTTGCGATCAGGAAGGCTATTTGCGCGAAGTTGGTTTGGTTCTGAAAAAGACGTTCCGTGAGACAGGGCTTTCTACACAGGACTTCCAGAAAGTTGTATTGGTGGCACAGAACGCGAAACTATTGGGAAAGGCCACTGCAAAAAACGGATTTACTCCTGAACAAATGGTAGATACGCTCCTGTCGAACGTGGGAGATACTGGCGCCGCACAGGCACTTTTAGGACTCGTGCATGCGCTGGAGTATGCTCAAGCAGGAGATAAAATTTTGCTGGTAGATTACGGCAATGGTGCTACTGCGGCTGTTTTCACAGTTACAGAGGAAATTTCCCGTTTGAGTGGTGTACATCAAATTGAGACGTATCTAGCGAATCGAAAAGAACTGGATTCCTATGCAAGATTTTTGTCTTGGAGAGGAATTGCCCCGGCCGAACCGGGCGGCGCATTCAAACTTCCCGCCTCGACGGCACAGACTTGGCGTGAACAGCGCATCAATTTGCGGCTCCATGGAAGTGTGTGTAAAAAATGCGGATCTGCATTGTTCCCCATCAACCGAGTCTGTGATAATTGTGGAGCAAAGGATGAGTATGAGGAATTTGCAGCGGCAGAGCACATCTGTAAGCTTTATACATTCTCCGTGGACCAATATGCAGGACGCAGCGATGATCCCCTTCTGATCCAGGCAGTTGCCGAAGATCCGAACGGCGCGCGTATTTACACAATCATGACCGATTTTGAACGCGAAAACGTGAAGGTTGGTATGAATGTTGAATTTACGTTCCGACGCATGCATGAGTTGGGGAGTTTCCCCAACTACTTCTGGAAATTGCGTCCGCTGAGAAGGGAAGGGGTATAATATGGCTTATTT
This sequence comes from Oscillospiraceae bacterium, assembly GCA_018380115.1. Classification (GTDB taxonomy): domain Bacteria; phylum Bacillota; class Clostridia; order Oscillospirales; family Ruminococcaceae; genus Ruthenibacterium. The sequence continues at coordinate 121,572 of JAGZUF010000001.1, read as the reverse complement.
TGCAAATGGATTCAAAGACGATTTGGCAATTATCGGCATGGGCTGTACAAAATTTGGTGAACGTTGGGACACTGGACTGGATGACCTGATTATTGATGCGGCCTTTGAAGCATTCGAGGATGCTGGCATTGGGCCAAAAGAGGTGCAGGTGTGCTACTTTGCCAACACCAATGCGCCCAATAACTGTTCCGGTACACCGGTGACGGATGCGCTGAAACTTCATGGCATTCCCGTGACCCGCAATGAAAATTGGTGTACGGCCGGCCACATTGCACTGATCAATGCCTGTCTTGCAGTGGAAAGCGGTATGTGTGATATTGCTATGGCAATCGGCGCGGAAAAACTGAAGGATAAAGGCGCTGGCGGTTTGGGCGTTGGCCGTGGGCTGAACCCCGTGCGTGAGACTCGGCGCGATGCGCCCGGGTCCTTTGCACTGATTGCGGAAGCCTATTTCAAAAAATATGGATTGACCTATGACGAAGGAAAGCGACTGCTGGCCAAAATTGATGTAAAGAATCATTACAATGGTTCCTTGACACCTCGTGCTCATTTTCACAATGTACTGACATTGGAACAGGTTATGAAAGCACCTTTAATTGCTTCACCTCTGGGGCTATATGACTGCTGCGGAACTTCTGATGGTGGTGCCGCTGCCATTATTACGCGAGCGTCCCTAGCCAAGAAATTCCGTCCGGATCCGATTTACATCAAGGGCTTTGGGTGTGCCACAGATATGATCACACCTCACTATCGTCCTCGTGATTTTGATTGGACGAGTTTTGAGGCTTTGCGCAAATGTGCGCAGATGGCCTACGACATGGCGGGCATTAAAAACCCCCGTGAAGAGCTCGATCTCGCGGAAGTGCACGACTGCTTCTCCATTACAGAGCTGTGCATTTACGAGGATTTTGGATTTAGTCCTCGCGGCGGTGCGAAGGAGGATATTGAGAGTGGCTTTTTTGAACGGACCGGCGGTCTGCCCATCAACGTGGACGGTGGCCTGAAATGTTTTGGACATCCTGTAGGTGCCAGCGGTATCCGCATGACGTACGAGATTTATAAACAGTTGCAGGGAAAAGTCGATAATCCAGAACGTCAACTGAAAAATGTTCATAGAGGCCTTTCTCAGACCTTTGGCGGACCGCCTCAAATCGCGGCATGTATGATTTTGGGTAATGAGTTGGGATAAAGGAGAAAAAATATGAAATCAGCATTGGAAGGAATTCGCGTTCTTGACATGGGGCGCGTGCTTGCAACTCCGTCTGCCGGTGCCTTGCTCGGTGATATGGGGGCCGAGGTAATCAAACTGGAACAGCCAGTCAAAGGCGATGACAGCCGCAACTTTGCTCCTATGAAAAATGGAGTGAGCTGCTATTACAAAAATTTCAACCGCAGCAAAAAGGGAATTACGCTGGACCTGAAAAAAGGCAAAGACGTTTTGCTGGAACTTGTGAAAAACGTGGATGTTTTGATCGAGAATTTCCGCCCAGGCACGATGGAAAAATTGGGCCTGGGATACGACGTTCTGAAAGAGGTTAATCCACGTTTGATTTACGGAAGCATTTCCGGGTTCGGAGCTACCGGCCCTTATAAAAACCGCGCTGGTTACGATACGATGTCACAGGCGTGGAGCGGGGTGATGAGTATTACAGGTTGGCCCGATTCAGATCCGGTGCGCTGTGGTGCATCTTTTGGCGATGTAATGGGTGGCCTGAATTTGGTCATTGGAGTATTGGCGGCTCTTCGCTATCGCGATCATACGGGCAAGGGCCAAAAAATTGATATTTCGCTGACGGATGGTTGTGTAGTGGCAGAAGCCAGTATGATGCAGGTGTATCTATCCACGGGAAAGGTGCCTACCAAGAATGGTAACTGCTATACTTCCTCGGCTCCAGGTGGTGGATATCATACGAAAGATGGTTATATGGTGATCAACGGAAGTGCTCCAAAATTCTGGGCGATTCTCTGCAACACCATGGGTCATCCGGAGCTGGTGGATGATTCTCGATTTGCAACCAACGCTTTGCGTGTGCAAAATCGCGCAGAACTTGACAAAATTGTGGAGGCATGGACCACCACCCTTACAACTGATGAAATTATTAATACGCTTTTGCCCAAGGGATTTGCATGTGCGCCGATTTTGAGTCTAGATCGAGTGGTAGCCAATGAACAGATTGGGGGAGCACGTAATATGTTCCCGGAAATCGATGATCCAGAAGTAGGTAAGATGCGGTTTACCAATTCAGCGGTAAAGATGTCGGAGACCATGCCCGAGATTCGATGCCCGGCACCGCGGTTGGGAGAGCACAATAAGGAAATCTATTCCAGCGTACTGGGATATACAGAAGATAAGATTCAAGAAATGGCAGAGGCCGGCATCATCTGATGGTGGAGTCCCATAGACAAGAGGAGATTTTACATGATTACCTCACGATATGTTCAGGTCAATGGCATTAAAACGTTTGTAGAAACAAACAATGGTCCCAAGGAAAATGGCGTAATGGTTTGTTTTGGTTCCGCTGGGCGTGAAACAAGACAATATCATGCCATGATGGAGTACTTGGAGAACACGATGGAAGCGGTATGCTTTGATATGCCGGGCCATGGAAAATCCATGCCGTTACCGGGAAATAAATGCTTATCGGAGCATCATGAGTATTGTGACTTTATCATTGATGCACTTCGTGTTCTCGAAATTGAAAATCCTCTGTGTGTAGGTTGTGCATTGGGTGGGAATGTGGTGTTTTATCTTGCTCAACGGATTCCAGTTCGTGCCATTGTAACGATGGCGGGAACTGATTACTCACCACATGTGGATAAATCGGTTTCTGATAACTTGGATCATCCCTATGCCAGTGTGCAACATTCGCATATAGACTTTACCGACAGTCTGATTGGAAGTGCCACTGCTCCAGAGGACCGTGAGTTTATTCTATGGGGTGTCATGACAGAAATTGGACGGGTCAAAAAAGCAGACTATGGCGGAGTATATAACGGTTTTGACGTGCGTGCAGATATGGATAAGGTAACTTGTCCGGTATTGGTTTTACGCGGCGATGAGGACTGGACGATTCGGGATGAAGCCTTCCAGCAGATGCTCGACCGCCTGACCAATGCAAAACATCTCCAATATACCATTTTATCAGGGACGGCTCATTACAATCCGCAAGAGGCTCCTCAATTGGTATGTGATACCATTCTGGAGTTCTTGAAAAAGGTGGAAGCATGATGTGAATCAAGCACATCCGAAAATATTAAAAACAGGAGGTTCCTACTATGACCGATATGGAAAGACTGGAGAAATTCAAAAAGCTGCAGGAAATGATCAATGGCCCTGAGGCGGAGGCCTTTTTGAACTATTGGGACGGCCGCTTTTTCACGGGTGATATGACGTTCATTTTCAACAAGGTTCCTTACAACATGTTCTTTTATAAGGGCAAGATGATTGACATTTACATGGGTAAACCCGCCAATGGATATTATGTGGGCATCAGCGGAAGCGCAGAGCAGTGGGAAGATTTCTTCAAACATCGCAATTTTCAACTGGCCACATCCATTAAGCACAATCCTCTGTGCTTTGAAAATCTGGGAAGTGCTTTGGCAAACCGACAGAACAATGCTGTTATTGCACAGGTAATGCGTCTGGCCGCAAAAGCAATTTGTGATTGATGGCAAATCCGGAATAGGAAAGGAGAAAAGAATATGACGATTACAGGTGGATACGTCATGGTAGATGGCATTAAAACTTATTACGAAACCAACAATGGTCCTCATAATCCTAAAGGAACCATTGTGTGTCTGCATACAGCAGGACGTGAAAGCCGTCAATATCATGGAATGATGGAAATTTTTGCGGATAAATACAATATGGTAGCTTTTGACATGCCTGCGCATGGAAAAACCTGGCCTCTTCCAGGAAATGTAGGAATCGGCGATTATAAAGAGTATGGAAAGTTCGTTTGGGATTTCATTCAGGTAATGAACATTGAAGATCCCATTATCATTGGTTGCTCTGTGGGTGGCAACATGGTTTATCACGTTGCAGAGACTTATCCGGTGAAGGCGATGGTTTCCATGCAAGGTTCTCCCAAAATTAAGGCTATGGGTACTGCATATGGCACTACTGTAGATCTGCTTGATAATCCTTATGTAAGCTGTCAGCACTCTCATTGGGACTTTTCTGAAAGCCTATGTGGCAAAAAATGTCCACCCGAAGCGCACGACTTCATTATGTGGGGCGTTTGCCAAGAGTGTGGCCGGGCCAAAAAGGCCGACCTATCTATTTATAATAACTACGATGTAACGTCTGAACTGGGGCAGATTACCTGCCCATGTTTACTCATTCGTGGTGAGGATGACTGGAACGTGCCAGAACATTACTACCACACAGCAATAGAAGGCATGACCAATGCCAAGAAAGTTGTATTCGAAAAGGTTCCCGGCTATGGACACTTCATCATCGTGGAAGCTCCGGAAGTGGTTTGCGAATTGATCGATAACTTCCTGCAAGATACCTGATGCAAAAATTGAGGTGACGGAGATCCTGTCCCTATTCAACGTGAAGAAGCCAACATGAAGAGGAGATGTTTTTTGCATGAAAATTAAAGACATTCAACTGATTCCTCTCCAAATTCCGCAAACTTATGAGACGCACTGGGCCAATGGCCGCATCAGTGTAGCGGAACATACGTTAATCAAAATTATCGCGGAGGACGGAACCTACGGAATCAGTGAAGCGGTGCCTCGCACAGGTATCTACGGTGAGACGCAGCTTTCTATTTGTACAGTGCTTCGAAAATCCATCATTCCCGCGTTGATCGGTATGGATTCGATGAATACAGAGCTTTTGTGGGAGAAAATGAGCGAGACTCCGTACAACTTTGCGGCAAAAGGCTCTGTAGACGTTGCTTTACATGATTTAAACGGCAAGCTCCTCGGCATTTCAACGGCCGAGCTACTGGGGGGACCTTATCGCAAGGGAGTTCCTCTGTGCTGGGTATCCGGTGGTTCTTGGTTTGAAAGAGACCACATCTTGGAAGAGACCAAGCGTATCATGGATGAGGGCTATATGGCTATCAAAATGAAGGCCGGTCACTGTGAACAGGACATTGAACTGGCCAAGGAAATTCGCCGTATGGCTCCCAAAGGATTCCAAATCAATATTGATCCCAACCAACTGTATTCGAGGGAAGAGTTAATTCGCGTAGGTAAAGAACTGAGCGGCGTAATTGACGCGATTGAAGAGCCGGTTCCGGTTTGGGATGATGTGGCCCGCACAGAGTTTACACGCAATTTTCCGGAGATCGCACTTCTTTCCGATGAGAGTACGTTTACGGTTCCGGATACTTACCGCCAGATGCAGGTTGGTGCGATCCGCCGGCTGGGTATTAAGATCCCACGTACGGGATTTACTTTGTCCAAAAAGCTGGTACATTTAGCAGAAATGAACGATATGCCGGTGCAAATCAGCACACAGGCTGAGACGGATCTTGGGTGTGCAGCGGGCCTTCAAATGGCCGCTAGCAGCAAACAGGTTTGCCTGCCCTGTGAAATTGCATACTACAAAAAGGGTATGTATCGGGAGAGTATGTTGATAAAGCAGCTTGAAATTCGAAACGGCATGATGATTTTACCGGATGAACCTGGCAACGGCGTAGAAGTAAATTGGAATATTGTTGAAAAATATACTGTATCACTTTGAGCATGTTTCAAACAACCACTGGGAAAGGCAGAATCTCTTGTCTTGGCCAATGAGGTCGAAATCTTTTATAAGGAGGCTTATAGTTTATGCAGGCTTATCTTGCATTGGGAATTTTGCTCATCACCCTGATTCTGTTTGCAACAGAGTTCTTTAAACCAGCGGTGACTGCTATTTCCGCGTCTCTGGCGATGTGTATTTTGGGAATTATCAAGCCAGCAGATGTTGAGGCCGGATTTTCCAACACGGTTACATTGTTTTGCTTCGGTATTGCGGTGGTTGGCAGCGCATTGGCGGAAACTGGTTGCGCGGCCTATCTGGGCAAAAAATTGATGTCCGTATTCCGCTTCGGTGAGAAGGGAACGTTGATCGTTCTGATGGCACTAGCCGCTGTATTCTCTATGTTCCTTTCGAACACCAGCGTTGTGGTTATCTTCATGAGCATCGCGGCCGCGATAGCAGCGAGCTCCAACGGAAAATTCAAAAAGAAAAATTTGTACATGGGCATTGGCATGGCGAGCGTCGCCGGCGGTGGTTGTACCCTGATCGGCTCCACTACACAGCTATCTATCAATGCGCTTCTGCCTGAATATGGCGTTGATCAGATGGGAATGTGGACGCTTTTTGGACCAGGTATCGGCGTTGTAGTCATCATGTTGGTGTGGTATTTCCTCGTCGGTTACAAAATGCAACTGAAAACTTTTGATTTCCCGGATCCGGATGAAGCTGTTCAGACGAACAATCCCAAAGAAGTCAGAGAGGGCAATCCAAAAGATTTTCGTATGTGGATTCCCCTTGTTGTTCTGGTTTTCTGCATTACTTTGACGTTGGTCAACTGGCAGGATATTGCTATCATCGGTTTGCTTGGTGCCATGCTGGTATGTATCTTTGGTTCCATCAGTGTCAAACGTATGTGGGAGACCACTGACTGGAACACATTGGGCGTTATCGCCGGCGGCGTGGGTTTTGCGGCTGGCGTTAAATCGTCCGGTGCCGCGGATATGATCGCGAATGCCTGCATCAATCTGTTGGGTGCAACCTCTCCGGCAATCCTCTATCTGGCAGTGTTCGTGATTTTGGCTACAATTATGACCAACGTTATGACCAATATCGGCACTGCATTAATTCTTACCCCCATTGCCCTGACCGTTGCTGCTACACTTGGCTTCAATGCGATGCCGTTTGTAGTTGGTGTTGTTTGGGGCGCGAATATGCCGTATTCTACTCCGATTGGAGCCTCTGTCATTACAATGACCATGCAGGGCGGCTATCGGTTCAAAGACTATACAAAGGTCAATATCGTGTGGAATGCACTGGCTTGCATTGTGGTTATTGTGTGCACGCCGATTTTCCTACCCTTTGTAGGATAATTGATCAAATCGTTTCCTCAGTTGTTGTTTGATAATGCGTGGATAGAAATGCCCGGGGAGTTTCCCCGGGCTTCCTTAAACAGGCAAAAGGAGGGGGATGCGAAAGTGCGGATAGAGTATGTGGGACATGCTTGTCTACGCTGCATCGCCGATAGTGGAGAAATGCTGATTATGGATCCGCCGGCCGAAAAGTACGGATATATTTTGAAAAATAGGCAAGCAGATTATATTACAACTAGTCATGAACATGAAGATCACAATGCGGTTTATCTGTTCCCAAATGCAACTATAATTCCTCAGGTAAGTGCTCAGATGCAGGCGGGCCCATTTTCAATTGCAGAGATGGACAGTTTTCATGATAATGAACAGGGTGCACTTCGGGGAGAAAATCGCATTTATCAAATAAAGGCAGATGGCGTGACGTTGGTCCATATGGGGGATATTGGCCATCCGTTATCAAAAGAATTTCAAAAATTTGCCGAAGGTGCCGATGTTTTGGCCATTCCGGTGGGGGGCTGTTTTACAGTTGAGCCGGAACAAGTTGTGAAAATGATTGCTCAATTGTCACCGCGTTACATATTGCCCATTCATTATAAAACAGCTCAGTGCACGCTGAAGCAGTTGGCTCCACTGGAGACGTTCCTTGCAATATGGAGGGGCGATATAGAAAAAAAGAATGGCATATCGTTGGAATTGATGCCGGTACAAAAGAGTCAAAGCGCCCAATCGATGGTGGTTTTACTGGATTATGAAACCAGAGAAAAAGACAACGATTAAAAACACTTTCATCTGAATGGTGTAGGAGGACAATTATGGACAACGGTGTACTCTCTTTTCGGGCGAAAAATGGTCAAATTGAAATTGGATATGATGGACGGATTCATATTGGCCGAAAGGGTTGGTTTGGCTTACTCTACCAGTCTGTGATGCATTCTCCCACCGATTTTTATGCGCAAGAAGTAAAGAGTGTTCGTTTTAAGAGCCCCGCTCTGATGCGCGGTTATATTAGTTTTGAAACAGAAAGAGGAAACAGCACGGTTTGGCTTACCAATTCGGAAATGGCCAAGAAAGCGCAGCGGGCCAAGTCAATAGTCGAAGAAATGCGACAAAGCGCAGAGGTCTTAAGTGAGTGACACACAAAACAATCGGAAGGTGTTCTCCCGCCGGAGTAGACGTGGGAATGCCTTTGTTTTTATGCTGACAAGGGGGATGGCAAAATGCATGGATTTGCAATGATCGATTTTCATGTTCATTGTTATCCGGCTTTTTTGGCAAAGCGGGCTGTGGACTCAGTAAAAGAGAATTATTATCAGGTGGACGGTACGCTGGACACACAGCGGGAATGGATGAGGCAACACCATGTGGAAAAAAGTGTTCTACTAAATATGGCCACACGTCCGGATACGATGGCAAACGTAAACCGTTTTGCCGCACAGAGTACCTGCGAAGAATTTATCCCCTTCGGGTCTGTGCATCCGGCGGCGAAAAATGCTTTACAGGAAGTAGAGTATCTGTACCAACAGGGAATTCGGGGAATCAAATTTCATACAGGGCACCAAAATTTTGATTTTGATGACACAAAAAATATTCCCTTGTATCGAAAAATTGGTAGTCTTGGAATGGCAACGATTGTACACTGCGGAGATTCTGCAAAATCCCCTAATCACCTTGTATTGCCTCATACAGTGGCACGAGTAATCGACGCATTTCAAGGTGCACCATTCATCTGTGCTCATATGGGTGGAATTGATATGAACAGCCATGAATTGGATCTGTTAAAACAAATGCCGGTTTTAGTAGATACAGCTCTTGCTATCCGAAGAATGGAGGCAAAAGAGTTTGGGCTTATGGTACGTGAATTGGGGGTGGAACGTGTGCTTTTTGGTTCAGATCACCCCTGGGGGGATTTTTTTCGAACTCGGGACATGGTAGAAAATTCGGATTTGACAGCCACGGAGAAAAAAGAAATTTTTTATGGAAACGCAGTTTCTCTGCTGAACAGAATTGGCCAATCAGGTAAGCTCATCAAACGAACTTTGACCTGCGCTCTCACAGAGTCACCGCGGCCATAGTCCAGGATGTCCTGCAAATTATCTACCCCAATTTCGGATGCGGGTACATCCCGTAAGAGCTTCAACTTGTTCTGTGCGTTATCATAGTCGGGTTTGGTTTTGATGCCGATTTTCATATATCGCCGGGGCATCCAGCGGTCGTGTATGGCCCGGAGTGTGAAAGCTTTTGGGGAAACGAGTTGGTTCCAGTCACACATCCCGCAATATTGGGCGAACAGTACCTCTTGCTTACAATATACACAATTCATGCTTTTTGGTTTCTTTTTCAAAACTCGAAATTAGTGGGGGATGTAATATATCACAAAAAGAGACTTATAGTTAAAATAATGCTACAAAGCGTAAAAGCGTATCAAAAACCGTCATTCTTCGAGTGATAGTTTTTGATACGCTTTTATTTGCAGTGAAAAAACGATATTTCGATAAGCGAGTACCCGAAAAGAATATGAACGGTACTTATAATCAGTAATGCGGCCTCAAATGTCTCATTGATATTTCAAGCCTTCGCGTCCCATAAAGAGGTATATGCAAAGTTGCATACATTTCTCACACGCTTACGGGGATGAAAAAAGGTGTACCGCAGTTTTGGTACACCTTATAAATTCCTAATGGAGCTGGCAGACGGATTCGAACCCCCGACCTGCTGATTACAAATCAGCTGCTCTACCAGCTGAGCTATGCCAGCACGAGAAGTGCCTGTCTCGTATCAGAAGAGTGCTTGATTATTATAGCAAAACCCTTTTGCAAAATCAAGGGCTTTTTGAAAAAATCTTGACGGGGCCCGCTTGACGGGAAAAGCTGGATGCTTCATAATAAAAAAACGGAGAGAAGCGCCGCGCGCTTTGCGCGCGGCCTGAAAGAAGGAGGATGTGTTCTGATGGAACCTTCAAAAGTATATTTTACCGATATGCGTGCCCGCCCGGGCACGAGCCTGCAGCAGAAGCTGGAAAAGCTGATGCGCCGCGCAGGCTTTGAGACAATCGACTTCAAGGACAAATACGCCGCCATCAAAATCCATTTCGGTGAGCCGGGCAACCTTTCCTTTCTCCGCCCGAACTTTGCCAAAACAGTGGCCGATATGGTGAAGGCGCAGGGGGGCAAGCCCTTTCTGACAGATTGCAACACCCTGTATGTGGGCCGCCGCAAGAATGCGCTGGACCATATGGACGCCGCCTACGAAAACGGCTATTCGCCGTTTTCCACGGGCTGTCAGATTATCATTGCAGACGGCCTGAAGGGCACGGATGAGGTGGCTGTGCCGGTGCGTGGCGGCCAGTACATCAAAAACGCGCTGATTGGGCGCGCCGTGATGGACGCAGACGTGTTCATTGCCCTTTCCCACTTCAAGGGGCACGAGTGCACGGGCTTCGGCGGCGCGGTGAAGAATGTGGGCATGGGCTGCGGCTCGCGCGCGGGAAAAATGGACATGCACTCTTCCGGCAAGCCCTCGGTGGACAAAGCACTGTGCCGTTCGTGCGGGGTATGCATGAAAAACTGTGCCCACGGCGCAATTTCGTTTGATGAAAACCGCAAGGCGGGCATCGACCATGCGAAGTGCGTGGGCTGCGGGCGCTGCATCGGCGCGTGCAACTTTGACGCCGTGTACGCTGCCAATGACGCGGCCAACGACGAGCTGAACTGCAAAATGGCCGAGTACGCCAAGGCTGTGGTGGACGGCCGCCCGGCGTTCTATATCAATATTGTGAACCAGGTGTCGCCCTACTGTGACTGCCACGGGGAAAACGATGCGGCCATTATCCCGGATGTGGGCATGTTCGCCAGCTTTGACCCCGTTGCGCTGGACGTGGCCTGTGCCGAGGCGTGCAACGCCATGCCCGTAATACCAGGAAGCCTGCTGGATGAGAACCTCAGCCGGGAGGGGGCATGCGACCACCACGACCACTTTACCAATACCTCGCCTGAGACCAACTGGAAAAGCTGTATGGAGCACGGCGAGAAGATAGGCCTCGGCACGCAGACGTATGAGTTAATCGTAGTCAAGTGACGGCCGGCGCCGCCTTTGGGCGGGTGCATACGATGAAGTGAAAAAAGCGCAAAGCCCCCGCGGTATGCCTGCCGCGGGGGCTTTGCTGTGCTTTTCAGAAGCAGGGGGCGGCGGCTTTCTGCTGGGGGCTAAGATGGGTGACGTTTCCACAGCGGCCGGCTTCGGCTATGAGCCGGAGGCTATTGCGGCCTGCAGCATCGGCGGCGTTTCCACAAACGGCGGCGTGGGCAAGGTGAGCGGCGTGCTCATCGGCGTGCTGGTGTTCGAGGTGCTAAAGATCTGCCTGCAGTTCATGGGCGTGGACCCGGTCTATATCTTTATTGTGCAGGGCTTCGTCACGTTGCGATGGGTCTTCGCAAATATCTTGCGAAGAAATAAGCATATGCGTTCCGGCAAGGGGGGCCGCTGCGGCGGCCCTCTGCCTTTCGTGAAGGAAAGGAGGGGGGCGCGCATGGGTGCGCAGCAGGAAAAAGGCAAGATGCCTTGTGCTTCACAGCAGCCTGCGCCGGAAGGCGGCGCGCACGAAGAAAAAGACATCATCATCCGCGCAGCCTGAAGGAGCGGCTGTATGAACGCTTCCGCCGTGTGCCGGTGAAATATATCGACTGGTTTATCGGCGCATGCGTGGCTGCCATTGTTTTGCTCACCATACTGGGCATGCTGAAGGGGCGCGGCTATTTCTAGCCATGGAGGTAGGCCGCAGGCCCCGCGCACAGCGGGCCGGAGGGACGGCCCGCTGTTTTTTCACTCTTTATGTAAACTGAAAATGATGTTTTGGTTTACAAATGAGGCGGAAATGTGGTATGATAGCCCTGCATCACAGGCGCGGGCCAGAGACGGAACAGGTGTTTAGCGGACAGACGCCGCGCTTTTGACAAGCAGGAACCGCAGGGCGGATTGGGGCGAAGCGGTGCTGGTGCGGTGCTGCCGCGCGGCAAACGCGGGCCAAAAGCATGGGCGCGCCCGGCGCAGAAACGATAGATATGGAAGGCGGCGGGAATATGGCTGTGAAAGAAAACGTGCTGGCGGCGCTGCTGTCGGCACAGGGGGCGCCGGTGTCCGGCCAGCGGCTGGCGGACGTGCTGGGCGTCTCCCGCGCGGCGGTGTGGAAGGCTGTGAAAGAGCTGCAAAAGCAGGGCCATGCCGTGCACAGCGAGGCAGGGCGCGGCTATGTGCTGGCCGGGGCGGGCGGCGAGGTGCTGTGCCGCGAGGGTGTGCAGGCATTCCGCCGCAGCGCGGGCGAAACGCATGTGCTGCCCTGTGTGGATTCCACCAACCTTTACGCCAAAAAGCTGGCCGCAGGCGGCGCAGGCCACGGCACGCTGGTGGCCGCAGGCATGCAGACGGCCGGCCGCGGGCGGCGCGGGCGCAGTTTTGCCTCGCCCGAGGGCGCGGGGCTGTACCTCTCTGTCATTTTGAAAACGGGCCTGCCCATGCAGGACGCCGCCCTCACCACCTGTGCTGCGGCGGTTGCCGTGCGCCGTGCGGTGAAGGCTGTGTGCGGAAAAGAGCTTGCCATCAAATGGGTGAACGACCTATACTGGCAGGGGAAAAAGTGCTGCGGCATTCTCACTGAGGCAGTGACGGACGTGGAATCCGGTGGGCTGGACCACATGGTGGTGGGTATCGGAATCGACCTTGTGCGCCCGCAGGGCGGCTGGGGCGAGGGCCTTGAGGACATTGTGGGCGCGCTGTATGCGCCCGGCCAGCCAGTGCCGCGCTGCGCACTGGCCGCCGCCGTAACGGATGAGCTTCTTGCGCTCAGCGCGGTTCTGCCGCGGGCCCCCTTTATGCCGGAGTATATTGCGCACAATTTTGTGCCCGGGCACGATGTCACGCTGCTTCGGGGCGGGGCGGCCGTTCCCGCGTATGCCGTGCGCATCACACAGGCCGGGCACCTTGTGGTTCGCACGGAAGAAGGCGAGCACGAGGTGTCGTTCGGGGAAGTGAGCCTTCGCATGAAAAAGGAAGAGGAGGAACCTGTATGAAAACAAAGCTAAACCTGAACATGGCCCTGCGCGCGGCGCTGCTGGCGGCACTGACGGCGGTGCTGGCGCAGCTTCAGCTTCCCATTGGCCCTGTGCCCTTCAACCTGGCGGTGCTGGGGGCGTTTTTAGCGGGCATGCTGCTGCGCCCGGCGTGGGCCGTGTGCTCTATGTGCGTATATATGGCGCTGGGCGTCATCGGCATCCCGGTGTTCGCGGGCTTTCTGGGCGGGCCTGCTGTGCTGGTAGGCAAAACAGGCGGGTATGTGCTGGGCTATGTGTGCATTGCATGGTGCACGGCAATGGCGCGCCGCTTTGGCCGCTGGTGGCTGACAGCCGCAGGCATGGTGCTGGGCCTTGTGCTGTGCTATGCGCTGGGCACCGTGTGGTTTATGGGGATAACGGGTACCTCGCTGGGGCAGAGCCTTGCTTTCTGCGTATGGCCCTTTGTCCTGCCGGACGCCTGCAAGGGGGCGTGCGCCTTTGCCGTGGGGACGGCGGTGGAGCGGCGGCTTTTGAAGGGGGCGGCGCGCTGAGTGTGTGCCGAAAATGATACTGACACAGCAAAGCCCCCGCGGCCGGCACCGGCAGCGGGGGCTTTGCCGCATGCAGGCGCATGGGCACCCCGCCCTGTGCGGCAGGTAAAAGCCTATTTGCACTTTTTTCTCCGGCGTGATAGTATCAGGGTATGGGCCGCGCAGGCGGCTTTGGGCGTGCCGTCTGTGGGCCCAAAGCCGCTGCGGCGCGGGCATGACGCGGGAGGAACGGGAATGAAAAAGCTTTCGCAAAAGGTGTTTGGGCGCATTGCGGTGACGGCGGCGCTCATTCTCATCCAGGCGGCGTGGCTGCTGGTGTGGTTCACAAGGCTGGCGCACTATGCGCCGTGGGTGGGCGCGGTGTTCACGGCGCTCAGCATCCTCATCGTGCTGTATATTGTGCGCAAGGACGATAACCCCGCCTATAAAATTGTTTGGATTATCCTCATACTTCTGGTGCCGCTGCTGGGCGGGCTTTTGTATGTGGTGTTCGGAAACAAACGGCCCGAGCGCCGCATGCGCGAAAAATTTGCCCGTGCCATGAAGGGCACGCGCCCGCTTCTGGCGCAGGACAGCACTGTGCTGGACAGGCTGCCCGCGCGCGAGCGCGCCACGGCGCGCTATGTGGCGGAATGCGGCGGGTACCCCGTGTGGGCGAACACATCGGTGCAGTATTACCCCATCGGGCAGGATATGTATGCCGCCATGCTGAAGGAGCTGGAGGCCGCGCAGCACTATATTTTTATGGAGTATTTCATCATCCGGCAGTACTCTGGCATGTGGCAGAGCATTCTGGCTGTGCTGGAGCGCAAGGCGCGCGAGGGCGTGCAGGTGCGCCTGATGTATGACGATTTGGGCAGCGTGGCCCTGCTGCCGGGCGGCTACTGGCGTGAGCTGGAGCAAAAGGGCATCCGCTGCCTTGCCTTTAACCCGTTCGTGCCGCTGGTGAGCCTTGTGATGAATAACCGGGACCACCGGAAAATCCTTGTCATAGACGGCCACACGGCGTTTACAGGCGGCATCAATTTGTCGGACGAATACATTAACGTCACACACCCGCACGGCGTGTGGAAGGACACGGGCGTGATGCTGCGGGGCGATGCGGTGTGGAACTTTACCCTGATGTTTTTGGAGACATGGAACGCCATGCGCCCCGAGGACACAGATTTTTTACCCTACCGGCCCGGCCTTCACGCACCCGCCGGAGGTGCGGGCGAGGCGGGCGGCTTTGTGCAGCCCTTTGGCGATTCCCCGCTGGACGCGGAGCCCGTGGCCGAGAACGTGTATATTGATATTCTGGCGCAGGCGAAGGACTATGTGTATATTGCCACGCCCTACCTTGCCATTTCCAATGAGATGCAGACGGCGCTGTGCCTTGCCGCAAAGCGCGGGGTGGACGTGCGTATTCTGACGCCCGGCATCCCGGACAAGCCCACGGTGTTCCAGCTGACGCGCTCATACTATGCCTCGCTGCTGCGCGCAGGCGTGCGGATATACGAATATACGCCCGGCTTCGTGCACGCCAAAAGCTACCTTGCCGACGACGCTGTGGGCGTAGTGGGCACTATCAATATGGATTTCCGAAGCCTGTACCTGCATTTCGAGTGCGGCACGCTGCTGTACGGCTGCCCTGCGCTGGCAGATTTGAAGCAGGACATGCTGCAAACGTTTGCCGCCTCGCGCGAGGTGCATTTGGAAGACTGCCGCACCGGCTTCTGGGGCGCTTTGTTCAGCGCAGTGCTGCGGCTGTTTGCGCCGCTTTTGTAAGATGCGGGCGCCCGGCACCCTTCCCGCGCCCGGTGCGGGCCCGGCCCGCCCGTGGCAGGCTGGGCCTGTGGCAAAAGCACGGGCTTTGCCGGTGAAGGTGCCTCTCAGCACAGGGCCTTCCCCTGCAGCGCCGGGCAGGGCGGGCCGTTGACAGCAGGATATTACAGGCGGAAAGCCCCTGTTAGAGCACCCGCGGCCTGTAAACGGGCTGCGGGTGAAATAAATTGTATGTGTGCAGGGGCGCAGGCCTGTGCCGGGCCCCTGCGGGGCGGGCGCATGTTGCCCGGTTAAGCCGGCTTTTCGCACGCCTTTGCCGCACTGGTGCCCAGTGCGCGCGTATAGCGCACCATCAGTACGGCGGCTGCCGTGGCCACCACGGCCTCGGTGACGGGCATGGCAAGCCACAGAGCATTGGGCGCCACAAGGGCGGGCAGCAGCAGGATGAGCGCGCCGCTGAGCACGAGGCCGCGCGCCACCGAGACGAAGAACGCCGCGCCCGGCTTCATCAGCGCCTGGAAGTAATAGGTGGAGAAGATATTCAGCGGCAGAAGAAGGAACGAGAGGCCGTAGCTGCGCAGAATGGACGGCGCGATGCGCAAGATTTGAGGCGTGGGCGCCATGAAGATGCGCACAAACCCATGCGGGAAGGCGAACACCAGCGCCGTCCACACAATACTGAAAAAGGCGGCGGCGCACAACGCGCAGCGCAGCGTCTGGCGGATGCGCCCCCACTGCCGCGCGCCGAAATTCACAGAAATGATGGGCTGGGCGGCCTGGCCCACGCTGTAGGCGCAGCACTGCACAAAGGTGCTGATATTTACAATCACACCATACACCGCCAGCGCGTCCGCACCCAGCCAGCGCATAATCTGCCGGTTGAACAGCATGGTGAGCAGGCCCATGGCGATGTCGATGAAAAAGGTGGAAAAGCCCGCCGTCACGATTTGCCGAAGCTTGCCCGCCAGCCTTGCGGGCCGCACAAGGCGCAGCGTGTTCTTTTTCGAGAAAAAGTGCCCCAGCATGACGGCAAAGCTGATGGCCGCGCCCAAAGCTGTGGCAAGACCGGCGCCCCAGGCGCCGGTGTCCAGCAGGAACACAAAGGCGTAATCTCCGAATATATTGAAAACACCGCCCGCCAGCACCGCCGCCGTGGCAAGGCCGGGCGCGCCGTCGTTGCGCAGCCAGGCGGCCAGCATCTGGTTGATGAGGAACAGCGGCACCGCAAAGCGGATGGGCTGCAGGTATTGCCGCGCGATGGAAAGCAGCGTGCCGTCTGCCCCGAAGGCGCGAAGCATGGGCGTCTGCCAAAGCAGCACGGCGGCCCAGCTCGCGGCGGCCAGCACGCCTGCGCAGATGCACGCGGCGGTGAAATATTCGTTTTTTGTGCGTTCGTCGCCGCGCCCCTTTGCGGCGCTGCCCAGCACACAGCCGCCGATGCCCGCCAGAAGGCCAAGGCTGTAGATAATGTTCCACACCGGCGCCACCACGGCCAGCGCGGCGGTGCCGTCCGGCCCCTGATACTGCCCCACCATGGCCATGTCCACCATGCTGTATACAGAGCTGATGAGCGCGCTGCCGAACGCGGCGCGCAGATAGCGGAAATAACAGTGTTTCACGTTTGCCTGCAAAAGGTCCATTGCAAAGCCTCCTAAGGTAAAGATAAAAGCCAGCACCGCTGAACAGGGGAAGCACCGCTGCCGGTGCGCGCCGGGGCACGCGCTGGCTGCGCTGCCCGGCTTATCTGGCGGCGGCCGGCCGCCGCCCTGTATCCCTGACATTCCGTGCCGGGGCCGCCCTGACGGTGTTCGCAGTTTTCAGCCCATGGCCGGCCCTCTGGCAGGGCAGGCTTCCTGCCGGAGGGCAAGAAGAATAATGCAGCCGGAGGCGACGCGGTGGAGATGTTGCCCTTGTTCCCTGATGCTGTGCGAAGGGCCGAAAAAAGCCGGATAAGAGAGCAGGCGTCTCAGCCTGCCACCTTATCCGGCTTGCCGTTTCCAAAGCGAACAGCTCACCCTCCGAGTGAACGGTATGTAGTATAGCGGATGTGCAGGGGTATGTCAAGCCCTGCTGTGCAAAAAGCCCGCAGAGGGGCCCTACACCATGCTTTGCACAGGCACGGCGCCGGTTTGCAGCAGCACCACGGCCAGCATAAGCGCCAGCAGCACGGCGGCCAGCACCACGCCTGCAAGGCAAAGCGCGGCGCGCGAAAGGCGGCGCTTTTCTTTGCACACATGCCCGCTGAAGGCCCACGCCACCATGGGGATGAGCCCCAGCACAGGAATGCAGAACAGCACAAGGCACAAAAAATATTCCCGCACGCACATGCCGCCCTGTACTTCAGGCTGCGCACTTTGGGGCGGCGCTTCGCCGGTGTTTTGGGCCGCGCGGGCCGCGGCCTGTGCATCCGCCGGCGGGCAGATGGCCTCCGGCACGCAGGGGGGCTTTTCGGGTGTCTCTTCGGGCGCAGAACCTTCGCACGATGGTGCGGGCTCGGGCTGGCTCTGTGAGGGCGCGGCGGCGCCGCAATAGGGGCAGAATGCGGCGCCCAGCGGCAGCTTCTGCCCGCAGGCGGTACAGGTCATGGCAGTTCCTCCTCATATTCCGGGGGCGTATGCCTGTCCACCGGGGTGGACAGGATGATCTGGCTGGATGTGTGGCCAAGCTGCTGAAATGTAGTGATAAGCTTTTCCAGCGCCGCAATGCCCTCACAGTTCACCTTCACAAGAAAGCTGTGGCTGCCGGTGACGTGAAAGCACTGCGCCACGCGCGGCTGGCGCTGCGCCATGGCAAGAAAGGCATCGCGGTCCTTCGGCTCTACCGAGACGCTTATCAGCGCCTCAATGGCCCCCGGCCCGCCCTGCCTGCCCAGCAAAACCGTGTAGCCCGCAATGGTGCCGGCCTTCTCCAAGCGGCGGATGCGCTCTGACACAGCGGGGCTTGTAAGGCACACGCGCCGGGCGATGTCTTTCACTGTCATGCGGGCATTTTCCGAAAGACAGCGAACAATTTTTTTATCCAGCTCGTCCATGAAAGTGTTCCTCCATGAAAGACAAAATACGAATCTTTTTAAGCCCCGGGCCAAAAGCAGATGCTTTTCCAAATATATGGCATGGTAAAAAAAGGGCTTTTCTTAATTATATTATGAAAATTTTCGAATGTAAACAATAAAATAAAGAAATTTTCGCGTTTTTGCATTTGACAATGAAGCGGAATGGTGTAAACTAGAAATGTCAAAAAGAATTCCCAACCTTTTGATACTTTCCCACCCCTCTAAGCAAAAAGGGCCGCCGCAGGCGGCCCTTTTTGCGTGTAAAGGCGCGGTGCGGGGCTATTTCCCGGCATTTTTCCCGTTTTGCGGCGGGGCGGGCGCGTATTCTCGGGCATTTTGCAAATGGCGCCGGGCGGCAATCCATGCTATAATATTACCCGCAAAAAGTGAAAGCCGCAGATAGCGCCGGTGCGCAGGCAGGGCAGTGCCCGCCTGCGCGCGGGCACTGTCTGCCATTCTTTTGATAAGGGAGAATACCTTCAATGAAACACATACGCAAAAAAATTGTTGCCGCTGTGCTGTGCGCCGCACTGTGCCTGGCGCTGGCCGGATGCACGCCTGCGGGCGAGGCGTACCCTGTGAGCCTCGGCGGGGTGAACATCACCGTGGGCGAGACCACAGTGGGGGCCCTGCTGGACGCGGGCTATACCATCCGTGCGCTGGATGAAAACGGCGTCATGGGCGATGTGGATGCCGCCGCCCAGCTGAATGCAAACAGCTATTACAGCGGGCTGTACCTTGCCAAAGACGGCGTGAACTGTGCGGGCCTTGAGGTGACGGCGGACGAGGCCGTGCCGCTGTCCGGCGGCACGGTTGCCCGGGTGTACGTGGCCGCCGCCGAGGGTCACACGCTGGAGGGCGCCGCCTTTGACGGCGTGGCACTGACCGGGCTGACGCCCGATGTGCTCACACAGCATGTGGAGGGCTGCCGGCAGGCGGAAAACGGCGCGTACGAGCTTGCCGGGCGGGACTACACCGTGCGGGCAGGCTATGAAAACGGCCAGCTTGTGCTGCTTGATATGAGCCGCAATTACGCTGTGAACGGCTGACGCGCTGCACAGCGGAATAAAAGACAGCCCTGCCAGAGCGCGCAGCGCCGCCGGCAGGGCTGAAATGATATGACTTTATTCATCATTTTGCGCTATACTTTGAAAGCAGGGCTCTGTTGTAAGAGTGACAAGAGATAAAGCGGCCGGGGGTTAAAGATATGCAATGTTTCAAAAAACTGATATGTTTTATGCTTGGAACAGCAATGCTATTCTGCCTGTCTGCCTGTAATTCGCCTGCTGATAATTTGTCAGTAGCAGAGGAAGAACAGAACTTTCGTTTTGCCGCAACTGCGGAAGATGTGGCAAGAATACCCTATACTTATTCCGGCGAAAGTGATGGCTGGGAAGTTTTATTGCAAGTACGAGAAGCCACAGACAGCGAAAAAGAGTTTTTCCTGCGGGAGCTTGAAACTGACCGGGCGGCCATAGAAGAAAACTACAAGGTACATCACATAATGACAGAAGAACTATATGAACTGGCCATCGAGGACTATACCGCACGAAAAAACGACCTTTCAGAAAATCCAGTATATATTTCCACGCTTGTGGGACAGTACACGGGAGAGCAGGATATTCATACGGCTGCAAAATCTCTGACCTATAAAATGTTAACCGAAGATGATAAAGTTCTTTTTGTAGGAGGACGGGACATCACCTCGTTAAATGCACCGTGGTATTCAGCACGCAGCACCGAACGCGGCGATTATGCAAGCGGGATGTTTGTTCCGGCGCTGGAGGGCTGTAAATTGGTATTACAGTATGAAGATGTGAAGGTGGAAATTCCGCTGGCTTTGAAACAGGAAGCATTGTAGTACACACAGGGGCGGCCGGGAAACCGGCCGCCCCTTTTTTTATTTGTTTTATCGAAACGATACCCCGCGGCTATGCCGGGGAGAGTAAAAGGGCTTTCGCTGCCGGCTTCGAGCGAAGCGGGATGGTATTCAATCCCCAAAAGATGCAGTACGCAGCGGGAAGAACCCCGTTTACGGGAGGCGGGGCAGATGATGCAGGAGGCAGAACATTCCGTGCCTTTTGAGAGGCTTGCGGGGTAGTATGCCCTTCCGGGGCTTGCGCAAGCCTCTGGCTGTGCCGGGGCCTGACTTCTGAGACAAAGCTGCCGGTGGTTTCAAAAGCCTTCTCTGTGCCCGCAGGAGGCCGGGCATGGAGAAAAGAGGAGAAAAAATAAAAGGGCAGCAAGCGGATGCACAGCGGGGCGGAATGGAAGCGGTAATCTCCCGGCCTTTGAACGGCGGCAGGGCGCCGCATACAGAGGTGCCCATGGCATGCGCCGGGGCGGCACGGCGGATGGCAGCCCGCGCGTTGTGCGGCTTATTCATCAGCCAGCAGCCATGGCAGAAAGCGGTGCACGTCCGCCGCCTTCACAATGCCCTCCAGATACACGCCGTCCGGGCGGTATTCCTCCGCCAGCACGGTGCCGCGCTGGCGCATGGGCGCAGCCTCGCCCAGCTTGCCGTAGGGCAAAAGCACCCGGATGCGCCGCACACGGCCCGCCAGCAGGCTGTCCAGCTTGGCCAGCAAGGCACCTACTCCCTCGCCGGTGGCGGCGCTGGTGCGAAGGCTGTCCGTCATCAGGGGCACAGCGCGGGGGGCTTTGTCGCATTTGTTGTATACGGTGACAGTGGGAATATCACCGCAGCCAAGGCTTTCCAGCACCTCGTCTGTCACGGCAAGCTGGCGGGCGCTGTCCGGGTCCGACGCATCGCACACGCGCACCAGCACATCGGCATAGGCGGCCTCCTCCAGCGTGCTTTTGAACGCCTCTACCAGGTGGTGCGGCAGGCGGCTGACAAAGCCGACGGTATCCACAGCCACGCAGGCGAGCCCGCTTGGCAGGGTGAGCTGGCGGGCGGTGGGGTCCAGCGTGGCGAACAGCATGTCGGCCTCCAGCACGCCTGCGCCGCACATGCGGTTCAAAAGGCTGGATTTTCCCACATTCGTATACCCCACAAGCGCCACCACGGGCACGCCGCTTTTCTGGCGGCTGCGACGGGCCTGCTCGCGGCGGCGGCTTACCTCGGCCAGCCTTTCGCTCAATGCTTCAATGCGCCTGCGCACATGGCGGCGGTCATATTCCAGCTTCGATTCTCCCGCGCCCCGGCGTGCGCCTGTGCCGCCACCCCCGCCGCCGCCCTGGCGCGAAAGGCTTTGGCCAAGGCCGGCAAGCCTTGGCAGACGGTAGCGCAGCAGGGCCAGTTCTGTCTGCAGCTTGCCCTCGCTGGTCACTGCGCGGCGCGCAAATATTTCCAAGATGAGCATGGTGCGGTCCAGCACTTCCACCTCAAGAAATTCCTCCAGGTTGCGGATCTGGCTGCCGGAGAGCTCTGCGTCAAAAATAGCACACTGCGCCCCAAGGTTGCGGCACAGCAGCCTGCCTTCGGCAAGGCGCCCTTCGCCCAAATAGGTGGCGGCCTCCGGCGCGGCGCGCTTCTGCACCACCTCGGCCACGGCCTCCATGCCGGCGGCTTCAGCCAGTGCGGCAAGCTCTTCCATGCTTTTTTCCATATCGTACTCGCCCAGGTCCAGCCCGAACAGCAGGGCTTTCACAGGCGCAGTGCTGTTTTGTGTTTCTGTCATAGCTGTGTTTGAAACTCCTTTTTGGTCAGCAGGTAATGGCGGCAGGGCACGGCCGTACCGTCGTATTTATGGTATACACCCCGTTGCACACAGGGCGAAAACCGCACTTTTTCATCACGCGGCCGCTGGCGGGGTTTTCATGCGCGTGGCAGCAGGCCAGCGCCGCCTGCCCCTCGCTTTCGAACAGATAGCGCACCACAGCGGCCAGCGCCTCGGTGGCGTAACCCTGCCCCCAGTAGCGGCGGCCCAGAGCATAGCCGGGCTCCAGCAGGCCGGCGCCGTCCTCAGCGGGCACAGCGCCGATAGCGCCCATCAGCATGCCGTCCGCACGGCGCACGACGGCCCAGTTGTAAAAGCCGCCGCACGCATACTGCGCGGCCCACGCCTCCAGCAGACTGCGCGTTTCGGCCGCGCTTTTGTGCGGCTGCCAGCGAAGAAAGCGGGTGACGGCCGCATCGCCGGCCCAAACGGTGTACATGGCCGGCGCATCTGCGGGCGAAAAGCGGCGTAAAAGAAGGCGCGGCGTTGCCAGAGGCAGTGTTCCGTGCATGGCGGGCCTCCTTCCGCGGGGCACATCCCGCATTATATTTTTTCCATGATAGCAGGCTTTGGGTACATGTGTCAAACCGGCTTTGCTTTCCGGCCTGCTTTATGTTATACTAGTACAGAATATTTCTGCTGCTTTCGGCCGCTGGCGCCGGGGCAAAATATTTTTGGAATGGGGGCTTTGCATTGCGCATTGTCGTGAAGGTGGGCACGTCCACGCTGGCGCACGCCACGGGCGCGCTGAATATCCGCCGCACGGCCGCCCTGTGCCGCGTGCTGTCAGACGTCAAAAATGCCGGGCACGAGCTGGTGCTGGTTTCCTCCGGCGCCATCGGCATGGGCGTGGGTAAGCTTCACCTGCCGGGCCGCCCGGCGGATATGCCCACAAAGCAGGCGGCTGCCGCAGTGGGCCAGTGCGAGCTGATGTACCGCTATGACAAGCTGTTTTCTGAATATGGGCATACGGTGGCGCAGGTGCTTGTGACAGGCGAGGATGCGCGTGACGAAGCGCGCAGCGCCAACATCGAGGCCACGCTGAACAGGCTGCTGGCGCTGGGCGCGCTGCCCATCGTGAACGAAAACGACACTGTCTCAACAGCTGAGATAGCTGTGGGCGACAACGACACACTGGGCGCCATTGTGGCCGTGCACCTGAGGGCGGATTTGCTGGTGCTGCTGACGGACATTGACGGCCTGTATACGGCAGACCCGCACACGGACGCCGCGGCCCGGCGCATCGAGCGCGTGGAAGAGGTGACGGACGCCGTGCTTGCCCTGGGCGGCGGCGCAGGCAGCGCGCAGGGCACGGGCGGCATGGCCACAAAGCTTTCTGCCGCGCGCCTGGCCACGCAGCACGGCGTGGAAATGGTGATTGCAAACGGCAAAAAGCCGGAGCTTTTGTATGATATTCTGGAGGGGAAGCCCGTGGGCACGCGCTTTTCCGCCCAAAAGGGGGGGCGCGCATGACCACACAGCAGCTTTTAGAGCAGGCTGCCGCGCACAAGGGCTCTGCCGCCGCCCTCAGCGCGGCGCAGCGCGCCGCCGCGCTGGAGCAGATGGCCCGCGCGCTGGAAAGCGCGCAGGCGGATATTCTGGCCGCCAACGGGCAGGACCTCGCGGCGGCCAGGGGCAGCGTCAGCGACGTGATGCTGGACCGCCTGCGCCTAACCCCCCGGCGGGTGGCCGATATGGCGGCGGGCCTGCGCAGCGTGGCGGCGCTGAAATGCCCGGTGGGCGAGACGCTGGCCGAGACCATGCTTGCAAACGGCCTTTTGCTGCAAAAGCGGCGTGTGCCGATGGGCGTGGTGGCCATTATTTACGAAAGCCGCCCCAACGTCACGGCGGACGCCGCGGCCCTGTGCCTGCAAAGCGGCAACGTGTGTGTGCTGCGCGGCGGCAAGGAGGCCATCCGCTCCAACACGGCCATTGTGGCCGCCCTGCACGCCGGGCTTGCGGCTGCCGGGCTGCCCGCGGCGCTTGTGGGCCTTGTGCAGGACACCTCGCGCCGGAGCGCGGGCGAGCTGATGGCCGCGCGCGGCCTTGTAGACCTTCTGATTCCCCGCGGGGGCAGGGGGCTCATCCGTGCCTGTGTGGAACAGGCAAAGGTGCCCTGCATTGAGACGGGCACGGGCATCTGCCATATTTATGTGGATAAAGCGGCAGACCTTGATATGGCCCTTGCCATTGTGGACAACGCCAAAACAAGCCGCCCGTCCGTGTGCAATGCCGCCGAGGTGTGCCTGGTGCACGAGGCCGTGGCGGGGCGGTTCCTGCCCATGCTGGCCCGGCGCATGGCCGAAAAGCACACGCAGTTGCGCCTTTGCCCGCGCGCGGCGGCAGTCATCCCCGGCACGCCTGCCGGGCCGGATGATTTTGACACCGAATTTCTGGATTATATTTTGGCTGTGCGCGTGGTGGGCAGCCTGGAAGAGGCTGTGGCCCATATCGCGGCCCATTCCACCGGCCATTCCGAGGCCATCGTCACTGCGGACGAAGCGGCGGCACAGGCCTTCTGCGCCGCGGTGGACAGCGCCGCGGTGTATGTAAATGCCTCCACCCGCTTTACAGACGGCGGCGAGTTCGGCTTTGGCTGCGAGATGGGCATTTCCACCCAAAAGCTGGGCGCACGCGGGCCCATGGGCCTGCCGGAGCTTACAAGCTATAAATATATCATCCGCGGCGCAGGCCAGACGCGCTAGCGCACCGCGAAAAGGAGAGACAAAACCCATGGCAGTGAACGATTCCCAGAAAGAAAAAAGCGCCCTGCGCCGCCGGCGCCGCTGGCGTCAGCTGCTGGGTGCAGTGGTGTGCCTTCTGGTGGTCATCGGGCTGGCGAGCGTGGTGTCCGGCGGGGTGCGCCTGACGGCCACGCTGTTCGACGACAGCGAACTGAAGGCCGAATATGTGCTGCGCCTGCGCAACCTTGTGGCGCTGGACCCTGTGCCCTTTGACAGCATTGAAGAAGCAAACCAGAACACGCTGCTGAACGCATTGATCTGGAGCAGCATTTCGGAGGATAAAGACTACGAGCGCGACGAGGTGGGCGCAATGTACTTGCCCACAGCGGATATCGATGCCGCCGCGGCCGAGCTGTACGGGCCGGATGTGCACTTTACCTACCAGACGTTTGAAGACCGCGGCCTTACCTACCAGTATGTAGAAGAAAAGCAGGCCTACCTTCTGCCCATCACCAGCGTTATCACCGACTATTACCCCCAAGTGGAGAAAATAAAGCGCGAGGGCGACACCGTGCGCGTGACGGTGGGGTATCTGTCGCAGTTCTCCTCCGGCACGGATTTTTCGCCCGACATGCAGTATGCTCCGGTGAAGTATCAGGATTACCTGTTCCGCCGCGACGGCGACAAGACCTACCTGTATGCCGTGACGGAAAGCGAGATGAAGCCGGCGGCTTCCTCGTCCGCCTCGGCCAGCGCGCCGGCGGTGCAGGCCCCGCAGGAGGTGCTGGACAACATTGCCGGCAGCCTGCCTGCCGCACCCTCGTCCTCTTCGCAAAGCACACCGGCAGAATAAGGCCGGGCCTGCTTTCTGCGTCTCGCCTTCGGGTACCCGAAAAAGTACGCCCTGCCCCGAAAAAACGGGGCAGGGCGCTTTTCTTTACAGCGCGCCGTGACGGGCCCTGCGGGCCGGGCGCAGCTGCGTGTCAATCCAGATAGCCGAAGGGCACAATGTCTGTCACCTCCACGATGCCGTCGCGCATCAGCAGCTCGGGCGAGGCCTGTACAAGGTAGCCGCAGCCCGCGTCCGCCATCCAGTGCTCAGGCGGGTATTTTGGAATGCCGCGCTGGGCCAGCATGCTCATGATAACGCCGCCGTGCGTCACGCACGCGGCCTCTTCAATGCCTGCCTTCATCATATATTCCATCATCTGGCGCAGCACCCCGGCGCAGCGCGCATGGAACTGCACGGGGGCCTCGCCGCCCTCGGGCACATAGCGGGCGGCAGGGTCCAGCCAAAGTTTGAAGTGTGCGTCCGTGCGCAGCTCGTCAAAGCTGCGGTTTTCAAATTCCCCGAAATGGTTTTCACGCAGGTCCTCCAGAATGATTTTGTTCCCGGCGCCGGGAAAAAACACCTCCGCCGTGCCCAGGGCGCGCTTCATGGGGCTGGAAAACACTGTGTCCGCCCAGGGGTAACGGTACTGCGCGGCCAGCGCCTTCAGCTGTGCCAGGCCCTGCCCGCACAGGGGTTCGTCCGTTCCGCCGCCGATATAGCGGCGCTGCAGGTTGCCGGCTGTAATGCCGTGGCGTACAAGGTACAGGCGGTAATTTTTCATGCGTCTTCGGTTCCTTTCGGTGCGGTTTTCTGCGCCATGCGGCGTATTCTGCGGCATTTCGGCACAAAAAGCAAAAAAATTTTTCTTTCTCTATGCTACAACATTTAGATGCCGTGCGCAAGGGGGAACACAGCACCTAGCCGCCCGTGTCGAAATGTACATTCCGGCGGCTTTTTTTCGGTGTTTTTCATATTTACAAATGGTTTTTGTTGATTTATAATTTACCGTACGTAAACATTAACAGGGGGCAGTATGCCCTTGAAGGGGTAGCGGGTTCATGTCGTCCGATTTCAGCAGGATCATCACCTTGCTTCGCAAGGAAAAGGGTGTGACACAGCGCAAAGCCGCGGAAGACCTTGGTGTCTCGCAGGCGCTTTTGTCGCACTATGAAAAGGGAATACGCGAATGCGGGCTTGATTTTGTGGTGCGCGTGGCAGATTATTACAACGTCTCGTGCGATTACCTGCTGGGCCGTTCGGCAGATCGCAGCGGCCTTACCCTGCGCGTGGACGAGATACCCAGCCCTGAGACGGCGAAGGACAGCATCTACCACGGCAGTGTGCTGCCCACCTTCAACAAAAAACTCATCTCCAACAGCCTGAACATCCTGTTCGATAAGCTCAACGCCTGCCCGGACAAGGGACTTGTGGGTGAGATATCGGCCTTTCTGATGCTGGGGGTATACAAGATGTTCCGCCTTCTGTACAACGCCGGGCCGAAAAATGCGGCCAGCCTGTTCAGCGTGAAAAAGAACGTGTATTCCGGCTATTCCGACGCGGCCATGCATGTGGCCGAGGCCAACGTGAAGGCTATTCTGGCGGGCGAGGACGTGGGCTTGGGCGCACCTTTGAAGGACACGAGCGCCTTTGCCATGACCACCGAGAGCCTTTCGGCCGATTACCCGCTGTATGCCACCAGCCTGTTCAACCTCATCCGAACCAGCGAGGCGCGCATTGACGGGCGCGAAAAGGATGAAAAGAAAAAGTAAACCAACATGCGTGCGGTGCCTGCGCGCCGCACGCCGCCGGAAATTCATCTTATGCGGCAGCCGTCCGGCTGCCGCGTTTTTTTGCGCCTGCGGAAAATGGCGGCGCAGCCCGCACCTTTTGCAGAAAAGCCCCCGCGCAGGGCCGCAAGCGGCTGTGCGCGGGGGGCTTTTTTATATACGGGAAGGCCGCAGCTCATTTCAATGCGCTGATGGCCTCGCGGCACGCCTTGCAGATGTTGCGGCCTGCATAGGAGGTTATCTCGTCTGCGCTGCCGCAAAAGATGCATGCGGGCTGGTATTTTTTCAGAATGATCCTGTCCTCATCCACGTATACCTCAAGGGAGGTGTCCTTTTCGATGTCCAGAATGCGGCGCAGCTCGATGGGCAGCACCACGCGGCCCAGGCTGTCCACAGGGCGTACGATACCAGTAGATTTCATAGTGCTCTCCTTTTCTGTGTTTCAGGTGGATACAAAATCTAGCGAGAAGCGAGTGGTTTTTTCGCAGATTTTGTGTTCTTGCGCCTATTATATCTGCTTTTACAAATTTTGTCAATCCTTGGCAAATAAAGGAAACACAAAATTCACAAAACTAACATTTTCAGGCTCTGGGCAGGCAAAACTTCTGCATGCTGCACAAAAAGGCGGCAAGAGCCGCTGCGTTTAAAGCTGCAGAAAACCGATTTTTTTGTACACCTTTGCCAGGGTGCGCCGCGCTATGGCCCCCGCGCGCACAGCACCCTCGGCCAGCACGCCGTCCAAGTAGCCCCGGTCCGCCAGCAGGCGGGCATATTCCTGCTGAATGGGCCGCAGGGCGTCCACCACCGTCTGGGCCACCGCCTGCTTGAACTCGCCGTAGCCGCGCCCGTCAAACTCGCGCTCTATATCGGCAAAGCTCTTGCCCGTCAGCACGCCGTAAATGCTCATCAGGTTGGTGACACCGGGCTTGTCTGCCCCGGCGCGCACGCAGCCGTCCGAATCGGTCACGGCGCGCTTGAACTTGCGCAGGATGGCGTCGGGCGTGTCCAGCATGCGCACCACGGCATTCTCATTCGCGTCCGATTTGCTCATCTTCTTTTCCGGCTCCTGCAGGCTCATCACCTTGGCGCCCACCTGCGGGATATAGCCGTCCGGCATGGTAAAGGTGGGGGAATATACGCCGTTGAAGCGCTGGGCAATGTTGCGCGCCAGCTCCAGATGCTGCTTCTGGTCGATGCCGATGGGCACGAGGTCCGTCTGATACAAAAGGATGTCTGCCGCCATCAGGATGGGGTAGGTGAGCAGGCCGCCATTGATATCTTCGGGATGCTTTGCGCTTTTTTCCTTGAACTGGTGCATGCGCGTCAGGTCTCCAAAAGGGCAGAAGCAGCTCAGCACCCAAGAGAGCTGCGCGTGCGCGGGCACATGGCTCTGCACAAACACCACGCTTTTTTCCGGGCTGATGCCGCTTGCCAGCAGAAGGGCCGCTGTCTCGCGCGTTTGTCGGCGGAGGGCCGCCGGGTCCTGCCGCACGGTGATGGCGTGCTCGTCCACCACGGAATAGATGCACTCATATTCATCTTGAAGTTTTGGCCAGTTGCGCACGGCCCCCACATAGTTGCCCAGGGTGAACACCCCCGTGGGCTGAATGCCGCTGAACACGCGCTTTTTGCGCGGCGCAGCGGCGCTTTGTGCGCCTGCTTCGCTCATGTCATTTCCTCCGTTCCGCCTTTTCTCGCGCCGGAAAACGGCGCGCGGCCCTGTGCCGCCCTGCCCCGGCCGGGACAGGGCGTTTTTATGTGATGCAATGTACCCATGATAGCACAAACGGGCCCCGCACGCAACGCCGCGCAGGCCCGCGCAGGGGCTTTTCTGCGCTTTGCGGCGCGCAGGGCGTGAAATCTTTTGCACGGCGCCGTAAACAGACAAAATATGCCGCGCACAGAGCCCTATCATAAAGGCAGATATCCTATGCGCCGTGCGCGCGGGATATGCCTAAAACAGGGAAAGCATGGTGAAGATACATGAGCGTAAAACTTCGCGAGGCGGCCGCGGCAAAGCTGCCGCTGGGCGCGCTGAACCCTGCGCGCCTGTGGCCGCTGGCAGGGTATGCGGCGGCGCTGGCGGCCGGGTTCTTCGGTGCAGGGGGCCGTATGTTCGGCGGCATGTGCCCGCTGGGCCTGTGCGCCGTGGTGGCCGCCCCGGGCCTGCACAGCCTGCCCGCTGCCGCCGGGGCGGCGCTGGGCTATGCGCTGTGGCTGCCTATCGACGCGGCTGCGCCCTATCTTGTGGCGGCGGCCGTACTGTGCCTTTGGCGCGTATTTGCCCGTGCTGAGGACAACGCAGGCCAGATCACAGCCGCAGCCGTGGGGGCCGTGGCCTTCTGCACCGTGCGCATGGCCGCGGCGCTGGCAGGGGGCGAAGGGTTGGTGGCCATTGCGCTTGCCGCCGCCCAGGGTATGCTCATTGTGGGCCTTGGCGCGGCGCTGGGCGCCTGCGCGCGCTGGGTGCGCACGGCGCAAAGCTATGCCCGGGCGCAGCGCGCGGCCCTGTGCATCCTGTATATGGCCCTGGTGGTGTGCTGTGCACCCTATTCATTTTTGGGCCTTGCGCCGGCACATGTTCTGGCGGGGTTTGTGTGCCTCGCACAGGCCAAGCGGCACGGGGCGCAGGGGGCGGCGCTGTACGCCGCCGCAAGTGCGGTGGCCCTGTGTGCAGCGGACGGCGCAAACGCCCCTGCGGCCGTTGGCCTTGCCGCCGGCGCGCTGGCCGCCGGGCTTCTGCGCCGCGAGGCGCGCGGCGCCGTGGCGCTGGCCTTTTGCGGCGCAGGCTTTTTGGGCGCTGTGTGTGCCGCGCTTCCGCAGGACGGTTTCTCCCTGATGGCGGAACTTTGCCTTGCGGGGGCTGTCTACACGCTGGTGCCCTCTACCTGGGTGCTGGCACCCGTTCCGCGCCTGCTTGCCGGGGCGCCCAGCTCCTTCACGGCACCGCTGCCGGGCTGCACGCAGGCCGCGCCAGGCGCGGCTGAACGCCGGGCTGCGGGCACTGTGGCACGCAGCCGCATGTGTGAGCTTGCCGATGCCCTGGGCGAGGTGGGGCGCACTTTGCAGGCCGTGTGTGAGCGAACACCACAGGAAAAGGAGCAGGACTTTATTGCCGAACTTGGCGAGCGCTGCTGCGCCGGGTGTGAAAACGCCTGCCGCTGCTGGGTGGAATTTGCAGACGACACCTATGATGCCTTTTCAAAGCTGGAGCAGACGCTGGCCGGCGGTGCGGTGGTAACGGCAGAGGATATTGCCCGGCCCGTTCTGGCGCGCTGCAAAATGCCGGTGCGCCTTGCAGGCTGCGCCAATGCGGTGTATGCCCTGCGCACAGGCCGCACGGGCGCAAAAGCGCAGAAGGCGGCCGCACGCCGTGCCCTAACGGACGAATACAGCGTTATGGCCGGCGCCCTGGCCCGCATTGCCGCACAGGCCATGCAGGACACTCTGCCTGATAAGCCCAAAACGCGCCGCCTTGCTGCGGCGCTGGCCGCCGCAGGCATGCCCCCGCTGGACGTGAGCGTATTCCGCGACGGGACGGGCCGCACGCAGGCCAGCGTTCTGCTGCCCGCGGCAGAGCTGGGCGGGGCGGACATCGCCGCTCTTACCCCGCAGGCAGAAGCCGCCTGCCGCAGGCGTTTTGCCGCGCCTAATGTGCGCTATGAACAGGGGCTTGCCAGCCTGTGCTGGGCCGAGCAGCCGCGCCTTGCGGCCAGCTTCGGCACAGCAAGCTCTGCCGCCAGTGAGGGCGTATGCGCTGATGCTGTAAAAACAGGCAGCACGGCGGCAGGCGGCGCGCTGGCCGTGCTTTGCGACGGCATGGGCACCGGCAAGGCTGCCGCAGTGGACGGCACCCTAGCGGCCACCCTGGCCGCGCGCCTGCTGGCGGCTGGCTTTTCCGGCAGCGAGACAGCGCGCATGGTGAACACAGCGCTGGCTGTGCGGGCCGGCGGCGAGGCCAGCGCCACGCTGGATGCCTTTACAGCAGACCTGTACAGCGGCGAGGCGCTGCTGTACAAGGCGGGGGCTGCGCCCAGCTTCCTTGTGCGCGAGGGCAGGGCGGAAGTGTACGAGACGCAGAGCGTGCCCATAGGCATTCTGGGCGAGGTGCTGGGGAAATCTGCCCGGCTGTATGTGAGCCCGGGCGACACCATGGTGCTGTGCTCGGACGGCGCGCTGGCCGCCGGCAAGCGCTTCCTGGCCTGCGTGCTGGCGGCAAACGGTGAAAAGCCGCCCAGCGAGATGGCACAGGCGGCGGTGGACGCTGTGAAGGAAAAGCTGCGCCAGCCGGATGACATCACTGTGCTGGCCGTGCGCTTTGCGGCAGCAGAGGGTGCCTGACGGCACACCAATGTTTTACTGTTTTTACCGGATGTCCGTATGGTTTTTACATATTAATTTTACAAAAAGGCCTGCAGAGGAAGCTCTGCGGGCTTTTAATTTTACATATTTTACATTCCTTTTACAAAAAGGATACTGCCGATTTTACACTCAAATACTAGTATCAATGTGTAAGGGCGGACGGCGGCCTGCGGCAGCCCGGCGCTGCGCGCCGGCCCTGTGCAAAGCGCGGAAAGGCGGCGCAGCGTGCGCCGCGGTGAAAGGAAGGAAAAACGGATGGACATTTTCGGTGTGCTCACGCTGGTGGGCGGCCTTGCGCTGTTCCTATATGGAATGGAGACTATGAGCTCGGCGCTGAGCAAGGCCAGCGGCGGAAGGCTGGAAAAGATACTGGAAAAGCTTACCTCCAATAAGCTGAAGGGCGTGCTGCTGGGCGCGCTGGTGACAGCCGTCATCCAGTCGTCCTCAGCAACAACAGTGATGGTGGTGGGGTTTGTGAACTCCGGCATCATGCGGCTGTCGCAGGCGGTGGGCGTCATCATGGGCGCCAACATCGGCACCACAGCCACATCGTGGATTCTCAGCCTTGCAAGCCTGGAGGGCGACAGCCTGCTGGTGCAGCTTCTGAAGCCCACTACCTTCACCCCGGTGCTGGCGGCTGTGGGCGTCGTCATCATCCTGTTTTCGAAAAAGGATAAGCAGAAGGACTGGGCACAGATTCTGCTGGGTTTTGCCGTGCTGATGTTTGGCATGGAAACCATGAGCACGGCCGTAGAGCCGCTTGCCAGCGACCCGGCCTTCATGCAGCTGTTCACCATGTTCCAGAACCCCCTGCTGGGGCTTGCGGCCGGCGCGGTGCTCACAGCAGTCATTCAGTCGTCCTCTGCCAGCGTGGGCATCCTGCAGGCGCTGGCCGCCACAGGCGCCGTGAGCTGGAGCGCGGCTGTGCCCATCATCATGGGCCAGAATATCGGCACCTGCGTCACGGCGCTGCTGTCCAGCGTGGGCGCGCAGCGAAATGCCAAGCGCGCGGCGCTGGTGCATCTGTATTTTAACGTCATTGGCACAGCCATCTTCATGGCCGCCTTCTACAGCCTCAACGCGCTGGTTCAGTTCCCGTTCATGGGTCAGGCGGTGAATGCCGCGGGCATCGCCGTGGTGCACACGGTGTTTAATGTGTTCGCCACGCTTATTCTGCTGCCGTTCTCGAAGGTGCTGGAGAAGCTTGCCTGCCTCACCGTGCCGCCCACCCAGGCGGAGAAGGCCGCCGCGCGAGAGAGCGCGGGCCCTGCGAAGCGACTGGACGAGCGTTTTCTGCAAAGCCCCGGCATCGCGCTGGAACAGTGCGGTGTGGCTGCGCGCGACATGGCCGCCCGCGCCGAGCGGGCGCTGGGCCTTGCAATTGGGCTTTTGAGCAGGTATGATGAAGAAAAGGCCGCGCAGGTGGCAAAGCTGGAGACACAGGTGGACGGCTATGAGGATGCCCTGGGCACCTATCTTGTGAAGCTGAGCAGCTGCGAGCTTTCAAGCGGGCAAAGCCGCGAGGTGTCGCTGTACCTGCACTGTCTGGGCGATTTTGAGCGCATCAGCGACCATGCGGTGAACGTGATGGGCTCGGCCAAAGAGCTGTACGAAAAGGGCCTTGCTTTTTCGAAACAGGGCATGGCAGAGTTGGAAGTGTACACCAGCGCGGTGACGCGCATCCTGAACCTGGCCGTCACGGCCTTTGACGCGCAGAACGAGGACGCCGCCCGCGCCGTAGAGCCGCTGGAGACGGTGATAGACGAGCTGCGCGAAGAATTGAAGGACCGCCATGTGCAACGCCTGCGCACCGGTGTTTGCACCATTGAGATGGGCTTTATCCTCACCGATGTGGTGACGGACTGCGAGCGCGTGGCAGACCATTGCTCCAACATTGCAATGACGCTGCTGCAAATGCAGCAGGACGAAAGCTCTGCACCGCATGCCTACGCAAAAACACTGGAGGCCCAGGCGCCGGAATTTTTCCGCAGCAAAAGCCGCCGCTTTGCCGAAGAATACGCGCTGCCGCCGCAGGCCTGACGGCGCACACAGAAGGGGGCCATTACCATGCCGCTTATTTATATCGTGGAAGATGATGCCAACATCCGTGAGATTGAGCAGTTCTCGCTGGAGAGTGCCGGCTATTCAACGCGCGCGTTTACCTGCGCCAAGGATTTTTACGCAGCCCTGCTGGAAAAGGCGCCTTCGCTGTGCCTTCTGGACGTGATGCTGCCCGATGAGGACGGCCTCACCATTGTGAAAAAGCTGCGCGCGGGCGCAGCCACAAAGCACCTGCCCGTGCTGATGGTGACGGCAAAAACAGCCGAGCTGGACAAGGTGAAAGGCCTTGATGGCGGCGCAGACGACTATATGACCAAGCCCTTTGGCGTGATGGAGCTTATCAGCCGTGTGAAGGCGCTTTTGCGCCGCGCGGGCGGCGAGGAAAAGCTTCTTAGCTGCGGCGAAGTGGTGATGGACGAGACTGCCCGCCGCGTGACGGTGGGCGGCGCGCCGTGCGAGCTGACGTACAAGGAATATGAGCTTTTGAAGTACATGCTGGCAAACGCGGGCCTTGTGCTGCGGCGCGAGGCTATCCTTGAGCGCGTGTGGGGCACAGATTACGAGGGCGAGAGCCGCACGCTGGATATGCACATCAAAACGCTGCGCCAGAAGCTGGGCAGCGCGGGCGCCCATATCCGCACCGTGCGAAGCGTGGGCTACAGCTTTGAAAAGGAGCAGGCGCCATGAGGCGCAAGCTGAACCGCAGGTTTTTTCTGGTGACGGCGCTGGCCGTGTGCCTTACTCTGGTGCTTACCGCGGGCATCTGTTACGAGATGTTCCGTGCACAGGTGATGAAGGACCTTGCCGCCTGCGCGCACCTGCTGGCCGCCGAAGGTACTGTGCTGCCCCGCGAAGAGGCCGTGCTGGGGCAGGACGGCCTGCGTGTGACGCTGATAGGCCCGGACGGCGGCGTGCTGTACGACACCGATGCCGCCGCAGCCCAGATGGAGAGCCATTCAAACCGCCCCGAGGTGCAGCAGGCCCAGCAGACGGGCGAGGGCAGCGCCGTGCGCCGCTCGTCCACGCTGGGGCAGAACACATTCTACTATGCCGTGCGCACCGAAAGCGGCAGCGTGCTGCGTGCAGCCAAAGACGCACACGGCATTCTGCTGGTGTTTGCAAAGGCCCTGCCCGCGGCGCTGGCGACCGGTGCGGTGCTCATTGCGCTGGGCATGGTGCTTTCGCGGCGGCTTTCACGCAGCTTTGTGGCGCCCATCGAGCGCCTTGCCCATGATATGGACAGCGCGGGCGAGCAGCAGACAGCCGCCTCTTACCCGGAGCTTGTGCCCCTGATGGACACCATCCGCAGCCAGCATGAGGCCATTGTGAAAAACGCCGATATGCGCCAGGAGTTCACGGCCAATGTCTCGCACGAGCTGAAAACACCTCTGGCCGCTATCTCCGGTTATTCCGAGCTCATTGCCAGCGGCATGGCAAAAGGGGAGGATGCCAAGCGCTTTTCAGAGGAAATCCACAAAAGCGCCGACCGCCTGCTCACCCTTATCAACGACGTTATCCGCCTGTCTGAGCTGGACGCGCAGGGCGTGAGCCGCACGGAGGAAACGGTGGAGCTTTTGGCCGTGGCGAAGGAATGCGCCGACCTTTTGGATTATTCTGCCGCAAGGCGCGGCGTTGCCATTGCGGTGCGGGGCGAGGCTGCCTTTGTGCGCGCGGCCCGGCGCGACGCGGAAGAGCTCATCTACAACCTGTGCGACAATGCCGTCCGCTATAACAAAGAGCACGGCAGCGTCACCGTCACGGTTGAAAATACGCCCGGCGGCGCGCGCCTGTGTGTGCGCGACACGGGCATCGGCATTGCCGAGCAGCACCGCGAGCGCGTGTTCGAACGCTTTTACCGTGTGGATAAAAGCCGCTCGAAAGAGACGGGGGGCACGGGCCTTGGCCTTGCCATCGTCAAGCACATCGCCGCAGGCATCGGCGCGCAGCTTTCGCTGGAAAGCCAGGTGGGCGTGGGCACGGCCATCACCGTGCAGTTCCCGCCCCTGCAAGGCCAGGCACAGTAGGCACCGCCGCCCGAAACCTGCCTGCCCGTGCCGCCATGAGGGCGCCCTCCTGCCGGGGAGGGCGCCGTTTTTTTGGCCGCCCTCAGGCGGCCGGTCCGGTCTGCTCGCGCCGGGCATGCGGGGAAAGGGCAAAACGTCCCGGAAAAGCATCGGGCACACAAAGCTGCACAGGCATGCAGGCCGTGCGGCCAAAGCGGGGCCGCCCCTGCCTGCCGTGCGGGCGGCCAGCGCCGCCTTTCCCCCGGCCGGGCCGTCCAGTGCGCATATTTTAGCACAGCCGGGCCGGACATTCCGGACATTCCGGACAAGGCGTGCTTTCCCTGCCCCGGCGGAGGAAGGGCGCAAAAAGAAATCCGCGCCCCTTATACCTGCAAATGCCTCAAATAAAGGCAGGCTGCACACAGCCGTATTCCTTTGTGTAGCCTGCCTTTTCTTGCGAAAAATATTCCATGAGGGAAAGCGGCTATCGTATGGGCCCTTTCGGCTTTCAAAACAGCCTCCGCCAAACGGGCCGCCGGGACGCCCAGGGCGGCGGAAGCCCATGGACGGGCATGGACGAAAGGCCAAGCGGAAAAGCACTCCCCAGCACAAGGTGCGCTGCCGCAAGAAAGCATTGCCCCTAAAAGGCAATTTTTGCACACAGCCTCTTCAGATTTTCTTGACAGGCACAAAGGGTATCTGCGGAAAGTTTCCCTGCTTTGCATCAAAAATTGCCGTTTCCAAGGTGCTGTGCGGTTTTGGCCGGGCGGCTTTGGAGGAGGTATGTGCAAAAAAGTTCAGCAAATCTGACGGCTTACCGGGCTTTTTGCGTATGTCAGGCATCAAGGCCGCCAGCCAAAACCGGTGGCTTCTTGCGTCAACGCACCTGGTGCAGGGGGCTGTTTTCGCGCTTTGCGCCGCGCGCAAAAAGGCAGCCCCGCGCACACTAGGTGCACGAGGCCGTCTCGTCTTGTAAAAAGCATCCTCCCGGCTCTGCCAGCGGAGATAAAAAGCCTCAGCTATGGACAAAAAAGAAGCTCCCCGATAGATGAAGCTGAGGTCTGCCAACCCAGCTGAGAATACAGAGGAAGCCTTTTCCATCACGCTTTCGCTGTACCGCCATGCGCCCGCGCTTACCGGCATGCGCGGCACGCGGCGCAGCCGCCGGGGGCTGCGCCCTGCGCCGCAGGGCCGAACACCTGCTCGAACAGCGCCTGTGCCGTGGGGGTAGCCGCAAGGCCGCCATCCGCCGTTTCTTTCAGGGCAGCGGGCATGCTGTCGCCCACGCGCTTCATGGCGGCCACCACCTCGTCTGCCGGGATGGCGCTTTCCACCCCGGCCAAAGCCATTTCGGCGCAGGCGAAGGCAATGGCGGTGGCCGTGGCGTTGCGCTTAATGCATGGTATCTCCACAAGGCCGGCCACCGGGTCGCACACAAGGCCCAGCATGCTTTTCAGCGTCAGCGCCACGGCGGAAAGCGCCATGGCGGGCGTGCCGCCGCACAGCTCTACCAGCGCGGCGCTGGCCATGGCGGCCGCCGAGCCGCACTCGGCCTGACAGCCGCCCTGCGCGCCCGCAAGGCAGGCGTTGTGCGCAATTACCAACCCAACGCCCGCGGCGCAGAACAGCGCCATCACGCAGGGCTCTTCCGCAAGGCCCAGCGCCTCTTCGGCACCCAGCACAGCCGCGGGCAGAATGCCGCACGAGCCCGCCGTGGGCGCCGCCACAATGCGCCCCATGGCGGCGTTCCATTCCGCCACGGCAACGGCCTTTGCCAGCGCGCCGCACAGCGCGGGCCCGCACAGCCCGGCCCCGCCGCCTGCAAAGGCGGCGGCCATGCGGTGCGCGTCGCCGCCGGAAAGGCCGCTGGCGCTTTTCACGCCGGGCGCAAGGCCCTGCCGCACGCTTTCGCGCATGACCTCCAGGTTTTGGCGCATCTGTTCATACAGGGCCTGCCGGCTGCGCTCTGTGCTGCGGGCCTGCGCCGCAAGCACCACGGCCGAGATGGGCGCCTTCTGCGCCTCGGCCTCGGCAGCAAGCGCGGCAAGGGAATCAAAATGAAGCTCTGTCAAAACGGGCATCTCCTTTCGCTCACACAGGGGCCAGCAGCGTCACGGCCTGCACGTTGGCCAGCGCCCGCACGCGGGCAGCCAGCGCGTTATCCAGCGCGCCGTCCACCTCAATGGTCATCACGGCGGTACCGCCCTTTGCGGCGCGCGCCAGACGGAAATTGCAGATGTTTGCGCCCGCGCGGCTCACTTCCTCCGTCACGGCGGCAATGGTGCCGGGTGCGTCCACATGCACCACGATGAGCGCCGCGTGCGCGCCGTCCAGCTCTGCGGGCAGGCCGTTTACCCGTGTGACAAGGATGTTGCCCCCGCCCACGCTGGCCCCCTGCATGCTGGCGCGGCCGCCGCCCTCGCCCCAAAGCTCGATGCGCGCCGTGTTGGGGTGCGCGCCGTCTATTTCGCCGGGCGTGATGGAGACGGCCAGCCCCGTCATCTGCGCCAGCGCAAGGCTCTCGCGGATGCGCGCATCGTCCGGCGCCATACCCAGCACGCCCGCTACAATGGCCTTGTCTGTGCCGTGGCCGCGGTAGGTTTTGGCAAAGCTGCCGTGCAGAAGAATGTCGGCCCGCACGGGCCGCTGGCCCAAAAGTGCGCGGGCGATGCGCCCCAGCCGCGCGGCGCCCGCCGTGTGGCTGGAGGAGGGGCCTATCATCACCGGCCCAATGATGTCGAAGACGTTCATAAAAGCACTCCGTTTCGTGCATGTTTATGCGGCGCAGCCGGGCAGGGCCTGCCGCTGTGCACCCTGTGCCTATTGTACCACATTTGCCCGGCACATGCATCGCCCCGCGCCGGGCAGGGCCGGACGCCGCATTTCCGGCGTCATGTCGCGCCCTCAGGTGCGATGAGGCAGAAAAGCGCCGCCTTCTGAAGCAGGCATTGGGGCGCACAGCAGCGCCAAAGCGCCCTGCGGCTGCAAAGGGTCCCGCAAAGCACAATATCCGCTTGCGGCAGGTAAGCGGAGGCAATGCCGGGGCAGGCGGGGCCCAGCAGGGCAAGACACATGCCTGCAACAGGCAGGCAGCCCTCTGCCTTGCTGTACCGGCGTGCCCTTTCGCCTGTGCCTGCGGAGCAAAGGCCCCATGCCGTATGTTCAGCTGCACGGCACGCCTTGCGGCCTGCACCGCTGCGGGTGCACCGCTGCGGGTGCACCGCCCGTTCAGCCGGTTTTATGCCGCGCTCTTGTATGCATTCGCCGGGCGGGCATATTATACCAGAAAATACGCGCAAAGCCCACTGATTTTTCTCGGGAATGAGTGCAAAGCTGTGCGCCGAAAATATACTTGACGCACAGCGTCCGGCGCGGTACACTGGAGATAATGATATTTTATATCTTTTGGGAGGGCTTATCATGAGCGAAACTATTGTGGTGATAGGTGCGAACCACGCGGGCACGGCCGCCATCAATACCATATTGGACAATTACAAGGACAAGCATGTGGTAGTGTTTGACCGCAGCAGCGCCATCAGCTTTCTGGGCTGCGGCATGGCACTGTGGATAGGCGGGCAGATAAGCGGCCCCGGCGGGCTGTTTTATGCCTCGAAGGAGGCCTTTGAGCAAAAGGGCGCCACCGTGCATATGGAAACAGAAGTGACGCATATCGACTTTGCCGCAAAGCGGGTCACTGCGCGCACGAAGGACGGAGCGGCCATTACCCAAAGCTATGACAGGCTCATTCTCTCCACAGGTTCGGTGCCCGTCTGCCCGCCTGTGCCGGGCATGGAGCTTGAGAATGTGCAGTTTGTGAAAGAGTACAGCCATGCACAGGCCGTGATAGACAAGCTGGCCCGCAGCGATATCCGCCGCGTGGCCGTGGTGGGCGCGGGCTATATTGGGGTGGAACTGGCCGAGGCCTTTGTGCGCAATGGCCGCGACACCACGCTGATCGACTGCGCGCCCACCTGCCTTTCCAGCTATTATGACGAGGATTTCTGCACCCGCATGGCGGACACCCTGCGCCAGGGCGGCGTGAAGCTGGCCTTCGGCCAGACGGTGCGGCGCATTGAGGGCGAAGGCCGTGTGCAGCGCGTGGTGACGGACAAGGGTGCCATAGAGGCCGATATGGTGGTGTTTGCCATTGGCTTCCGTGCCAATACAAAGCTGGGCGAGGGCCATTTAGACCTGTGGCGCCATGGCCCGTATCTGGTAGACCGCTGCCAGCGCACCAGCGACGCGGCTGTATTCGCCATAGGCGACTGTGCCACCGTGTACAACAATGCCACCCGCGGCACAGACTATATCGCCCTTGCCACCAATGCCGTGCGCACTGGCATCGTGGCTGCACACAACGCATGCGGCACGCGGCTGGAGGGCAGCGGCGTGCAGGGCTCGAACGGCATTTCCATCTGGGGCTGGAATATGTTCAGCACTGGCCTTTCGCTGAAAAAGGCGCGCGCGCTGGGCTATGACGCCGCGGCCACCGACAGGGAGGACTGGCAGAAGGCCTCTTTCATCGAAAGCGGCAACTATAAAACCTGGCTGCGCGTGGTGTACGACAGGGCTACGCGCCGCATTCTGGGCGCCGAGCTGGCCAGCAGCCAGGACGTCTCTATGGGCCTGCACATGTTCTCGCTGGCTATCGAGCAGGGCTATACCATCGACCAGCTCAAGCTGCTTGATATTTTCTTCCTGCCGCATTTCAATGCGCCGTACAACTATATCACCATGGCTGCCCTGGGCGCACAATGACGCATACGGCACAGTGCGGACGCAGACAGGCTGAAAAGGGCAGATAAGCAAGGCCCCCGTTTTCGCAGGAAAACGGGGGCCTTGTTGTGAAAAAAGCCAGCGGCAGTGCGGATGGCCCCCGCCCGCTTTCGCGATGCCCGGAATAATACCCGAGCAAAGCGGGGAACCGCCAGCGAGCCGAGCCAAGAGCAGGGATGGAAAGCCGGGGCTGCCTGCAGTGGAAGAATGAGATGCACCCGGCTGATAAAAAAGGCGAAAGAGGCACAAACCGCCGGCGCGCGCCGGTGGCTGTGAGGATGCCCGGCAGCGCGCCTTACGCCTTGCCCACAGAGCCGAACAGCTCCATTTTTTCCTTCACGGTGGCCTTGATGGCCTCTACGCCGGGGGCCAGCAGCTTGCGCGGGTCGAAGCCCTTGCCCTGCTTGTCCTTGCCCTCTTCCACATATTTGCGCGTGGCGGCGGCGAAGGCCAGCTGGCACTCGGTGTTCACGTTGATTTTGGAAACGCCCAGGCTGATGGCCTTTTGAATCATGTCGGCCGGGATGCCCGTGCCGCCGTGCAGCACCAGGGGGATGTGGTCCGTGGCTTCATGGATGCGCTGCAGCGCGTCGAAGTCAAGCCCCTTCCAGTTGGCGGGATACACGCCGTGGATATTGCCGATGCCCGCGGCCAGAAAATCCACCCCAAGGCCCGCTATCTGCGCGCACTCAGCGGGGTCTGCCACCTCGCCTGCGCCAATCACGCCGTCCTCTTCGCCGCCGATAGCGCCCACCTCGGCCTCGATAGAGGCGCCCTGCGCATGCGCGAGGGCCACAAGTTCCCTGGTCTTTTCCATGTTCTCTTCAATGGCGTAGTGGCTGCCGTCGAACATGATGGAGGAGAAGCCTGCCGCAAGGCACGCCTTCGCGCCCTCATAGGTGCCGTGGTCCAGATGCAGGGCCACCGGCACGGTGATGCCAAGGCTGTCCACCATGGCGTCCACCATGGCCGTCACCGTTTTGAAGCCCGTCATGTATTTGCCCGCGCCCTCGCTCACGCCAAGGATTACCGGGCTCTTCAGCTCTTCGGCCGTCTGCAGAATGGCCTTTGTCCACTCCAGGTTGTTGATGTTGAAGTGGCCCACGGCATAGTGGCCGTCACGGGCCTTTTTCAGCATTTCCGTTGCATTTACCAGCATAGTATGCATCCTCCATTTTCTGTGGTGAGGGCGGGCGGGGCCCCTGCGGGGCACGGCGCCTTTGTCACAAAATTAACTAACCCTAGTATATCGCACGGGCGGCCCAAAAGCAACTAAGAACCGCGCGTATTTGCGTGCGCTTTTTTGTACAAAATGTACGAATATACGAACGGCACCAGCGCCAGTGCCAGAAAAACCGCAAAGCTGGCGGCAAACATGGCCGCCTCCGGCAGAACAAAGCTCAGCACGGCGACGCCCAGCCCGCCCCAGAACCACAGCGGCCCTGCAAAGCGGTGGGTGCGCCGCCAGTTTTCCTCATCCGCCAGGGCCCAGGGGCTTTTGATGCCGCAGAAATAGTTGTGCCGGAACTTGGGCATAAAGTTGCCCAGCACGCAGAACAAAAGGCCCAGCGCGGCCAGCATCAGGCGCGAGAACGGAAACTGCCGGAACACCTGCGGGAAAAGGGCGGCCACCGGCACGGTGCACGCCGCCAGCAGGTAGAACAGTGCAAAGGCCAGCCGCAGCACGCGGTAGCCCTTTGCAAACTTGCGGTAATTTTCGCGGTGCGGGTCTATGCGGGGCAGAAACGCCAGCAGCGCCGTCAGCGCCGGGCCTGCGGCGCACATCGCAAGAAATTCCGCCTTGCCGCCAAGGCGGTTCACCTCGCCGTCCAGCGAAAACTGCATGGGCAGCTGCTGCGGCAGGCTGCGCCACAAAACGGCGCACAGCACAAGGGGCGCAAAGGCCAGCGCCCATATCACACACTCCAGCCCGCGGCCGGGCGTGCCGCGCCGGCCTTCTCCTCGCCGCCCCTGCGGGGCGGGGGCGGCGGCGTGCAGGCCGCCTGCGCCGCTTTCTTCACACACGCGTGTATCGCGTGTATATGTATTATTTGTACTTTGTTCCATTGTTGCCCTCCGTTTGCCCTCAGCTTGCCCTGCGCGGTGTTTCAAAGCGCCGGAAAATGGCTGTGCCATGCGCTTTTCCGGCTATTTTTCACTTTGCCCTGCGGCGTGTTTGCCGCGGTTTTGCCGCGGGCCCGAAGCCCCGCCGCCGGCAGCACCGGCGGCCTGCCCCCGCGCGGGGGCAGAAGGCGCCTTTTGCTGTGCACCGCCCTTGGGCGCGGCCCCTGTGCCGGCCTGCTGGGGGCCGCACAGACAGGCCAGCCATGCGAAGATGTCCTCCATCACGCTGGTATCCAGGGAATAATAAATATACTTGCCGCGCTTTTCATCGCTGACAAGGCCTGCGGCCTTCAGCACAGAGAGGTGGTGCGATATGGTGGCGCCCGTGGCGTCGAACTGGGCGCCCAGCTCGCCCGCGCTCATCTCGCCGCGGCGCAGAAGCTCCAGAATGCGCCGGCGCGTGGGGTCTCCCAGGGCCTTGAACGTGGCCTCGAACAGCATGCCGCACACCTTCCTTCCACAGTTTGATGGGTTTCTAAATATCAGTATAGCGCAAGCGGCTTCCGCCCGCAAGCATGCCGTGAAAAAATACACG
Organism: Oscillospiraceae bacterium; assembly: GCA_018380115.1. Taxonomy (GTDB): domain Bacteria; phylum Bacillota; class Clostridia; order Oscillospirales; family Ruminococcaceae; genus Ruthenibacterium. The sequence continues at coordinate 78,246 of JAGZUF010000001.1, read as the reverse complement.
AAAAACACGAAAAAAGGGTCCTGAAAATCGTCAAAACAAGCCCTTGACACGCAAAATTCAACACACAGTTTTGTGGAAACATTTTCAACACCTTGTGGAAAACCCTGTGCAAAACCGGGCCATTTAAGGCTGCAAAACGGCTTTTCAGGCGGGTTCTCCACACTTTCAACCGGGTTTTCAACATTAAAATGGAATAAAATGGCATCTACAAGCCGTATAAACGGCCATAGCTGCCCTGCCTGCGCGGCGTGCGCCCGCGGTGCAGAAAGCGCGGGGGCTGCCTCGTTTGAAGGGTGGGCGTGTGCGCCGTGCCGCCTGCTTTTCTGTGCGCACGGGAAGCTTTTGCCAGTGCCCAAAACGAAAAAACAGGGGAAAAAGATAGAAACCGCGCGCAGGATGTGATATAATAGCAAAGAACATAAAGTGGAGTATTATGCGCCCGTACACCGGGCGCGGAAAGGCGGGGCACATGGCGGCACAGCAGGAGGGCACCGGGTTTATCTACGGCAAAAATGCCGTGGCCGAGCTTTTGAAAAGCGGCACCGGGGCGGACACTGTGTATATTCAGGACACCATGGCCCCACGCGAGGCGGCCTATTACACGGCGCTTGCAAAGCAGGCTGGGGCCGTGGCAAAGCGCGTGCGCGCCCAGAAGCTGGACGCCGTGTGCGGCACGCAAAGCCATCAGGGTGTGGCGGCGCGCACGGCCAGCATCAGCTATGCGCAGCTTCCGGACATCCTTGCCGCGGCGGCCGCCGCCGGGCAGCCGCCCCTTCTGGTGCTGTGCGACGGCGTGGAGGACCCTCACAACCTGGGCGCCATTGTGCGCACGGCGCTTTTGTGCGGCGCGCACGGCGTGGTGATACCAAAGCGCGGCGGCGCTGCCGTGACGCCCACGGTGATGAAGGCATCGGCGGGCGCGGCGGCGCGGCTGCCGGTGGCGCGCGTGGCGAATATCGGCGAGTGCATCCGCAGGCTGAAAGAGCAGGGCGTGTTTGTATACTGCGCCGACATGGGCGGCACGCCTTTGGAACAGCAAAACCTCACGGGCCCCGTGGCCCTTGTGCTGGGCAGCGAGGGCAAGGGCCCCTCGCGCCTTGTAAAAAGCCTGTGCGACGGCGTGGTGAGCCTTTCCATGGCAGCCCGCGGCACAGGGGTGGACAGCTTCAACGTGTCTGTCGCGGCGGGCATTGTGCTGTACGAGATTATGCGCAGGCGGGCCTAGGGGCCCGCGGCGCGTGCCGCGAATTGGGAAAGGAATGGAGGGCTGGCTTTGAGCGAGCAGCAGAAAGCGCCAATCCGCGATACGCAGGTGGACGAGATACTTGCGCAGGTGGAAAAAAAGCGCGCTTCGCACGGCGGCAGAACGCCGAAGGCAAGCGAGGCGCAGCTTGACGCAATATTAAAAAGCATGGGGCTGGGCGAGCGGAAGCGCCCGCGTTATTCCGAGCCTATCCTTCTGCCAAGCCCCGTGCCCGAGCAGGCGCCTGCCGCCGCCCCGGCCGCAGCGCCCGCACAGGCGGCGCAGCAGGGCGCGCAGGCGGCGCCCCGGCAAGCCGGCGCGCCGCAAGGGGAAGAGCCGGCGGAAGGGCAAAAGCAGCCGCCCGCACCGGAGGCGGCGCAGCAGCCGGAGCCTGAGCCGGAGAAGGAGCCCACCACAGTGGAGCTGCCCACTGCAAAATCGTATGCAGTGATAGAGGATAAGAAAAAAGAGGCCGAGCGCCAGCGCATGCTGGAGCAGGCCCGCCTTGAGATGCGCCGACGCGAGCAGGCCGAGCGCGAGAAAAAGCTGCGCGCCGCACAGGCCCAGCGCGTGCGCCGGATGGAACAGGCCCGGCGCGAGGCCGCGCACACCATCCACAATTCGGCGCAGTTCGCCGTGCAGGACGCGCTGGCCGCGCACATGCGCCAGAAGGCCAGCGAGGCCGCGGCGGCCGCGGGCGAAAAGCCTGTGGAAACGCCTGCCCCGGCAGCGCCCGCGCCCGCCCCGGTGCGCCAGAGCGCGCTGTTCGGCGAGGTGGACGACCAGTTCCGCGCCTTTTTTGCCACCACGGTGGCCACGAACCGCGAGGACGTAGAGCGCGCGCGCCGCAAAAAGAAGGGCGGCGGCCTGTTTGCCCGCCTGCGGAAAAAGGAACCGGCCGACACAGCCGAGCTGGCCGCCCTGTGGGGCGAAGAGGCCAGCGAGAGCTTCACGCAGGAGCTTGGCAACCTGGGCGCCATACGCGACGCCATCGACCAGCGCAGGGCCCAGCCGCCGGAGCAGGCGGCCCCCGCGCAGGAGCCTGCCCCCGTGCAGGAGGCAGCCCCGGCCCGCGCCGCCCGCCTGCAGGCAGAGGAAAAAAGCGCCCAGTTCAGCTTTGGCGCGCCCGCGCCCGAAAAGAAGGGCGGCGTGCGCAGCGCCTTCGGCAATATTCAGGTGCAGTATGACGACCTCACCGGCGCCGCGCCGAAAAAGCAGCCCATCGACATCACCCTGGGCGGGCAGGAGGGCGCGGCGCAGGCCGCGCAGCCGCAGCGCCGCAGCGTCTCGGTGGCGCGCGAGGAGATGGACGAATACGTCTCACTCAGCGATGCGCCCGCCGTGGCCGAAAACCTGGACGATATGCGCCGCACGCGCCTTCTGCGCGCCGTGGCCTGCGGCCTTTCGGCCGTGCTGCTTTTGTATCTTGGCCTTGCGGGCCGCGCGGGCGCCGTGCCGGCCCTGCTTTCCCCGCAGGAAGCCCCGCTGGTGTTTCTTCTGGTAAACTTTGTGCTGCTGGCTGCCACGGCGCTCATCAGCCTTTCTACCATGATTACCGGCGTGCTGGGCCTTTGGGGCGAGCCAAGCACCGATTCGTTCTGCGCCGTGGCCGTGCTGGCCGCGCTGGCGCAGAATGGGGCGTGGCTGTTTGCGTCTGCACAGTTTGATGCGGGTGCCGTTACACTGTATGCGCCGGTGGCGGCCTTCCTTCTGTGCGCCAACGCGGTTGGCAAGTGGATGCAGATGAACGTGGTGTGCCGCAATTTCGACCTTATCAGCGCCAGCGACGAGCAGGCGGCGGCCTTTGTGCTTCCGCGCGAGCAGATGGTGCGCAGGCTGTGCAGCGGCCTTGCCGAAGAAGAGCCGGTGGTGCTGGTAAGCCGCCGCACCGCCCTTGTGAAGGATTTTCTTGCCCAAAGCTTTTCCGTGCGCCTGAACGACGGCATGGCGCAGAAGCTTTCGTGGGTGATGGCCGCGGGTGCGGCCGTGTGCGCCGTGGTGGCGGGCGTGAAGGCCCAAAGCCCCATCGACGCCATGGGCGCGCTGGCCGCCTCGGCATGCCTTGCGGCCCCGCTGGCATGTACGCTGGTGTATGCGGTGCCCGCGCGGCTGATGCAAAGCTATGCGGCGCGGCACAAGGCCGTCATACCCGGCCCCAGCGCGGTGAACACCCTGCAGTATACGAACACCGTGCTGCTGTCTGCCGAGGATTTGTTCCCCGTGGGCAGCGTGCAGCTGCACGGCATCAAGACATTTGAAAAAGAGCGCATCGACCTTGCCATCCTGTACGCCGCCAGTATTCTGGAATCGCACTGCGAGACGCTGCGCGACATCTTCATGGCCATTCTGCAGAACGACAAAAAGCTTCTGCTGCCCGTAGAGGGCGTGAAGCCGGAGGCAGGCTACGGCTTCACCGCATGGGTGGACCACAACCGCATCATTCTGGGCAACCGCGCCATGATGGCGCGCCACGACATCGAACTGCCCAGTATGGATTACGAGAACCGCTACACCAAAAACGGCGCGCGGGCGGCCATTTATCTGGCCGTGGCGGGCAAATTGTACGGTATGTTCCTTGTAAGCTACCTGCCCAACCGCAAGGCGGCCTCTATTCTGGAGCAGCTTACGGGCAGCGGCACCAGCGTTCTCATCCGCTCCAGCGATTTCAACGTCACCAGCGAGCTGGTGGCCGCCACCTACGGCGTGCCCCGCAATATGGTGAAGGTGCTGACGCAGACCGAGTGCGATTTGCTGGAAACAGAGACGGCCTACCGCCCCGAAAGCGAGGGCGTGCTTATCCATTCCGGCTCGTGCGCCTCGTTCCTGGGCGGCCTGCGTGCGGCGCTGTGCGCGGCGCAGGGCGAGCACATGGCCCGTCTGGTGCAGGCTGCGGCCATCATCCTGTCGGCCCTTCTGGGCGTCATTCTGGCCTTTGCGGCGGGCCTCGGCGCGCTGAGCCTGGGCGCCGTGCTGGTGTACCAGCTTGCCTGGTGTGTGCTGACGCTGGCCCTGCCCGTGCTGAAAAAACCCTAGCACCGGGCCTGCAGCGGGTATCTTGCGCTTAAAAACCCCCCATGCGGGGCAAAGGGCGCAAAGCGCCTTGGCATACGGCTGGTGCAGAAAAGAAAATACCAAAGCCTCCCCCGCCAAATGCGGAGGGAGGCTTTTTCATGAAACCGTTTATCCGGCAGGATGCTTGCGCTAAAAGCTATGCATACTCGCAATACATCAATGTCTCGCCCACATATACAGGCGAGGTGCGTGTGCCGTAATGGCAGGCACTGCACTCATGATATGTGTTATCGTAATATTTGGCCATCACGTCATAATACCCTTCATGCCCATGCATGCAGGGATGACGGGACGTGATGGTCTCCCGGCGCGTGACGTTTGACATGGTGCCCGCCCCGCACATGGTGCACAGCGGCAGACGATAGGCGGAACCGTCGGCAAAAACAGAAAGTGCAGAGACGGCCAAAAGGGCCGCTGCAAGAAAAACGGCGCCGATGTACTTTCCAATGCGCTTCATAGAACTGTCCCTCCTTTACCACTCTATAATTGTGTGAATGTTTTCCTGTGCGGCTTCACGCAGGGCGCTTTCTTCGCCGCTGAGGAGAAATGTCCCGTCCATGCCCTCCCACTGCAGGGCTATAGCATCAGGGCTGCCATAGCGCACCAGCGCATAACCGTTTTGCAGGGCCTCCAGCTGCTCCCACCCATCGGGCTGTAAGGCGGCGCGGCTCCAAAATGAAAGAGTAAGCGCCTGATCGCCCTTTCCGTATACAGCGGCCAGTGATTCAATGTGTTCAGGCAGCACCTCTGCGGCAAACGGCTGCTGTGGAATGCTGCCCTTCTGGCATTCACGCGCCAGGGCATTGTCTGATGCGGAAATTTCAACCTGTGCCAGGGCCTGCCCGCTTACAGTTTCAGGCAGCCGCATGGTAGGGTATATGGCCTGCACCTCGGCAAGGCTTTGGAAGGGGATGTCGGCGCCGCTCACTTCATAATAAGCGCCCTCATATTCCAGCCCCACATGCATGTTGTAGGAAAAGGTGCCGCCGTATGTTTCATCGCGCAGGGTAACCAGGGCCTCCAGCGTTTCGGAAAGCTGCTTTACCTGCTGCGCTATCTCCATCTGGGAAGTGGCGCTGCCTGCTGCAGCAGGGCCGGAAGAGGCAGGGGCCTCGGGGTTTTGCGAAAAAGAACCGGGCGCCGCGGCGCCGCAGCTGGTAAAAAGACTGCAGCAAAAAGCGCAAAGGAAAACGCACGCCTGCTTGAAATGGGCCATAATGTCACCTCCCCTGTGCATCAGGGCCTGTCAATGCACACCCTTTCGGCATATAAGAAAACGCGAGAATTCACTGCTTCCTGCCCGCAGGCGTCACATTTTAAGCAGTTTTATCATAATAATCCGTTTACCTGTCTATATACGGATAACCATATACAAGGCAAGCCACAATGCTCTCCGATGTTTCTACACGGTACTTTTCAAATAAGCGGCCACCGCAGCTGCAAATGGCCGCCCGTGGCGCAGTTTCCGGCTGACTGGCAAAAGCAGACGGAAAGAGACTGATACAAATCATGAAGAGCAATGCAATACCAATTGCTTTTTTCGCTGAAAAAACACCGCCCACCATAGATCATGTGAACAGTAAGAGCGCCCGGGCAACCTGGTGACAGCCGAGCCGCTGTTTCCGCGCGAGCCGCAGTTGTATACAGTGGTACGAACGATTTCCGTTTCTATGTCTTGATAGCCGCCCCAACCATGTGTGCAGGGAAGAACCAGAACGATTTCTTCGCTTTCCCTTACAGAAGTAACCATGTTTCCGCCGAAATTTGGGCATATCATTCTCCGGCGGGCAGCTCCATCTGCATATGTTGAAAAGGCAAAAGTGACAACCAGACAGGTAATAAGCATCACAGCCCAAATTTTTTCTTATTCATAGCTATTCCTCCATTGACCGAAAAGGCAAATGGATAAAGTATCTGTTATAATTGCAATTGCATGGGAATCACCTCTATTTTTCCAAAATAGGCAAAATACACATTTATTAAGATTGAATGTTGAAATTATATATTAATTTTTGCAATTTAATAATAACATATAACTTGCGTTTGGTCAATAATTTTCAACTATTTTGAAATGTTTCACAAAAAAGTTGAAGAACACTGGCAAAAACAGAAGCTCCCCACTCCCGGCAAACGCCGGAAGCGGGGAGCACAGAAGCGGGCCGGGCTGCGGCCCAGCCGTACGGGCAAAGCCCTGCTCAGGCGCGGAAGGTGCGCTGGGCCTCGCTGCGGTACTGGTGTGTGTAAAGGCTGTAATAGCGGCCCTTTTGGGCCATCAGCTCATCGTGGGTGCCTGCCTCGGCAATGCGCCCCGCGTCTATCACCAGAATTTTATCCGCCGTGCGCACGGTGGACAGCCGGTGCGCCACCACAAAGCTGGTGCGGCCCCTGAGCACGGTGTGGATGGCGCTTTGGATAAGCTGCTCTGTCTCGGTGTCAATGCTGGAGGTGGCCCCGTCCAGCACGAAGATGCGCGGGTCCGCCACCAGCACGCGCGCAAAGCACACAAGCTGCTTCTGCCCGGTGGAGAGGCGGCCGCCACCCTCGCCCACCTGTGTGTCATAGCCCTGGGGCAGGGCGGCAATGAAGTCGTGCGCGGCACACAGCTTTGCCGCGCGCACCACATCCTCCATGGAGGCATCGGGCCGCGCAAAGCGGATGTTGTCGGCAATGGTGCCGCTGAACAGGTGCGGCGTCTGCAGCACATAGCCCAGCGCCGAGTGCAGCCAGTGCTGGCTGCGGGTACGGTAATCGGCCCCGTCGATGCGCACGCTGCCCTCGGTGGGCTCGTAAAAGCGGCACACAAGGTTTACAATCGTGCTTTTGCCCGCGCCTGTCTCGCCCACAAGGGCGATGGTCTGGCCGGGCTGCACGGTGAGGTTGAAGTGCTGCAGCACGCGCTCGCCCGTCTTGTATTGGAAGCCCACGTCGCAGAACTCCACCTTGCCCTCAATGGGCGGCCAGTTTTCTTTGCGCGGCGCAAAGGCCGTGCCGAAGCGGGCCGTCACCTCGGGCGTATCCACAATGTCGGGCTTTGTGTCCAAAAGGTCTATCACGCGCTCGGCCGAGGCCTGCGCGGCCTGCATTTCGGCCAGGATATTGGCAAGCTGCTGAATGGGGTCGAACAGCTGCGTGGTGTAGCTGATGAAGGCGGCCAGTGTGCCGAAGTCCAGCACGGCAGCAAACACCAGGCCGCCGCCCCGCACAAGGGCCAGCGCCGTAGAGATGCTGCCAAGGCTCACCACAAGGGGCAGGAACAGCGCGCTCCACAGGGCGGCGCGCACGCTGGCGCGGCGCATAGTGCCTGTAAGGGCGTAAAACTCTTCGCAGCTTGCCTCTTCGCGCACCAGCGTCTTGGTGGTTACAGCGCCCATGATGCCCTCGTTGAAGGCTGCGGTGATGCGGCTGTTTGCCGCGCGCACAAGGCGCTGCTGGCGAAGGATGCGCCGCTGGAAGAACACGCACAGCACAGCCAGCACCGGCGTGATGCACAGCACCAGCAGGCCGAGCTGCCAGTTCATCCACAAAAGCACCGCCACAATGCCCACCACGAAAAAGCCGGACCAGCACAGGTCTACAAGGCTCCAAGCTATCATGTCCGAAAGGCGCGCCACGTCCGAGCCCATGCGCGCCATCAGCCAGCCCACGCTGGTGGTGTCGTAGAAGCTGAAGCTCAGCTCCTGCAGATGGGTGAAGGCGTCCTGCCGGATGTCGTAGCAGATGTTCATTTCCAGCCGCCCGGCCCCGCGCACGAAGAAGAACACGCCCAGGCCCTGCACGGCAATGACGGCGGCGTACAAAAGCGCAAAGGCCCAAAGCCCCTGCGTGGTGCCGCCCTCGATAAAGTGGTTGATGGCGTAACGCGTAAGCTGCGGGTACAGAATGTCGATGGACGACACCACCAGCAGCACGCACGCAAGGCGCCCCACCTCGCTTTTGCGGCGCATGGCATAGGCAATCAGGCGGCGCCACACGCGCAGGTCTATCTTTTCGCTGGAATATTCCTTCTGGTCCAGCGGCTTTGTCACAGCGTCCATATTCAGCGCCCCCCTTCCTGCGGTGCGGCCTCGTCCAGCTCGGCCTGCAGTTCGCACACACGGCGGTACATGCCCGCCTCGCGGCTCAGCGTCTCGTGCGTGCCCATCTGCACAATGCGCCCGCCGTCCATCACCAGAATCAGGTCTGCCCGGCGCACCGTGGCAATGCGGTGGCTGATGAGCAGCATGGTGCCCCCGGCCCGCGTGCACAGCGCGTCGCGGATGGCGGCGTCCGTCTCGGCGTCCACCGCGCTCAGAGAATCGTCAAAGATAAGAATGGGCGCCGCCTGCAAAAGCGTGCGCGCAATTGCCACGCGCTGTTTCTGCCCGCCCGAAAGCGTCACCCCGCGCTCGCCCACCACGGTGGAATAGCCGTGCTCGAAGCTCTCTATCACGTCGTGCACGCTGGCTGTGCGCGCGGCGGCGGTGATGTCGTCCATGGCGGCGCCAGGCCGTGCAATGGCAATGTTTTCGCCAATGGTGCGGCTGTATAAAAACGGCTCCTGCAGCACAAGGCCCACGCTGCGCCGCAAATGGTGGCGCTCGATGTCGTTCACATCCACGCCGGAAAGGCGCACATGCCCTGAGGTTGCCGTGTACAGCCGCTGAATCAGCTGCACCAGCGTGCTTTTGCCGGAGCCGGTGGAGCCCAGAATGCCCACTGTCTGCCCCGGCTGCACGCGGAAGCTGATATGCTGCAATACGGGCACGCCGTCGCCGTAGTCAAAGCACACGTCGTCGAACTCGATGCTGCCGTCAATGGCGGGCGCAAGGGCCCTGCCAGGCTCCGCCTCCTCCGGCGCGCACAGAATGTCCTCAAGGCGCGTCAGCGCCACATCGGCCTTGCCCAAGTCTGCCAGCACGCGGCCAAGCTGGCGCATGGGGAAGGTGAGCATGGAGGTGTAGGTGGAAAACAGCATCACCTGCCCAAGCGTCAGCTCGCCGTTTACGGCAAACCACACGCCGCAGCACAGGCTGAGGGCTATTTGCAGATAGCCCAGCGTGTCGGTGGCGCCCCAGAACATGCCCATCAGCGTGTTCAGGTGCGTGATGGTGCGCCGGAAGGTTTCGTTCTTTTGGGTAAACACGGCAAGTTGCGCGCGCTCGGCCGCAAAGGCGCGCACCACGCGCATGCCGGTGAGGTTTTCCTGTATTACGGTGGAAAGCTCGCCCTCGGCCTGGTCCGCTTTCAGAAACCGGGCCTGTACGCGGCGGAAATACACAAAGCTGCCCGCAATGAGAAAAGGAAAGAAGCACGACGAAAGCGCCGTCATCCGGCCGCTGATGGGCAGCATGATGGCAAAGGCCGTCACGGCCATGCACACCGTGCGCACCACCTGTACAAGCTGCATCTGCACAAAGCGGCGCACTGTCTCCACATCGCTGGTGCAGCGCTGGATGATGTCGCCCGTCTGTACGTTTTTATAATAGGAATAAGGCACGGCCTGCAGGTGCTGGAACAGCCTGTCGCGCAGGCGGCGCGAGAACCCCTCGCCAAAAAAGGCCATGGCGTGGCCGCGCAGGTAGGAAAACGCGCCGTTTACAAGGCTTACGGCCACTACGGCAAGGCCCATCAGCCACAGGTTGGCCGCAAGGCCTGCGCGCCCGCCGAGGGCGTCTGCCAGCGGCTGCAAAAAGCCCGGCAGGGCCATGGGCTTTGTGCCGATGACGCTGTCCACCGTGAAGGTGATGACAAGCGGCACAAGGTACGCCGTGACGGTAGAGACGGCGGTGGCCGCCACGCCCAGCGCCAGCCAGCGCCAAAGCCCGCGGAACAGCCCGGCCAGCAGTTTTTTACGGAAGCCGGGCGGTATTTTTTGTTTTAATTGTGCTGTCTGCTGTGTCGGTTCCATAATTCCCCCTCAAATCTGCAAAGGGCCGCGCAGAGCACGGCGGTTTGTATAAAAAGGGGCACGCCCCGAAAAGGGCGTGCCCGCGCAGGAAGGCGCCGCCGTTTTTTACGGCGGCAGGCATGCTTTCCTTTAGGCTTTGGGCGTCTGGTCCGGGTGGTACTGGGCGCAGGTGCACTTTTTCCACTTCAGGCCGCTGCCGCAGGGGCATGGGTCGTTGCGGCCTATCTTCACCGCCTTTTTCACGGGCTGCTTTTTGGCGGGGGCCGCGTCGCCCGCGCCCGCCTCGCCCGTGGGCTTTGCCACCTGCTCGCGCTTGGGCTGCTCGTCGGTCTTTAACTCCATCGTCAGCAGCATGCGCGTGGTGTCCTCGCGGATGGCCTCCACCATCTCGTCGAACATGTTGAAGCCCTCGAAACGATATTCCACCACCGGGTCGCGCTGGCCGTAGCTGCGCAGGTAGATGCCCTTGCGCAGCTCGTCCATGGCGTCGATGTGTTCCATCCACTTCATGTCCACATTGCGCAGCAGCACCACACGCTCGAACTCGCGCATCAGCTGCGCGCCCCAGCGTTTTTCCTTATCGGCGCACACGGCCTCGGCGCGCTTCACCAGCACGTCCGTCACGTCCTGGGGCTTCAGGCGGTTCAGCTCGTCTGTGGAATAACGGAAATCGTCCGGCTTTGCCAGCCAGCCCATGTAGTGCTGGCGCAGGCCCGCGAAGTCCCATTCGTCGGGCGCCTCGCCCGCAAGGAACAGCTTTGCGTTCGCCTCGATGGATTCCTTCATCATGCTGCGCACGCTGGCCGAGACATCCTCGCCGGCAAGCACCTTCTGGCGCTGGCCGTAAATAATTTCACGCTGGGCGTTCATCACGTCATCGAACTGCAGCACGCTCTTGCGGATGGCGAAGTTGCGTGCCTCCAGCTTTTTCTGCGCGTTCTCAATAACGCCTGTTATCATTTTGTTCTCAATGGGCATGTCTTCCTCCACGCCCAGTGTGTTCATCAGCGTCTGCACGCGCTCGCCGCCGAACAGGCGCATCAGGTCGTCCTCCAGGCTGATGAAGAAGCGGCTGGCGCCGGGGTCGCCCTGGCGGCCTGCGCGCCCGCGCAGCTGGTTGTCGATGCGGCGGCTTTCGTGGCGCTCGGTGCCCACAATGAACAGCCCGCCCGCGGCGCGCACCTTGTCCGCCTCTTCGCGGATGGCCTCCTTGTGTTTTGCCTCCAGCTCGGCATAGCGCCTGCGCACGGCAAGGATATCCTCGTCCTGTGTGTCGGCGTGGCCGGTGCTCTCGGCCACCAGCTCTTCTGAAAAGCCCTCGCGGCGCAAATCTGCTTTGGCCATGTGCTCGGCGTTGCCGCCCAGCATGATGTCCGTGCCGCGGCCCGCCATATTGGTGGCGATGGTCACGGCGCCAAACTTGCCCGCCTGCGCGATAATTTCGGCCTCTTTTTCGTGGTATTTCGCGTTCAGCACCTCGTGCTTCACGCCGCGCTTTTTCAGCATGCCGCTCAAAAGCTCGCTTTTCTCGATGGAAATGGTGCCCACCAGCACGGGCTGGCCCTTTTCGTGGCATTCCAGCACCTGGTCTATCACGGCGTTGAATTTGCCGCGCTCTGTTTTATACACGGCGTCGTTCAGGTCCTGGCGCACCACGGGCTTGTTTGTGGGCACCTCCACCACGGCAAGGCCGTATATCTCCTGAAATTCGGCGGCCTCCGTCTGGGCGGTGCCCGTCATGCCGGCCAACTTGTCGTACATGCGGAAAAAGTTCTGGAAGGTGATGGTGGCCAGCGTGCGGCTCTCGCGCGCCACGGTGACGCCCTCTTTGGCCTCAATGGCCTGGTGCAGGCCCTCGTTGTAGCGGCGGCCCACCATCAGGCGGCCGGTGAACTCGTCCACAATAATCACTTCGCCGTCGCGCACCACATAGTCCACATCGCGCTTCATCACGCCGCGCGCCTTGATGGCCTGGTTGATATGGTGCTGCAGCGTCATGTTTTCGGCGTCGGCCAGGTTTTCCACATTAAAATACGCCTCGGCCTTTTTCACGCCCGCGGCGGTGAGGGTAGCCGTTTTCTTCTTCTCGTCCACCACATAATCGCCGTCCACCTGTTCGTCGTGGTCCTCCTTGTCGTCCAGCTCGGCCACCACCACGGGCTTCAGCGTGCGCGCAAAATTATCGGCTATTTTGTATAGGTCTGTCGATTTGTCGCCCTCGCCGGAGATAATAAGCGGTGTGCGCGCCTCGTCGATGAGGATGGAGTCCACCTCGTCCACAATGGCGAAATAGTGCCCGCGCTGCACCATCTGCTCTTTATACGTCACCATGTTGTCGCGCAGGTAATCGAACCCGAACTCGTTGTTTGTGCCGTAGGTGACGTCCGCCGCATAGGCGGCGCGGCGCTCCTCATTGGTGAGCCCGTGCACGATAAGCCCCACCTTCAGGCCCAGAAAGCGGTATACCTTGCCCATCCATTCCGAGTCGCGCTTGGCAAGGTAATCGTTCACCGTCACCACATGCACGCCCTTGCCCGTCAGCGCGTTCAGGTAGACGGGCAGGGTGGCCACCAGCGTTTTGCCCTCGCCTGTTTTCATCTCTGCAATGCACGCGCGGTGCAGCACAATGCCGCCCACCACCTGCACGGGGAAATGCTTCATGCCCAGCACGCGCCACGCCGCCTCGCGGCAGGTGGCGAACGCCTCGGGCAGAATATCGTCAAGGCTTTCGCCCGCAGTAAGGCGCGCCTGCAAAGCGGGCGTCATGGCGCGCAGCTCGTCGTCCGTCTTGGCGGAAAACTCGCCGTCCAGCGCCAGCACCCTGTCGGCAATGGGCTTTATTTTTTTCAGCTCTTTGGAAGAGAACGTTCCGAACATCTTTTCAAAAAGGGACATGTCTCGCACCTCGTATGTTTCATCTGAAAGCGGCGGCACACCGCTGCCCGCCGGGGAAAACGGCGTTTTCCGCGGTGGATACCATATTATACTACTACTAAAAGGCAAAGCCTGTCAATGAACGGGGCGTGAATAAATGCGCGGAAAAGGCCGGGCGCCCTCCCTCGGGAGGGCGCCCGGCCCGTGCGCTTAGTGTATTTCCTGCTCTATTTCAGCGAAGATGTCGCTGGCAAAGAACTCGGTGATGGTGATATTCAGCCCATCGCACACCTTTTGCAGGGTGGACACCGTCGTGCTGTGGTTGCGGCCGCCCACGATATTGTTCAGCGTGGATTGCGTCACGCCGCTCAGCACTGCCAGTTTGTTCACAGTGATGCCGCGCTCCCGGCACAACTGCAGGATCCTCTCGCGCACAGCCATACCGACCGTCATGACGTTCCCTCCTTAACACGATTCCAGCCCGCGAACACACATAAAATTTTTATTTTTAGAATAGCAGGTATCGTGCGCAAAATACAACCGCTTTTGGGATGAATTTTGTTCCGTTTTGTACGAATCTGCTGAAACAGGGGGAATCGTTTTATACCTATTGCCGAAAGCTTTGCCGCAAAGGGCGCGCATTATGCGCGCGAAGGCACAAAATAAGCCGCTTTGCGCGCACGGCCGGCGCGAAAAAAGGCGGCGCGGCACCTTGAAAAACATGCCGGAAAAAGCTATAATAAAAAAAGCCTGTGTTGTTAAAAAACTATCAAAGCAAACACCGCAAAACATCGGAGCAAAGGAGAAGGAGCATCGCTATGACTTATTCACATGAAGTAGAGCAAATGTGTCCCATCGCGAAAGGCCCGCACCATGGCCCGGCACCCATTCCGGAGGAAGGCCGCTGGGTAAAGGCGTATGAGATCAAGGACATCTCCGGCCTCACGCACGGCGTGGGCTGGTGCGCGCCGCAGCAGGGCACCTGCAAGCTGACACTGAACGTCAAAAACGGCATTATTGAGGAGGCCCTGGTGGAGACCATCGGCTGCTCTGGTATGACGCATTCTGCCGCCATGGCGGGCGAGATTCTGCCGGGCAAGACCATTCTCGAGGCCCTGAACACAGACCTTGTGTGCGACGCCATCAACGTTGCCATGCGCGAATTGTTCCTGCAAATCGTGTACGGCCGCAGCCAGACGGCCTTTTCCGAGGACGGCCTGCCTGTGGGCGCCTCGCTGGAAGACCTGGGCAAGGGCCTGCGCAGCATGACGGGCACCATCTTCTCCACAAAGGCCAAGGGCGTGCGCTACCTTGAGCTGACGGAGGGCTACATCACCAAGGTGGCGCTGGACGAGAACAACGAGGCCATCGGCTATCAGTTCGTGCGCCTTGGCAAAATGATGGAGGACATCCGCCACGGGGTAGACCCGAAGACCGCCTATGAGAAAAACGTGGGCACCTACGGCCGCTTTGCGGACGCGCCCAAATACATCGACCCGCGTGAAGAGTAAAGGAGGACGAAATCATGGCTACATTTGAAAGTCAAGAACGCCGCATGCCCAAAATCAATGAGTGTCTGGCGGCCAACGGCCTCGAATCTCTCGACGCCTGCCGCGCCATGCTGCTGGAAAAGGGCATCGATGTGGAAGCCATCGTGAAGGGCGTGCAGCCCATCTGCTTCGACAACGCCGTGTGGGCCTATACCCTCGGCACCGCCATTGCCGTGAAGCGCGGCCTGAAAAGCGCCGCCGACTGCGCCGCCGCCATCGGCGAGGGGCTGGAGGCCTTTACCGTGCCCGGCTCTGTGGCCGAGCAGCGCAAGGTGGGCCTGGGCCACGGCAACCTGGGCGCCATGCTTCTGCGCGACGAGACCGAGTGCTTCGCCTTCCTGGCCGGGCATGAATCCTTCGCCGCCGCCGAGGGCGCTATCGGCATTGCCCGCACCGCCAACAAGGCCCGCAAAAAGCCCCTGCGCGTCATCCTGAACGGCCTTGGCAAGGATGCCGCCTATATCATCAGCCGCATCAACGGCTTCACCTATGTGGAGACAGACTACGACTTCAAAACCGGCGAGCTGACCGTCGTGCGTGAGAAGGCCTTCTCGGACGGCGAGCGCGCCGCCGTGAAGTGCTATGGCGCCAACGATGTGCTGGAGGGCGTTGCCATCATGAAGAAGGAGGCTGTGGAGGTCTCCATCACCGGCAACTCCACCAACCCCACCCGCTTCCAGCATCTGGTGGCCGGCACCTATAAAAAGTGGGCTATGGAAAACGGCAAAAAATACTTCTCCGTGGCCAGCGGCGGCGGCACCGGCCGCACCCTGCACCCGGACAATGTGGCCGCGGGCCCCGCTTCCTACGGCCTGACGGACTCCATGGGCCGCATGCACGGCGACGCCCAGTTCGCGGGTTCGTCCTCTGTGCCTGCGCACGTGGAGATGATGGGCCTTATCGGCGCGGGCAACAACCCCATGGTAGGCATGACAGTGGCCTGCGCCGTAGCTGCCAGCCAGGCCTGATTTGGCGGCTTTTGCGCGCACCGAAATACGCGGCGGCGCCTGTTTTGCGCAAAATCCATCCAAACAGGCGTGCGGGCCGCTTTGACATTTGGCGCGCATTGCAGCGCGCCAAATGCCATCAAATTCCGCACAACTGAAAAAGCAAAGAAAAGCCGCCGTGTCTTCGGGCGCGGCGGCTTTTGCGCGCACCGGCGCTTGTTTTGTGCAAAATCCATCCAAGCGGGCATGCGGGCCGCTTTGACATTGGGTGCGTTGACGTAAGAAAACACTGGTTTTGGGCTGACAATTTTGGCGCTTAACGCATTCAAAAAAGCCCGGCAATCCGTCAGGATTGCCGTTTTTTTCACGCTGCTGTTCACGCAAAGTTGCCGGGCCGAAACTGCTTTTCACCTCTGAAGCTGAAATTGGGGCTGCAAAGCAGGGAAAAGTGCCGCAGGCACCCTTTTTGGCTGTCAAGGCGCTTTGACCGATGCTGTGCGCCTCAATTCCTATTTCAAAGGCAGTGTTTTCTTATGTCAGCACGCCTTTTGGGGGCAGCGGCTTTTGCGTGTACCGGCACCCGCACTGCACAGGTTCTATCCAGATAAGGTGCAGTTTTTCCAAAATGAGGCGCGGCGCTGTTTCGGCAGAGCGTGCTGCCTTCCCGAAAAAAGGTTTGCTTTTTCATTTCAAATAGGGTAATATAAAGCTATATTGGATGCCGCTGTATGCGGCGCAAAGAAAGGGGCCCCTTTCTTGTTCTCCGGCGTGCCGGAGAACAGGTTTGAGGGCCTGCATTCAAAAAAGCAGGAGGATGATAAAGTTGAACAGAAAAAGATGGCTCTGCGTTCTGCTGGCGGCCCTGATGGCTGTGACGCTTTTGCCCGCGGCGGCCTTTGCGGCGGGTGGCACTACGGTCACAGTTGGCGGCACGTCTCTGAACGAGGGCGCAAACAGCATCGGCGGGGGCACCGCCACGCTGGACAGTGCGGCAGGCACACTGACGCTGGAAAATGTGGCTGTGAACGGTTATGTGAAAATTGAAACATCCGGCGCATTTACGGTAATTGTAAAAGGGCAAAACTCTGTTACATCTGACGGGCCAGACTCCGCCATGTTCGCATTCGGTGTGTCTGCACTGAATGTGCAGATGCAGCAGGGCGCGTCGTTTGCGCTGAGTGCACAGAACGCGAATGCCATTTACTGTGCTGACGGGGCGCTGAATGTCTCCGGCCCGGGCAGCTTGAAAGCTGTCACCGAACAGTCGGGTGGGGGAGATATGATGCCGGCTGTTTGTGCACAGGGAGATATTGTGCTCAGCGGCGGGCTTGTGGCCGAGATAGATTCTGTTTGGCACGGAATTTGTTCTCTTCACGGCAATATCGCACTGGATTCCGTCAATGCCACCATCCGGGCGCAGGGGTGCGGCTTGTTCGCGGAAATCTACGACAGTGATTCAGATGCAGACATTCCCTCCTCTGTCACGCTGAAGAACAGCACGGTGGACATTGACACCGCTGCAGGTGAAATGCAGGGGGTATACTGCGGCACAGGCGGCATTCTGGTGGAGGACACCGTGCTTACCACCAAGGCAAACAAATCGGCCGGCCTGGAGGGCTACAGCCTGTACAGCTACGGCGACATCACCATCCGCGGCAACAAAACCGATATCAAGACGGATGACGGTACGGGCATTAGCGCTGATGGCAGAATTTTGATTGAGGGCGGCCGTGTGAATACCTCTTCCACCGATGTGGCCCTGCTTGGCTGGGATGGCGTGCAGGTTACGAGCGGCACGGTGAAGGCGCACTCTGCGCAGAACAGCGCCATTTTGGCCCGTGACGGCGCCTTTTGCGCAACCGGCGCGCAGACAAGCGTCACAGCCACATCGGATGCAGAGCCTGCAGAGAATAAAGCTGTCATCCGCAACCACAGGGACGGCGGCATCCATCTGGGCGCCGATGTCACCGCGGTGAGCACAAAGGGCGGCAGGCCGTTTGAAGGAGTGATGAAGGACAAGAGCACCGGCATCACCTTTGGCGAGGGCGTCAGCGTGCTGGGCGCAAGTGTGGAGACAGAAGATGGAAAATCATATCTGGTTTCTGCGGACGGCCGGCCCCTGACGGGCGCTGCGGAGGCATGCCTGCACAGTTGGGGCGCCCCGGCATGGAGCTGGGCGGCGGACCATTCCAGCGCCGCGGCCGTTTTTACCTGTGTAAAGAACGCATCGCACACCGTTGAGGTGAAGGCGGCAGTTGACAGTGCAAAGCGCGGCAATGACACGGTGTATACGGCCAGCGCCGTGTTCGGCGGAAAAACCTACACCGATGAAAAGGTAGTGGCAGGCCAGACAGACAGCACGCCCGCCCCCGCGCAGAAGCAGAACCCCAAAACCGGCGTGTGAAAGCACACCGAACGAAGATACAAAGGGCCCCGGTGTTCAGCACCGGGGCCCTTTTACATGCGATGTGTACAGGGGGAGTGCCGGGCTGTACATGAGCACAGCCTGTGCAGCAACAAAGAAGTTTGGATTTAGCGGTTCTGTTACAGCCTTGCCCCGTATGCGGCATGTGTGGTATTATGAACAAAAGACAGGCGCCGCTGTGTGCGCGCCGGGCAGGGGAGGGGCGTTGCATGAAGGCATGGAAACTGGCGGCGGCAGCCGCCGCGGCAGGCGCGGGGCTTTGCGCGGCCGGGCTGTGGCTGGGCGCGAACAAAGTGTTTGACGCGGCCATTTTGCGAAAGCAGACAAGCCCGGATGGCGGGGAGGACGCGGCAGACGTGCGCCTTCGCGCCGCCCTGCGCGCTGAGGGGCGCGCTTATCTTGACAGTGTGCCGCACGAATTCTGGCGTATGCAAAGCTTTGACGGCCTTTCCCTTGTGGCGGAATATGTGCCTGCAGCCGTGCCCACGCCGCGCACACTGCTGTGCATCCACGGCTATACCTCCACCGGCAGGCGGGAATTTTCGCCTGTGGCCCGCGCTTTGCGCGAGGCGGGGTATAACCTCATCCTGCCGGACGGCCGCGCGCACGGCCAAAGCGAGGGGGAATATGTGGGCTTTGGCGCCACGGACCGGCGGGACTGCCTTGCCTGGGCCTATGAGGCACAGCGGCGCATCCCTGCGTGTGAGCTGGCGCTGTACGGCATCTCCATGGGGGCCGCCACCGTGCTGCTGGCGGGCGGCAGCGAGGCCTTGCCTGCATGCGTGCGCGGCATTGTGGAGGACTGCGGCTACACCAGCGCCGCAGATGAATTCCGCTATCAGGCGCGTACCCTGGCACATGTGCCGCCCTGGCCGCTTGTTCCGCTTACAAACCGCGTGTGCCGCCGCAAAGCGGGCTATGACTACCGTGAGGCCGACGCGCTGGCCGCCGTGCAGCACATCCGCGTGCCAGTACTGTTCATCCACGGCGAAGAGGATACCTTTGTGCCCACATGGATGGGCCGTGCGCTGTATGAGGCCTGCGCCGCGCAAAAGCAGCTTTGGCTGGTGCCGGGCGCGCGCCACGCCATGAGCTATGCCGTGGCGCACGGCGAATATGTGCGCCGCATGCGCGCGTTTTTGGCCTCGCTGCCCTGGCGCGGTGCACAGGCCGCAGCCGTGCAGCCGCTGGGCGCCGTGCAGGTGTAGTGCAGGGCCCGGCAGGGCCGGGGCGGCGCGCGCAGGCCCCGAAAAGCAAACCGCCGCAACAGCATCGGGCTGTATGAAAACCGCCTTCGGCTGCATCGCCCGCCTTTCGGCTTGCAAACAGGCGGGGCCGCTTTTATAAAAGAACCTTCGGAAAAGCGCCGTCGGCGGCCTGCGTTGTCCGGCAACCTGGGCCAAAGCTTTTTATGAGGCATGCAGGTCAGAGACTTCTTTACACAATGAAAATAAAAAGGCGTCCGCCGTCTGGCGGACGTCTTTTTCGTATACTTTCGCAAAACAAGCTCCTCCGCTCTGCTGGGAAGAGTAAAAAACTTTTGTCTCAAGCGTTAAGCGAAGCGGGAAAAATATCATGGCAAGCTTCTTGCAGCGTACAGGACAGTTTCGTACACAAAGCGCCTGTTTATGAACAGTTGGGCGTGGGGCAAATGATGCAATGAAAGTTTTTTTCAGTGCCTCCCGGGCCCTGCCGGTATGATGCCCTTCCGGGGTTTACCCAAGTGCTCCGGCTTGGCCGGGGTGCCCGAGCTTATTCCCCGGCGGCGCGCAGGGTGCCGGTCTGCTCTATTTCACTTATCATGTCCACACGCGTCTGGTGGCGCCCGCCCTCATAGCTGGCCGCCAGCCACTCGTCCACAATCATCTTGGCAGTCTCGATGCCGATGACGCGCGCGCCGAAGGCAATGATGTTGGAGTTGTTGTGCTGTTTGGAAAGGCGGGCGGTGTACGGCTCGCTGCACACGCAGGCGCGGATGCCATGCACCTTGTTTGCAGCCAGCGAAATGCCCACGCCTGTGCCGCAGATGAGCACGCCGCCGTCCACTGCCCCGTCTGCCACAAGCCTGGCCACGCGGTAGCCGCTGATGGGGTAGTGGAAGCGCTCGGTGCTGTTGGTGCCGACGTCCAGCACCTCGATTCCCTTTTCTTCCAGATATGCCTTTATTTCCCGTTTCATCTCCACGGCTACATGGTCGTTCCCGATTGCAAGCTTCATGAAAAAACCTCCTGAAAAATATAAACTTCAAAAAACAGCCGCATGCCCCCCGGCGCAAGCCAAAAGGCCGGGCGCGCCGCGCCTTTTGCCTTAAGGCGCAGGGCCGCGCACAGCGGGCAGGCCCGCGCTTACAGATACTGCGCGTCCGCCATGCGCTTGCGGGCATAGATGGCCGCGCCCACAGGGCCATTTTGCTGGTTTGGGCGCGAATAGCACAGCCGCAGGTTCCGCTCCGGGTAGGGCTTGCGGGCATAGCGGTGCACCAGCGCCTCCAGCTGTGCACGCGGGAAGCCCTCCATCTGTAAAAGCCCGCCGCCCAGCACCATGCAGTCCGGGTCGAACAGGTTCACCTCAATGGCCACCACCTGCGCCATGCCTTCAAGAAAAGCCTGCATCACAGGGGCGTCCATATGCCGGGCAAACAGCTGCTTGATAGGCGTGTGCGGGAAATATTCGGCCTGAATGGCCTCCAGCGCGATGCCGGAGACGACGGTTTCCAGGCAGCTGGGGTTGCCGCACTTGCATATGCGCCGGTTGCCGTACACGGGTAGGTGGCCCAGCTCAGCCGCCGCGCCGTTGTGCCCCAGCAAAAGTTTTCCGTCCACCATCACGGCGTTGCCGATGCCGGTGCCGAAATAGATGCCTGTCACACAGCTGCATCCCGTCAGCCCCAGGTCCTCTATATCGAACAGGAAAAGATTATTTACATCACGGTTGATATATACGGGCAGGGCCAGCGCGCCGCCCAGTTCCTGCACCACGGCGTAATCGTCCGGGATGCCCGCGATGTTCGGCGTCTGCACCACCACCGTGCGCGCACGGTTGATAGTGGAGGGGAACCCGATGGACACAGCTGCCGGCATGGCGCCTGCAAGGTGCCGCGCACAGTAGGCGCGGATGTGCTCCGCCAGTTTTTCCGTGGGCGGGGCACCGCCGCAAAAAACGGCTTGTGTGCTGAACTGTTCATATGCCTTTAGGCAAAGCGAACCGTCCACTAAGGCGAACCGCATATTGGTGCCCCCGATATCGATACCCAGCACAGGGCGCTGCAATATCATCATTATGACGCCCTCCCAATTCACTGTTTTAAGCCGGTTTCTTCCTCAAACTGTCTTTTCATTGTATCACATGCGGACGCAAGGTCAACATCCAGCGAGAACAGCCCGGAAGAGCCAAGCACAAACACGTCCGCCCCGGCCTCGTAAAGCCGGCGGAACGTCCTTTTGTTGCACGAGCCGTCTATCATGATTTTGTAATGCCAGCCGTTTTCCTCGCGCATGCGCGCCGCCTGCGCAATTTTTTCCAGCATCTCTTCAATAAAGGGCTGGCCTGCATAGCCCACATCTACGGTCATCAGCGTCAGCACGTCGATGCGGTTCAGATAATGCCTGCAATACGAAAGCGGGGTGGCGGGGTTCAGCGTGACGCCCACCTGGCAACCGGCGTCGCGGATGCGGTTCAGCGTGCGGAAACAGTCGGTATTGATGGTCTCTGCATGCGGGCTTATCATGGCGGCCCCCGCTGCGGCGCAGGCGTCTATCCAGTCGTTGGGGTTTGTGGTCATCAGGTGCACGTCCATGGGCTTTTTGGCCACGCGGGCGCACGCCTTCATAAAATCGGGGCTCAGGGTGATATTTTTGCAGTAGTGGCCGTCCATAATGTCGATATGGTAGCCATCCAGCTTTTGGTCCAGCACCTCTATCTGGTGTTTGATATCCAGAAAATCCATGCACATCAGGCTGGCGGTGAATTCAGGCCTCATAAAAAGCAAACCTCCTTGGAATGATGAAAACAAGCCCGGCTCAGTTCTTGCGGCTGGCGCCGAAGAAGCGGTCCAGCGTTACGGCCAAAATCAGCAGGCAGCCCATGGCCAGCTGCTGGTAATAGCTTGAAACGCCCACCATGTTCAGGCCGTTGTTGATAACGCCGATGATCAGGCCGCCGATAACTACCTTGGGTATCTTGCCCACACCGCCGAAGAACGAGGCGCCGCCGATGATAACAGCTTCGATGGCATAGGTCTCATAGCCGGTGCCCGCATTGGGCTCGGCCGCGGCAAGGCGGGCGATATTCACCATGCCGGCCAGCGCCGCGCATACGCCGGAAATGGCAAAGGCGAGGATGGTGTGCTTTTTTACCGTGATGCCCGCATACCAGGCAGACTGAGAGTTTCCGCCCAGCGCGTACAGGTTGCGCCCGGCCTGCAGCTTGGCCGTGAAGAACGTGAGGATAAGCGCCGTCACCACGGCCACCAGGATAGGTACAGGGATTAGACCGAATACATCACCGCCCATTGTTTTCGAAAACGATGCGGGCAGGCCGGAAACGGCACGGGCGTCCGTGACGATGTACACAAGGCTGCGCAGAATGGCCTGCGTGCCAAGCGTGATGATGAAGGGGGGCAGGCCGGTTGCCGTGACAAGAAAGCCGTTTACCATGCCGATGGCTGCGCCGAACACCAGTACGCCAAGAAAAATGGCCAGCAGGGGATGCAGCCCGCCGTTCACCATCAGCTGTGCGGTCAGCGCACCGGAAAGCGCCATGGTAGAGCTGACACTCAAATCGATGCCGCCCAGAAGAATGGCAAAGAACTCGCCCAGGCCCAGCAGGATGGTGATGGAGCTCTGTTCGATAATTTTAACAAGGTTGCTGCCAGTGAGAAAACTGCTGGGGCGCAGCGCACCAAATATGGCTATCATGAGGGCAAGGATTGTAATGGTGCTGTAACGGTCCCAGTAATCGTTGAAAGTAAACTTCTTTTTTTGCAGCGTTTTCAATTTCCGTTCCTCCTATCTCATCAGGCGCTTTGCCCGGCTTCCGCAGTGGCAGCTCTGGCCAGTTTTTCTTCGGTGGCCTCGGCGGCGTCATAAACGGCGGTGATGCGGCCGTTCGCCATCACCGCAATGCGGTCGCACAGGCCGAGCAGCTCCGTCATTTCGCTGGACACCACGATGACACCAATGCCGTTGTCGGCCAGGCCGCGCATCAGCTTGTATATCTCGCTTTTGGTGCCCACGTCGATGCCCTTGGTGGGTTCGTCAAAAATCAGCAGCTGCACGTTGGAGGCCATCCACTTGCCCAGAATAACCTTTTGCTGGTTGCCGCCCGAAAGCTCTGATGTAAGCTGCTCCAGCGAGGCGCATTTAATTTGAATATCCTCGCGCTGCTTTTCGGCAATGGCCTGCTCGCGCTTTTCGCTGGTGAAGCCGCCAAGGCCGTCCAGCGAGGAGTTTTTGAGCTGATAGGCGATGGAGATGTTGCGCTTGTTTGAAAAGTTCTGGAAAAAGCCCGTCTCGCGCCGGTTTTCCGTCACAAGGCCAATGCCCTGGCGCAGCGCCGAATACGGGTTTTTGATAGAGAGCTTTTTCCCGTGAAGGATGATGTCGCCCGAAGCTTTCGGCGCGGCGCCGTAAATGGCGCACATCGTCTCGCTTCGCCCGGCCCCCACCAGGCCGGAAAAGCCCAGTATCTCGCCCCGGCGAAGCTGGAACGAGACGTCGCGGCAGCGCCCGTCCCTGCGCGTAAGGCTGCGGCATTCGAAAATAACCTCGCCAAACTGAAAGTTCTCTTCCGGCGCATGCTGGTAGGTGCCTTTTATCTCGCGGCCCACCATCAGGCGTATCATGTCGTCGGTGGTAAGGTCCGCCACCTGGTATGTGCCCACATAGCCGCCGTCCTTCATAATGGTGATGCGGTCGCCTATCTGGGCTATCTCAGACAGCTTGTGCGAGATGAACACGATGCCCTTGCCCTCGCTGCGAAGCTGACGGATGATGGAAAACAGCCGCTGCACCTCTTCCTCCGTCAGGCTGGAGGTGGGCTCATCCATCACAATAACCCTGGCGTTGAAGGCCACGGCCTTGGCGATTTCCACCATCTGCTTTTCGCCGATGCTTAGCTCGCTCACCGGGGTGGTGGGCTTTCTGTGGCCGAGGTTCACCTTTTCCAGAAGCTCGCGGGTGCGCGTATCCATCAGGGCCCAGTCCACCATGGGGAACGGACCGGCCTTCTTTACAGGCAGATGCCCCATAAAGATATTCTCGCGGATATCCAGCCAGTTTACCACGCTCAGTTCCTGATAAATGATGCTGATGCCGCCCTCGGCGGAAATATGCGGAGTAAGGCGTTTGTATTCCCGGCCCTCCAGCCGTATTGTACCCTCGTCCGGCGTATAGACTCCGCTGAGCACTTTCATCAGGGTGGATTTTCCGGCACCGTTTTCCCCCAAAAGAACATGTACTTCGCCCGGGCGCACATCAAAGTTGATATGGTCCAGCGCGACCACGCCGGGGAACCGTTTGGTGATGCCGCTCATCTGTACGATGGGTTCCATCGCGTTTCCTCCTTTTCCATGTGCTATGTGCAGACAAGATGCTGTCAGCAGGGCGCGCCCCCGGCCGGAAATTTTCGGCGGCGCGCATCGCTCGCAGCACCTTTTTACAGGGCCCGGCCATGCGGCATAAGCCGCATGGCCGGGTCATTGCAGACTGCAAAACAGTTCTCAGGCCAGATTCTCAGCAGCATTGTCAATGGTGATGAGGATGGGGTCGATGCGGGTGACAGGAATATCAACGGTCGGCTCCAGAGGAGCGTCTGTTTCCACAGCTTCCACCATCAGCTCCAGGCCCGTAGCGCCCACAAGAGCGGGATCCTGCGCAACGGTTGCGCACAGCTTGCCGTCTGCAACAGACTGGATGGCATCCGCATTTCCGTCCGTACCGCACACCTTGATGTCCTTGCCGGAGGCCTCCACAGCCTCCTGCGCTCCCATGGCCATGGTGTCGTTGACACAGTAGATGGCCTTCAGGTCCGGGTGGGCAGTGATGTAATTGGTGACAAGGTCATAGGCCTTTGTGCGGTCGAAATCCGCAGGCTGGCTGTCCACAACCGTCAGGCCAGCGGCCTCAAAAGTTTCCGTGGCGCCATCGCGGCGGTTGTCGCCGTTGATGCTGCCAACCTTTCCTTCCACAATGGCTACTTCACCCTCGCCGCCAATTTGTTCAATGAGGTATTCGGCGCCCATCTGGCCCACTTTCACGTTGTCAGTGGCCACATAAGCATACACGGCGCCGCCCAGTTCGGTCAGGGCCTCTAAGTCAACAACTTCATCGATGTTGACAATTTTGATGCCCTTTTCCGTGGCTTCAGCAATGGCATTATTCAGGCTGACGTTCGAAATAGGGGCTACCCCAATGGCCTTGTAACCTTTCGAGATGGCGTTTTCCAGAAGAGAAACCTGGCCCTCCACGTCATCCTCCGTGTTTGCGGCATAAATGTCTACTTTGATGCCCAGCTCTTCGGCTTTAGCCTCAATGCCGTCGCGCATCGTCTGCCAGTACTGGCTGGAGAGTACCTTCAGGACGACGGCGTACTCGGCGTCGCCCTCTGCTGCGCCTGTGCTGGAAGCGGGGACAGACGCAGAGCCGGAAGCAGGTGTGCTGGAAGCAGGGGCGCCGCCGCAGGCCACCAATGTCAGGGCCATGGCAAGCGCCAGAAGAAGGGCAAGTGCTTTTTTCATGTTATCTCCTCCATAGTTAAAATATTTTCCGGCCGTTTTGGCCGATTACGATCCACGCCCGACGGCGAGTAATCGTTTTCTCACTTGCTATGATATGGTTGTGACAAATAAAAGTCAACATGGGTGCCATATTTTCATCAGAATGATGGGTAAACGATTGCTCAAATTGTGCAAAATCACCGTGAAAAGCAGTGATTTTGTTATATGTTCTTTACTGCATGCCTTTTTGTGTTGGAATAAAGAAAGGAGAAAGCATTAAAGTGCGTGCGTTACCCAGCGCAGGATATTGCCAAAGAGAGTGGGATAACTTTCCCAAGCCACAAATTCAGGCGAACCCCAGTGTTCCACGCAATCTGATGCAAATGCAAAGCTGCGGCCTGCACCATATTCCATACCAGCCATGAAGGTATCATTCTCCCCAATGGTGGCAATAAGCTGCGCCTGAGGTTTGGCCTTGATTTTGTTATAGCCAAGGAAGTGCGGCCATTCTGGAGCAACACCCTTCAGAACGGGATGTTCCGTATCCTGCATCACAGGTGTGACGCCCTGCGGATATTCCATGCGGTCATCGTAATTCAAAACTTCTACGGGCAGCACTTTGGCAAGCGGAGTCATGGCATAGCGGGCCTTATTGGCAACGCCGGAAAAACTAAGATAGCCGCCGCACATGAACAGGCCGCCGCCCTGTTCAACATAATCGCACAATGCAACCAGTCTGTTGCCGCGGCGCACTCCCTTGAATGTCTGGGGGTGCAGCAGCAGCGTATTGCTGCCGCAGTCGCTGAGTATTACGGCATCATATTCCTGAAGCTGCTCTACAGTGTCGGGAAAATGCAACTGTGCGATATGGTTCGGCATATACGTCACATCGAAGCCATTCTTTTTCAAAGCGTCGATAAGCGGGGTGCCGGCCTCTTCGTATCGGCATAACGGGACAGAGTCGAACCCCTTTGTGTGTGTCTCTGTCAGGCTCCAAGATTCACCTGCCATCAGAATTTTCATAAGTTTTCCATCCTTTCTTCCGAATTATAAATTTAAAAGCTGATGAAGCTTTTAATTCTGATAAAATATTCTGGTTAAGCTTAAGGAAGACTGCAGCAGGGCTTTTTGAGTAAAGGATTACTCAACTGTTAACATCTAGTATAACCTTAAATTTGATACTGTCAATATGATATAAAAACTATAACTTATTACACAAATTATGTACAAAGCGCTTGTGCAAAACGCCGAGGCAAAGTTGCTGCAGCCGGCCGGAGCAAGGTGGAAGAGAAGCCGGTAAAAATTGCAAAAGGGTGTGGAATAAGCAAAGGGGGCGGTGGCGCTGCAATGCAGCGCCACCGCCCCCTTGTATGATTTGATCAAGCTGCTTCACCGCTGTGTAGAAGCGCGCGTGACAAGATAGACCGGCAATTGATAATAAGTTTTGGGCAGAGCCTTTTTACAAATCATTTCAAGAAGCAAAGCTGTTGCAAGCTCTGCCATTTTTGATACGTCCTGATGCACGCTGGTGATGCCCGGCCCGCAGGCAGCGGCAAGCTGGCTGTCATCAAAGCCGGTGATGAGAACATCGCGCGGCACCTGCAGACCGTGCTCCCGCAGGGCGATGAGCGCGCCTGCTGCGATAGTGTCCGTGGTGCACATGATGCCATCAAATGGAATGCATTGTGAAAGCAGTTCCGAAATGGCACTTCGTGCATTTTCAATAGAAACTTCAGGGAGATTGACGAACATATCTTCCTGTTCGCTCAGGCCGTATTCCGTCAGTGCGCGCTGGAACCCTGTGTAGCGGGCCAGCTGGTTCGCATCGTTGCCCAGGCATTTCAAAATTACGATGCGCCGGCAGCCGGCCTCCAGCAGTTCTTTTGTTGCCAGATAACCGCCTTGCTCATTGTCAGATTCAATGATCACCCCACTGCTTTTCTGGCTGCGGGAGGGCCTGTCCACATAGATGACAGGCAGTGTGTCCAGCTCGGAGTAGTTGCGCGTGCCGGAGATCAGCACAATGGCGCTGACGTTTTGGGCAGAAAGAGACTGGATGTGCTTGCGCTCCAGCTTTTCCGATTCATTTGTGTTGCAGATAAGGCACGAATAGCCGCGCTGGAACAGGTTGATTTCCAGCTTCAGCACAAGGCTGGCAAAGTGGGGGTTGGTGATGTCCGGCACAATAATGCCCACCACGCGCGTGCGGCTGGTGCGCAGGCCCTTAGCGCTCATATTGGGCACATACTCGGTCTCGCGGATGATGCGCCGCACGCGCGCCTCTGTCTCTTTGGAAAAACGCCCGTTCTGGTTGATTACGCGCGAGACGGTGGCCGTGGAAACACCGGCCATGCGGGCAATATCCTTGATGCTTTTTACCTTCTCCAAACAAAAGCCTCCCCTTCGCGGCGCCCCGGCACGCGGCGGGCACGGCGCCGCGTCAAACGGCAGACTGCCCTTCCGGTATGCTTTCGCCGCCGTGCTGCAGGATGATGCGCTTGCGGAACGTGGCGGGCGTCATGCTTTTCAGCTTCACAAAATTGCGGCTGAACGTTTTCACCGTGTTGTAGCCCACCTCTATGGCGATATCCGTGATGCTCATTTTGGTGGAGAGCATCAGCTCGCACGCCTTGTTCACGCGCAGGTAGTTCAAAAAATCTTCAAAATTGCGCTCTGCCTGGAACAGCAGAATGCGGTTCAGCTCCACCACCGTCACGCCAAATTTGTCGGCCACGGCCTGAATTTTCAAATCCTCCTGGAAATTGTGGTAGATATAGTTGAACACCTCAAAGCTTACGCTTTTTTCGCGCTCTTTGAACAGGTTGTTGGTGCCCGCGTATATTTTGCGGTACTCCTTGGGCGTCACGCCCGTGCGCGCCGAAAACACCTTCAGCACATGCGAGGCATCCACAAAGCCCGTCAGCTCGGCCAGCTCGTTCAGCGTCATGTCGGTGTACATCAAAAGGTCCATCATCTTTACAATGCGCATCTCATTCACAAGGTCGCTGAAGGTGAGGCCCGTCACGTCCATCACATATTTGCTGATAGACGACTCGCTCATGTAAAACAGGCTGGAAAGCTCGCTCAAGGTCTGCTTCTGGTTCAGATGCGAATAGATGTATTTGAAAATGGCGCCGCGCTCGTCCAGCTCGATGGAATCGCCCTTTTCGTTGCGGCACTCGCGCTTGCGCGAAAAGCGGGTGAAGTGGATGAGCAGCTCCATCAGCTTGTTTGTCACATACACGTTCGAAAGCTCGCGCTCTTCGGGCACATCCAGAATGGACTCAATGCCCGTCTCGCTTTTTATCTCGTTTAACACGCGCAGGATGACGGCGGCCTCTTCTTCCGTGCACTGCACAATGGGTGTGCCCTGTACACTGGAGAGAATGTTGAAAAAGTTGTTTCCCGTGTTGTAGCCGAACTTGATGGTGTTGTTGATGAAATCGGAGTTATAGATGATTTTGAAGAACTCCAGCGGCGCATCCACCGCAGTGATCTCAGTAATCTCCCATGGGAGGATGGCCACGAACGTATGCGGGCCTATTTCATAGCTTTTGCTGTCCACCGTCATGCGGCCGTGCCCTTTTGTAAAGAACAGATAGCGCGCCGCCTGGTGTATAAGAGGTTTTGTGGGCGTGTCGATGTATTCGATATCGAAGCTGCACAGCTTCCGCTTGTCATAGCTGGAGCAGTACTGGTCCTGTATCTCGGTAATTTGATTGCCCATTGCAAAAGGGCCTCCTTTGCGCATGGATGTGCCTTGGGTGCACAGGCAGGGAAGGGGGCGCAGCGCCCCCTTGCCGCGCTGCCTGGCGGGGCCGGGCCCCGCGGGGACGGCTGTGCCCCGCCCGCACCAGCGGCCGGGGCACAGAGAGGCACGGCAGGGCCGCGCTGTTACATTTTTTCAGGCGCGCTCACGCCAATGAGGTCAAGGGCGTTTGCCAGCGTGATTTTGGTGGCCTGCAGAAGGGCAAGGCGCTGGTTTGTCAGCTCTGCATCGTCGTTGCCCAGAATTTTGTGCGCGCCGTAGAAGCTGTGGAAATACTGCGCCAGCTTCTGCACATAGTTGCAGATTTTATTGGGCGCATAGGTGGCGGCGGCGTCGGCCACCGTGTCGGTGAAGGCGGCAATATGCTTAAGCAGGGCCGTCTCCTTTTCGCTGCCCAGCAAATTGTATGTTTCACGCGGCTGCACCGCGGGCGCCTGGCGCAGCACCGAGCAGATGCGCGCATGGGCATACTGGGCATAGAACACAGGGTTGTCGCTGGTCTGCGAACGGGCCAGGCCCAAGTCGAAATCCATGTGCGTGTCCACTGCGCGCTCTACAAAGAAATAGCGCGTGGCGTCGTTGCCGATGTCTTCGCGCAGCTCGCGGATGGTGACGGCGTTGCCCGTGCGCTTGGACATCTTCACTTCCTGGCCGTTTTCCACAAGGCGCACCATCTGAATAAGCACAATGTCAAGGCTCTTGGGGTCGTGGCCCAGGGCTGCGATGGCGGCTTTCATGCGGGGGATATAGCCGTGATGGTCTGCGCCCCACAGATTAATGAGCTTGGTGTAGCCGCGCTCGTACTTAAACATGTGGTTGGCGATATCCGGCGTCAGGTAGGTGTAGGCGCCGTCCTTCTTTTTCAGCACGCGGTCTTTGTCATCGCCGAACTGCGAGGTGCGCAGCCACACTGCGCCGTCCTCTTCATACATCAGGCCCTTCTTTTCAAACACGGGCAGCACTTCGTCCACACGGCCCTCGTCCACAATCCACTGCTCGCTCACCCAGCTGTCGAAATCGCAGCCGAACTCGTGCAGATCCTGCTCTATCTTGGCAAGCTGAATGTGGTAGCCTTCCATTTTGAAGAATTTGACGGCGTCCTCTTCAGCGGCGTTCAGCCACTTGTCGCCTTCCTTTTCCTTTATCTCTCTGGCGATGTCGATGATATCCGGCGAGTGGTAGCCGTCCTCGGGCACGGGGTAATCTGTCTTGCCGAACAGCTCGCAGTAGCGGGCATATACACTCTGGCCAAACACCCACATCTGGTGGCCGGCATCGTTGATGTAGTATTCGCGCAGCACATCATAGCCGCTGGCCTTCATCAGGCGGCACATGCAGTCGCCCCACACTGCGCCGCGCGCGTGGCCCAGGTGCAGGTTGCCCGTGGGGTTCGCGGAAACATATTCCACCAGCACGCTTTCGCGCTTGCCGGAATAGTTCTGGCCATACTTTGCGCCCTTTTCCAGCACTGTGTTGATAACGCTGGAAATGGCCGTTTTTTTCATGCGGAAGTTGATGAAGCCGGGGCCCGCGATTTCAATCTTGTCCACATTGTCAAGGCTCTGCTCCAGCTTTTCCACAATGGCCTTCGCAATTTCCTGGGGGGCCTTATGCACAAGCTTCGGAAGCCTCATGGCGATGTTCGTGGAATAGTCACCGTTCGCGGTGTCCTTGGGAATCTCCACCATCACCAGGCCCGCCTGCGGCTCCATGCCGTAGACGTCGTTCACAGCCTTGGTAATCGCGCTTGTCAGGCTCTGTTCAATGTTGTTCATGTGGCTTCTCCTCACTTTTGTGTTTTTCGCCTGCCCCTCAAAGCAGACGGCGCCGCGTTTTCTGCCATTGCGACACGTTTTATTTATTATACTCATTATAATGAGAAAACACAAGGCTTAAATGCCTTTCGCTGCCGCGGGGCGCCCGGCTTTCTGCCCGGAGTGCATGCTGCACAGGCATACGCCAGGCAAAGCGGGGAACCATACATTTTGACGCACATGGCAAACATCTGATGTGTAGTTTGTACACCTTAAACAAAATGTCCTAAAATCTATGCACCCGACATAGAGAAAATAGGGCTTTTTACAATAAAAATGGCGTCAAAAATCCCCTTCTCCGAACAGGATGCGCTATAATGGATTCAGAAACTCAGAAACTGTGGAAGGGCGCGGCGCCATGAGTGCACGCATGGCGTGCTGCTTTTTCACACAGCGAGTCACAATGCCTGCGGCTTTTGACAGGGGCCGGGGCAGAATATATTCATTTGACAGGAGGACAAGACAATGGTTGGTATCCATGTAACGAGCGAGATAAAGCCGCTCAAAAAAGTACTTCTTCACAGGCCGGGCAAGGAACTGCTGAACCTGACGCCCGATACGCTGGAGCGTCTTCTGTTTGACGATATTCCCTTTTTGAAGGTGGCCCAGGCCGAGCATGACCGCTTTGCCGAAATTCTGCGCGAGAACGGCGTGGAAGTGGTGTATCTGGAAGACCTGATGGCAGAAGTGCTGGACGCAGACCCCGCCGTGCGCAAGAAATTCCTTGAGCAGTTCATCAGCGAGGCCGGCATCCGCACCAAGCACTGGCAGAAGATTGTCTACGATCATCTGGACAAGATTAAGGACAGCAAAGAGCTTGTGCTGAAGACAATGGAAGGCGTGAACCTGAACGAGTTTGACGTGGACGCCGAGAACTCTCTGGTAGACCTTGTCAGCGAGCCCAGCAAGCTGATCATCGACCCGATGCCCAACCTCTATTTCACGCGTGACCCGTTCGCCTCCATCGGCAACGGCGTCAGCTTGAACAGGATGTATTCCGTCACGCGCAACCGCGAGACCATCTACGCCGAATATATCTTCAACTATCACCCCGATTTCAAGGGCCATGTGACGAAGTTCTTCGACCGCTACAACCCCTTCCACATCGAGGGCGGCGATATTCTGAACCTGAACGACAAGGTGCTGGCTATCGGCATTTCCCAGCGCACCGAGCCGGATGCCATCGACATGATCGCGCGCAACATCTTTGCAAGCGAAGATTCCACCATCAACACCGTACTGGCGTTCAACATTCCCAACAGCCGCGCGTTCATGCACCTGGACACCGTGTTCACCCAGATTGACGTGGATAAGTTCACCGTGCATCCGGGCATCCTTGGGCCCCTTCAGGTGTTCGAAATCACGCCGGGCGCGGATGACGAGCTGAAGGTGCGCGAGATAGACGACACGCTGGAGAATATTCTGGCCAAGTACCTGGGCCTGCCCAAGGTGACGCTGATCCAGTGTGCGGGCGGCGACACCATCGCTGCCGAGCGCGAGCAGTGGAACGACGGCTCCAACACGCTGTGCATCGCCCCGGGCGTCATCGTTGTGTACGAGCGCAACGACGTCACCAACGAAGTGCTGCGCAAAGCGGGCCTGAAGGTGCTGGAGATGCCCTCTGCCGAGCTGAGCCGCGGCCGCGGCGGCCCCCGCTGCATGAGCATGCCGCTCATCCGTGAAGACTGAGCAGGGTTTCACGGAAAACATCGTTTTGTCCTGCCGTGCGGGGGCTGTGCGCCCCCGCCGGCTTTGGGCTTTGAAAACAAAGGAAAAGAAAGGAAAATGTAATCATGGCTGTTAGTTTGAGTGGGAGAAGCTTTCTGAAACTGCTGGATTTCACCCCGGCGGAAATTCGTTATATGCTGGAGCTTTCGAAGGAGTTCAAGCGCCTGAAGCTCACCAACACCCCGCACCGCTACCTGCAGGGCAAGAACATTGTCCTGCTGTTCGAAAAAACCTCTACCCGCACGCGCTGCGCGTTTGAAGTGGCCGGCATGGACCTGGGCATGGGTGTTACCTTCCTGGACCCGGGCTCCAGCCAGATGGGCAAGAAAGAGAGCATCGAGGACACCGCCAAGGTGCTGGGCCGTATGTATGACGGCATTGAGTACCGCGGCTTCGATCAGGACCTTGTCGAGCAGCTGAGCCGCGACTCCGGCGTGCCCGTGTGGAACGGCCTGACGGACGCCTTCCACCCCACGCAGATGCTGGCTGACATGCTGACGGTGGAAGAGAACTTCGGCAACTGCAAGGGCCTGAAGTTCGTGTTCATGGGCGACGCCCGCAACAACGTGGCCAACAGCCTGATGGTGGTGTGCGCCAAGCTGGGCGTGAACTTTGTGGCCTGCGGCCCGAAGGAGCAGATGCCCGCCGCAGATTTGGTGGAAACCTGCAAGGCCATTGCCGCCGAGAACGGCAGCACCATTACCCTTACCGACGACGTGAAGGAAGGCACCAAGGGCGCCCACGTCATCTACACGGATATCTGGGTATCCATGGGCGAGCCCGACAGCGTGTGGGCCGAGCGCATCAAGCTGCTGAAGCCGTACCAGGTGAACAAGGAAGTTATGGCTAATGCCGATCCGAACGCCATCTTCATGCACTGCCTGCCCTCTTTCCACGACCTCAACACCTCCATCGGCCGCGACATCAACGAGAAGTTCGGCATTCCTGAGATGGAAGTTACCAACGAGGTGTTCACGTCCAAGCAGTCCAAGGTGTTCGATGAGGCTGAAAACCGCATGCACACCATCAAGGCTGTTATGTACGCCACGCTGAAATAAGGTTTTTAAGGAGCTGTGCGATAGACCATGAGCAATAAAAAGTTAGTCATCGCCCTCGGGGGTAACGCCTTAGGCAATACCCCCGAGGAACAGCTGGAGCTTGTAAAAGAGACTGCCAGCACAATTGTAGACCTTGTGGAAGAAGGCTACGACGTCGTGGTGGGCCACGGCAATGGCCCGCAGGTGGGCATGATTAACCTGGCGATGGAGTTTTCCGCCAACAACGGCGGCAAAACGCCGGCAATGCCGTTCCCCGAGTGCGGCGCCATGAGCCAGGGCTATATCGGCTATCATCTGCAGCAGGCTATCCAGCGCGAGCTGGGCAGGCGTGGCATTGACAAGGAGTGCGCCAGCGTTGTGACGCAGATGGTGGTGTCGGAGGACGACCCCGCCTTCCAGAAGCCCACGAAGCCCGTCGGCTCGTTCTATTCCAAAGAGGACGCCGACAAAATTGTGGCTGAAAAGGGCTACACCTTTGTAGAGGACGCTGGCCGCGGCTGGCGCCGTGTGGTGCCCAGCCCCCTGCCCACGCGCATTGTGGAACTGAAAGTGGTAGAGCAGCTGGTTGCGGCCGGCGATGTGGTCATCACTGTGGGCGGCGGCGGCATCCCCGTTGTAGAGACGGCCGACGGCCTGTGCGGCGTGGCGGCTGTGATTGACAAGGACCGTTCTTCTTCGAAGCTGGCCCTTGACATCGATGCCGACATGCTGGTGATTCTTACTGCGGTGGACCGTGTGTGCATCAACTTCAACAAGCCCGACCAGAAGGAGCTTGCTGAGATGAACGTGGAGGAGGCCAAGCAGTATATTGCGGAAGGCCACTTCGCGCCCGGCAGCATGCTTCCGAAGGTGGAGGCCTGCCTTGACTTTGTGCAGAACAATAAATCCGGCGGCACTGCGCTGATTACCTCCCTGAAGCGTGCCAAAGAGGCGCTGAGCGGCGCCACGGGCACCATCATCCGCAAATAAGGCGCAGCAATATTTTTAATGATCTTCTTATGAGGAGGAGAGAAAAATGGCTGATACCAAGAAAAAAGCGAAAAAGATGCTATCGTCGTTTACCATCCTGTTCATCATCCTGCTGGTGGTGGCGCTGGCGTCTGTCATCGTCTCGATGGTTGCCCCGGACAGCGGCGTTGTAGCCGCCAACCTGAGCAGCTTTACCATGGCCCCGGTGCGCGGCTTTGCCGATGCGCTGGATGTGTGCGTGTTCGTTATGGTGCTGGGCGGCTTCCTGGCCATCATGACGAAGACGGGCGCGCTGGACACCGGCATTCAGGTGCTGGTGCGCAGCCTGCACGGCAAAGAGCTGTGGCTCATCCCCGTGCTGATGACCATTTTCTCCATCGGCGGCACTACATACGGCATGTGTGAAGAAACGGTGCCGTTCTACATGCTGCTTGCGGCCACTATGTTTGCGGCCGGCTTCGACCCGCTGGTGGGTGCGGCCATTGTGCTGCTGGGCGCCGGCGTGGGCTGCCTGGGCTCTACAGTAAACCCGTTTGCGGTGGGTGCATGTATCGACTCGCTCACCAGCATTGGCATTGAAGTGAACCAGGCTATCATCATCCCTCTGGGCATTGTGCTGTGGTTGGCTGCCCTTGTAGTTGCCATTCTGTTCGTGATGAGCTACGCCAAAAAGGTGAAGGCCAACAAGGGCTCCACTATTCTGTCTCTGCAGGAAATGGAGGACGCCAAGGCTGCTTACGGCGAAAAAGAGATTGCGGCTGACGCGAAGCTTTCCGGCACGCAGAAAGCCTGCCTTATCATTTTCGCGGCTGCATTTGTGGTGATGGTCATTGGCTTCATCCCCTGGGGCAGCTTCGGCATCACTGCGTTTGAGGGCTGGTCTGCTTTCTTTACGGGCCTGCCGCTCGGCGAGTGGTATTTCCAGGAGGCCACCACATGGTTCCTGTTCCTTGCCATTCTCATCGGCATTGTGGGCAAGCTGAGTGAGAGCGAAATCGTGAATACGTTCCTCTCCGGCGCCGGCGACATGATGAGCGTTGTGATGGTCATTGCTGTGGCCCGCGGCGTGTCTGTGCTGATGGGCGACACCGGCCTGCGCGATTACATCCTGGCTTCTGCCGCAAATGCACTGGAAGGCATGCCTGCTATTGTGTTTGCGCCGCTGAGCTACCTGCTCTACATTGCGCTCAGCTTCCTCATCCCGTCCTCTTCCGGCATGGCTTCCGCCTCTATGCCCATCATGGGCCCGCTTGCCCAGCAGCTGGGCTTCAGCCCTGAAGTGATGGTGCAGATCTGCTGCGGCGGCAACGGCCTTGTAAACCTGTTCACCCCGACCAGCGGCGCCATCATGGGCGGCCTGGCTCTGGCGCGTGTGCAGTACAGCACCTGGCTGAAATTTGCCTGGAAGGCGATTCTTGTCATTGGCGTCATCAGTATCGTAATTCTCACGGGCGCCATGATGTTCATCCATTAAGCTCCCTCTCAGACAGGCCCGGACCTCCGGGCCGGCAGCTGAACAGGGCCCGGGAAACCGGGCCCTGTTTTTTGTATAGGGTGAATTATACTATCAAGAGCAACACATAAGGGAAACGAAAAGAAGTTCATACAGCCCCCCGGTGGCAGAATGGAGTAAGCATACAGCCAAGCTGCCAGGAGGGAGAGTGTATGAACTGCCATCATCTTAGCATAGAAGAGCGCAGTTGTATAAGGAAATATTACGTGGATGGCCTGAGCTGCCATAAGATTGCCCGGCTGATTGGCAGGAATGTGAGCACAGTGTAGCGGGAGGTACGCAGGAACTGCACCTACATGTACGACATCCCGGCCTATTGCACACAGCGCAGAAGAAATACTTGCTGCGCCGCTCCTGCCGTCACCGGGGGATGTTCCATTCACAGGAAGTGACTGACTACATAAATGGCAAATTAAAAGAGGCCTGGCCGCCGGAGCAGACCGCCTGCAGCCATTGCGAATTGAAGAGGCCCAGCTGGCGGACGCTCTATCGTTGGATCTATGAAAAATATTTGGTAAATAGCAACCTGAAAGTGCTGCGGCGCAAAGGGAAGAGCCATGGAGTGAAAGAAGCGCGGGGGAAATACAGCAAAGGGAAGCCGACCCGAAAAAGAGACAAGCCGGTATACAGCCGTCAGGGAGCCGGGCATTGGGACGCTGATACGGTAGTGAGCGGCCGGGGCAAAACAAAGCCTGCTTTGCCGCTCTGGCGGAACGCAAAACACGGTTTTACATCGCTGTTAAGATACCGGACCGAAAAGCCGGGACAATGGAAAATGCTATTGCTGCTGTGTTGTCCGTCTTTCCTTTTCAACTGGTCAAAATCATTACTTGTGACCGGGGTACGGAGTTCGCCAACTGGCTTCAGATTGAAGAACAGCTCCATTGTGAAGTCTATTTTGCCGGCCCGTATTGCGTCTGGCAGAAAGGCGCAATTGAAAATCTGAACGGTCTGTTTCGGGAGTTTTATCCCAAGGGCAGAACCCTTTCCCGTGGCGCCCCCGCCACATTAAAACGAAACCTGGCGTTGTTGAACGCCAGGCCTCGCAAGGTTTTGAATTTCCATTCTGCTCAGGAGTTATGGGATCTCCAGCTCAATTCCTGTTGCACTTGGTTTGACAATTCACTCAAAATGCGGGTTCCGGTTTTCCAAGGGCCATTTTTTATTTCTCTTTGCTCTCCTGTGCCCGCCATATCCATGCGCCTGCGGCGGAAGGCCCCGGCAGGCGCAGAGACGCGCGGCGGGCCGTGTAAAGGATGCACCGATAGAAGGCACAGGGCCCCAGCTTTCCCACGGCCTATCTTTGAAGAACGGCACTTGCATGCTTCGTTCTATGTAAGGAAAACATCCATGTGCCGCAGCATGCCGCGGCACATGCGGAAGGGGAAAAGAACGATGCAGAGTCAGAATACTGTATGCGCCGGGCAGGCCCAGCGCCTTTCCACAGGCAGGGCGCTGGCCTCGCTGGGGGCGCTTGTGGTTTTAGTGGCGGCG
The DNA here is from genome assembly GCA_018380115.1 of Oscillospiraceae bacterium. GTDB lineage: Bacteria > Bacillota > Clostridia > Oscillospirales > Ruminococcaceae > Ruthenibacterium. The sequence goes on along the minus strand of JAGZUF010000001.1, from coordinate 40,189 downwards.
CAGCTTCTGGCGCTGGGGGCGGGCGAGCTTCTTGTAAGCGCCGGGCTGCCCCCGGCTGCGGGCAATGTGCTGTCGGGTGTGCTGTATGCGGCGCTGGGCTTTGGCGGCGTGGCCCTGCTGTGCACAAAGGGGCTGGGCCTTTCTTTGGCGGCCTGCGGGCTGGGCAGGCCCTTTGCGCGCCCCGTGTGGGCTGCGGTGGCACTCCTGATGCCCGCACTGGTGTGCGCCGTATTCTTCTGCCTGCCCGGCCGCTGGGTGCAGGGGGCGGCGGAGCAGCAGGCCGCCGTCTGGTGTGCCGCCGTGGCATTTTTCGGCTTCGGCACAGGCATTGTGGAGGAAGCCGTGTTCCGCGGCGCCGTCATGCATGCGCTGGAATACCGCTGGGGCCGCCCTGTGGCGGTGCTTCTGCCCTCGGTGTTGTTCGGCGCCGTTCATATCATTGGCGCGCAGCTCAGCCTTGGCAGCATGCTTCAGCTTCTGGCCGCGGGTACCATGGTGGGGGTGCTGTTTTCGCTGACGGCGTATGAAAGCGGCAGCATCTGGCCCGGCGCATGGATGCACGGCATATGGAATATTGTGATGGTGGGCGGTGTGCTATACATTGGCACGCAGCCGCAGGACGGTGCCCTGTTCAGCTATGTGCTGGATACGCGCTCGTTCCTGCTGACAGGCGGCGATTTCGGCGTGGAGGCGTCTGTGCCCGCGCTGGCGGCTTATCTGCTGTTTGCCGCGCTGGCCTTGGGCCTGATGCGCCGCAGGAAAAGGCGCTGACGGGCTGGCCGCCTCCCGGCCTTGCGCGGAACAGGCCGTTAAAAGGCCGGATAAACATGCCGGAAGGGAAGGAGACAGGCGGGCGCTTTGCCCTCCGGCCCTTTGCGCCGTCCCCTAAGAAATAGTAAGGGTGCCTGCCTGTTCGGGCGGGGGCTTTGTCCTCCAACTCTTTGCGCCATCCCCTAAATAGTAAGGGTGCCTGCCTGTTCAGGCGGGCACTTTGCGCTCCGGCCCTTTGCGCCGTCCCCTAAGAAATAGCAAGGGGCCTGCCTGTTCAGGCGGGGGCTTTGTCCTCCAACTCTTTGCGCCATCCCCTAAGAAATAGTAAGGGTGCCTGCCTGTTCAGGCGGGTGCTTTGCGCTCCGGCCCTTTGTACCGTCCCCTAAGAAATAGCAAGGGGCCTGCCTGTTCAGGCGGGTGCTTTGCCCTCCGGCCCTTTGCACCGTCCCCTAAGAAATGGCAAGGGGCCTGCCCGTTCGGGCGAGCACCCTCACCCCATTTGGCGCAGAAGCAGGATGCGGCGCGCCTGTCTGTGCCGTCCCTTGGGCCGGCATGGCAGAGGTGGGCTCGGCACGCACCCACAACGTGCCGCCGGGCATATGCACCGTTATGGGGCCGCCCTGTGTGCGCAGCCCCAGCGCACACGCACACGCCCGCTGCCCGACGCAGAAAAAAGCCCCGAAGCCATATGCTCCGGGGCTTTTTGAGTATTCTCGACTGAGCGTAAACTGCCGTTTAGCGCTTGCTGAACTGGGGCGCACGGCGGGCAGCCTTGAGGCCGTATTTCTTGCGCTCCTTCATGCGCGGGTCGCGCGTGAGGAAGCCGGCCTTTTTCAGCTCGGGGCGCAGGTTCTCGTCGTACACCAGCAGCGCGCGGGAGAGGCCGTGGCGGATAGCGCCGGCCTGGCCGGACACACCGCCGCCGGACACGCGCACAACGATGTCGAACTTGCCTTCCACGCCTGCCACGGCAAGGGGCTGACGCACAATGAGCTTCAGCGTTTCAAGGCCGAAGTAATCATCAATATCGCGGTCGTTGATGATAATCTTGCCGGTGCCGCTGTATACACGAACACGGGCAACAGAGTTCTTTCTGCGGCCGGTGCCGTAGAAATAAGGTTTCGTCTCGTACATTCTTATTGCCTCCTGTTACAGTGTATAAGCTTCGGGCTTCTGGGCCGCGTTGCTGTGCTCGGCACCCTTGTAAACGCGCAGGCGCTTCAGGGCGGCGGCGCCCAGCGTGTTGCCCGGCAGCATGCCGCGCACGGCTTCCTTCATGGCGAAATCCGAACGCTCGGCCATCAGCGTGCGGTACTGAATGGCCTTCATGCCGCCGATCCAGCCGCTGTGATGGTAATAATACTTTTTCTCCAGCTTCGAGCCCGTCAGCACGGCTTTATCCGTGTTGATAATCACGACATGGTCGCCGCAATCGACATTCGGGGTGAAGGTGACCTTGTTTTTGCCGCGCAGCAAGACGGCGGCCGTGGCGGCGACGCGGCCGAGGGGCTTGCCCGCGGCGTCGATCACATACCACTTGCGCTCAACTTTGCCGGCTTTCGCAAGCGTTGTGCTCATGGTGTATCCTCCTAAACTTTCCTTTGAAAATGAAAAACAAAACAGGGCCCGTTCTGCCGGGCGCGTATATCAGTATAAACAAAACTGCGCCGCCCGTCAAGCGCTTTTTTTGATTTTTTTATTTAGCACGCATTAATCTTTTGAAATCTCTTGTTTTCTCTTTATATCTCTTTGTGGCTCATTTTCTATTTTTGCTTTTTCATAAGCTTTTTTGCATCCGCCCGCGCGAAGTATGCTATAATAAAACCAGCCTGCGGCGCACAACCGCTGCGGGTGTTTTTTCAAAACGGCGGCGCTTTGGCGCTGTGAAGAACCTGGAGGGGAAACGTATGCTGCTGGAAAAGCACTGCTGGGCAGAGGTGAGCCTGGACGCGCTGCGTGAAAATTTCCGGCTGGTGCAGGCCGCGGCGGGCAGCACGCCCGTGATGGCCGTGGTGAAGGCCAATGCCTATGGCCATGGCGACACGGCTGTGGCGCAGCTGCTGGAGGCCGGGGGCGCGGCGGCGTTTGCCGTGGCAGATTTTGCCGAGGCGCTTCGCCTGCGGCGCGCACAGATTTCGCGCCCCATCCTCATCCTCGGCTGGACGGACCCCGCCTGTGCCGCCGCCCTGGCCGTGAACACCATCACGCAGGCCGCCGTCTCGCTGGAGCATGCCAAGGCCCTGAGCTATGCGGCCCTGCATGCGGGTGTCACGCTGAACGTACATCTCAAGGTGGACACCGGCATGGGCCGTGTGGGCTTTGCCGCGCGGGACGATATGGAACGGGCCGTGGCCGAAATGGAACAGGCCTGCCATCTGCCGAACCTTGTGCCCACGGGCATTTTTACGCACTTTGCTGTGGCGGATAGTGCAGAGAAAGACGATGCGGCCTACACCGCTGCACAGCATGAATGCTTTTCGCAGGCGGTACAGCGCCTGGCTGCGCTGGGGTGCCGCTTTTCCTGTGTGCACTGCTGCAATTCCGCGGGCACCTTTTTGCACCGGGAATACCACCACGACATGGTGCGTGCGGGCATCATTCTGTACGGCCAGCAGCCCTCGGCGCAAACACAGCTGCCGGGCCTGTGCGGCGCCATGAAGCTGAAGGCGCGTGTGGCGCTGGTGAAAGAGCTGAAGCCAGGCGACGCCGTCAGCTATGGCCGCACCTTCCGCGCGGGGCGGCCCATGCGCGCGGCCACCCTGACGGCGGGCTATGCGGACGGCTACCCGCGCCTGCTTTCCAATAAGGGCGTCGTGTCCATCCACGGCAGGCCCGCGCCCGTGCTGGGCCGCGTGTGCATGGACCAGATGGTGGTGGACGTGACGGATATCCCTGAGGTGCGCATGGGCGACGAGGCGGTGCTGCTGGGGGGCAAGGGCGGCGACAGCTTTTTTGACGCGGCGCAGAAAATAGGCACCATCAGCTATGAGCTGGTGTGCAGCGTGGCGCGCCGTGTGCCGCGCGTTTATATGCAGGGCGGCGAGGCCGTCTCTGCCACAGATTATCTGGAGGGGGAATGAACGGTGAGGCAGGTTTTAGTGGTAGTGGATTATCAGAACGATTTTGTCACGGGCGCTCTGGCGAACCCGGCCGCGCAGGCGCTGGAGCAGGGCATCGTGCAGAAGGTGCAGGCCGTGCTGGCCGTGGGCGGCCGCGTGCTGTTCACCCGCGATACGCACGGGGAGGACTACCTCTCCACACGGGAGGGCCGTTTTCTGCCTGTGCCGCACTGCGTGCGAGGCACACAGGGCTGGCAGCTTTACGGCGCCCTGCACGCCTATGAGCAGGCCGCGCCGCAGGAGGGCGTGGCATTTCTGGATAAGCCCACCTTCGGGGCCGAGGGGCTGCCCGCGGCTGTGAAGGCGCTGTGCGGCGGCGAGCCGGACATGATAGAGGTGTGCGGCGTGGTCACTGATATCTGCGTTGTCTCCAACTGCATTGTGCTGCATACGGCCTTTCTGAACGCGCAGGTGCGCGTGTGCGCCGGCCTTTGCGCCGCCGGAACGCCGGAGGGCCACCGCCGCGCGCTGGAGGTGCTGGCCGGAATGGGATATGAGGTGGTGTAAAGCCATATGCCCCTGTGCCTGATACAGGCGGATGAAAAATACCATTTGTATAATATGGAAAGAATAATACAGAAAAAGAGGGCTTTTCGCAGGGAAAACCCTCTTTTTTGCCGTTAAATACAGCAAGGTAAAATGCTTTACACTGAGTTCGCCGGGTGCGGCGCATGCGGATGCGGCATATGGGGCACGCCTTTGAATGTGCGGCTGGCTGCCGGGCGGTGTTCGCCGCTTTGGGCAGGCTATCTTCGGCCCGCCGCATGCCGTCTGCCGGGGCAGGCCCATCGGCAGAAGCCGCGCGCGGGTGTCCACCCGCCCGGCCGCTATTTTCTGCGAAGGAAAACAAGAGTGGCAAGCTCTGCCGACAGCCCGGCCGCCCCCAGCGCAAAACAGCAGGCGGCCGCTGCGTCGCGCCCCTGCCCGGCCAGATGGCGGCCCGCCAGCAAAAGCCCGGCACCTGCGGCAAAGCTGGCCGCGCGGGACGCTGTGCGGAACACGCGGCTGCAGTTCCATGCGCCGGTAAGGCCGTTGTCCAGCTTAGAGGCTGCATGTTCCACCCTCCGTTCAAACCGCTGCGCCGCGGCCTCTACCTTTTGGTCAAATTCATGTTCTGTCATTCTTCATTACCTCCGTCTTAATAAACATACATTCGGAATGAATGTATTTTGAGAAAATATATCCCTTCCCAATACCCGGGAAGGCAAAGCGCCGCCGGGGAACCAAAATAAAAGCGGCAGGGGAAGCGCCGCGCCCCGGCGGCGTAGGGGCACAGCGCGCTATGCCTCGCAGGGCGGCTGCACCCAGGCCGCGAAAAAGCCCTGCGCCATGGCCAGCAGCCCGTCGTCAAACAGCGGCAAACCCATACATTGCAGCATCTGCGCCAAAAAATCAAATTTGCGCGCCGTCTGCTGTGCACTGGCGGGGAATATGGTGGGGGCCAGCCACAAATCGCTCAGCAAGGGCAGAAGCTCGGCCAGCTCCTGCGCATACTGTGTGTGCACAGAGCCGTCGCGGTTGCCCTCTTCAATCAGCTCCCGCCACAACGGCGTCAGCACTGTGCGGTTCGTTTCTATCATCTGCGCCAGCACGCGCGGGTTTTTCAGCGCGGGCATTGCCTGCCGGTTCAGCGCCATGCGCTCGGTGCTCTCCAGGTTCATGCGGATGGCAAGGCGCATTTTTTCAAGGCCGTTCAAATCCTTTCGGGCGCGCACGGCGTCGAACGGGTTGCTGGCCAGAAACATGCGCGTGCCGATGGCGTCGATGATGTCCTCTTTCGATTTGAAATGGTGGTACACGGCACCCTTTGTCAGCCCGCCCAGTTCAGCCACAATGTCCTGAATGGTGGTGTTTTCATAGCCCTTTGTCAGAAACAGGCGCTTTGCGGCGTCCAAAATTTTTTCCTGCGTCACTTCTGGGTATTTGTTGCGCGCCACAGGCGCCGCCTCCCTTTTATACATTCTTTTGGTATGTATTATAAGGGGGCCGCGGCGCTTTGTCAAGGACGGGCAGAGGGGTTGCCCTCATAAAAAAGGCCGAAGGCGCGCATCGCCCGCGTGCTTATAGCGCATGGAAGGCCCACAGGCCCTTAATTTGAGGCTCCAGCGTGGCCCAGCTCCAAAGCTGGCTGCTGCGCTGGGCACTGTTGGGGTCATGTACGCGGATCTTTCCATCTTCCATGCCCACCAGAACGATAAAGTGCCCCTTTGTGGTGAAATCGCCCGGACGCATGCTGCATATCACGGGCTCGCCGTTCTCCAGCGCGCCCATCACAGCGCCCTCCGACAGGGCAAGTTCTTCTCCCTGCACGCCGAATTGGCGGCAGCCCTCTGTCATCAACGCCCAGCTTGTGCCCTGGCCCGGCACATAATAGCCGTTCTGTTCCGCATATTGCGCTATGGTATACGGGGTGACGCCCGCATCGCCCGTAAGGCCTGCCGCTGCCATGGCAAGGGCCGTGGGCGCGCAGCCGCTGATGGCCAGAAAGCTGTCACCATATGGGCCGTAGCCCCATCGCTCATCCCACTGAAGCAACAGGGGAAACTGGCCCTTCTGTGCGCTGCCGATGCTGTCTGCATACACATTGCCCTGCTTTTCCGGAAAGCCCAGTGCAAATTCAAGCAGACTGATGTCGCGCGCCAGCATCTCCAGCAGCGCCTGCGGGTAGTCGCTGGGGCTTTGCAAAATCGTGTCGATGCGGCTGTCCTGCGCGGCCATGGCGCGCAGACGGCTCAGTGTATCTGTCTCAGAGGTGTGGTCCGCCGGGCTTTGCACAGTGCTGGTGGGCAGAGGGCCGGCAGGCAGGGCAGGCAGCATGCGGGCGGCGCCCGCCAGCACAAGGCATGCGGCAAAGCAGGCCAGCGCCGTGCGCAGCAGCCTGCGCTGGCGGGCGCGGGCGCGCTGCACTGCGCGGGCCCGGCCACGCTGCATATGGGGGGCGGGGGAAAACGGGTGTCTTGTCATTTCTCTTAGTTCGCCTTTCTCTGCGCCCGAGGGGCGGGCGGCAGGGTTTTGTGGCACAGGCCGCCCGCAGTGCGCAAAAAAGCATGGAAGCAGGGGCGGTGCCCACTGCTTCCATGCTACCAGAAAACCACGCTGCGTTTTTGCGTTTTTGCATGAGAAAAGCTTGCGATTTTCTTGCGCCTTGGCTTGGGGCGGACGATGCCTGCAAACCTTTTTCGGCGCGGCGCGGGTGATAAAAAGGGGCAAGATACCCAAAACAAAAAGGCTATCTTTGTAGAAAAGGGAAGTTTTTTGGCGAAGGCTTGACGGCGGGGGCGGCAGATGCTTATAATGCTTCTTGGGAACGTTCCCTCATCTGCGGCAGGAGAGAGAAAGATATTATGGAACTGTCTATCTTGGACATCGCCAAACGGGCGGGTGTTTCAAAAAGCACAGTCTCCCGTGTGATAAACGGCGGCTCGGCAAGCCCCAAAACGCGGGAGCTGATAGAGCACACCATGCAGGAGATGGGCTATTATCCCAACTACATGGCCAGAGGTCTGCGCGGTGTGCACAACACCGTGGTAGGTATTTTATCTTTGGGCAGGGGAATGTTCACAAACCCCGCTATTTCGCGGCGCGTGGCGGGTATTCTGGACACGCTGAGTGAAAACGGCTGTGACCTGCTTATTGTGCAGGACAGCATCCCTCATGAGGCGCCGGGTTATACGCCCAAATATGTGCGTTATTTGCGCCAGCAGCGTATTCAGGGGCTCATCACCCTTGGGTGGGATGATTTGCCGGAGGTGCAGCAGGCCGCCAATCAGTTCCGCAATGTGGTGTACGGTGGCGAGCGCCTGCACGCAAACCGCGGGTTCCGCGTCTACCACGGCAATTACAATTACAGCAGCGATTTGTACCGTCTTCTTGTAATGAACGGCCACAGGCGCGTGCTCACCCTTGTGGGGGTTGAGCCGCAGAACGAGCAATTTCGAAAAACCAGGCTGCGCGCCTGGGAAAATATATGCTTTGAAGCGGGCTTTGCCTGCAGCGCGGCCGATTTTTACCCAGCGCCTGCAGGCGGCAATGCCACGGCCGAATACTTGGAGGCGCTGTATAAATATTTCATGAAGGGAAAATATACGGCCGTCTTTGCGGACGAGCTGGCATGCGCGCGGGCAGTGTGCTTTTATTTTCAGGAGAGAGGCCTGCGCTGCCCGCAGGACTTTTCTATCGTCACCATTCAGCGTGATAACACAGAGGAAAGATTCCTTACCTCGGCATTCGTGTCAGACTACGAGTATGGCGTGCTCACCACCAAGCTAATGCTGGAGGTGATACAGAATAAAGAGCTGGAATACCGCGATGTGATGATGTCCTATTCCATGGAGCTGCGAAGGTCTGTGGGACAAGGCCCCGTGTAAAGAGGATGGCATCCCGAAAGAAGCGGCAAAGGGGTATTATGGTTCGAAATGGGAACGTTCCCTTTATTAAGCGTTTATACGATAGGAGGAATCAAGTTGAGTTCGGCTTTTGTTGTTTCGGCAATGGCGGTATATATGGCAGCCATGGTCGCCATCGGCCTTGTGCTGCGCAGGCAGGCCACAAAGTCTATTGACGATTTTGGGCTTGCGGCCAACCGCTTCGGCTCTGCGGTGATAGCAGCCGTCAGCATTGGCGCATGGGTGGGCAGTGCGGGCCTGATTGGGCTGTGCGCCAGCAGCTACACGGGAGGCGTGGTAAGCTGGTGGAGCTATGCCAGCCTTTACCTTGTTACCCTGCCGTGGATATTTTTCTTCGTCAGCAGGCTGCGCTCTCTGAAGCTGTTTACCATTGCAGAGTTTTACCAAAAGCGCTTTCCGGGCCGCAACGGCGCCATCCAATATCTGGTGGGCGGCGGCTTTGCCCTGAAGTACTGCATGATGATGGGCCTGCAGTTCAATGCGCTGGCCTTCCTGTTCACCACGGTTTTGGGCTGGACGCATGTGCAGGGTGTGCTGGTATCGGCCGCTATCATCCTGTTCTATACGGGAATATCAGGCTTTCTGAGCGTGATGGTGACGAACTTTATTCAGTCTGTGTTCCAGACGCTGTGCCCGTTTTTGATGCTGGGCTTTGTGCTTCATTCTCTGGGCGGCTGGCAGCCGGTGGCACAGTTCTACACGTCTGCCGGGCAGCCGCAGATGCTGTCGCTGTTTCAAGGGTTCGGCTGGGTGAAGGAGCTTATTTACTACTGCATCACCATGGGCCTTCTGGTCATTGTGGGCAACCAGGACGACCTGCAGCGTGTGGCCTCGGCCAAAAATGACGCGGCTGCCAAAAAGGGGCTTTACCTTGGCACGTTTCTTGTACTGCCCATTCTGCTGGTGCCGTGCTATATCGGCGTGGCGGCCCGGGTGATGCTGGGCCCCGATATAGAGCCAAATATGGTGTTCTACACCCTTATGATGAAGGCCGGCCCTGTAATGGGCGTGCTGCTGCTGTACGGTGTGCTCAGCACCATTATGTCCTGTGCGTCCTCCACGCTGTTTGCAGGCGGCATGATCATCTCGAAAAACGTCATCCAGACATATCTCATCTCACGGAAAAACTGCGTTGTCACAGATAAACAGGACATCCTGCTCAGCCGTGTGGGTATTTTGCTGTGCACTATTTTCAGCATCGGCCTTTCGCTGTGGTTTCAGGGCATTATGGAGCTGATGGATGTGGTAATGTCCATCTGCGCAGCGGCGCTCGTCATTCCATATCTGTTCGCGTGGTTCTCAAAACGCATGAACACAGAGGGGGCCATTGCGGGCATCCTTGCGGGCGGCGGAACTGCGCTGGTGTGGACCATCCTGGGCAGGCCATGGGGGCTGGACGCCATCTGGGTGGGACTGCCGGCCTGCCTGGCGGGCTGCCTGATAGGCAAGTGTTTTGGCAGTGCACCCACCGAGGAGGAGGTACAGGCTACCTACTATTTTCAGGAAAAGTTCCGCAGAACGCCTGCGGTAAAAAAATAACGCCCGCCGGTGCGGGCCTGCCCCGCACCGGCACAGTTCTTTTTTTGCCCCAAAAAGGGAACGTTCCCTTTTTTGAATATAGAAAAATACAATCGTTTGAGGAGGTCATTTATGAAACAGCATTCAGGCGGAAAATTCCACTATGCGTTTCTGGTTGTCATTGTGTACGCCATTGCGCTGCCGGCAGTTTTCCTGTTCAGCAACTCATTTGGGCTTTACATGGTGCCCATCACGGAAGAGCTGGGCATTTCCCACGGAGCCTATTCGCTCACGCAGTCTTTTAACGAGATAGTCTCGGGCGTGCTATACTTTTTGTATGTGCGCATCGAGCGAAGGTTCAAAATACGCTATATCATCACGGCCGGTGCCTTTGCGGGCGCGCTTGCGGCGCTGCTGTACGCAGTTTCCGGCAACCTGCCCATGATATTCCTGGCATCGGCTGTCTCGGGCTTTATATGGCCGCTGTTCAGCCAAGTAAGCGTGGGGAACATCGTCAACAACTGGTTTGCCCGCAAGGGCGCCACCATTATCAGCGCCATGTTCACCTTCAGCAACCTCTGTGCGTTTTTTACCTCTAAAATGGTGGCCTCATGGATAGACAACGCGGGCTGGCGCCAAGCCATGCTGTACACCATGTGGCTGATTTTGGCGGTGACGGTGCTGGTGTTCCTGGTAATACGCGACCACCCGGCGGAAAAAAACCTCAAGCCATGGGGTGTAGAGCATAAGGACGGCGAGCAGGAGGAAAAGCCGGACGCCGCCTCCCTGCCGGGTGCAGAATTCAAAAAGGCGCTGCACTCGCCGAAGCTGTACTGCGCATACTTGTGGACATTCATCACCGGCCTTATCGTGTATCCTGTAGTGTATGCGGTGCCTGCACACCTGAGCGAGGTGGGGCTTGACACTGTCTTTTCTGGTGATGTGGTGGGGCTGTTCAGCATCGGCTCTGTTCTGTTCCTTCTACCGCTGGGCTGGGCTATGGACCGCTGGGGCGTGCGCCTTGGCACAACGCTGTGCGTAGGCGGTTATCTGGTTGCCATTGCCTCTCTGCTCGTCATCACGCCGCAGCGCACGTTCCTTGGACCTGTCATCGGGCTTTCCATGGGCCTTGGCATTATCCTGTTCACTGTGCTGCCCGTGTTTATGCGCGATGTGTTCGGCTTCAAGGAATATTCCAAGTTCATGAGCTATTCCGTCGTCTTCCGCACCATCGGCAGCACGCTGGGTTACCCGCTGCTCAATTTCACCTATGACATCACGGGCTCTTACAACATCGTGTTTGCCGTGTTCGGCGGGCTGTCTGTGGTGCTTCTTGTGCTGGGGCTGTTCGCCACCAGTAAGAAGACCCCGCTGTGGGTAGAAACGCGCCCCGGCTTCCAGGGCTATGTGGCGCCGAAGGAAACGGCCTGAAAGGGCATATGCGCTGAAAACAGAAAAAACAAAACCATACACAGGAGGCAACATGATGAAGGAATATACAAAGATACTGGGCCGCTATGCGGCGGAGCTGAAATACGAAGCACTGCCCGCCGGTGCCATTGAACAGGCCAAAAAGATAATGCTGCACACGGTGGCGGTAAGCGTGGCAAGCAGAAACATGAGCCCCACAGCCAATGCGGCTGCCATGGCGGCCGCCCGCGGCACGGCAGGCACGGCCAGCGTGTGGGCAACCGGGGCGCGTGTAGCGCCCACCGAAGCTGTTTATGCCAACGGCACGGCGGCCGACGTGCTGGACTGGGAGGACTGCACCTGGACGGGCCACGCCTCGGCCGGTGCCGTGCCGGCGGCATTCGCCTACGGCGAGCAGAAGCATGCGTCCGGCAAAGAGGTTATCACCGCCATTGTGGCCGCCTATGAAGTGTACCAGCGCATTGCCATGGCCGTACAGCCGGAATTCGACAGCTACCTGGCCCAGGGCCGCGGCTGGGGCCTTGTGAATTGGCAGGTGTTCGCCTCGGCGGTGGCCGCAGGCAAGCTGTTGGGGCTTGACGCGCTGCAAATGGCCGCCTGTATCTCGCTGGCCGCTTACCAGGCTCCCACTCTAATGGGCAAGGACGGCGATGGGGACATTTACCATTATGCGCACGGCATTGCCGGAAGAAGCGGCGCCGAAAGCGCCGAGATTACCCGGCAGGGCTTTGAATACTATTATGACGGCCTGGAAGGAGATACAGGCTACTGGCTGTATGTCTCCAACAGGTGTGAGTGGGATTGGCTGGACAAAGAGCTGGGCAAAACCTTCTACATCAATGAAACGCTTTTGAAGCACTGGCCGGCAAACGTATGGGTGCAGGCCCCGCTGGATGGCCTGCACAATATCTGCACAAGGGAGAAGCTGGGCCTCTCCGACATTGAAAAGGTGCGCGTATCACCCATCATCGACATCACCAGCGCAGAGAGCCCGCTGCCCATGGGGCTTATTCAGGCGGAATACAGCCTGCCCCACTGCTTTGCCTGTTACCTCAGCGGCAAGAAGCCCTCGGAAGATTGGTACAGCCTGCAAAGCCGTTCCAGCGAAGAGCTGTACGAGCTCTCCAAAATTGTGGAATACTTCGGCCCGCAGGCGAACCGCCTGCATATGTTCGAGGTGTTCTGGCAGGGCACCTTCCCTGAGACGACTGTGGAAGTGGTGTGCAAGGATGGGCGCGTGTTTCGCGAGACGCTGCGCTGCCCGAAGGGGCACCCCCGCAATAATTTCACTATGCAGGAGGAGCAGCAGTTCTTCATCGAGCGCACGGCAAGCTTTATTGGCCGCGAAAATGCCGAAAAATTTGCGCAGGGCATTGCCGGCCTTGAGACCTGTGAAGACCTAAACGCCCTTACCGCACTGCTGGCGGCAGAATAAAAGGGAGTGTAAAGCGCACCTGCCCCGGCAGGGGAGGCAGTTTGATGCAGCGGCGCGGGGGGAACACCGGTTTTGCACATGCAGCTTTGACGCTCCGTGCGTACCCGGCCCATAACCAATGGCCGGGCCGGAGGCCCGCCGGGTTAAAACACGGTAAGGGTTTTTACCGGCAGGCATCACAGGACGTGCTGAAATCGTCTGCATCGCTTGCCCCGCAGCCTGTAAATGGGCGGCGTCCTGTTCTAAAAAGGCTTTCCTGCTTTGTAAGTCTGGCTGCTGGCAGCCCATTTTGTCCGGTGCCTGAAACAAAAGCTTTTTAGGCAGGGCTTCCACTGGCACAGCCGGTGATTTTCCAGGTACGAACAGGCCCGGCGCTTCGGTTTGCCGAAGCGCCGGGCCCGTTTGCTTCTATTCATCAATACTGCGAGGCGGCGGCAGGCCCTGCAGCGCCCAGGAGGCAAATGCCCTTGCCTGCCCGGAAGGCGCGCAGAAGGGCGCGCCCTGCGTATAGCTTTGCAGTGCCGCACGCACAACTGGGTGCCACTGCACCGCCAGATGTGCCAGCGCCCATTGGCCGCCCTGCTGTTTGGAGAGCACAAGCCCCTGCCGCCAAAAGGCAAGCGCGCGGCAAAGGTTCAGCACCACCTGTACAGGTTTTGGCCCGGCATCCTGCACGGCGGTGGCTGCGTCGTACAGAATGGCGGCTTTATATGCGCCAGGCGGTATGGCGCAGAACATAGTGCGTGGGCTTTCCCCCCACAGGGTGACACCCGCCGCCCGCGTGACGGCGAAATGCGCGGCAAGGTCTTTATCTGTGCCGTGCATGCGCGCACAGGCCGCAGACAAGTCTTTTTCAAATGATGCCCGGTGCATATTTGAAAAGTGCAGTTCGTACGGCACAGGCCATACAAACTGGCGGCAGTAGCGCACCAGCACCACACTCATCTCGAACCCGGCGGGCGGCGCAGCGGTGCCCTGCGCCAGCAGGGTGCGCACCAGCCCTTCCTTTTGGCGGGAAGAAGGCGGCGCATGTACAGCCACCAGCAGGTCGATGTCGCTTGTCTGCCAGCGAAAACAGCCGAATGCGGCAGAGCCGTGCAGGTAGATGCCCGCAAGGTTTCTGCCCAAAATGCGCCGGTATTCCCGCACGACAGCCTCCAGCAGGCCGCGCAGCGCCCGGCAGGGCTCTGTCATGCCGGCCCCCTCCTTTTTACAATGTGAGAATATCGTTGTTGATGTTCTGGTAGAACAGGTGCTTCACCTGCGCAAAATTGTGCGTCTGCGCCATGGCCCACATCAGCTTCACGCTGGCGGCCTCCACCGTCATATCATAGGCCTGCAGCACGTTGTAGCGGTTCACCGCCTCAAAGCCCACCTCGTACACCTCGGCGTCGCTGCCCTCCAGCATCACCTGCGTGGCCAGCACCACCACCTTGCCGCTGCGCGTCAGGGCGGCAAGCTCCGCCATAAAATTGCGGCTGCCGTGGAAGGGGACGCCGCCCACGCCGTAGCTCTCGATGAGGATGGCGTCATATTCCCGGCCCAGGTATTCCAGAATATCCGGCCGCATGCCGGGAATGAGCTTCAGCACGCACACACACGGGCACAGCGCGTCGTAAAACTGCACGCCGGGCTGCGCGGCGCAGGGCGCCTCCATATACTGCAGAATGCGCCGCTCGTCAATAAAGGCGGCGACGGGGTAATTGATGCTTTCGAAGGCGTTGTAGCTTTTCGAGCGCACCTTGCGCGCCCGCGTGCCCAAAATGGCCTTTCCATCAAACACAAGATATACCCCGCGCACGCCTTCGTGCAGGGCAAAGCGGATGCTGTCACGCAAATTGCGCCGCGCGTCCGTGATGGCGTCGCTCAGGGGGCGCTGTGCGCCCGTCAGCACAATGGGCTTTGCGGAGTACTGGATGAGGTAGGAGAGCGCCGCGGCCGTGTAAGCCATGGTGTCGGTGCCGTGCGTGATGACGAAGCCGTCGTATTCCTCGTATGCGGCGCGGATGGCGCGCGCGATTTCCAGCCAGTGCTCTGGCTGGAAGTTGGTGCTGTCAATGTGGAACAGGCTGTGCACCGTCACCTCGCACGGCAGGGCAAGCTCGTCCAAAAGGCGGCGCAGCGGCTCGCTGGTGGGGGCGGGGGCAAGGCCGCGCTTTGTCTCCACGCTGGCGATGGTGCCCCCTGTGGTAAGAAGCAGAATGCGCTTCATGAAAGTTCTCCTTTCCATATCATGTCTCACAGGGCGGAAATCAGGCCCTGGCGGCATCGGCCCAAATCATGCCTCACGGGGCGGAAAACGGCCTCCGGCGGCGCTGGCCGAAATCATGCTACACAGGCCTGAAACTGGCCCTCGGCGGTGTCTGCCCCAATTATGCCTCGCAGGGCTGAAACCGGACCCGGCGGCATCGGCCGAAATCGTGCCTCACAGGGCGGAAATTGGCCCCGGCGGCGCTGGCCGAAATCATGCCACACAGGCGCCTGAAACTGGCCTCCGGCGGCATCGGCCCAAATCATGCCTCACGGGGCTGAAACCGGACCCGGCGGCATCGGCCGAAATCACGCCTCACAGGGCTGAAACTGAACTCCGGCAGCGTCTGACAAGGCGCGGAAGGCAATTTCCTTTGCCATATCGCCGGAGGGCACCTGCCCGGAGGCACTGCCGTTCAAGAAAAATGCAAAGTAAAGGCTTTGGCTGCCGTTCTGCACAAACCCGGTGAACCATGCCTCGCCCGCAGGCCCTGTGCCTGTTTTCCCATATAACCTCCAGCTTTCCGCTTCGCCCGCCAGCATCATGTCCTTCACAACGGCAGTCTCCTGTGCGGCGTAAATGCCGGCGCCGCTGAATATCTGCGCCAGGGCCTGTACCTGTTCTATGGGCGAGACCTTCAGAGAAGCCCCCAGCCAAAAGCCGTTCATATCCGGCAGAGGGTTGATGCCGCTGCCTTCCCATTGTGAAATGTCGCAGTTGCCGTAGGAAAGCGCCTTCAGCTCCTGCGCGACGCGCTCTTCGCCAAGCGCATCGATGACCTGACGGAAGTACCAGACACAGGAAGATTGAAACGCCTCTTTCAGCGAGAGGTCTGCGTTCCACGCGGGCACAGGATACTGCGCACCGGAATAGTGCATGCGGGAATCTTCGCTTTCCAGAACGCCGTTGTGAAGCCCCATGCAGGCAGAAATGATTTTGAAGGTGGAATAAGGGGAAAAGCGCGTTTCACACATTTGCGGCTGATACAGGCTGTACTGCCCGGAGGCGGGGGCGTACAAAACTGCGCACCCCGAAGCGTCCCCGAACAGATGGCCTATTTCCCACCCGGCCGGGGCGGGCTGAACAGATGAGGATGGCCCGGCCGGTGCCTGCGGCGCGCTGGCACAGGGCTTTGTGCTGCCTGCGCTGGAAACAACTGGATTGCTGCCGCCGGCCGTCTGTGCGCTGCACCCAAAGAGACCGGCGCACAGAAGAAGGCAGGCGGCAAGCGCCGGAAAAAGCCTGCGGGCATTTGTTTTCTGCATGAGAAAAACTCCTGTCTGAAAAATGCGGAACCATCTTTTTTATTTTACCACACAGCGCACGGGTTTACTACCATTGCCGTACAAAGGGCCAGGCGGTTTTTCGCGGCCTGAATACCGCCCGGCCATGTTGTCCTCATTGACGGACGCCAGCCCGGATGCTTCGTCTGCCTCGCCAGACGGCATTGATACACGCGAAAAACTCTATGACCAGCCAGCGAGCCGAAATGGGATGATGGCAAGGCCGCAGGACGAAGGTGGGCTGCCGCCCACCGAGGACGGGAACGCAGCCAGCGCCCATTTTTACCGCTAGCTGGCGCTTTGCCTTTTGTACAGCAATGGTATTTTCTTTTTTGCGCCGGGTGCGGCGAAAAGGCCCGCACAGGCGCGCGCCCGCATATCTGTGCTGCCCCGGCCTTGCGCACTAGTACAGAAACAGGCGCATACCCGTGCGCCAGCGCAGGCACGGCCCTTGCCCGCGGCAGTGCACCGGCGCAGAAACAGGCGCGTACCTGTGCGCCAGCGCAGGCACGGCCTTTGCCCGCGGCAGAGCACCGGCGCGAAAACAGGCGGCGCACCCGTGCGCCTGCGCAGGCCTGGCTGCAAGAAACCGCATGTTTTTTGCCAGGGGCGTCTGTTCTCCGGCGGGGAAGAGGCGGCGCAAAAGGAAAAGCCCGCGAGGCTACGGACTCGCGGGCTTTGCTTTGTGTATCACGGGCCGGGCAGGGGCCGTGCGGCCCCTGCGGGCCGCGGTCACAGCTCGATGAGAAGCTGGTCTTTTTCCTCCAGCAGATACTTTACAGTGTCGTTCAGGTAGGTGCGCTCGGGCAGGCAGATAAGCACTGTGCCCACCTCGCTGTGCACGGGGTAGGGGGCGCCGTGCCACGCGCCCGCGCGGAACACCACCAGCGTGCCCTTCGGGATGACGAAGGCCTGCAGCTTATCCAGCTCCACCACATCGTTCGAGGCGGGGCCCGCGTACATTACCATGTCGTCGTCCATGGGCATCATCACTTCGCAGGCGTTTGTGTGGTATTCCACATCGGCCACCACCATGGGGCGCTTATTCACCTTCAGCGAGCCGAAGGCAATGGGCGCGCGGTCCGCCATGGGGGCCAGCACCATATCGCGGTGAAACGCAGGCAGCGTTTCGCTCATGGCGTATTCGCCCGAAGGGTCTGCGATGTTGGCGATATAGCCGTAGGGGCGGAACGCCTCGTGCGTTACGGGAACAGCATGGATGGTTTTCACAGCACATTCCTCCTTATTCTGCGCGGCCGCCTGTGCGGCTTATTTCTCGTAGGTGTAGTTGTCCACTTCCACCTTGTCCACTTCCTGGTAGGGCGCCAGGGTGGACACCATTTTTATTTTTGCGTTTGAGTTGTTGATGCAGTAGTGCACCTCGCCTGGCTCGATGTGGATGAGGTCGCCCGCCTTCAAATGGTTCACCTTGCCGTCCACTACGATGTCGATCTCGCCCTCCAGAATAAAGAAATTTTCCTCCATCACGTTATGGTAATGGGCCTTGAAATCCTGCCCGGGGCCAAACTGCACCAGCGCAAAATTCATGCGGGGGCCTTTCATCAGGTATTTGGGGCCGCTGTCTCCGAAGCGGTACTCCTTTTCATTCTCATTCACAATGAACATTGAAACTTTCCTCCCGATTTTTTGAAATTGATGTATGTAAAGACCAGCCCGCGCGGCGCGCTGCGGCCTTGCGCGGCAAACGCGCCGCCGCGGGGCCCGCACCCTGTTACAGGCCGGGCGCGATCCACATATTTTTCGTCAGCTTTTCGTCGCACAGGGTAAGCTGCGCGGCGTACACCCTGCGCCACGGGCCGTACATTTCCTCATATACGGCGTGGTTCTCCATGTTGGGGGCATAGGTTTTGTCCCACTGCACAAGCTCGCGCGCCGTGGCGGAGATATCCTTGTAGATGCCCACGCCGTACCCGGCCAGAATAGCAGCGCCCAGCGCGGTGGCCTCTTTTACCACAGGCACCTTTACGGGCAGGCCCAGCACGTCGGCCACAATCTGGCACCAAAGCGGGCTCTTGGCCGCGCCGCCTGCGAACACAATCTCCTGCGGCATGTTGCCGGTGGCCTCTTTCACCAGCTCCAGATGGCCCCTGGTTACCATAGCGGTGTTCTCCAGAATGGCGCGGTAGAAGGTATAGCGGCTGAACCTTTCAGGGTCCAGCTCGAAATTTGTGAAGGTGGGGGCCGCGTGCTTCCACGAGATGAAGTTCATCACGTCCGAGAAGGCGCACATCATGCCGTGGCACCCGGCGGGCACCTTGGCGGCCTCTTTGTCCATCAGGTAGTACGGGTCTTTGCCGGTGGCCTCGGCCTGCTGCTTTTCCAGCTGGCAGAACCCGTCGCGGAACCAGCGCATCACAAGGCCCGGCTTGAAGGCCAGCGCCTCGTATTGCCACACGCCCGGCACGGCGTGACAGTTCACGCGCACGCGGCAGCCGGGGTCTGTTTTGCCGTTTGCGGTGTTGAACTCATACTGCCAGAAGCTGCCGCCGAACACGGCCGCCTGGTTCGGGTCCACAACGCCCACGCCCACGCAGCCAAGCTGTGCGTCGCCGCCGCCCACCACCACGGGTGTGCCCTCGGCAAGGCCGGTTTCGGCCGCGCCCCTGGCGTTTACATGGGCAATTACCTCGCCGCACTCGCGCACGGGCGGGAAAATATCGGTGCGCAGGCCGCACTTTTCGGCAATGGCGGGGTCCCACGCGCGCTTTTGCAAATCAAAAATGCCCGTGGTGGAGCCGTTTGAGGGCTCTACCTCCAGCACGCCCGTCATTTTATAAATCAGCCAGTCGTTGAACATGCCCACGGTGGCTACTTTTTCGTACACCTCGGGCATTTTGTTCTTCACCCACAGAAGGCGGGGCAGCGCGCCCAGCGCATACGTCTGGCCGGATTCCAGGTACACTTCCTTTTCCAGGCTGGGGTTCATGCGGATAAGCTCGCCCACTTCGTCGTTGCTGCGCGCGTCCACGTTGGCGCAGGCCCAAATCTCGCGGCCGTCCTTATCGTACAGCACAATGCCCTCGCGCATGCAGGTGGTGGAAACGGCGGCGATCTCCTTCGGGTCAATGCCCGTTTCGGCCAGCACCCCCCTGATGCAGCCAGAGGCAAGCTGCCAGTTGTAGGCCCAGTCAAAATCCATGCTGCCGGGCCAGCGGGGGTCTTCCTTGTGCTCCCACTCGCGCTGCACACAGCCAAGCTGGTTGCCCTTTGTGTCAAACAAAACGGCGCGCACGCTGCCTGTGCCGGCGTCTACGGCCATCAAGTATTGTTTCGCCATTCCAATTTCCTCCTAAACTACACCCTTCCCGGGCGCCGCAAGGGCGTGGGGAAAGGGAAAATGCCAGTTCAGCTGCCCTGCCTGCCCAAAAGCTGCAGGGCCGTGGCCTCGTCTGTGATGAGCACGTCGAGGTATTTCCCGCGCAGCACTGCGCGTATGGCATCCACCTTGTGGCTGCCTGCGGCCACGCCGATGACGTTCTCCAGCTCTTTCAGCGTGGCCAGCGGGGTGGAGATAAGGCGGTCCTCAATATCCGTCTCCACAGGGTTGCCGTCCTTGTCCAGAAAATGGCTCAGCACGTCGCCCACGGCGCCCTGCATCTCCAAATAGAGAAAGTCGTTTTTCGTCAGGATGTTCGAGCGCAGAATGGTGGCGTCGTCCTGCATGCCGCCAATGCCCACCACCGTCATGCTGGAAAGCTTCACCATGCGGCTTATCTCCATCACCGATTCCTCGTTGCGCATGGCGGCCACCATCTCTTTGGTGGAGGCCAGCAGCGGCGCGGGAATGAGGTACAGCTTGATGTTGAAGATATTCGAGCGCGTGTTGGGCAGATAATAGTTCACCCCGCCCGTCAGTGACACGCACGAGATGGGCCGCTCGGTCATGGTGGCCAGGTTGTTCAGCACACGGCTGGGCGTGTCGCCATAGCCCATGTTGATAAAGCAGTTGTCTGTCAGGCGGCCGCTGATGTACATGGCCGCAGCCTTGGCGATGGTTTCGTTCAAATCGCCGTCCGGCACACTGGGCACCACAAACACGTCCTTCAGGCCGTAGGCGGCCGCCAGCTCGCGCTCTACCTGCATGCGCGAGGCGCTGTCCTCGCGTATCTTAAACTGGATAATGCCCGTCTGGCGGGCCTTTTCCAGCAGCTTTATCACGCGGATGCGCGAAATGCCAAGCAGCTCTGATATTTTCTGCTGCGTCATGTTCTCAAGGTAATAGTACCAGGCTGTTTTTATCATCAAAGCTTCTTCGTAATCCAAGTGGTAAGTCTCCTTCCTGCAGGGCACGCCGCACAGCGCGCAGATTTTTTGCATATACAGTAGTTATTATATTCTTTTGGGGCCTGCCCTGCAAGGAAAGCAAATGATAAGGCCCAAAAAAGCAGAAACAAATGTTTTAATAGAAATCATATGTTTCGATATTTTTAGTATAGCAACGAAAATGCGGCCTGTCAATGAAATATCAGATTGTAACTTTTTTTAGGCGAATCGCATTAAAATGCAACCTGAAAATAAGGCATAATCTACAAAGAACTAGTGTTTTTTTACGGTTTTGAGCCTGAATTTGTGTGAAATACGGTGCAGAACACACGAAGAATGGCGCGCGGGACGCCGTGCGGGCAGTTGACAAAAGAAGCGAAATCTTTTAGAATGATATGCGTAACAAAAAATTAAATAACAAACTTTTGTAAACTTTCTGTGGAAGGGAGAACGAAAGATGGCGCAACAAGGTGCACAGCCCGGCGGCGCGCCGCTGCTCTCGGTAAAGGGCATCCGCAAATCGTTCAGCCTGAACGCCGTTTTGAAGGGCATCGACCTTTCAGTGGGCGCGGGCGAGGTGCTGGCCCTCATCGGCGGCAACGGCGCGGGCAAAAGCACGCTGATGAAGATTATCATGGGCATCTATCAGCAGGATGAAGGCGACATTTATATCAAGGGGGAAAAGCTGAACCTCTCGCGTCCCTCGGTGGCTTTGGCGGCAGGCATCTATATGGTGCCGCAGGAGCCCATGCTGTTCCCGAACATGTCCGTGGAGGAAAATATCCTCATCGGTTTTTCGGAAAAACCGGCAGAGCTTCGCCGGCGCCTTGTGCAGCAGATGGATGAGATTGGCTGGCATCTGGATTTGCACCGCAAGGCCTCCAGCCTTTCCATTGCCGAGCAGCAGCTTGTGGAGATACTGCGCGGGCTTCTGCGCAATGCGCAGGTGCTCATTCTGGACGAGCCCACCAGCGCCCTTACCTTTAAGGAAGTGGAAAGCCTGTTCAAATGCGTGAACGATCTGCGCGAAAAGGGCATCGGCATTATTTACATCACGCACCGTCTGGCCGAGGTGTTCGAACTGGCCACACACGTTGCCATCCTGCGCGACGGCGTTGTGACGCTGCAGGGCCCCGTGGCGGACTTCACCCGCGAGATGCTGGTGAAGGGCCTTCTGCCCCCGAACATGGATGAGGTGGAGCAGAAAGAGGGCTGCACCGTCACCATTGATTACAAAAACCTCAAGCCGGTGTTTGAGCTGCAGAAGTTTTCCGGCTACGGCTTTTCGAACATTGATTTGAAGGTGTACCCCGGCGAGATACTGGGCGTCGCCGGCGTGGTGGGCGCAGGCCGCACCGAGCTTGCCACCACTATTTTCGGGCGCGATAAGGCGCTGGGTGGCAAGGCCATTCTGGACGGGAAAGACATCACCGGCCTTTCCACGGAAAAGGTGCTGGCCGCCGGCGTGAACTATGTGCCGGAGGACCGCCACCTGCACGGCCTGTTCAAAATAAGCGACGTGGCGGCGAACACCACCTCGGCCATTCTGGGCCGCAGAGAGATGGGCCGCTTCTTCCTGAACGGAAAGCGCGAGCGCGAAGTGACGCAGAAGTATGTGGACGATTTCCGCACGAAGGTCACCGGGCAGGACCAGCTGGTAGGCAGCCTTTCGGGCGGCAACCAGCAGAAGGTTGTCATCGGCCGCGCGCTTTCCACAAAGCCGAAGCTTGTCATTCTGGACGAGCCGACGCGCGGCATTGACGCCGCGGCCCGCGGCGATGTGTACAGCATTATCGCGCATCTGCGCGACGAGGGCGTGGCCGTGCTGCTGATTTCGTCCGATATGGAGGAAATTGTGGAGCTTTCCGACCGCGCAGTGACCGTATATCAGGGCCGCATCAATGCAGAGTTCCAGAAATGCGACATCAACCAGGATAACCTGATGGCCGCCGCCTTTGGCGTGACGGATGGAAAGAAGGTGGAGGCATGAGCACAGTGAAAAAGGTGTTGAAGGCGCGCGAGCTCAGCAGCTTTCTGTTTCTTGTGGCGCTGTTCATCATTGTAAGCCTCATCAACCCCAGCTTTGCAAGCTCTGCCAACATTTCGGCGTGCTTCAATTCCGCTGTGGTGTATATCCTCATTGCCGTGGGCATGGCCTTCGCCATCATCGTGGGCGAAATAGACGTCTCTGTGGGCTCAACCCTGGGCTTTGTGGCCACAGTGGTGGGCAGCCTTCTGCGCGACGGCTGCAACTGGCTGGTGGCCTTTGCCGTAGGCATTCTCATCGGCGCTTTGGTTGGCCTTATCAACGGCTGGGGCGTGGCCGTGATGGGCGTGCCCTCGCTTATCTTCACGCTGGGCGTGAACGGCGTGCTGCGCGGCGCCATGTATGTGTACGCAGACGGCGCCTGGGTGGAAAACCTGCCCAAGGAATTTAAGGATTTTTCTTCCGTCACCCTTCTGGGCGACCTCACCGTGTATTTCTGCGCCTGCCTTGTGCTGGTGGTAGTGGTGCATCTGCTTTTGTCCCGCACGCGTCGCGGCCGCTATTTCACGGCGGTGGGCGACAATGCGGGCGGCGCCACGCTGGTGGGCATCTCGGCCGTGCGCACAAAGGTGCTGGCCTATGTCATATGCGGCGTCATGGCCGCGCTGGCGGGCATTTTGTTCTGCAGCCGCATCGGCTTTGTCACCTCGCTGAGCGGCAACGGCTATGAAATGAAGGCCGTGGCGGCCTGCGTGCTGGGCGGCATCAGCCTGTCCGGCGGTGTGGGCAGCGTGGTGGGCGCCGCCATCGGCGCCGTTATCATGAGCTCTATCAGCTACCTGCTGGTGTTTATGGGCTTTTCTTCCAATTACGACAACACCATCACGGGCATCATCCTTATCACCATCGTGGTGGCAGACGCGCTGATGCAGCGCCGTGCGGCGGTGCGCAACCGCCATGAACGCCTGGCCGCCAGGACGGCGGGCACAGCGGAAGGGGGCGAGGCCAAATGAAAAAGCCGCTTTCCTCTAAAATAGGCGGTGCCTTTAAGAACTGGAACACGTTCCTTGTGGTGCTGCTGGTGCTGGAGTTTGTGGTGTTCGGCCTTGCGAACGAGAAATTCCTGCGTATTCCGCTGCTTTTGAACAGCATCAACGACTTTATCGCCATCTGCCTTATCAGCCTGTTTGTCACCTTCGTGATGATTACCGGCGGCATCGACATTCAGGCGGGCTCTATTGTGGGCCTCACCTCCATTGTCATCGGCGTATTCTGGCAGGACTTCGGCCTCAATATCTGGGGCGCCGTGCTGCTGGCTGTGGCTATCGCCGCCGTGTGCGGCGCGCTCAGCGGGTTCTTTGTGGCCTACTGCGGCGTGCAGGCCATGGTGGTGACGCTGGGCGGCCAGTTCCTGTACGCGGGCCTTGCACTGCTGGTTTCCACCCTCAGCTCTACCGAGAGCTATCAGGGCATCAGCGGCTTCCCCGAAAGCTTCAAGGCCCTCACCGGCTTCAAGCTGTTCGGCGTCATTCCGTCTCAGGTGCTCATTTTCCTGGGCATGACGGTAATTGCATGGCTGCTTCTGCACAAATCGAAATACGGGCGCAAGGTGTTCCTTGTGGGTGTGAACCCGCAGGCGGCTGAATATTCCGGCATCAACACGCGCCGCGTCATCCTTTCCACCTATGTGCTCAGCGCCGTCAGCGCGGCGGTGGCGGGTATCGTGCTCACTTCATATCTGGGCACCGCGAAAAGCGACCTTGGCAGCACGCTTACCATGAATATCATCACCGCGTGCGTGCTGGGCGGCACGCTTTCCACGGGCGGCAAGGGCAGCGCCATCGGCACGGCCCTGGCCTCGCTCATCATCGGCCTGATGCGCTTCGGCATGCCGCTGTGCTTTAAGGTGAACACGCAGTACCTCGACATTCCCATCGGCATTCTGCTTATCGTGGTAGTGGTGGGCCGCGCCGCGGCGAACCACCCGAAAACGGCCGCTTTGTTCGCAAAACTGAAAAGAAAAAAAGAACGGCCCGCGGTGAAAACCGCAAAATAAAGTTCCCCAGAGGGGGGACGCCCCCTCAAAAGATATAAAACAGGAGGTCATATCATGAAAAAAGCACTTGCAATCGTGCTGGCCCTGGCCATGGCTCTTACGCTGGTAGCCTGCGGCGGCACACCCACTTCTTCCTCTGCGCCCGCCAGTGCGAGCACGCCCGCTTCCGGCTCTGCTTCTGCAGCCGGCTCCGACGTGAAGTCCGTTGAGGGCATGACGGTTACGTTCATCCCGAAGGTGACGGGCAACGCGTTCTTTGAGGTTGCCAATGACGGCGCCCAGAAGTATGCTGAGGACTGGGGCATCACTGTGGACTACCAGGGCAGCGCCACTGCTGCCGTGGCCGACCAGGTGCAGGTTATCAACACGGCCGTTGCCTCCGGCACGGACGCCATCTGCATCTCCACCGTTGACGCCGCCGGTGTTTCCGACGCGCTGAAGGCTGCCGCCGAGGCCGGCGTCATCGTCACCACATGGGACTCTGACGCTCTGCCCGAAGACCGTGATTTGATGGTTTCTCAGGGCACGCCCGACGTGCTGGGCCAGATGCTGGTGGACCTTGCCGTTGCCGGCCTGGAAGCCCGCGGCATCGACCCCGAGAACGATGAGGTTACCTACTGCTGGCACTATTCTCAGGCCACTGTGACGGACCAGAACTCCTGGCAGGTTGCCGGCGAGGCCATCATCGCTGAGAAATATCCCAACTGGACGAACGTTGCCCCTGACAACTACTACTCCAACCAGGATGCCGAGCAGGCCATCACCGTTGGCGATGCTGTGCTGAGCGCGCACCCCGACATCGACCTGATTATCTGCAACGACTCCACCGCGCTGCCCGGCCAGCTGCAGGCTGCCGAGAACAAGGGCTACACCCAGGACGACATCACCATCACCGGCTTTGCCACCCCGAACGCCATCAAAGAGTATTGCTCCAACGGCACTATCTACAACTGGGGCCTGTGGGATGCTTCTGTGCAGGGCGCTATGGGCTGCTACCTGGCCGCTTACCTGGCTGCCGGCAACGAAGTGACGGTGGGCGACACTATCTCCATCCCCGGCATCGGTGATGTGGAAGTGGTTGCCAACGACAGCATCGCGGAAGGCGCAGAGACCGGCGACGTGAACAGCGGCGTTGTGCTGCTGCCCGAGCGCGCTGTGTTTACCGCAGAGAACATGGACCAGTACGATTTCTAACACTCCTTTTTTCTGCCCGCCGCGCGGCGGGCGGCGCAGAGTATGGCTGGGCCCTCCCGGCCATACTTTGCGCCTAAGCGGATGACGGCGCGCCGCCGTCCGTTTAGGCGCAAGGTATGGGAAAGTGCTTTGCGTGTATCCGTTTTCTGGCAGCCTGCCAGCATGAAGTATCATATAAGGAGGATTTTTGACCAATGGCTGATAAAGAAGGCTTGAAAGTTGCGAAGGATTACCACACCGATGTTCCGTTCGCAAATCAGGGAAGTTTTTATGTAAAGGGCGCCAATAATCTGGACTGGGGCATGAAAAAGCACCTGTCCAACATTTTTAACCCCAAAAGCGGCAACACTGTGATGTTTGCGTTTGACCACGGCTACTTCATGGGCTCTACCGCCGGGCTGGAGCGCCTGGACATCACCATTCCGAAGCTGCTGCCCAATGTGGATGTGCTGATGGGCACCCGCGGCGCGCTGCGTACCTGCGTGCCGCCCGAGTGCAAGAAGGGCATCGCGCTGCGCGTGAGCTCCGGCTCTTCGATGATAAACGACGACCTCTCGCACGAGGTGGTGGCCGTGGACATTGAAGACTCCATCCGCATGAATGCAGACTGCATGGCCGTGCAGACGTTTATCGGCGCGGACGGCCAGCTTTCCAGCATCGACAACCTGTCCCGCTGCATCAATGCCGGCATGCGTTACAGCGTGCCTGTGATGGGCGTTGTGGCCGTGGGCAAGGATATGGAGCGCACGGACCGCTTCTTCAAGCTCGCCACGCGCATTGTGGCCGAGATGGGCGCCAATATCATCAAGACCTATTACTGCGAGAACTTTGAAGAGATTGTGGCTGCCTGCCCGGTGCCCATCGTGGTGGCCGGCGGCAAGAAGCTGCCTGAGGACGAGGCCCTTACGCTGGCCTACCGCTCTATTCAGGGCGGTGCCCGCGGCCTGGATATGGGCCGCAACATCTTCCAGAGCAATCACCCTGTGGAGATGAGCGCAGCCATTGCCAAAATCGTACACGAAGGCTTTACCGACAAGGAAGCGTACGAGTTCTATCAGAATGAGATCCACAAATAAGCGGTTCTCAGTATAAAAGGCAGGCCGCAGGCGGCGCCCTGCCCGGAGATTCCCTTTCCTTTCCTCTCCGGGCTGCGGCGCCGCGGCGGCTTGTTTTTTCATGCCAGGGTACGCGGGGGGCGGGCGGCCCCCTGCCATGCGGCTTTATAGATGCCGGGCAGGTTTGAGCCCCGGCGGGGAGGGATACCATGTTGTTTTTACAAATCACACAGATGGTGCTGCCTGTGCTGGCGGCCATGGCCATCGGATTTTTCTGCCGGCGCAGCGGCCTTTTGAACGCACAGGGGCATGCGGCCCTGAAAACCGTCATCGGCAATATTACGCTGCCGGTGGTGCTGTTTAACGCCTTCCTTACGGCGGAATATAACGCCGGCCTTCTGCTGGGCTTTGCGGTGGTGTTCACCGCCTGCGGCATTGCCTGTGCGGCAGGCTATGCGCTGCGCCCGCTGGTGGCCCCGCACGGGCGCTTTCTGCCGTTTCTGATGTCCAGCTTCGAGGTGGGTATGCTGGGCTATGCGCTGTACGGCCTGCTGGCGGGTGAGAACGGCAGCCTTTCCACTCTGGCCATGTTCGACATCGGCCAGACGCTGTTTGCCTACACCGTGTGGCTGGCCCTGCTGAAGGTGGCGGGCGGCGAGAGGGCAGACGCAAAGGGCCTTTTGAAAAACATGTTTACAAACCCCGCGTTCTGCGGCATGGCGCTGGGCATCGTGCTGGGCGCGCTGGGCGTGGGCAAATGGGTGTTGGCCTCGCCCGTTTCCGGCATTGTCACCGAGCTCATCAGCTTCCTTTCGGCGCCCACGGCATGCCTTATCCTGATCGTGGTGGGGTACGAGCTGTCGCTGAAGGTGAGCCTGCTGCGCCCGGTGCTTATTACGGTGGCGCTGCGCCTTGCGGTGATGGCTGCGCTGTGTGCGGCGGCGGCGCTGGTGGTGTTCCGCTTTCTGCCGTTCGACAAGCTCACCATGGCGGCCCTGCTGGTGCTGTTCAGCCTGCCCGCGCCGTTTATCATCCCGCTGTTTGCAGACGTGGGGGACGACGCCGAGTACGTCTCCACCAGCTATTCTGCGCAGACGCTGGCCACCATGCTGTGCTTTGTGGGCATTGCAGTGTATACCATGGCGTGAAGGCGTGCCCCTTTTATAAGGGCAAAAGTCAGCCTCCCGGCTTTGCCGGGGGCCTGTGTAAACTCTGGGGGTGCCTCCTGCCGGCAAGCCCTCTCAGGAGGCGCTGAATAGAAGCCGCCTCCCGCATTGCCCACGCGGCAGCCCGTAGACAGAGATTGCTTTTCAGGAGAACCCTTTTGCAAAGTGCAAGGCTGTTTTTCACTTCCCGCTTCGCTCAAAGCTTGAAGCAAAAGCTTTTTGCGCGCCCCGGCAGAGCCGGGGGTCTCTTTTCCGATAGGGCTGACAGTCATAACCACCGGCTAAGCCGGTGGCTTGAGCTGGCCCTATAAGGGCCTATTACCGGCAAGCGCCTCAAGACGCGCTGAATTTTATTCCGCTCGCATCCCTTGCCCCACAGCCCGTAAACGGGCAACCGCTGTCCTAACGGTGGCCTTTTATCCCTGCTAACTTGCTGTTAGCAGTTCGCTCCGCTCGATGCTTGAAGCGAAAGCTTTTTTGCGGGGCACCTCTACCGGCAGAACCGGTGGTTTCCCTACTCAAAAAGAAAAAGGCATGGAATTTTTCCATGCCTTTTTTGTATGCGCCTGTGCCTGCAGGCGGACGCCCTGCCTGCGCCGGGAGGCTTTTTGCGCAAAAACCTTTCCGAAAAAACAGAGGCTCAGCTTGGCGGCTGCGGGGGCCTGGGCACGAAGAGACGCCCCGCGCAGCCCGGCCGGGGCGGCAAAGACGCAATACCGCCCATGGCGGGCAGAAATGCGGCGGATTTGTTTATAAGCCTGCACCGCGGGCCTTGCGGGCCGTGAAACCTTTTCCCCAATTTTTCGTCTATATAAGTAGCGGCATAAAAACAAAAGGCAGAGGAGGCTTCTGTTATGAAAAAGAGATGGCTGCTTATGGCGCCCGTGTGTATTCTCCTGTTATTCACTGCGGCGGCCCTTCTGCTTGCAATGGGGAAAAGGCCATATAAAAATCTGGACGCGGCACAGATAGCGTCAGCCAAAGTACGATTGTCGCCGCCGGACAAAACGGTTGAAATTGAGGATGTTTCAGAGCTGGCGTGCCGTTTGAACGATGTGGTTATCTATCATCAGGATAATTCTTACACAGAATATGCCGGGCAGGCTGCTGCTTTTACCCTGACTATGACGGACGGCACGCAGACAGAAATTACGGCATATAGCCCGTTTCTTGTAATTGATGGGGTGGGCTATAAAACAAAGCATGAGCCGTGCGAAGCACTCAGCCGCTATGCCAATGAGCTGCTGAGCTCCGGAACCGCCGGTATCATTTTGGAAGAGCCGCCTGCTTTAAGCGTGATAAGCGGCGGCGTTTCCGTCAATGCATTCTTGGGCAGTTATTCGTGGCAGAAAAAAGATGCTGATGGAAATTCTGTGAGTATAAATGCCGGCAGCGCACACCCTTTGGATTGTGAGGAACTCTTGTCCCCGCCGCATGAAACGCCGGAAGCAACGGCTGCACTGAGATTTGCAGAGGAACCCGATGCTGTTGTAAGCGTGAAATGCTGGAGCGATGAATATTGGGGAGAGCCTGCCGCAGACAGCGAAAGGGCGGCCGTCAATGGAGATGTTCTCACCCTCAAGGCGGGCGGATATATCTATGAAATAACAGCAGGCTGGAATGCGGAAAACGGCTACGGCGGAACCGCAAGCTATTTCATTTACATAAAAATGACGGAGTGAAACGGGCTGTTCACGCCAAAGGACGGCCGGACAACCGGCAGCTTGGCCATTCTCTTTCCATGGGGCAGGCGGGCGGGGCCGCAAGAGGGAGCCCTTTGCAGACAGGGCCGCCGGAATGACGGCGGAAATACCGGTATGGCCCGGACGAATAAACCTGCCTGCACCCGGCGCGCCTGCGGGGGCGGGGCGTTATGTCCCCCTTGAACGCTACATATGCCGCAAAGCGCCGCCCGGCGCGGGAGATACCTCCGGCGGGGCCGGCTTTTTGCCGTGGGCGGCCGCCCGCAGCCCCGGCAGGGGAGGGGCACCCTTTCCCCTTATGGCAGCATGCGCCCGCCGCCGTTCAGCATGCCTGTACAAAGCGGCCCCGTGTTCCAGTGGAACACGGGGCCGCTTTTGCAATGGGCTTTCAGAAATATTTTTCCGCCGCGGCCTGCATGGCAGCCCACTGGGCCTCCATGTCCGCCACCAGCTTGAACTGGGTGCGGCAGCGGTCCAGGTTCTGGCCCTCGCGGTGCGTTTTGAAGTAGTGGTCGCCCTCCAGATAATCGGTGAGGAAGCGCATGCCGCACTCCAGCGTCATCAGCTTGGCGCCCCAGGGCAGGCACTGCTTTTCCATGGGTGTCAGCGCGCCGCCCGCCGTCTCCAGAAAGCCCTTGGCGTAAATTTCGTACAGCGAGATATCAAAGTTCACCTTCGAAAGGTCCGGCTCGTCCTCGGCGCTGTGGTTGGCGCCGAAGCGGATGGAATCGCCGAAATCGTTCAGCGAGAGGCCGGGCATCACGGTGTCCAGGTCAATGATGCACACGCCCTTTCCGGTGGCCTTGTCCAGCAGAACGTTGTTCAGCTTGGTGTCGTTGTGCGTCACGCGCAGCGGCAGTTCGCCCTTTTCCAGCAAATCCATCAGGTGTGCGCAGTCTGCTTTGCGGGCCATCACGAATTCCGCCTCCGGCCGCACGTCTTTGGCGCGGCCGCACACATCAGCGGCCAGTGCCTTTTCAAAGTTGGCAAGGCGCTGGCGTGTGTCATGGAATTTGGCGATGGT
This sequence comes from Oscillospiraceae bacterium, assembly GCA_018380115.1. Taxonomy (GTDB): domain Bacteria; phylum Bacillota; class Clostridia; order Oscillospirales; family Ruminococcaceae; genus Ruthenibacterium. Next base: position 9,506 of record JAGZUF010000001.1, on the reverse strand, counting down.
CTCGTGCAGCGTGGCGGCAGGGTAGCCCGCCAGAAGCTGCTGGAAGCGGCCGAAGGCGCGTGCGCTTTCGTAAAACTGGGCAGGCTGCTGCACGCTTTGCAGGCACACGGTGCCCTCGATGAAAGGGTAGGCGCGCCATGCGCCGCCCTCGCTGTCGGTGAAATATGTGCCGCCTGCGCGGGTGCGAAGCACCGTCATGGCCTCGCGCGCGGGGTCGCCGCCGCTTTTTTCAACGGCGGCACGCAGGTGGTCCGTCACGCCCACAATATTCTCCATCAGGCCCTTCGGGTCTGTGAAGGTGTCGGTGTTGATGCGCTGCAAAATGAAGCGCCGCGCATCGCCCTGCGGCGTCTGCACGTACGCGCAGAAGGTGTCGTTGATATGCCCCTGGCCGTAGCGCAGGGCGCCCGCCGTCTGGCCGCCGAAATCAAAGGCGGCCAGCGCCTCGGGCAGGGTATGTTCCGCAGGCTGGCGCATGCTCACACCTCCCACAGGTTTTCCGGGTACAGGCCGGCCGCCGTCTTTTCGGCAATGGCGGCCACCACCACGGGCTTGTCATCCTTATACGTCACGCCGTACCACTTGTCGGCGCTGTGCAGCACCTTCACGCGGGCCTTGCCCTCGCCTACAAGCTGGCTCACCACGCTGGGCAGGAAGTATTCGCCCTTCAGCGGGTTCGTCTTCAGCGCATCGTCCAGAAAGGCGGCAAAGCGCGCCTCTGCCTCAGGCAAAAAGCTGTGCGTGAAGCCCCACATGTTCATCGAGACGATGGTGCTGCCCGGCAGCTCGTGCCAGGTGGCGCCGCCGTCCTCGGTGTAACGCGCGCCCGCGGCCGTCTTTTCAATGTGAGTGCGCTCGGTGACGCTGGCAAGGTAGCCGTCCGCATCCGTTTCGCATACGCCGCGCGCCACATGGCCGTTTTCCGTCACGGTGTTCTCCAGCTTATAGCCCACCATGGCATATTCATACACGCCGTCCTTGTCCGGGTGGGCCGTGAGGTAGTCGTATATCACGCGGAAGGCCTCCGGGCCGTAGTAGTCGTCCGCATTGATGACGGCGAACGGCCCGTCTATCACGCTGCGCGCCGCCAGAATGGCGTGGCTGGTGCCCCACGGCTTTTCGCGCCCGGCGGGCACGGTGTAGCCTTCGGGCAGGTCGTCCAGCTGCTGGTAGGCATAGCGCACGTCCATCACCTTTGAAAGCCGGTCTCCAATAGCCTGCTTGAACGGGGCTTCAATTTCGTGCTTGATGATGAACACCACAGTCTCAAAGCCTGCGCGCCGCGCGTCGAAGATGGAATAATCAATGATAAGCTGGCCGTGGCCGCCCACGGGGTCTATCTGCTTCAGGCCGCCGTACCGGCTGCCCATGCCGGCAGCCATTACTGCAAGAACAGGTTTTTTCATATTGTCATCTGGCTCCTTCTCAAATTTTCACTCTGCAAAACGGGCTCAACCCTTATAGCCGTTTGGGTTCATGCTCTGCCATTTCCAGCTGGAGGCGCACATCTCGTCAATGCCGTATTCTGCCTGCCAGCCCAACTCCTCGCGGGCACGGGTGGGGTCTGCATAGCACTCGGCAATGTCGCCGGGGCGGCGCGGGTCTATCACATAAGGTATCTCTTTGCCGCACGCCTTGGAATACGCGCGTATCACATCCAGCACGCTGTAGCCGCGGCCCGTGCCCAGATTGCAGATGAACAACCCGCAGTTCGTTGCAAGCTTTTTCAGCGCCGCCACATGGCCGCGCGCCAAATCTACCACATGGATATAGTCGCGCACGCCGGTGCCGTCCGGGGTGGGGTAATCGCTGCCGAACACATGCACCTTTTCCAGCTTGCCCACGGCCACCTTGGCAATATAAGGCACAAGGTTGTTGGGGATGCCGTTCGGGTCCTCGCCAATCAGGCCGCTTTCATGCGCGCCGATGGGGTTGAAATAGCGCAGCAGGGCCACGTTCATCGAGGGGTCTGCCTTGCAGATATCGGTGAGGATATTCTCGTTCATTACCTTGGTGGCGCCGTAGGGGTTGGTGGTGGCGCCCACGGGGAAATCTTCGCGGATGGGCACGCTGGCCGGGTCGCCGTATACGGTGGCGGAGGAGGAGAACACAAAATTCTTCACACCATATTTTTTCATGGCATTCAGCACGTTCAGGGCGCTGATGAGGTTGTTCGAATAATACTCCAGCGGCTTTGCCACGCTTTCGCCCACGGCCTTGTATGCGGCGAAGTGAATGACGGCCTCGATGCCGGGGTGCGCACGGAACAGCTCATCCACCGCCGCAGCATCGCACAGGTCGATGTTCACGAAGGGCACGCTCTGCCCGGCGATGCGCTCCACACGGCGCAGGGCCTCCTCGCAGGAATTGTACAGGTTGTCTGCCACCAGTATCTCATAGCCGGCTTTCATCAGCTCGATGCAGGTGTGGCTGCCGATATAACCGGCGCCGCCGCTTACCAGAATAGACATGCTCCAACAGCTCCTTTTGATAAAATGGGTGTTTCGGAATGGATGCTTTGCCAAACAAAACGCGCCGCCGTGCGGCGTGGGGGGCAGCGGGGCGCCCTGCGGCGGGGCCTGCGTGCAGGGGCGCCTTGGGCCCGCGGCCCTAATACTACCATTGTACGGGCACCGCGCGTTTTCATAAATAGATTTTTTCACACAATATTTGGATTATTGTTCGCGAAGTGAGGTTCTTTTGTGCAACACGCTGCTCTGGCCCCCACTCAACGGCCGCTGCGGTGCCCGGCCAGCACCTTCACGCTGGAGGCGTATTCCGACGGCGTCATGCCCGTCACCTTTTTGAAGTGGCGCGAAAAATAGTGGATGGAGGTGTAGCCCAAAAGCGCCGATATTTCGGTGAAATTGTGCCGCCCCTCGCGGATGAGCTCCTGCGCCTTTTCTATTTTCATGCCGCCGAAATACTCCATGGCGCCGCCGCCCGTCTTTTCGCGGAACACCTTCTGAAGATAGCTGCGGCCCACCAGGTTGTCGCGGCAGATGTCGGCCAGCGTCAGCTTGCGCGAAATGTTCTTTTCCAGGTAAGCGCGCACCCTGTCCACAAATTCCTGCTGGCTGTGCGCGCGTATCAGGCTGGTGGGCTTTGCCGCGCTGTGCGCCGGGGCCTCGCCGGTGCTGCGGCGTGCAAGGCACACCAGCAGGCTTTCCAGGCTTGCGCCAATAAGCTGCTCCGCCCCCAGCGGCGCGTGCGGCGCGCGCAGAAGCTGCTTTGTGTAGGGGTCGTTCAGCGGGGTGGAAAAGGCTGCATCTGCCTCTTTGATGATGCGCGCCAGATATTCCCGCTCGGCATCACCTATGGAAAGCACACGCCCGGCAAAGCAGGCCATGGCCCGGCTGTGGCATACAAAGCTTATTACCACAAGGTTCGGCGCCACCACGCCGTTTGCGCGCAGGCTGTGAAATTCGCCCGGCTCGTGGAATATCATCTGCCCGCGCTTCATGGTAAGCTCGCGGCTGCCCGCGCGCACGTGCAACTCGCCCTTGTCTACATATAAAAATTCCCAGAAATCGTGCTGTTCGCCTTCGTAACAGTAATTGCTGGCATATTCGAAGTAATGCACAGAAACCACCTCGTCCACCTCAAACGGACGCTTCAGCCGAAGGGCTTTGTAATCCATAGCATGTTCCTCCTTATAGCTGCACCGGCGCGGCCGCCTGCGAGGCGCGGGCGCGCTTGCGGTATTCTGCGGGGCTCATACCCTCGGCCTTACGGAAGCTCTGCGAAAAATAGCTGGGCGAAGAAAAGCCGATGGAATGGGCTATCTGAGAAAGGGAATAGCTGGTGTTTTCCAGCATGTGCCGCCCCTCGCGGATGCGGCGCGTGATGAGATAGCTGATGGGTGAGATGCCGTATTCCCGCTGAAAGGTGTGGGAAAGATGGTATTTGTTCACATGCGCCACCTCAGCCAGCATGTCCAGTGAAAGGGGCTCGGTAAAATGCTCGTCAATATACCGGCGCGCTGCTGCGCATTCTGAATTGGCCCGGTACGTACCGGCCGGCGCCAGGCGCAGCGCCGCCTGGCGGGACAGCTTGATGAGAAAGACATCCAGCAGGTGCTGGCACACCGCCTGCCAGCCCCGCGGCGTGTTTTCCGCTTCGCGCACGAACTCGCGCAGGTAAAACAGCATCTCGCTGCGCTGCTGGCGGCAATTCAGCACTGTAAAGGGCGAGGGCTCGCCGGCAAGCTGCAGGTCCAGCCCGTTTACGCCCAGCACGATATACTCCAGCGGGTTTGAGGAAAAGCTGGTCTCGGTGTGCTCCACATGCGGGTTCACAATGATAAGGTCGTCGCTGCCCACGGGCTGGGCGCGGTCTGTCAGGCGGAACTCGCCAATGCCGCGCACGCAGTAAAACAGCTCGGTGCAGGTGTGCGCGTGCATAGAGCCCTGCCAGTCCGGCCCATACTGTGCAGAGGTGACGTATAAAAGCTGCGGGCTGCCGTGCGCTGCCGGCCCGGTGTCCAGCAGCTCGTAGCGGATATTGCTCATGGCGGGCACCTCACAATTTAGAAATCTTGCGTGCATTTTAGATGGGAGAAATTTCCCATCCGCCTTTTTTCTATTATAAACGCCTTTTGTAAAGGATACAAGCGGGCAGTATTCAGGCCGTATTATCCTGATTTTCCCAAAACAGCAATTTGTCAGAATTTATTTTATAGTTTTGTTGATAATATTCATAAAAAACACCCGCCTGGTGCAAACCGAATGTTCGCTGTGCACAAAATAGCAAGAAATATAAAATTGAACGCAAGAAGTTGATTGAAAGAAAATTTCGGGAAGGCTATGCTGGACATACAGGAACACACCCGGCGCGTGCCCTGCACGGCCGCCGTGCCGCCAGGGGCCGGGGCGTGGAATTCTTTTAGGAGGTAACAAGATGAAAAAAGTATTGTGCACTGTGCTGGCGCTCGCCATGGCGCTGACGCTGCTCGCCGGCTGCGGCGGCGCGCCTGCTTCCTCTGGCAGCACGGCGGCTTCCGGCTCTGCCGGCGACGCTGCCGGCACCACCATTAAGGTGGCCGCCATCGAGACGGCCTACGGCTCTGAAATGTGGCAGCAGGTTGCCGCCGCCTTCGAAGAGGAGACGGGCATCAAGGTGGAGCTCACCACCGACAAGAACCTGGAGGATGTCATCGGCCCCGGCATGAAGGCCGGCGATTACCCCGACGTCATTCACCTGGCCACCGGCCGTGAGGACGCCCTGACCGAGACGTTCATTAAGGACAACGCCCTGGCGGACATCACCGACGTGCTGAGCATGACGGTGCCCGGCGAGGAAGTTACCGTGGCCGACAAGCTGGCGGGCGGCTTCACCGAGACCTCTCAGACCAACCCGTACAACGATGGCAAAACGTACCTTGCCCCCATGTTCTACACGCCGTGCGGCCTGTTCTACAACGCCGGCCTGTTTAAAGAAAAGGGCTGGGAGCTGCCCACCACATGGGACGAGATGTGGGAGCTGGGCGACAAGGCCAAGGCCGAGGGCATCAGCCTGTTCACCTATCCCACCACCGGCTATTTCGACGCGTTCTTCTATGCCCTGATGTACACAGTGGGCGGCCCCGAATTCTTCGAGAAGGCCACGCACTATGAAGAGGGCATCTGGGAGACGGAAGAGGCCCAGCAGTGCTTTGATATCGTGGCGAAGCTTGCCACCTACACCGAGCCCACCACCCCGGCCCAGGCCAATGACCAGGACTTTACCAAGAACCAGCAGCTTGTGCTGGACAACAAGGCCCTGTTCATGCCCAACGGCAACTGGATCATCGGTGAGATGGCCGAGGCGCCCCGCGCTGACGGCTTCGAGTGGGGCATGATGGCCCTGCCCGCAGTAGAGGATGGCGGCGACCGTTACAGCTACACCTTCTTTGAGCAGGCCTGGGTGCCGGCCGGTGCGGCCAACCAGGACGCGGCCAAGCAGTTCCTGGCCTTCCTGTACAGCGACGTGGCCTGCGACATCTTTGCGGCTGCGGGCGCTATCCAGCCGGTGAAAGGCATCGTAGATAAGCTGGAGGGCGACAACAAGGTTATCTACTCCATCTACGAGAACGGCGCGAAGGCAGCCATGGGCGCCTTTGCCGCCACCAACCCCATCGAGGGCCTCGGAACCCGTGAGGTTTGGTTTGACCCCGTGAACTCTCTGGTGTCCGGCACGATGACCGAACAGCAGTGGATTGACGGCATCATTTCCGCCAGCGACCAAATGCGCGCCGAGCTGAAGTAAGCAGAGGGCTGCGCAAAGCGCAGGCAAAGTTTGAAATGCAACAAAAATGCGGCGGCGGGCCCGGCTCACCGCCGCATTTTCCCGTAAAGGCGCTGGCGTGCCGTGTGCATGCCGCGCCCGTGCGCAAATGATTGAAAGGAGATGAGCACGTGGAAAAAGGCAAGGGCCGCAAGTGGTTCATATTTTTCTGCGCTGCCCCGGCAGTTATCCTGTTCACCATTTTTATGGTGCTTCCCACGCTGAACGTGTTCCGCATGTCTCTGTTCCGCCGCAGCGCCTATTCCCCGAACGAGGAATTTGTGGGCCTTGAAAATTTTACAAAGCTGTTTTCGGACGCAAACTTTATACGCTCTATGCAGAACACCATTCTGCTGATTGTAGCTGTCACCATTGTGACGTTCGCCTTTGCGCTGGTGTTCGCGGGCATCCTCAGCCGTGAAAAGATACGCGGCCAGAATTTCTTCCGCGTGATCTTCTATATTCCGAACATTCTTTCCGTGGTGGTGATTGCGGCCATTTTCTCGGCTATCTACGACACCAACAATGGCATGCTCAACAGCTTTCTTTCCCTGTTCTCGCCGGATAAGGTGGCTGTGATGTGGAAGGGCGAAAATCTTGTGATGACAAGCCTTATCATTGCCATGGTGTGGCAGGCCATCGGCTATTACATGGTGATGTACATGGCATCCATGGCCAGCGTGCCCGAAAGCCTGTACGAAAGCGCCAGCCTGGACGGCGCGGGCCGCATCACGCAATTTTTCAAGATTACCATTCCCCTTATCTGGACGAACATCCGCACCACGCTGACGTTCTTCATCATTTCCACCATCAACATGGCGTTCCTGTTCGTGAAGGCCATGACCAGCGGCGGCCCCAACGGTGCTTCCGAGGTAGCGCTTTCTTATATGTACAAGCAGGCGTATACCAACTCGTCCTACGGCTACGGTATGGCTATCGGCGCGCTTATTTTCCTGTTCTCCTTCGCGCTTTCCGCAGTGGTGAACAAGGTGACAGAGCGCGAGCCGCTTGAATTCTGACGGGGAGGCGGGGAAACATGAAAGAAAAGACGTCCGCACAGGACAAGCTTTACAAAGCGTTTATCTATGTGGTGCTCGCTACGCTCGCCATTCTCATCATCGTGCCGGTGGCATGGGTGTTCATGGCTTCAATAAAAGAGAACAGCGAGTTCTACGGCAACCCCTGGTCGCTGCCTGCCGGGCTGCACTGGCAGAACTTTGCCGAGGCGTGGACGCAGGCGCGCATGGGCGACTATATGCTCAGCAGCGTTGTGGTCACGGCGCTGGCGCTGGCCATCCTTCTGGTGGTGGCGCTGCCCGCAGCCTATGTGCTGTCCCGCTTCAAATTCAAGGGGCGCAGGTTCCTCAACGTGTGCTTTATGGGCGGGCTGTTCATCAATGTGAACTACATTGTGGTGCCCATCTTCCTTATGCTGGTGGACGGCGACAAGTTTTTGAAAAGCATATTCGGTACGGGCTTTCTGCTGAACAATCTGGTGGTGCTGGCGCTTGTGTACGCCGCCACGGCGCTGCCCTTTACCATTTACCTTTTGTCGGGCTATTTTGCCACGCTGCCGCACGATTATGAAGAGGCCGCCTACATTGACGGCGCGGGCTACGGGCGCACCATGGTGAAAATTATTTTCCCCATGGCAAAGCCCAGCATCATTACCATTATCCTGTTCAACTTCCTCTCGTTCTGGAACGAATATATCATCGCCATGACGCTGCTGACGGACCCCAACGGCACGCGCACGCTGCCTGTGGGCCTGATGAACCTCACGCAGGCGCAGCAGTCGGCCGCACAGTATGGCAGGCTGTATGCGGGCCTTGTGCTGGTGATGCTGCCCACGCTCATTTTGTATATCTGCGTGCAGAAAAAGCTCACGCAGGGCATGACGCTTGGCGGGCTGAAAGGGTAAGGTGAAACGTATGAAATTCTGGCAGGAACACATGCAGCTTCGCACGGCGCTGATGGCCGTGCTGTTTGCAGCCGGGCTTGCGCTTGTCATCCTCGGCTGGCGCATCACCGGCAGCATGACGGGCCTCGGCCTTATGCTGGCGGGCCTGGCGCTTCTTCTGGCGGCGCTCTACCTTTACAACAAGCCGTTTTCGGACGCAAAGAAAAAATCCAAATAAAGGGAGAACACCTCTATGACCGAACCGAACAGGGGCCGCGTCACCATCCCCACCGACATGGACGTAGTGCCCGAAACGCTGAAAATACTGGATTACTGGGGCGCGGATGCCATCCGCGACTGCGACGGCACGGAATTCCCTGAAGCACTGAAGGACACTGGAGCCAAAATTTATTCCACCTATTACACCACCCGCAAGGATAACGCCTGGGCCAAGGCCAACCCGGACGAGGTGCAGCAGTGCTATATCATGACGGGCTTTCACACCGCCGTGGGCGAGACGCTTTCTATCCCGCTGATGCAGGGCGTTTCTGATGAGCTGATGCAGGTAAACACCCGCGACGACATCAAGCGCTGGTGGGAGGTGATGGACCGCACCGCGGGCGAGCCTTTGGCCCCCGGCGAATGGGACTATGACGAGGCCGCCGGCTGTGTGGTGGTGCGCGGCGCAAAGGCATACCACGATTACACCGTCAGCTTCCTTGCCTACCTCATCTGGGACCCCGTGCATATGTACAACGCGGTGACCAACGGCTGGACGAACTTCGAGCACCAAATCACCTTCGACGTGCGCCAGCCCAAAACGCACAAGTTCACCATGCAGCGCCTGCGCAAATTCATTGCCGAGCACCCGTATGTGAACGTTATCCGCTACACCACGTTCTTCCACCAGTTCACACTGGTGTTCGACGAGCTGAAGCGCGAAAAATATGTGGACTGGTACGGCTATTCAGCATCGGTGAGCCCGTATATTCTCGAGCAGTTCGAGCGCGAGGCGGGCTACCGCTTCCGCCCGGAGTTCATCATCGACCAGGGCTACTACAACAACCAGTACCGCGTGCCCGGAAAAGAATTCAAGGACTTTATGGCCTTCCAGCGCCGCGAGGTGGCAAAGCTGGCCAAAGAGATGGTGGACATCACCCACGAGCTTGGCAAAGAGGCCATGATGTTCCTGGGCGACCACTGGATCGGCACCGAGCCCTTTATGGACGAGTTCAAGACCATTGGCCTTGACGCCGTGGTGGGCAGCGTGGGCAACGGCGCCACGCTGCGCCTCATCAGCGACATTCCGGGCGTGAAATATACCGAGGGACGCTTTCTGCCC